>CAWDJA010000001.1:0-23113 GCA_963802485.1 uncultured Actinomycetota bacterium
CCCGTCATCCCGAGTCTCAAGGAGGCAGTGCCGTGGCAGCATCCCCACACGAGACATTGATCCGCGACTACATCGAAGCCGTGTTCAATCGGCATGAACTCGACGATCTGGCGTCGTATTGGAGAGAAGACCTCTCGTCCCATTGGATGGGCCAGCAGACCCTGCACGGTCTCCCCGCGTGGCGGCGGCCATGCGCGGACTTCTTCACCGCGTTTCCGGATCTCACCCATACCCTCGATGATCTCTTCCTCGCCGACAACCGCGGCGTATGGCGGGGCCACTGGCGGGGCACCCAGCACGGCGACTGGGCCGGGATCGCCTCGACCGGCAAGACAGCGGAATGGACCGCCATCATCATCGGCCGCTTTGCCGACGGCAAGCTCGCGAAGGACTGGTGGAGTACGACCGGCTCGGGCTCTACCGGCAACTCGGCGTCATCCCGCTCAGCGGGTGACCGATGCTCGGAAACACGGCGACGGACCGAACTCGATCCGCTACCCACGACCGCCGCCGGAGCTCAGTCCAAGCCCAGGTTGTCAGATGAAGCCGTCGTAGGAGCGGCTGACGACGCTTGAATGAATCCAGTCGATGAGGGTGACGAAGTCCCATACCGGCAGGCCGGTCGCATCTTGGATCTGCTTGGCGTACGGGGGCATGTCACTGCATTCGAGCAGCAGAGCGCCGATCTCGGGGTGGTCTGTCACCAGCCGCACGGCAGTGCTGACGACCTCGTCTTGCACCTGGTCGAGGTCCATCCAGCCCTGGTCTTCGAGGATCGCGCCGCGGAACCCGGGGCTGTTCTCCATGCCGGCCACAACGATTGGCGCGTCCTCGCGGATACCCACCGCCGCCAGCATCCGCTGGTCGAGACTGCTCTGATTCGCGCAAAGGATGCCAAGCTGCTGCTGCGGCTGCAGCGCACCGAGCACCATCGGAACCTGACACAGGCTGGACAGGAACACTGGGACCGGCAGTGCCTGGGCGAGCTCGCGTTGGAAGCGGGCGAAGTATCCACACGCACCCACGATCGCGCGGCAGCCATCCCGGACGAGCTCTCGTGCGGCGGCAAGTATGGGTTCAAGCAGAGTCGGGTCGCCACCGATGAGTCGGGGACTGTCGGCGCCCTCGACGACCTTGAACCGGACCGGGTAGTTGAACGTCGACGCGTTCGCGACGTTGCCCGGGATAATGGGGTATCCGGTGTTCAGCAGCAGGATCCCGATAGCGTGCCCGCCCATCATCTGAGCAGCGGGCTGGTGGATGATCGTGCCCATGCTGCTCCTTACTTCATGTCGACCGTTGGCGGATGAAGGCTCACCCACGGTACAACGTGTGGTCCGACTGTGCTGTCGCGTCCACGGTCGAGGTCGAAGCGGATGAGATTCGCTTGCGGACGTCCGCTGCCGGATCCGTCTGCGGGCGCTCGACTCCTCCTCTCCCACTACTCGTAGCCGCCCACTATTCGGTCAAGCCCCGTCCTCGTCGCGCCCGGTGGTTGGATCGTCGGGACGACGTTTGAAGAGTTCGGCGAGCACGAGCGCTGCCTGGGTCTCCGCGGGGCGTTCGACGACGCTGTGTCCGAGAACGGCCTGGATCCGCTCGAGCCGGTTGATGAGCGTGTTGCGGTGCAGAAAGAGACGTTCAGCTGCCGGAGCGATTCGCATCCGCGTTTCGAAGAACATCCGGAGTGTGTTGCGCATGTCGGCCATCTCGGGGCTGTCAGCGGCGAGATCACGAAGCTCATGCTCGACGAACCAGCGGGCGCGTTCCTCGTCCCGGCTGAGTACGATCGCCAACGCCGCGTCGCCGTAGGAGAGTCCGCCGTTGTCGCCCAGACTCGTGGCCAGCCGCAGCGCATCGGAAGCTTCCAGGAACGTTCGCCGGAATCCGTCGGCTCCGGGGTGTGGTTCGCCGATGCCGACGAGCAGCGGTGCCGGCACGCGGAGGTCCTCTACTCGGGGTGTCCGCGGCGGGCGATCGGTGCTCACCCAGAGGTGGACCTTCCCAGCGCTCGTCTCGTATCGCAGCATCCGTTCGCTGCCGACCACCCGAGCGCACAGGTGCACGATGCCATCCAGGGCTCGCCGTTCGACCGTGCCTCCCGGAGGTATTCCGATGGCGCAACCGAGGTGCCATCCGACGAGCGGGATCCGCAGCAACCGTGTGGCCGCTTCGACATCCACGGGCTCTGCCGCCACCAGCGATTCGATCGCGCTCCGAACGCGAACCTGCTCAGCCAGGTAGACGCGCCGGCGCTCGTCGACGATCGCATCGGTTGCTGCGCCGATCCACGCATCCATCGTTCCGGAAACCGATGTCGCCAACGCCGGGATGACGCTGATGCCGTCTGTCCCCTCGCCGACGGCGGCATCTATGAGGAGTGACAGCCACTCACGCTGCATGCTCCGCAATACTTCGGTGATCTCCGACAAGGGGATGTCCCGCGCAACGATGTCTTCGGCGAGATCGCGATCGATCGCCTCCGTGTCGGCGGGCAGCTCGTCCTCGCCTGCGAGGCGGAGCAGGGTCGCGGTGAGAACGTGCTGGGCGAACGTTCGGATGAGCGGCCACGGTGCGAGCGAGTCGTGAATCTGCTCGTGCAGTGCGGCGAGGGACTGTTCCACGGCCCCGGCCACCCACCGGGTTGCGCCGTCTCCCAATCGGGACCGTAGCTGCTCGGCCTCGTGTGCCGCGAGCGAAGCCGGTCCGGGGTCACCGTCCCAATCGAGCGTGGAGATGACCTTCGCCATCGAGTCTGCGATCGACACGCGGTCAGCCTAGCCCCAGGTGGGCAGAGTGCACATGGTTGCGTCGAGGGCTGCGACAGAGCGCACGATGACCCGAATACCGATCCACGGGAACGTTGATGTGTCGCGGAAATGCCGCGCAACGACGTGATCTGGAGGTCACACACTATGTTCGAACACAATGTCATCGCCGTCTCGTTCGAGGACCGGAGCAATGCGTATCAGGCGCTCAGCGAGCTCAAGGGCGCCGGGCTGGAGGGGCGAGTCGAGGTGCTCTCCGCGAGCATCGTCACCCGTGACGAGCAGGGCCGACTCGACGCCCCGGAGGGTGGCGACACCGTGGGTGGCGCCGCCACGTTGGGGGGCAGCCTGGTCGGGGCCATGGTCGGCGTCATCGGCGGCCCGATCGGGATGCTGTTCGGGTGGACCGGAGGCCTGCTGGTTGGTGGGGCCTTCGACATCCGTCGTGCGGACGACTCCGACAGCGTGCTCGGAGAGATCAGCCGCTACGTCCCCGTGGGCGGCACGGCCGTCGTCGCGGAGGTCAACGAGTACGCCGTCGAGGTCGTGGACAAGCTGATGGCCGAGCAGGGCGGGACCGTGTATCGACGTCCCGCCGACGTGGTGCTCGCCGAGCTCGAGGCGGCAGAGGACGCCTACCGGACGGCGCAGAAGGAAGCCGACCGGGTCGCGCGCGAACAGCGGAAGGCTGAGCGCCGCCAGAACGCCGAGGAGCGCAAGGCTGAGCTCCGCCAGAACGCCGAGGAGCGCCTCGCGGCCCTCAAGGCGAAGCTCGACGCCGCCTGAGTCGCCGAGCCGATCGGGGCACCGAGCCGCGTTCTCGCGCGCACGGTCGCCCCGATCGCCGCGACTCCCCAAGGCCGGCGAGCAGTTGCTCGGTCGGCTCCCGACAACCGAAACCAGAAGCGGACGGACTGGAAATCATGGAGATCGAACGCCAGGTGCTCGTGACCGGCGGCACCAGAACGGCAAGCGGCCGGCGCGGATGACGCAGCACGCCCGGGAGGCGCTGTATGCGTCCATCACCGGCGTCGCCACTCTGCTGGTCATGATCCCGTCGTCTGAGGCGTTCACCGGACGATCCGCCGCGAGCAGCCTCCTCGGCACCATGGGAGGACTGTTCGCCGCAGGTCTTGTCGCCGACACGATCGCGCACGCCAGTGAGGGCGGAGGAGCAACGCGGCGGAGCACGATGCGCAGCATCCTCGGAGCGTCGATCCGCGCGCTGGAGATCACCGTCGTGCCCGCCGTTCTTCTGCTGCTCAGCGACACCGGCATCTGGAGTCTGAGGACGGGGCTGACCCTTGCGATTGCGGCGCTCACCGTCACCCAGCTCGTCCTCGTTCTCTGGGGCTTGCGCGGGAGCGCCACCACGAAGGGGCAGAAGGCGGGCTACCTGCTGCTCCAGCTGGCAGCCGTCGGCGGGGTCGTCCTGCTCAAAGTCGTCGTCCATTAGCCCACCCCATCTCGCGAGCGAAGGAACGAGCATGCGATTCCGAACCAGGTACCTGGACCGACCGACGACCGAAGCGGCCCGAAGCGGATCGCAGGATCACGCGAATCCGGGGTCATCCGGCCCCGCGCCGGCCAACTCCCCCCGGGCATCCCTTTCGCGGCTCTGGAGCGACGGGCTTGGGCGCGCCGGGACCCGCGGGGCGCAGATCCTCATCGTCGGCGCGGTCGTCGTGGCACTGGTCTGGCTACTCAGCCGCGTGTCGATCGTCACGATCCCTCTCGTGCTCGCGCTGATCTTCGCAGCGGCGTTCGCACCGTGGATGGAGTGGACGCGACGACACAAGATCCCGCCCGCGCTCGGCGCCGCGCTCGCACTCGTGTTCCTCCTCGCGGCGATCATCGGCGCTCTCGTCTTCGTCGTGGGATCCGTCGGCCACGAATGGCGCGAGCTCGCGATCAAGGCCCAGGACGGCTTCCAGCGCCTTGTGACCTGGTTGCAGACGCTGCCGTTCTCACCGGACCAGCGTCAGCTGAATGACCTCACGGAGCAGATCAACGGTTTCGTCACGAGCGCCCAGTTCGGATCCGGAGCGCTCGGCGGAATCGGCGCCGTCACCGAAGTCAGCGCGAGCCTCGGGATGATGGCGATCATCCTCTTCTTCCTCCTCAAAGACGGCCCGCAGATGTGGGAGTTCCTCGCCCGACCCTTCGAGGGAATCGCCTACGACCGCGCAGAGCGCATCAGGCGCAAGACCGTCGACGTCTTCGGCGGCTACATTTCCAGCACCGCCGCCGCCGCCCTGTTCGACGCCGTGGGAATCTTCATCGGCCTCCTCATCCTGCAGGTCCCCCTCGCGGTACCGCTCGCGATCCTCACCTTCCTGCTCGCCTTCATCCCGATCATCGGCGCCGTGAGCGCGGGTGCCGTCGCCGCCCTGGTTGCCCTCGTCAGCAACGGACCGTTGAACGCGGCACTCGTGGTGCTCGTCGTCATCGTCGTCAATCAGCTCGAAGGGAACGTCCTGAAGCCGATCCTGATGGGCAAGACGGTCAGCCTCCACGCCCTCGTCGTGCTCATCGTCATCGCCGCGGGCACGGCCGTCGGCGGAATCACAGGAGCCCTACTCGCCGTCCCGCTCACTGCCGCGGCCTGGGGCGTGGTGCAGGTGTGGGACGGCGACCACATCCCCGCACGCTGGGCACGCCCGAAGACGCGCGATCGGGCGGCAACCCGCTCGGGTGAAACGCGATGACCCTGCAATGGCGCCCTCAGGCGGGTCCGCTCCGCAGCGGGGAGAACGCGAGCGCCTCCGCCTCCTGAGCGCTCATGCCGAGCACGCGGAGAACGTCGGCGGTCACCCGATCGGTCAGGGACGCATCGTCGGCCTCCGGCCGATCGTGGATCATCTGGCCCAGGCACAGCGCGGCACCCATGACGGTGATCATCGCGACATCCAGGTCGGGCACCCGGAATCTTCCGGAAGCCGCGGCGGCCTGGATGTCACGGCGGGCGCGAGGCCCCAGGCCGTCCGCGGAGTTCAGGGAGCGCAGGCCGTCGCCCAGCACGACCTTGCTCAACATCGGCTGCTGCCGGTGCAGGCGGCCGGTGAGGCGGTAGCTCTGGGCGAACACCGCCGCCGGATCTTCCAGTCCGCTCGTCAGCTCTTCGACGTAGTCGGCGTGCCGCTCCAGGGCGTCGGCGACCGCGGCCTCGAACAACTGCTCCTTGGTGTCGAAGTGATTGTAGAAGGAGCCGGTGCCGAGGTCAGCGGCTTCCGTGATGACGCTGACGGGCGCGTTCGTGCGACCTTCCGCGAGCAGCGCCTGGGCTGCCTCGATGAGTGCCGCCCTGGTCCGCGCCTTCCGTCGATCGAGACGGTTGGCCGCTCCTCGTGGGCCGCCGCCTCCCCGTCCCTGCGTCTCCAGTGTCATCAGTTCTGAAGAATACTGCACTCGGTGGTCGCAGGCACCGCGGGGACGGCATCAACCGGCCGCCGACGTCCGCACCCCTGCGCCTGCGCCCGGTCGGCGACGATCCACGTCCGACGCGAGACCCGGGAGGTGCGCCACCATCCGTTGCGGGTCGCTTCCCGCGATCGCGACGGTGAAGTCCGGGCGAACCACGGCGGCGACCGCACGTGCCCGTCGCAGCCACGCACCGAGCGGCTCGTCATCGTGCGCCGTCACGGTCACGATGCGCCTCCGCGCCAGCTCCGCCTCGAGGGACGACGACGGAGCCCTCCGCGTGACCAGCACGTACCCGTCCGCGACACTGTCGAGGCGCTCCCCCGTGCCCAGGAGCGCGTTGGGAGCCAGCGTGCCGACGAGGGCGGACGATCGCAACGGTCTCCGTCGCGCCGACAACGACGACCAGCGCAAGCGTGGACTCACGCTTTCGACGACGAGGCGCCGAAGGCCCGGGACGAGGTGCGCCCGCGGATACACCAACCCCCGAAGCGCTTCCCCGACAGCCCCGCCGCCGGTCATCGCGAGACCGATCCCGATCGCGGTGGTGATCATCGTGCGCGCGTGCGGCTTGCGCTCGAGCTCGTAGCTGTCGAGTGCGCTCGGTTCGAGGGCGCGGTTGATGACGCCCGCGAGCTTCCAGGCGAGGTTGTTGGCATCACGCAGGCCGGCGCCCATGCCTTGGCCGATGAACGGAGGGGTCAGGTGAGCGGCGTCGCCGAGGAGGAACACGCCTCCGCGGCGCCAGCGGTCGGCCACCTGCGCGCGAAACACGTAGTCGGCCATCCGGACGAGGCGCAGTTGCTCGCGCGGCGTACCCCGCGTCCACGGCGCGATGAGCCGATGGACGTCGTTCATCGATTCGAAGTCGCTGAGGCGCTCACCATCGAGGAGCCGGAACTCCCACCGGTACCGGCGCTGTCCGATCCGCATGTACGTGGCGGCACGGCGTCGGTCGCAGACCTGGTGCACGCCATCCCATTGGCGGATGTCGGCGTCCGTCTCCACATCGATGACCATCCAGCGTTGCTCGAAGCCCAGATCGATCATCCGGGACCCCATCGCCTGCTCGGACCACGCTGCTGGCGCCGTCGCACCCGAGCACGTGATCGGCTTCGATCACCTGCCGGTTCCCGGACTCGACGTCGTCGAATTGCACGAGCAGGCGGCCCGGCCAGTCATGTACCGGCCGCACGGCGACGACCTCGACGTTCCCACGGAAGCTGATCAGCGGTGTCCGGTGCATCCGAGCTCGAAGGAGACCCTCCAGGGCGGGCTGGTCGAACATGTTGGCCTGGGGATAGCCGTGCACACCGGCGGCGTCATCACGCGCGAACTCCGCGAGGACCCTGAGATCGCGGTCGACCAATCTGAGGCCGCGCGCCGGACGGGAGATGGCCGCGAATTCCTCGTCCACGCCGAGGCGACCGAGGATCCGGTGGACCTCATCGTCGAGGTGCACGGCGCGAGGACGCGCGTAGATGTCCGTCCACCGGTCGAGCACCACGGTCGGAATGCCGTACCGGGCGAGGAGGAGGGCCGCCGTCACCCCCGTCGGGCCTGCGCCCACGATCACCACCGGTCGTCGGCCGCGGTCCGCGTCCTCGCTCGCGGGGCCGGTGCTCACGACGCCGGCTCCGAATTCCGGCTGTCCGTCGAGTGCACCGCCGTCCGCAGGGCGTACTGCGCGAGGATCTCCTCGACCCCTTGGACGTCCGCAGCGCCTTCCACGGTCACCGTCAGCACGACCGAGCCATCGTCGACCGCGCTGACGACCTCGACCACGGCGTCCACGGCCGCGAGTGCGCGGCGACTTCGCGCCGGGCAGCGTCAGCCCGAAGCGCCGGCTTGTAGGGCTTGCCGACCAGCGTGACGGGCAGTTCGTCGACGAGATGGACGTGCTTCGGCGCGGCAACGGCCTCCGGCACGCGCCCAGCGGCCCATCGCGCGAGGTCGTCTTCCGACGTCGTCGATCCGGCCGCCAGCGTCACGTACGCCACGGGAACCTCCCCGGAGTGCGCGTCCGGTCGTCCGACCGCATTCGCGCCGGTGACATCCGGATGCGACAGCAGGGCGCCTTCGATCACCGCCGGGTCGATGTTGTGGCCGCCGCGGATGATGAGGTCCTTGGCCCTGCCGACGAGCGAGACGAAACCGTCCTCGTCCACGGAGCCGAGGTCGCCGGTCTCGAGCCATCCGTCGCGCAGCTTGCCGAGGCCGTCGAGCACGAAGCCGTCGGCGACGCGGCCGGTGACATACCCCGGGAAGACCGTCGGCCCGTGGATGGCGAGAATGCCGATCTCGCCCGCCGGAAGGTCGACCCAGGTGCCGTCGTCGAGCACCCTGATCGCCTTCATGCGCTGGTACGGCATCCGCTGACCGACCGCCCCCTCGCGGCGATGGCGGACGAAGTCGCGAACGCTCGCACAGGTCCCCTCGGTGAGGCCGTAGCCCTCGAGCAGTGGGACGCCCGTGGCGGCCTCGAAGCCGCGCCGCACGCCGGGGGGCAACGCGGACGCGCCGACCATCGCGACTCGCAGGCTGGAGAGGTCCGCATCGACAGGGCACCGTGCGAGCACCGCGTAGGTGGTCGGGACCGCACTCATCGCGGCGACGCGGTAGTGCTCGACGATGCGCCAGAACTGCGGGTAGAGCGCGGGATCGCGGTAGCCCGCGGGGCCCGCCCACACCGTCGACTGGCCGCGAAGCAACGGAGCAAGCAGCGTGACGACGAGCGCATTCACGTGGAAGAGGGGCAGTCCGGCGAAGATGACCGAGTCGTCGTCGAGCATCGAGATCGCGGCGAGGGACCATGCGTCGACCACCTGGTTCGCGTGGGTGTGCGCCGCCAGCTTGGGCGTCCCCGTGGTTCCGCCGGTGTGGAAGAGCGCGGCGATGTCGCCGGCTCCTGGGAGCTCGCCGCGGAATTCGGAATCCGGCTGTGTCGCTGCGGCTTCGGCGAGGTAGACGACCCGGGTCGCATCGGGGTGGTCGACCGGCTCCGACGCGACCGGTCCGAGCAGCACCACTGCTTTGATCCCGACGGCGCCGGCGACCGCCGACGCGAGAGTCCACAGCCGGCGGGTCGATCCCTGGTCCGGCGCACACGAGCACCTGTGCCCCGGATCGCGTGAGCAGCTCGACGATGTGCTCGGCGCTCAGTCCGGCGTTGATCGGGGCGGCCACGCCGGCGACCTGCGCCGCCAACGTCGCCGTGATCAACTCGGCGCCGTTGGGAGCGAGGAGGGCGACCGCGTCACCGCGCCGCACGCCCAGGGAGCGCAACAGGTTCGCCGTCCGGGTGACGTCGGCGAACAGCTCGGCGTAGGTCCGAGATGCGCCCTCATGCCAACGGGCCGCGTCGGGCATGGTGGTGATCGCGGTGCGGTCGGGCCACAGGCGGACTGCTCGCCGGAGCACGTCGTACGTCGTCTCCGGCAGTCCGCGCGTCGAGATCGGCTGGGCCTCGATCGCGGCCAGGTCGTCGGGGGTCGAGTAGTCGGGCCAGAGGCTGCTCGAGTCGGGCTGAGCCTGCACCGAATCGGTGCCGATCGTCATGTCGTTCATGTCAGGGCCCTCACGGTGTTGGTCTGCCGGCCGAGCTCGAGCGCGCCGTCGGGAGTGGCGATCGTCGCCTCGATGACGTCACCCTCCTGGAGGTACTTCGGGTTGCCGGCCTGTCGTTTGAAGAAGGCCTTCCACTTCGTGGCCGCGGGGAGCATCGACCCGAGGATCTCGACCACCCGCGGGGGCGCGGTGAGCGCCGTGCCGCCCGGCGTTCCCGTCAGGACGAGGTCGCCCGTGTCGAGGGGCTGGAATCGCGCCAGCGCGCGGAGCGCCTGCAGCGGGTGGTAGATCATGTCGGCCACCGTGCTGTCCTGGCGCATGTCCCCGTTGACCGAGAGCTGCAGGCGCAGCTCTCCGAAGCGGTCGAAGTCGCCCGGCTCGAGGACGAGCAGGACCGGACCGACCGGCGTGAACGTCGGATAGGACTTCGCCTCGAAGAACTGGGTCTTCGGAAGCTGCACGTCCCGAGCCGAGACGTCGTTGGTGACGACGAGCGCCGCGACGTGGCCGGCCACGCCGGCCGCATCCACCGTGTCGCCGACCCGGATCGGGCACCCGATGACCAGGCCGATCTCGACCTCGTAGTCGAGGAACCGGACGTGGGCCGGTCTGACGATCTCGTCGTTCGGTCCGCAGATGGACGCAGATGTCTTGCGGAAGAACGTCAGTGGGACCGTCTCGGGATCCATGCCCGAGTCACGGACGTGCGACACGTAGTTGGTCATCTGCGCCACGACCCGGCACGGCGCGGTGACGGGGGAGATCGGGTGCAGATCGATGAGGGCCGGCCGGTCCTCATCGTCTCCGATGGGTCGGTCGCGGGCCGCCAGCACCGACTGTCGGTCGTTCAGCAGTTCGCGGGTGCTGGTCGCCGTCGTGTCGATCCGACGCGCTGTTCCGTCGGGGAGTTCCACCCACCACGCGTCGGCCGTGCGAAGTACGGGAATGGTCATGAGGTCGCCACCTTGAGCAGTCCGCGCAAGCGGTTCAGGTCGAACTCGTTGTCCGTCCTGGCGAGCGCGCGGAGGATGTCCCGCACCATCCCGAGGGTCTCCGGCCCGGCGGTGCCCAGGAAGTCGGCGGTCGCGGGGGGACCCCATTGCGAGAGCCCGGATGCGGTCATGGGCGCCCAGCCCGGGTCCAGGCTGCTGTCGAACATGTCGCCGTCCGCGTAGTGCTCGACGAGGAATCCGTCCGGATCTCGCCAGTAGTCGAAGACCTGGCTGCCCTGGATGTGACGACCGATCCCCCACGAGCGGCGGTAGCCGCGCTGCAGCAGATACTCGCCGCCCGCCGCGACGGTGTCGAGATCGGCCACCTCGTATGCGGAGTGCACGTACTTGTTGGAGGGCCCCAGCGTCATCGCGAGCGTGTGGTGGTCCGTGGGCTCGCTGCCACGGTCGCACCGGATGAAGCTCATGACGGGGCCACGCTGCCGCTGGCCCTCGTAGAAGAGGAAGTCGCTGACGATCAGGCCGAGCGTGTCCAGATACCACTGCAGCGCCTGCTGGTATCGGGTGCTCATCAGGACCACGTGACCGAGACGACGGACCCTGGCCGGCTCGAGCGCGGGCCGGACGGTGGTGTTGATGCGGGTCAGCTCGCCCCCGTAGTTGTGCGCCGACACCGGCTGCGGCTCGAGCGCCGTCAGCTCGTGCATGCCCGCCGCAACCCGGACCGGCATGCCAGAGGGGTCGGTCAGTTCGACGGCGACGCCGCCGATATCGTCGGGCAGTCGGTTGACCCGGCGCCCGGTCGCCTCCGCCAGCCTCAGCACGTCCACTTCGTCGGCCGCCCGGAACGTGGGGCCGAGGAACTTGGTCCGCGGGCCGGCGCGGAGGATCACCGAGGGCGCGCCTGCGTCGGTGCCGCGGAGATAGACCTTCTCGGGCGTCTGCAGGACGGTGCCGAAGCCGAAGGCCGTCGCGAACGCATGGGCCTTGGTCAGGTTCGGCTTCGAGAACTCCAGCCAACTCACCCCCGCGACCTTGATGATCGGGTTTCGAGACCGACCGGGATGCTCACCACTCAGGGCTCCCTGCTCGCTGTGCATCTCGCTGTGCGTGCCGTGGAGCTCACCGCTCGAGGCCGTCTGCTCGAGGTTTGCCATGTCAACCACCTCCATGTGATTGAAGAAATCTTCACTCCAGATGATATCTTCAGTCAAATCGGAGTTCGAAATCGGCCTCGGCGGAGGGAGAGGGATCGTTGAGGATCTCGCAACGGTGCGACGCCAAGACGAGCGAGCCGAAGGATCCGCAGTGGATCGAAGGACAGCGGATGCTGCCGCAGAAGCGCGATGCACCGTTCGGCGATCGCGCCGTGCTGCCGCACCGCGCCGAGCCGGCGGTCGATCGTGCCTAGGACGCTCGCTCCGGGCCGAAGCATCCGCAGCGCCGAGCGCCAGCGGCGCTCCCGCCTGCTGGTCGCGAAAGCGGCCCGCGCCGCACTCTCATTCGACGGAAAGCTGACCGCGCCGACCATCGAGGACGCCTGCGAGCAGGCCGGGATCCACCCGCACGCCTACCGCGTGCTCTTCCCGACGACCGACGCCCTGTTGGATGAGATCACCCAGCTCCTGGTTGCCGAGTCCGCGAGCCGCATGGAACGGATGATCGCGCAGTTCCTCCCCGAGGGCGATCACCCCGACGATCTCGCGCGGGCCGCGATCTGTCTTGCCCGGTCGGCCCCGCTCGACCGCGCCGGGCTCATGATCCGTGTCGAGCGGCGGATCGCCGCCGTTCGACGCAGAGACGACGGCGATGCCGTCGCGGGCTCGGAGGACGCACTGATCGCGGTGCTGGTCGAAATCCTTCGCGCGCTCCTGGGCAAGCTCGGTCGTCGGTTCTCATGGCCCCCTCACGTCCTCGCTGGGGTGATTCTCGACACCTACGAGCGGTCCTTCGAGGGCTGGCTCCTGGGGCCGAACGACGAATCCACCTTCCACGAATCCGACTACGTCCGGGAGGTCCTCCCGCTGATCCTCCGCGATGCCACCACCGAGAGTTTCGACGGATGAACCTCGTCTGCGCTCCGGGCGGACCTTCGCGCGCCACATTCTGCCCACAACTGAGCGATTCCACCGATGTTGCGCTGCGATGAAGATGTGCCGGAATGCCGCGTATTCATTGGGATCCCGGCCCGAAAGCCGGTCACCGGATCGATGCCGGTCGGAGCCACATCGAAAACCCCCGGTTGCCCGGGGGCTTTCTTGTTTCCGAGAACGCGAGAATCGGGTCGAATTCCTCCGGGGACTCGATACCGAAGTACCGGCGATTCTCAGAACGAAATACTCCTCCGAACCGCCGTCGCCGTCGCCGTCAGGCGATCGCGAGAACGATGAGCGCGGCGGTGCTGGTGGCGGTTCGCACGTGGTTCCACCGGTTCCATCGCATCTCGAAACCGTCGCGTACCTTCCGCAGTTGCGCGTCGCCGATTGGAGCAGTGCCGAGCCGGTTGTTCAGCGGCACGTTGACGAGGACCGTCACCGCGAAGGAGAACAGACAGAGCACGAGACCCGCCACCAGCCAGGCCAGCGCCTCCCGACGAGCAGCATCGAGATGCAACGCTGTGGCCGCAACAGTCGCGATGGGAGCACCCAGGAACACGAGGAGGAACAGACCGTTGACGATGCTCCGGTTGATGGCGCGGAACACCGTCACGTACGAAAGGTCGTCGACGCGGCGCAGGCCCGGCACCACCCCGCAGCTGAAGGCGAAGTACACGCCCGCGAGGAGCCCGTTGCCGACTGTCGCGGCGACGAGCACCGCTTCTGGAATCCCATTCATGATGTCCTCCCGCGTCGATCAGGCCGCGGTGAGGCCGGCGATCGTGTCCTCGATCGGAGTGTCGACGCGCACCGCGCGATCCCCGCGGGGCGCCAGCAGGCCCCGCTCGTGGGCGCGGTAGAGCTCGGCGAGGCTCTCGGCCACGTGGGGACGGAAGCCGGCGTCGATCAGCGCGGGTGCCCATGCGTCCTCGGGCAGCACGACGACCTCGAGCTCGCGGTCCAGCGCCGCTCCGAGAACCCCGGCGACCTGCCGTTCGGAGTACGCAGGCCCGCGCACGTCGATCGTTGTGCTCGTGGCATCCGGCGACAACAGCGCCCGCGCGGCAGTCGCACCGAGATCGCGAGTCGCCCCCATCGGAAGCGGGACATCGGCCGACGCGGCGAAGACTGGATAGATCCCGGCCCGTGCGGCCTCGATGAGGTCGCCGACCTTCTCCTGGAAGTGCCCCGACCGGAGCGCGGTCAGCACGGTGCCCGTCGCCCGCAGCGCCTGTTCCATTCGGTGCATGCCAGTGATGGGGCCGGTGCCGTCGGGGAGGTCGGCTCCGCCGGAGGAAAGCATGACGACGTGCGGGATTCCGCTGTCGGCGACCGCGCCGGCGACCGATGTCGTGACCGCGTCGGCGTAGGCGTCGAGGTCGTCGACCGTGAGATCGAACGGCAGGAGTACGAAGAGACCGTCGCATCCGGTGATCGCGTCGCGCAGGGCGGCCCGATCACCGAGATCGACGACACGGGCCTCCGCGCCCTGCCGGGTCCATTCCTCGACTCGTTCGCGGTCTCGAACGAGAACCCGCACCTCCGCTCCGTTCGCAAGCAGGTGACGCGCCGTTGCTGATCCCACGCGTCCTGTCGCTCCAGCTACTGCATACATGTGTCGCTCCATTCGTTGATGTTGTCTACTCATCCGACGGTATGCGGGGTTGATCGGCGTAACCATGCTGGTTTGTCCACGCTTCTTGTTCATTCGTCCAGATCGACAGACGCCCGAGCAGCGTCTGCGGCACGATGGAGCCATGGATGCAACACCATGGGAAGGCCGAGACCGCGTCGCCCGGGTCCTGCAGACGCTGCGGATGCGCGGGGTCTTCTACTGCCGGTCCGAGCTCACCGAGCCGTGGGGGCTGGAGATGCCGGCGATCACCGACTCGGTGAGCTTCCACGTGCCGACGGTCGGATCGTGCTGGCTCCGCGTCGACGGCGTCGACCCCGTCGAACTGCGTGCCGGCGACCTCGCACTCGTGCCGCACGGCCGTGGGCACGACATCATGAGCTCGCCAGGCATCGGGCCGTCACCGCGGGTCGACCGGCTCCCGCAGCAGTATCTCGGGCCGCACTACTCGGTGCTCCGGCACGGCGGCGGCGGGCGGGCGACACAGCTGATCTGCGGAATCGTCGCGTTCGACGACCCCGCCGCCCGAGAGCTCCTACGCGGCCTGCCGAGCGTGCTGACGGTGCGTGGCGATGAGCCCGTGATGGCGTCGTCGGTCCGCGACACGCTTGCGCCTCATGGCCGACGAGCTGACCCGTGCGCAGCCCGGCGCGGAGGCCGTCGCCACGCGGCTCTCCGACATCCTCGTCGTGCAGGCCATCCGCGCCTGGCTCGCCTACGATCCCACCGCGCGCGACGGCTGGCTGCTGGCACTGCAAGACGATCGGGTCGGCAGCGCCCTCGAGGTGATGCACGCCGAACCCGGCCGCGACTGGAACCTCGAGCAGCTCGCACGAACCGCCACGATGTCGAGGTCGGCGTTCAGCGCGCGCTTCACGGGCATGGTGGGCGAGGCCCCCATGGCCTACCTCACTCGCTGGCGCATGAACCTCGCGGCCAACCGGCTGCGAGATGACCGCGCCACGGTCGCACAGGTCGCCGCCGAAGTCGGCTACCAGTCCGAGGCCGCCTTCGCCCGCGCGTTCGCCCGCACCATCGGACAGACGCCGGGCGCGGTGCGCCGGCAGGCACTGTCGGAGCCGAACGCCGTCTGAGTCAGAGGTTCACCCAGTCCGTCGTGCCGCCGTCGAGGCGCTGGCGCTTCCAGGTCGGCGTGCGCTCCGTGATGCGATCGCGAGCAGGCGTACGCCGCGAACGCCTCGGCACGGTAGGGCGGCGGATGCCACGAGCGCGACGCCCCCGATCGAAGGCGTGCCCACTCGATAGGCGGCGGCCACGCGCAGGCCGGTCTCGCGAGCCACCTCGACGCACGTCTCACGCTCGGACTCCGCCCGTCAGCGCAGTTCTGCGCTGACCGATCCCGATGCCGAGGGCTCCCAGTCGGGTTCACCTGTTGGGTCGTCGTCCGGGTCGGGGGGCGCGACGGCTTCGGTCGCGGGCTGGGGCAAGCTGCCGAGGCGGTCGACCTGCTCGGTCAGCGCGTCGAGGACCGAGCGCAGCTGGATCTGCGCGACCTGGGCGTAGGTGCGGACGTACTCGATCTCGGGGACGGGCGGAACATGCTCGGTGGGGATCGCCGCCGTCGCCTGACTGGCGGTGTTCTCGGCGCGTTCCAGGATCTCGCGGTACTGGCTGCGAGCGGTCAGCACGAGGTCGCGGGCATACTGTTCGGCGTCGGCCACGGCCTTGTCGGCGATCAGCTGGGCCTGGGTGAGCAACCCGACGGCTCCGGCGGTGATCTCCTCCTCGGAGTCGGACCCGGACGCACCCTGGCTGGCCTTCTCGGCCCGCAGTTCGGCGAGCTCCTGGCGGGTGCTGGCCGCGGCTGCCCGGACTTCGGCGATCGCAGTCGCGAGATCACGCATGAAGTTGTCGACTTCGAGCCGGTCGTAGGCACCGCCCCGGATCTTCATGGTGAACTCCACGGAGTGGGGGTCGGGAAGGTGGCTCACCGCAACGGCAAGGTCATGCTCAGGCCCTGTGCCCGCGGCGGCGAGGCTGTCGGGGTCGGTGCCGTTCTGCGTCATGCGTGGTACCCCTATTCGCTCCCCGGCAGCCGAGCCGGCTCCGGATCATGGGTGTGGTGGTGGAGGTCATGACTGTCTTCGTCGAGGGTCGCGAACTGCTCGAACCTCACGTCCGTTCGGGCGATCCCTCCGGCACGGAGCCGGTAGACCGTGTGCCGCACCATTTCGGGCGATCCGCACACCAGCGCGAGACGTCCATGCAGCGATCCGCCATCGGCGGCGGCATCCCCGACCAGGCCCTTCCGGCCCGGGTAGCTGGGGTCGTCCGAGACCACCGGCGTGTACGTGAACCAAGGCCGCGCTGACAGGTTCTTCAGCAGCCGGTTCTCGTAAAGATTCCACGGCAGGCGCGCCCCGTGGAACAGATGGACCCGGGGAGCCCGGCCGGTCGCCTGCCAGTCCAGGTCGATGCGCTCCAGGTGCGCCCGGAGCGGGGCCAGGCCGGTACCGCCGGCGACCATGATCAGGTCGCGCTGGCGCTCGTCCTCGTCCAAGGTCAGTTCCTGACCCACGGGGGCTCCGATTCGAATGGTCTCGCCTGCCTCAAGCGAGCGGACCATGCTGCTGCTGACCTGGCCACCGGGGACCATCTGGATGTGGAACTCCAGGGTGCCGTCGGCGCGCGGTGCGTTCGCCGGGCTGAGATAGCGCCACAGCCTGCGCCGCGACGGTATTTCCACTGCCACGGACTGGCCGGGCACGAACGGCAGGTGGGGTTCGGGGCGGACCTGGATGACCGCGAGGTCCATCCCCCGCCGATCCACCGCGGTCACATGACCGACCCAGGACGCTGGGCTCGTCGATTCGGCCGCTTCGGCTGCCTTGACCATGACCGTGGCGATCAGGCCGTAGGCCTCGGCCCAGTCCGCTGCGACCTCGTCCGTCCACCGGTCCCCCAGGAAGTGCCTGAGGGTGGCGAGCAGGGATGCGCCGACAGCGTTGTAGTGCGCTGCGATGACCTCGAAGCGGCGGTGGTCGCGGCCCAGCTGCTCGATGAACCCGACCACCTCGTCGAGTTCGTCAACGCTGGAGACGATTCTGCCGAGCGCACCGACAAGTCGATCCCGCTGTGTCGCCATCGAGACGGGGAACATGCTCCGTAGCTCGGGGTGGGACAGGAAGAGGTGCGAGTAGAAGAACAGAGGCACCTCGTCGCCGAGGCTCTCTGCCAGCGCCCACGTCTGCTTCAGCGCGGCGGTGTCCACCGCGTCACCCGGCAGCCGGGGCAGCTTCGACGATGTCCGATTCCGTGCCGGCGACCGCGGTCACCGTCCGGTCGATGATTGCGGGCTCAACCCCTGCCTCGGCCAGCGCGGTCACAAGGTGCCCGGCGACCGCGCCGAAGTCGTCGCGTGAGATGCCCTTGCCCTGATGGGCCGCGCGCAGGTCGCGGCCGGCGTATTCGACCGGCCCGCCCATCACCTGGGACACCAGCGCCACCTGGTGACGCTTGAGCCGTGCCATCTCGACGCCGTCGAAGTAGTCGCGAAGTCGGTCGTCATCGAGCACAAGTCCGTAGAAACGGTCCACCACTGCGGCGATCGCTGGTCCGCCGCCCACCGCCTCGTAGTCGCTGCGCACATGGATGTCGGGCTGCTCGTCACGGCTGGGGTTCATCGGGTACGATCCAATCACTGGTAGGGCAGGGACCAACCCTTCTTAGCAGAGTCGAACCTCACATCAGAACCCGGCCGGTCTGCATTGTGGAAACGAAGCGACTGAGACGACCGAGGACCATCGCTCATGCCGGGTTCGGCGTATTGCGACGCATCTTCAGAGGCATACGCACACCGACGAGGACTGATTCGAGGCATGTGGTGGTCGGGCCGGACACCGTTCGACGGTGCCCGGCCCGACGTGTCAGGTCGCTTCGGTGATCAGGTGCCCGCGCGTCACTGGACCTGGTAGACGGTGCTTGCGTCCTGGAACAGCACACCCTGGCTCGGCTTCTCGACGCGGACGTCGAGGTACAGCAGATCGGTCGTGGCGGGAGCGGTGAACGAGATCGGCAATGACGCGTGGTCGCCCGGCGCGATCTCGGGCGACAGGCTGCCGCTCGCGACGACCGCTCCGTCGGGTGCGCCCTGCCGGAGGCTCCACGTCACCTCCAGTCGCGTCCCCGTGAAGGTGTCGTTGAACACCGTCAGCGTCCGCGTGTTCGCGCCGGCGGCGATGACCGACGGTGCCACGGGCCATTGGCCGGCTGCGTTCGAGAGCTTGTTCTCGTTCCAGAAGTCGGTGTCGACGGCCGCGACCGGGTTGTACGCCTTCTGGAGGAGCTGGATCTGCGGGTTGCTCCACGGGTCGGGCAGGTTGTCCTCCCCGTACAGCGGCAGCGGCCCGTGCGGGTATCCCGTCTCGAGGGAGGAGAAGTCGGTCCGCTTCACGCCCGGGATCACCGAGGACCAGTTCGACAGCAGCGTGTAGGGCCGGGTGTCCTCGGCACCCTTCTCCCGCATGCGCAGGGTCGCCGTGGCGAACCACGTCATGCCCTGAGCCGTGTGGTCGTTGTTCCAGATGAACTCGCCTTGGCCGTTCGGCTTGCCCGGGATGTCGCAGACGTTCTCGGTGTATTGGCCAACGGCAAACTGCCCGGTGTCTCCCTCGTAGTGGCAGAACACGGTGTAGTTGTCGTGCGCCAGGTCTTCGGAGTCCCCATCGGTGCTGATGGGCCGGGTGGAGTCGAGCGCCATCACCGTCTGGTAGAGCAGCTCGTCGAACTCCGGTCCAGCCCCGGGTTGACGGAAGAGAGGCGGCACCCGCGGCTCGTTCGACTGGCTCCAGCGGAGCACCGATGCGTGGTTGCGGTCGCGCAGGACGAGGTCGGACAGGTGCTTGACCATGTTGTCGCGGCCGGTGACGAAGTTCTCCCGGTTGTTCGACCCGCGAATGGCGGTCTCGTCCTGGATCATCAGCCCCAGCTCATCGGCGACGTCGAGCATGTAGGGCGTGGCCGGGAGCTGGTGGATGCGCACCACGTTGTAGTTCAGCCGCTGGTAGTTGCGCACCGCCTGGGGCCATCCGCCGTTGCCGTCGGATGGCTCGAGGAAGCCGGGCAGCGTGTCGTAGGCATCGCTGATACCGAAGTGGTCGATGTTGTCGTAGTTCGCTCCTTGAAGGCTGTCGCCGCGGAAGTTCACCTTCACGCCGTTGAGCTCGAAGTGCTCACCGACCTGCTTCAGCTCACGGAAGCCGAACCGGACCCCGTACTCGGAGCTCGACTTGGGCCCACCGCTGTCCTTGCCGCCGCCATCCGGGCGGGAGGTGATGCTCACGCCCAGCTCATGAAGCTGGGCAGTGTAATCCGCCTGGTACGGGACGTTCGGAGTCCAGTAGGAGCCCTGATCGGCGCGCCAGCGCAGCGGCCCGACCGTGATCGTGGCGGTGGTGTTCGCCGCCACCACAGCGTGCTGGGTCGGCACCGCCGGGTACTTCCAGCCCTGACCGTTCCAAGAGCTCAGTGCTCCCTTGAGGTCGACCTTCTGAGCCTGATCCGTGCTGTTCGTGACCTGTACGTCGTAGCTGAGCGTCTTGTCCGCCACGCTGGTGCGCACGAACGTGTCGGCGACGAACACGGCAGGGAAGACCTCGAGGTTCGCCGACCGGAAGATGCCCTGTGCGACGTCGTCGGACCACGATGCGCCCTCCGGAACGGTGTACCGCAGGTCAGGGCCGACGAGCGCCTTGCGGCCCTCGACCGTCACCTCGATGCGGTGCTCCGCCCCGGGCGTGACGAAGTCGCTGAGATCGAACACCGAGTCGGTGAAGGAGGTCGTCTGGGTGCCCACCGTGCGCCCGTCCACGGTGACCGTGGCGCGGTGGTTGATGGCGCCGAAGTTCAGGCGCGTCACCTGGTCCGCGGAGAACATGGGGACGCTGACCGTCTTCGCATAGGTGGCGCGGGAGAGGTCGGTCCAGCCCTGCTTGACCCAACCTCCGCCGGGCACCTGGATCGTGGTCGGCCCACCGCTCGCGGGGGAGTCGACACATGAGAGGAAGGGGCCCGTGGTCGTACCGAAACGTCCCCCGCCGGTGCAGATGGTGTTCGTCAGGGGTGTGAAGTCCCACGTTCCGGCCAGATTGACTTCCGTGGCCGGCTCGGCACCGGAGACGCCGTCGAGGTAGTCGGCGTCGAAGATGGGTGCGGTCGCCGCGGCCGAGGGTGTCGTCGGGGCCGCCGCCGCTGGGGCAGTCGCGCCCGCCACCAGCGCGAAGGCGAGGGCGGCGACGAGCGTCGAGGCGGCGCGCCTGCGCGGTGACCGCGACAAGCCGGGCCCCCTCTGCTGCCGTGTCGGCTTGGGTGAAGACGTGCTCATGACTCCTCCGATCGAGAGAGCACCAGTGCTCTCATCTGGGTTGAGGACCGGAACTCGCCGGCTCGTGCATCCATGCACAAGCCGTGACCGGCCGTAGGTAACGCGCGTAAACGGTAGTAGAGCACATCGAGGTAACGCGCGTCAATTGCTGGTATGGTTACGCCGTGGAGATGGATGTGCAGGAACGCGTGCCGGCTCCGGGTCGCAATTCGACGAGCGCAGATGTGGCCCGGCTCGCCGGCGTGTCCCGTGGCGCAGTCAGCCAGATCCTGAATGGCCATGGGGGCGATTCGCGCCAGCCACACGCGAGCGGGTCCTGGAGGCTGCGCGCGCCTTGGCGTACGAGCCATCCCTGGCCGGCCGAAACCCTGGCGCGTGGCAAGAGCGACGTGGTGGTCGCCGTCGTGCCGCACACCACCTTCGGCGCCAACCTCCAGGACATCCTCGAGGTCATGACGGATGAATTGGCCCGCAACGGCCTGATGCTCGTCACGAGGTTCTCGACCTCCGACGTCACTTCATTCGATGGCTTCATCGCCGCAGTGCAGCCGGTCGCCGTGGTCACGATGGCCGACCTGGCCGACGATCACCTCGACGTCCTCCGGTCGCGCCGGGCGCCGTTGGTCGGGGCCGTCGAAACGACGGACGGAGACGGACGAGAACGGCACCGGCCATGACCTGATCGGCGCACTCCAAGCCCGGCACCTCTTCGATCGTGGCCACCGGCGACTGTCCTACGCCCATCTCAAGGACCGCCGGCAGAATCTCTACGGACAGCCCCGGTTCGATGGTTTCCGAGCTGCCTGCACCAGCTCGGGCTCCCGGAGCCCGACGTCATCGAACTGGCCATCGATCCGGAAGAGGCAACCGCACACCTCCGAAAGCTCGACCGCTCGACCGCCATGCCTGCTACAACGACGACGTGGCATTGACCCTGCTGTCCGCCGGCCAGCACTTGGGAATCGCGGTGCCAGCGGCTCTGGCATTGGTCGGAGTCGACAATTCGGCTCTCGGGAGAGCGGCCTTCCCCCGCCTCACCACCATCGGCTACGACGCCGGTGACATCGCGAGGACGCTCACCCACCGGGTCCTGTCAACCGTCGGCGTGAACGTCCGGCACCCCCCGCGTCCCCGCGTTTCGAGATCATCCAGGGCGGCACCTCGTGAGTCGTACACAGGTGTGCATTGATGAGCCGCCGCAGCCCCTGAGACCGTGATCCTGACCGCTATGGGGAAGCCGACGGCATGACGACGCTTCGGATCGGGGTCCTCGGTGCCGCTCGCATCACGAGGATCGCCCTCCTCCGACCCGCGCGCGCTCTCCCGGACGTCTCCGTCGATGCGATCGCCGCACGCGACGAACAGCGCGCCTCCGCGTTCGCGAGCAAGCACGGCATCGCGAAGGTCCATGGCACCTACGACGACCTGCTCGCCGACCCCGACCTCGATGCCGTGTACCTCCCGCTGCCCGCCGCGCTGCACGGTCGGTGGACGATCGCGGCCCTGAACGCGGGCAAGCACGTGCTGGTCGAGAAGCCCTTCACCGCGAACGGCGACGAGGCCGAGCGAGTCGCGGATGCCGCTGGGGGAACCGCACTCGTCGTGATGGAAGCGTTCCACACGCTCTTCCACCCGGTGGTCGACCAGCTTCGCGGCATCCTGCAGAGCGGCGAACTCGGCGCGCTGCGGCGGGCGACAGCGACGTTCTGCGTTCCGATCCCGCCCGGAAGGGACATCCGGTGGAACGAAGCCCTCGGCGGCGGGGCGCTCATGGATGTGGGCTGCTATCCCGTCCGGATGCTGCAGGCACTCTTCGGCTACGACGCCACCGTCACGAGCGCAACGGCGACCACCCGCGACGGCGTCGACGCTTCGATGGTCGCGACGCTGGCGTTTCCGGACCTGCCCTCGGCGACCGTGACGGCGAGCATGTGGTCCCGCCACGTGTTCGGCGCACGGGTCGAGATCGTGGGCGATGGGGGAACCATCCGCGTGCGGTGGCCGTACCACCCACAGGTGGGGGGTCGCATCCGCCTTCGCAGCGCTGCCGGCACCCGAACCGTCGATGTCGATCGCGGCTCCACGTACCGCTTCCAGCTGGAGGCATTCCGGGACGCCGTCCTGCTCGGGAAGCCACCCGCCTCGAGATTGACCGACTCGGTCGCGATGATGACCGTCATCGACGAGATCTACCGGAAGGCGGGCCTCCGGCCGCGACAGCCGGGCACTGCATCGGGCTGAGCCTTCAGCCCACGGGGTGAACGCTCTGCAACGTCAGCCACGCACTGCGAATCCACATCCCGCACCGTCAACCGACCAGGTGAGCGGCGTCG
>CAWDJA010000002.1:0-32958 GCA_963802485.1 uncultured Actinomycetota bacterium
AAGTCGGTGCGAAGGAGCATGCCCGCCTCGCGATCGGTGCTGCCCGCCGCCATCTCGACACGGCTCGCCTGGTCGCTTGACGGTTGCTTCGGGTGGCGTGAGCGGCCTCAGTAGGTGGCGCGCCCACCACTGATGTCGTAGACGGCGCCCGTCGAGAAGCTGACCTTCTCGGAGGCGAGCCAGGCGACGAGCTCGGCGACCTCCTCGGCGCGGCCGACCCGCTTCATGGGAATGAGGCTGGTGATGTGGGCGAGCACCTCGGGCGACGTGTCGTCGTTCATCGGGGTCTCGATGACCGCGGGCGCGATCGCGTTGACGAGCACCCCGCTGGTCGCGAGCTCCTTGCCGAGCGACTTCGTCATGGCGATGACCGCGGCCTTGGTCGCCGAGTAGGCGGAGAGGTTGGGGTTGCCGTCCTTGCCGGCCATGCTGGCGAAGTTCACGATGCGGCCCCAGCCGCGTTCGCGCATGCCCGGTACGACGGCGCGGCACAGGTTGAACGTGCCCCGCACGTTGACGGCGAAGACGGCATCCCACTCCGCGTCCGTCACCTCCCAGAGCGGCTTGTTCGGGCCGACGATCCCGGCGCAGTTGATGAGGATGTCGATCGGGCCGAGGTCGGCGGCAGCGGCATCGACCGCGGCGGAATCCGTCACGTCCACGACGACGTCGGCACCCGGTGTGCGATCGAGTCGGATGACCATGATGCCGTCGGCGGCCAGCCGGGTGGCCGACGCGGCGCCGAGCCCGCTCATGCCGCCGGTGATCACCGCGGTTCTCGTCATCTCGGCACCTGCCGTTCGCTAGTGCGAGTCACGAGAGACCTTGTCGCCGCTGGAACCTTGCAGGAAGTCGAGGTCCGCCCCGGTGTCGGCTTGCATCACGTGCTCGACGTAGAGCCGCTCCCAGCCGCGTGTCGGCCGGGCATATCCGTCGACGGTCGCCGTGTTGGGAGCTCGAGTATCCAGCTCCTCCTGCGTGAGGTCGAGGGTGAGGCGGCGCCCCGGCACGTCGAGGATGATCCAGTCGCCGGTCTCGACGATCGCGAGCGGGCCGCCGGCGGCGGCTTCCGGCGTGACGTGCAGCACGACCGTGCCGTAGGCGGTGCCGCTCATGCGCCCGTCGCAGATGCGCACCATGTCGCGCACGCCCTGCTCGAGGAGCTTCTTGGGCAAGGGCATGTTCGCGACCTCGGGCATGCCCGGGTAGCCCTTGGGGCCGCACCCGCGCAGCACGAGCACCGAGTCCGCGTCGACGTCGAGGGCGGGGTCGTCGAGACGGGCGTGCATGTCCTCGATGGTGTCGAACACCACGGCCCGGCCCCGGTGCTGCAGCAGGTGCGGGGATGCCGCGGCCGGCTTGATGATCGCGCCGCCCGGCGCGAGGTTGCCGCGCAGCACGGCGATACCGGCATCCGGTATCAGGGGCAGGTCGCGAACGCTGATGACCTCCGTGTCCCAGATGCGGGCGGAGTCGAGGTGGTCGACGAGCGGCTTGCCGGTCACGGTCAGCGCGGTCGGGTCGAGCAGGTCCTTCACCTCGCGCAGCACCGAGAGCAGGCCGCCCGCGCGCTGGAAGTCGTCCATGAGGTATCGGCCGGCGGGCTGCAGGTTGACCAGCAGCGGCACGCCCGAGCCGATGGCGTCGAAGTCGTCGAGCGTGAGGTCGATCGCCGAGTCGGCCGGCGATCGCGAGCAGGTGCACGACGGCATTGGTGGAGCCGCCGATCGCGGCCAGGGCCACGATCGCGTTCTGGAACGAGCCCTTCGTCAGGAAGGAGCTGGGTCGACGGTCGTGTTCGATGAGGTCGACGATGAGGCGGCCGGTCTCGTGCGAGTGCTCGAGCAGGCGACTGTCGACCGCGGGAGTACCGGCGAGTCCCGGGATGACGACGCCGAGGGCCTCAGCGACGAGGGCCATGGTCGACGCGGTGCCCATGGTGTTGCAGTGTCCCCTGCTGCTGATCATCGAGGACTCGCTCCTCAGGAACTCCCGCTCGCTGAGGGTGCCGGCACGCACCTCCTCGCTGAGTCTCCAGACGTCGGTGCCGCAGCCGAGTGCGACGCCGTGGAACGTGCCCGTCTTCATCGGCCCGCCCGGCACGACGATCGCGGGCAGGTCGACGGATGCCGCGGCCATGAGCAGCGACGGGATCGTCTTGTCGCACCCGCCGAGCAGCACGACGCCGTCGATCGGGTTCGCACGCAGCATCTCCTCGGTCGCCATGGCGGCCATGTTGCGCCAGAGCATCGCGGTCGGGCGCACCTGGGTCTCGCCGAGCGAGACGACCGGGAGGTTGAGGGGGATGCCGCCGGCCTCGGAGATGCCGGCCTTGACGGACTCCATGACCTCGTTCAGGTGAGCGTTGCACGGCGTGAGATCGGAAGCGGAATTCGCGATCGCGATGTGCGGGCGCCCGTCGAAGGCGTTCTCCGGCAGGCCGCGTCGCATCCAGGCGCGATGGATGTAGGAGTTGCGATCGGTACCGGCGTACCACTCGGAGCTACGGTGCTCGGTCACGGATCTCTCTTCCGTTCGTCGGAACTTCTGCATAGCATCCGGAACGACATGAACGCCATCTTTCTCACCGAACCCGACCACGCCGATCCACGAGGACCGCGATGACCGAGTTCCGCGCCGAGCCCGCGTCGCACTCCAGGCATGTCCTCGCCGAGGGCCCGGTGTGGGTTCCGGAGACCTCCAGCCTGATCTGGATCGACGTCGAGCGCGGCACCGTCTTGGAGGGCAGGATCGCGGACGGCGCGATCCTGGTGACACGGCAGCTCGACTTCGCCGGCCGGGTCGGGGCGGCCGTTCGCGGCGACGACGGAAGCCTCCTCGTCGCCGCCCATGACCGGCTCGTGCTCGTCGCGCCCGACGGTGAACGACTCGAGGGACCCAGGCTCGTGGCATCCGACGTGAACAGTCGTTCCAATGACGGCGCCTGCGACCCCGACGGTCGCTTCCTCGTCGGCACCCTCGCGCTCGATGACCGCGAGGGCCACGAGTTCCTGTACCGGCTCGAACACGACGGATCCCTGACCGTGATGGACTCGGATCTCACCCTCTCGAACGGCATCGCATGGTCGCCCGACGGCACGCTGCTCTACAGCACCGACACGGTGCCCGGCATCGTCTGGGTGCGCGACTACGACGCGACGACGGGGGAGTACGGCCCGCGCCGGGAGCACCTCCACATCGAAGACGGGTCCCCCGACGGCATCTGCGTCGACGCCGAGGGCCATCTGTGGGTGGCGATCTGGGGAGCCGGCGAAGTCCGGTCGTTCACCCCCGAGGGCCGGCCCGGCGACACCGTCGGCGTTCCCGCGCCGCATGTGTCCAGCGTCGCCTTCGTCGGCGACCGGCTCGACCGCCTGCTCATCACGACGGCGTCACGCGATCTGAGTGCCGACGAGCGGTTGCGGCATCCCCACGCCGGACGGCTCTTCCTCGCCGACGTGCACGCACGGGGCATTCCCACGACACCGTGGTCCTCAGCCGCTCGCTCCGCCTTCGATCACTGACCACTCCGCCCACCACGCACCACCGAGAGGACGCACTCATGAGAGCATTCGTCCTCACCGGACCCCGCGAGTTCGAGGTCCAGGATGTCGCGCCTCCGACGGCGACTCCTGGTGGCGTCGTGATCGACGTCGAGCGTGTCGGCGTCTGCGGCACCGACGTCGAGTTCTTCACCGGCGAGATGCAGTACCTGCACGAGGGTCACGCCCGGTACCCGTTGCGCCTCGGTCACGAGTGGATGGGCGCGGTCGCCGCGGTCGGCGACGGCGTCGACCCCTCGTGGATCGGCCGCCGGGTCACCGGGGACACCATGCTCGGCTGCGGCGTCTGTCGACGCTGCGTGCAGGGCGACCAGCACGTCTGCGAGTTCCGCAGCGAGGTCGGCATCCGCAACGGATTCCCGGGCGCCCTGGCCGAGCAGCTCGCGATGCCCGTGAGGGCGTTGCATGCCCTGCCCGACACCGTCGACGACACGCTCGGCGCCCTCGTCGAACCCGGCGGGAACGCGCTGCGGTCGGTCTGGGGCGCCGACCTCTCCGACGGCGATCGTGTCCTCGTGTTGGGGCCGGGAACCATCGGCCTGCTCGTCGCCATGTTCGCCCGCTCGTTCGGCGCCGAGGTGCACCTCATGGGTCGTTCGCAGCGTTCGCTCGACTACGCGCGCACACTCGGCTTCGACGGGGTGTGGAGCGAGGACGACCTGCCCGACGACCTCCCGTGGGACGCGGTGATCGACTCGTCGAACGCACCGGCCCTTCCGGCGAAGGCACTCGAGCTGGTCGAACCGGCCGGCCGAGTGGTCTACGTCGGCCTCGCGGGAAGCCGGAGCCTCATCGACACCCGCACGCTGGCGCTCAAGGACGTGACGGCCGTCGGCATTCTCAGCGCCTCGCCCGGCCTCGCCGGAACCATCGACCTCTACGCCTCGGGCGAGGTCGACCCCCGCCCGCTCGTCGCGGCGACGGTCGGGCTCGACGAGGTCGGCACGATCCTGGACGGACGTCGTCCGGAGGGGGCCGGCCTCGGCCCCAAGATCCACGTCGACCCGAGAACCTGAAACCGCACTCGGGCACCGCGACGGAGTTCCATGATCTCGTCGACCGCCTTCCCCGGGGTGGTAGCCTGTCCGGTAAACCGGTCAACCGGTTATCGATGACGATCCAGCGTGGAGGCCCCGCACATGACCGAACGGCTCACCGGAAAGACCGCGCTCGTGACCGGCGCCGCCTCGGGCATCGGACGGCAGGTGGCGCTGCGGTTCCTGCAGGAGGGCGCTCGCGTGGCCTTCGCCGATCGCGATGACGCCGGCGCGCAGGCGGCGATCGAGGGGCATGGCGACGCGGCGCGCGCCGTGGCCATGGACATCTCCGACGAGGCATCCGTCGTCGCCGCCTTCGCCGCGCTCGCGTCCGACGGCTGGATCCCCGACGTCGTCGTCGCGAACGCGGGCGTGCAGCTCTTCGGCCAGGATGCGAAGGCCGGCGACCTCGACCTCGACGTGTGGCGCCGCACCATCGACATCAATCTCACGGGCACGTTCCTGACGTTGAAGCACTCGGTCCGCGCGATGCTCGCGGGAGGCGGCGGGTCGATCATCATCACCGGAAGCCCCACCGGGGTGCGCGGCGAGGGCGACGTCTTCACCGCCTACAGCGCGTCGAAGGCCGGTGTGCACGGACTGGGTCGCACCGTGGCGTCCGCCTACGCCCGCGACGGCATCCGCGTGAACACCGTCATCCCCGCCTACACCGAGACGCCGCTCGTCTCGACCCTGACCCACGACGACGAGGCGCACTCGGCCATCGTCGGGCGCATCCCGATGGGCCGGTCGGGCTCGGCCGCCGACGTCGAGGGCATCATGGTCTACCTCGCCAGCGACGAGAGCAGCTTCGCAACGGGAGCGGCGTTCGCCGTCGACGGAGGGATGTCGTCGCTGTGAGCCGCGAGCGCTGGGCCGCCGGCGAGCGGGCGTGGGGCGACCACGAGCCCGAGCCCGTCGTGGTGGCGCTCGGCCCCTGGCGCTTCGAGCTGCGCGGCGACGAGCTCGCCGATCTCGCCTATGACGGGTCGGCGATCGCGCGCAGCATCCGTGCCGTCGCGCGCGACCGCGACTGGAACACGGTGCCGACGATCGTCGAGTCGTTCGCCTGCGGCTCCGACGGCGCGGGCGTCGACCTCGTGCTCGCGATGCGCGGGCTCCGGCGCGGACCTGCGCGCGCACCGGGTCGCGGTGCGCGCCGACGCGTCCCGCTACGAGCGTGCGGCTGGCGTCATGTCGCGTACCGCTTTCGCGAGCAATCGGCTCGGCCTCGTCGTGCTGCACCGCCGAGCTGGCCGGGACCGATCTCGAGATCGGCAC
Source organism: uncultured Actinomycetota bacterium (assembly GCA_963802485.1). Taxonomy (GTDB): domain Bacteria; phylum Actinomycetota; class Actinomycetes; order Actinomycetales; family Microbacteriaceae; genus Agromyces. Next base: position 5,882 of record CAWDJA010000002.1, read on the forward strand.
GCCCGACGGCGAGGTTCGGCGGCACGACGTTCCCGGTCGGCGATCTCGCCGCACCAGCCCGCGATGGACATCGCGATCGCTCGCGTGGACGCATGACGGCGTCGCCACGCGGGTCGCGTTCGCCGGCGAGGTGTTCGAGATGGAGGACCAGCGGAACTGGACCGACGCCTCGTACAAGACCTACAGCACGCCGCTCTCGCGGCCGTTCCCGGTCGTCGTCGCCGAGGGTGGCGTCATCGAGCAGTCGGTGGTCTTCCAGGCCGGCCGGGTCGCACCTCGCGTGATCGTGCCACCGACGGATGCCGCGACGGCGCGCCGGCGCATGCGTCGACCGTCGTCGAGCTCGTCGGCGACTGGACCGCCCGCGCCCGCGGTGACGCTCGGCGCGTCCACCGTGCCCGACGACGCGTGGTCGCACGCATCCGCTGCCCGACGGCGTCGCCGCGACTCCTCGTGGAGCTCGACACCCGCGCCGCCTCCTGGCGCGCGCGCTCGACCGCGCACGAAGCGAGGCGGGGGAGCTGCCGCTCGACGTGCGGATCACCGCCGATGATCCCGCCGCGGTCCGCGACGCGGTCGATGCGGCCGCCGAGGCCGTGCAGCCCGTCGTGCGGCTCGGGGTGTTCGCCGCGGCCGGCCACGTGACGGAGCCGGCGCTGTTCGACGCGCTGGCGGATGCCGCGGGCCGCGTGCTCCCCGACGCGGCAGCTCATCGGCGGCGCCCGCTCGCACTTCACCGAGCTCAACCGCCGCCACGGCGACCTGCCCGACGGCCTCCGGGCCATCGCGTTCGCCGCTCACGCCGCAGATGCACGCGACCGAGCGCGCCCAGCTCGTGGAGTCGATCCCGATCCAGTCGTCGGTCGTGCGCGACGCGGCGCGCATCGCCGCCGGGCTGCCGCTGCACGTCGGCCCCGTCACGCTCCGTTCCCGGTTCAACGCCGTCGCGACCAGCGGGCCGCGCCGAGGACGGCACGTCAACGCTCGCCGACGGCTACGGCGCGGAGCTCGTGCCCGGCGCGACCGACTCGCGCCAGGCCTCGGAGGCCCTCGCCGCCTGGACGGTCGCGAGCTACGCGGCGATCTGCTCCGCCACCGAGGACGGCGAGGTCGCCACGGTGGACTACTTCGAGGCATCCGGGCCCCGCGGCATCCGCGACGCGGGCGGCCCGTTCCCCGTGGCAGCTGCGATCGCGGCGATCGCCGAGCTCGGCGGTGGGCGGTTGCTCGTGCCGGAAGCCCTCCTCCCCGAGGGCGTGCAGCTCGTCGGCGCCGTGCGGCCCGACGGTGCCTGGCGCGTGCTCGTGTCCAACCTGTCCGAGCGACCCGTCACCCTCGTCGTACGCTACGACGGTGCCGGCCACGACCTCACGGCCGAACCCGTACGAGGTGGCGGCCTTCGACTCGCACGACTGATCGGCCTCACGTCTCGGGCGGCGACATCGAATCGCGGGTGACGCGGACGTGCGGGATGCCGCGGCGCCGACACTCGGGTCGCGTCAGGCCGCGCCCGAGGCGATGCCGCCCGGACCGGCATCGTTCGCGCCGGCGGCCGCGAGCCGGGCCGAAGCGGTCGCCATGTGCGTCGCCATCGCCGAGGCGGCGGCGTCGCCCTCGCGTGCGGCGAGCGCACGGTAGACGGCCTCATGCTCCTCGAGTGCGGTGCGCGCGTGGCCTTCGTCCTGCACGGCGCGGTCGACCCACACGCGGAGGAGCGACCGCACGACCTGGAGCAGGTCGAGCAGCAGCCGGTTCTCGGCCGCGCTCGCGAGCTCGTGGTGGAACGCGAGGTCGGCCTTCACGAACGACTTGAGGTCGTCCATGGAGTCGCGCATGGCGTCGAGGTGACGGCGCAGGCTCGCGAGCTGTGCCTCCGTGAGCCGCTCTGCCGCGAGTCGCGCGACGTAGATCTCGAGTCCTGAACGCAGCTCGAGCAGCTCGGCGGTGTTGCGCTCGCCGAGGAGCACGCCCCAGCTGAGGCTCTGGGGGAGGAGCTCGCTGACCGTGCCGCGCAGGTACGTGCCCGAGCCGGGCCGCACGTCGACGATGCCGAGGATCTCGAGTGCGGCGAGCGCCTCGCGCACGGCCGACCGGCCGACTTCGAGGCTCGCGGCGAGCTGCCGTTCGGGGGGCAGGCGGGTGCCCGGCGGGATGGATCCGCTCGTGAAGAGATCGAGCAGGCGCGTCGCGACGACGGACACCGCCGACCCGGTCGGCAGGGTGCCGAGGGCGGCCGCGATCTCAGCGGAGGTGTCGTCACGGAACACGGGCATGTCCTCAACATAGCAACCAGTTGTCCGATCATCCGTCCAGCGGGGCTTGCAATTGGTCAACCGGTTTGGCAATATAGCCTTCACGCAGCATCCGGGAACCGTTTCCCACCCCCTCCGACGAAGGAACAGGAGTCGACGTGGACACCGCCACTCAGCCGAAGACGACAGTGGAGCAATCCGCGATCCGGAAGGTCGCCGTGCGACTGGTCCCGTTCGTGGCGCTGATGTTCTTCATCAACTACCTCGACCGAACGGCGATCGGCTTCGCCGCGCCGAACGGCATGAACGAGGACCTCGGACTGACCGCCGCGCAGTTCGGCTTCGCCTCCGGCGTCTTCTTCATCGGCTACATCCTGTTGGAGATCCCCTCCAACCTCGCGCTGCACCGGTTCGGCGCCCGCAAGTGGCTCGCCCGCATCATGGTGAGCTGGGGCATCGTGGCCGCCCTGTTCACCTGGGTGCAGAACTTCGAGCAGCTCGCTGCGCTGCGGTTCCTCCTCGGCGTCGCCGAGGCGGGCTTCTTCCCCGGCGCCATCCTCTTCCTCAGCCTCTGGGTGCCCGCGGTGCACCGCGGCAAGATCCTCGCGCTCTTCTACCTGGCGCAGCCGCTCACGACCGTCTTCGGCGCCCCGCTCGCCGGCCTCCTCATCCAGCAGGACGGCGTGTTCTTCGGCCTCGAGGGCTGGCGCTTCATGTTCCTCGGCGTGGCGATCCCGGCCATCGTCGTCGGCATCGTCGCGTGGTTCTACCTGAAGGACCGCCCCGCGGACGCCAAGTGGCTGACGCCGGCCGAACAGGTCTGGCTCACCGACGCGCTCCACCGCGAGAAGACCGCGACCGAGCAGAAGCAGCACAACGTCTCGGTCAAGCACGCGTTCAAGAGCGGCCGGGTCTGGGCGCTGTCGTTCATCTACTTCGGGTTCATCTACGGCCTGTATGCGCTCGCCTTCTTCCTCCCGACGATCATCGACGGCTTCCAGGCGCAGTCCGGCGTCGAGTTCGACATGTTCCAGAAGGGGCTGATCACCGCGATCCCCTACATCCCCGCTGCGATCGCGCTGTGGCTGTGGTCGCGCGACGCGAGCCGTCGCGGCCTCCGCACCTGGCACATCGCCGGTCCGGCCATCGCGGGCGCCGTGAGCATCCCCCTGGCGCTCTTCGCCGGCTCGCCGGCGCTCACCATCGCGGTCATCTCGATCACGGCGATGGCGATCTTCGCGGCGCTGCCCAACTTCTGGACCCTGCCGACGCAGTTCCTCACCGGTGCGGCCGCGGCCGCCGGAGTCGCCCTCATCAACACGATCGGCAACATCGCCGGGTTCAGCGCACCGTTCCTCACGGGCGTGGTGCACGACTGGACCGGCGGATACGAGGTGCCGATGTTCATCGTCGGCGGCTTCATGCTCATCTCCGCGGTGCTCATGATCACGCTCGCCCGTCGCGGCCGCGTGGCCGTCGCCCACGGCGACGAGACCGCAGAGGAGCTCGTCGCAGAGCAGCTCGCACCCGAGGAGTCGACCACCGCAGAGTCCGGCAGGGCAGCGCGATGACCAGGCTCTTCAACGAACCGGCCGAGTTCGCCGACGAGATGGTCCGCGGCTTCGTCGCCGCGAACGGCCGGTACGTCCGCGCGGTGCCCGGCGGCGTGGTGCGGTCGACGGTGTCGCCCGCGGGCGAGGTCGCGGTGGTCATCGGCGGCGGCTCGGGCCACTACCCGGCCTTCGGCGGACTCGTCGGCCCGGGCCTCGCGCATGGCGCCGCGATGGGCAACCTCTTCGCATCGCCCTCGACCCAGCAGGCGCGCTCGGTCGCGACCGCGGCGCAGCAGGGCGGCGGTGTCCTCTTCACCTACGGCAACTACGCCGGCGACGTGCTCAACTTCGACGCAGCGCAGGACCAGCTCCGCGCAGCCGGCATCCCGTGCGAGACGGTCACGGTGACCGACGACGTGTCGAGCGCACCCGTCGACGAGAAGCACAAGCGCCGCGGCATCGCCGGCGACCTGACGGTCTTCAAGGCAGCGGGCGCCGCGGCCGCCGAAGGCTACGACCTCGAGGGCGTCGTGCGCGTCGCGCGCCTCGCGAACGAGCGCACCCGCTCGTTCGGGGTCGCCTTCACGGGCTGCACGCTCCCCGGAGCCGAGGAGCCGCTGTTCTCCGTTCCCGAGGGCCGCATGGCCGTCGGCCTGGGCATCCACGGCGAACCCGGCATCGGCGAGACGGATGTCCCGACCGCGGCCGGCCTCGCAGAGCTCCTCGTCGGCCGCCTGCTCGAGGAACTCCCCGAGGGCATCGCCGCCGCGAAGGGCGCGCGCGTCGTCCCGATCCTCAACGGCCTCGGCGCCGTGAAGTACGAGGAGCTGTTCGTCGTCTTCGGTCGGGTCGCCGAGCTCCTGGAGCAGGCGGGCATCGAGGCCGTCGACCCGCAGGTCGGCGAGTTCTGCACGAGCTTCGACATGGCCGGTGCGTCGCTCACCCTCTTCTGGGTCGACGAGGAGCTCGAGCGGCTCTGGTCGACTCCGGCCGACACCCCGGCATTCCGCCGCGGCTCCGTCGCCGCTGTCGCCTACGCCGACACGACCGAAGCCGTCGACCAGACGTCGCAGGCGGTGCCCGACGCGAGCGACGAGTCCCGAGCGGCCGGCGAACGACTGGCCGACGTCATCGCGACGGTGCGCGAGACCATCGACCGCAACGCCGACGAGCTCGGCCGCATGGACGCGATCGCCGGCGACGGCGACCATGGCATCGGCATGCAGCGCGGCTCGCACGCCGCCGAGGACGCCGCGCGCGCGGCGGTCGCCGCGGGAGCCGGCGCCGGCACGGTCCTCGAGCGAGCGGGCGATGCCTGGTCCGACCGCGCCGGCGGCACGTCCGGCGCCCTCTGGGGGGTGGCGTTGCGATCGCTCGGGGCGGTGGTCGGCGACGAGCAGGCGCCCGACGCGGCATCCGTCGCCGCCGGCGTCGCTGCCGCCGACGAGGGCATCCGCGCCTACGGCAAGGCGCAGGTCGGCGACAAGACCATGGTCGACGCCCTGGTGCCGTTCAGCGCGACGCTCACCCGTGAGGTCGAGGGCGGGGCATCCCTCGCCGAGGCCTGGGCCGCCGCTGCCGATGGCGCCGACCACGGCCGCCGCGGCCACCGCCGACCTCCTGCCCCGTATGGGCCGCGCCCGGCCCCATGCGGAGAAGAGCCTCGGCACGCCCGACCCGGGGGCGCACTCGTTCGCCCTCATCGTGCGTGCCGTCGCCGACGTGCTCGTCGAGCGCGCCGGCCTCGCAACGAAGGGAACCACCGAATGAGCACCGCACTGCGCATCGTCGTCGGGAGCGACGACGCCGGCTTCGACTACAAGGAGATCCTGAAGCGCGACCTCGAGTCGAACGTCGACGTCGCCTCCGTGGTCGACGTGGGCGTGGACGCCGACGGCCACACCTCGTACCCGAAGGTGGCCATCGCCGCCGCCGAACTCGTCGCCGCCGGCGAGGCCGACCGCGCACTGCTCGTCTGCGGAACGGGCCTCGGCGTCGCGATCGCCGCGAACAAGGTGCCCGGCATCCGCGCCGTGACCGCCCACGACAGCTTCTCCGTCGAGCGCGCCGTGCTCTCGAACGACGCCCAGGTGCTCACCATGGGCCAGCGGGTCGTCGGCATCGAGCTCGCCCGGCGGCTCGTGCGCGAGTGGCTCGGCTACCGCTTCGACCCGACCTCGGCGTCGGCCGAGAAGGTCGCGGTCATCGGCGAGTACGAGACGACCGGGTCCTGCTGATGACCGCCCGCGTGTCGATCGGGGTCAGCCTGAAGATGTACTTCGGGCACCTCGACGCGCGCCGGTGGTTCGCCCGCGTCGCCGAGCTCGCGGCGCGGCATCCCGCCGTCGCCGAGGGCCGCGTCGAGTTCTTCGTGATCCCCACCTACCTGCAGGTGCTGCCCGCCGTCGAGGCGTTCGCGGGCACCCGCACCCTCGTGGGCGCGCAGGACGTCGCCGCCTGGGACCGGGGCGCCTACACCGGCGAGGTCGGCGCGCCGGAGCTCGCCGAGGTCGGCGTACGCGTCGCGGAGGTCGGCCACGCCGAGCGCCGGCGCCTCTTCGGCGAGACCGACGAGGTCGTCGCGGCGAAGGTCGCGGCATCCCTGCGCAGCGGCATCACGCCCGTGCTCTGCCTCGGCGAGGCCGACCGCCTGGATCCGGACGCGGCCGCCGACGCCACCGTCGCCCAGCTGCACGCCGCGCTCGAGGGCGCGCCGGCGGGGCGGATCATCGTCGCCTACGAGCCCGTGTGGGCGATCGGCGCTCCCGAGCCCGCACCCGTCGAGCACATCGCGGCGGTCGCCGAGCGACTCCGCACCGAACTCGACGCGCTCGCCGACCGCGAGGGCAGCACCGTCATCTACGGCGGCTCCGCCGGCCCCGGCCTGCTCGCACGGCTCGGCGACTCCGTCGACGGGCTCTTCCTCGGCCGGTTCGCGCACGACCCCGACGCGCTCGCCGGAGTGCTCGACGAGGCTGCCGCGCTGGCCGACGCGAGGGCGGATACCGCGACCGCAGCGGTGACCGGAGTCGCGACCGCAGCCGCGACCGCCGCCCCAGCGGCAGAGGACCGAACGGCGGTGACCTCGTGATCGGCCTCGGCAGCTACGCGTTCTTCTGGCAGCAGTCCGACCGGGTGCCCGAGCCGCTCGGCCTCGTCGACGTGTTCGAGCGCACCCGCGAGCTCGGCGTCGGGCTCTTCCAGATCTGCGACTACGAGCCCCTGCTCCGGATGTCCCACGCGGAGCTCTCCGAGGCCGCAGCCCAGGCGCGCAGCCTCGGGCTGACGATCGAGCTCGGCACCAAGGGCGTGCAGCCCGAGCACCTGGCCGCCTTCCTCCGCCTCGCCGAGCTCTTCGACGCCGACCTCGTTCGCAGCATGGTCTACGCGCCCGGGTTCCGTCCGTCGCTCGATGAGGCCGCCGAGTACCTGGGCACGGCCATCCGTGACTTCGAGGGCGCCGGCGTCACGCTCGCGCTCGAGACCTACGAGCAGCTGTCGTCGACCGCCCTCGTCGAACTCGTCGAACGCGTCGGCAGTGACCGCCTCGGCATCTGCCTCGACCCGGCGAACAACGTCGCCGGCCTCGAGCTGCCGGTGGACGTCATCGAGCGTTGCGCCCCGCTCACCCGCAACATCCACGTCAAGGACTTCGCCTTCGCCCGCCAGCCGGGCTGGGTGGGCTTCACCTACAGCGGCGCGCCGCTGGGGGAGGGGCTGCACGACTACCCGCGCCTGCGCGCGGCGGTCGACCCCGATGCCCGTGGCATCAACGAGATCGTCGAGCACTGGCTGCCCTGGCAGGGCGGTCCCGACACCACCGTGGCGACCGAGATCGCCTGGACCGACACCGCACTGGAATACCTGAGGAGCAACTCATGAGCACCACCACCGACACCACCACGTCGACCGACACCTACCGCATCGCCGTCATCGGCGCCGGCGGCAAGATGGGGATGCGCGTCAGCGACAACCTCGTGAAGACCCACCACCTGGTCTCCTACAGCGAGAACTCGCCCGCCGGGCAGGAGCGCGTCGCCGCAGCCGGTCGCGAGCTCACCGACACCCCCGATGCCGTGCGCGACGCCGACATCGTCGTGCTCGCCGTGCCCGACCTCGCGCTCGGCCCGGTCACCGCCGACATCGTGCCGCAGCTGAGGCCCGGCGCGATCGTGCTCACGCTCGACCCGGCCGCGGCGTACGCCGGGCTGCTCACCACGCGCGCGGACGTCATCCAGGCCGTCGCCCACCCGTGCCACCCGTCGGTCTTCCTGCAGCGCACGACGCCCGAGGAGTACGCGGACACGTTCGGCGGCATCGCCGCTCCCCAGGACGCGATCGCCGCGATCGAGTCCGACGACCCCGCCAAGCAGGCGATCGTCGAGGCGACCGTGCGCGCGATCTACGCGCCCGTCATCGACGTGCACTGGGTCACGATCAAGCAGCTCGCGCAGCTCGAGCCGACCCTCGTCGAGACGATCGCCTGCATGATCGGCGCCCTCCTCAAGGAGGCGCTCGACGAGGCCGTGAACACGATGGGCGTGCCCGAGGCCGCCGCACGGTCCATCCTCCTCGGCCACACGCAGGTCGCCCTCGCGAACGGTCTCCGCGGCGACAACCCCTTCAGCGACGCGTGCCTCATCGCGATGGACTACGGCAAGGAGTCGATCATCAAGGACGACTGGAAGAAGGTCTTCCGCGACGACGAGCTCGACAAGAACCTCGCCCGCATGCTGCACCTCGACAGGATCGAGCGCTAGCGACTCACGAGGTGCCGCCCTGGATGACCTCGAAGCGCGGGGACGCGGGGGGTGCCTGCACGTTCACGCCGACGGTTGACAGGACCTGGTGGGTGAGCATCCTCGCGATGGCATTGGCGTCGTAGCCGATGGTGCTGAGGCGGGGGAAGGCCGCTCTCCCGAGAGCCGAGTTGTCGACTCCGACCAACGCCAGAGCCGCTGGTATCGCGATTCCCAAGTGCTGGCCGGCGGACAGCAGGGTCAATGCCACGTCGTCGTTGTAGCAGGCGATGGCGGTCGAGCGGTCGAGCGTTCGGAGGTGTGCGGTTGCCTCGTCCGGATCGATGGCCAGTTCGATGACGTCGGGTTCCGGGAGTCCGAGCTGCTCGCAGGCAGCTCGGAAACCATCGAACCGGGGCTGTCCGTAGAGATTCTGACGACGGTCCTTGAGATGGGCGTAGGACAGATGCCGGTGGCCACGGTCGAAGAGGTGCCTTGCTTGGAGTGCGCCGATCAGGTCATGAGCGGTCCCATTCTCGTCCGTCGTGTCGACGGCCCCGACCAACGGCGCCCGGCGTCGTCGGAGGACGTCGAGGTGATCGTCGGCCAGGTCGGCCATCGTGACCACGGCGACTGGCTGCACTGCGGCGATGAAGCCATCGAATGACGTGACGTCGGAGGTCGAGAACCTCGTGACGAGCATCAGGCCGTTGCGGGCCAGTTCATCCGTCATGACCTCGAGGATGTCCTGGAGGTTGGCGCCGAAGGTGGTGTGCGGCACGACGGCGACCACCACGTCGCTCTTGCCACGAGCCAGGGTTCGGCCGGCCAGGGATGGCTCGTACGCCAAAGCGCGCGCAGCCTCCAGGACCCGCTCGCGCGTGGCTGCCGCGAATCGCCCGCCATGGCCATTCAGGATCTGACTGACCGCGCCACGGGAGACGCCGGCGAGCCGCGCCACATCCGCGCTCGTCGAATTGCGACCCGAAGCCGGCACGCGTTCCCGCACATCCATCTCCACCGCGTAACCATACCAGCAATTGACGCGCGTTACCTCGATGTGCTCTACTACCGTTTACGCGCGTTACCTACGGCCCGGTCACGGCTCGTGCATGGATGCACGAGCCTGCGAGTTCCGGTCCTCAATCCAGATGAGAGCACTGATGCTCTCTCGATCGGAGGAGTCATGAGCACGTCTTCACCCAGGCAGACACGGCAGCAGAGGGGAGCCCGGCTTGTCAGGGTCACCGCGCAGGCGCGCCGCCTCGACGCTCGTCGCCGCCCTGGCCTTCGCGCTGGTGGCGGGCGCGACGGCCGCATCGGCGGCGGCGGCCCCAACGACACCCTCCGCCGCGGCGACCGCACCCGTCTTCGACGCCGACTACCTCGACGGCGTCTCCGGTGCCGAGCCGGCCAAGGAGGTCGATCTGGCCGGCACGTGGGACTTCACGCCGCTGACCAACACCGCCTGCACTGGCGGGGGGCGTTTCGGTACGACCACCGGGCCGTTCCTCTCGTGCGTCGACTCCCCTGCGGGCGGTGGGCCGACCACGATTCAGGTGCCCGGCGGAGGTTGGGTCAAGCAGGGCTGGACCGACCTCTCCCGCGCCACCTATGCGAAGACGATCAGCGTGCCCATGTTCTCCGCTGACCAGGTGACGCGCCTGAACTTCGGCGCCATCAACCACCGTGCCACGGTCACCGTGGACGGGCGCACGGTGGGCACCCAGACGACCTCCTTCACCAACTCGGTGTTCGATCTCAGCGGCTTCGTCACGCCCGGGGCGGAGCACCGCATCGAGGTGACGGTCGAGGGCCGCAAGGCGCTCGTCGGCCCTGACCTGCGGTACACCGTTCCGGAGGGTGCCTCGTGGTCCAACGACATCGCGCAGGGCATCTTCCGCTCGGCGAGCCTGGAGGTCTTCCCGGCCGTGTTCGTCGCCGACACGTTCGTGCGCACCAGCGTGGCGGACAAGACGCTCAGCTACGACGTACAGGTCACGAACAGCACGAATCAGTCTCAGAGGGTCGACCTCAAGGGGGCGCTGAGCTCCTGGAACGGCAAGGGTTGGCAGTACCCGGCGGTGCCGACCCAGCACGCTGTGGTGGCGGCGAACTCCACGGCCACCATCTCAGTCGGCCCGCTGAGTTGGCGCGCCGACGAGGGCTCCTACTGGACTCCGAACGTCCCGTACCAGGCGGATTACACAGCCCAACTTCACGAGCTGGGCGTCAGTATCACCTCCCGCCCGGATGGTGGCGGCAAGGACAGCGGTGGGCCGAAGTCGACCTCCGAGTACGGGGTCCGGTTCGGCTTCCGTGAGTTGAAGCAGGTCGGCGACCACTTCGAGCTCAACGGCGTGAAGGTCAACTTCAGGGGCGACAGCCTCCAAGGCGCCAACTACGACAACATCGACCACCACGGCGTCAGCGATGCGTTCGACACGCTGCCCGGCTTCCTCGAGCCCTCCGAAGGCAACGGCGGATGGCCGCAGGCGGTTCGCAACTACCAGCGTCTGAATTACAACGTGGTGCGCATCCACCAGGTGCCGGCCACGCCCTACATGCTCGATGTCGCGGACGAGCTGGGGCTGATGATTCAGGGCGAGACCGCCATCCGCGGGTCGAACAACCGCGAGAACTTCGACACCGGCCGCGACAACATGGTCAAGCACCTCTCCGACCTGGTGCTGCGCGACCGTAACCACGCCTCGGTGCTGCGCTGGAGCCAGGCGAACGAGCCGCAGATGCCCTTCTTCGTCAATCCGGGGCAGGGGGCGGAGTTCGACGAGCTGCTCTATCAGACCGTGATGGCGCTCGACACCACCCGGCCCATCAGCACCGACGGGGACTCCCCGGACCTGCCGCACGACAACTACACGGTGTTCTGCCACTACGAGGGCGACACCGGGCAGTTCGCGATCGCCCAGTACACCGAGAACGTCTGCGATGTCCCGGGTAAGCCGAATGGTCAGGGCGAATTCATCTGGTACAACGACAACACCGCACAGGGCATGACCTGGTTCGCGACGGCGAGTCTGCGCATGCGAGAGAAGGGCGCCGAGGACACCCGCCCCTACACCCTGCTGTCCAACTGGTCCTCGGTGATCCCCGGCGTGAAGCGCACCGATTTCTCCTCCCTCGAGATCGGATATCCCGCCGGTCCGTTGCCGCTCTACGGAGAGGACAACCTGCCCGACCCGTGGAGCAGTCCGCAGATCCAGCTCCTTCAGAAGGCGTTCAACCCCGTCGCCGCGGTCGACAGCGCGTTCTGGGACCAGAACAAGCTCTCGAACGGAGCCGGTGAGTGGCCGGTGGCACCGTCGGTCATCGCCGCCGGCGCGAACACGCGGACCCTGACGGTGTTCAATGACACCTTCACGGGTACGCGACTGGAAGTGACGTGGAGCCTGCGGCAGGGAGCACCCGACGGGGCGGTCCTCGCGAGCGGCAGCCTGACGCCCGACATCGCGCCGGGCGACCATGCGCCAGTGCCGATCTCATTCACCGCTCCGGTCACGACGGATCTGCTGTACCTCGACGTCCGCGTCGAGAAGCCGAGCCAGGGTGTGCTGTTCCAGGACGCAAGCACCGTCTACCAGGTCCAGTGACGCAGCGGGCACCTGATCACTGAAGCGACCTGACACGTCGGGCCGGGCACCGTCGAACGGTGTCCGGCCCGACCACCACATGCCTTGACACCATGGGATTCCGGAAGGAAGAGCAACTCGATCGGCGCCCGCCGACGCGCGAGCCTACGAGGCGCGGCGGACGCGCTTCCACAGGCTCGAGAAGGCTTTGGCGGCATCGGAGCTCGGCGCGTAAACGCCCACCGGGGCACGGTGCTCGCCCATGCGCTCGACGACGACGCTCGCTCCGACGAAGCCGTTGCCGATCTCCTTGTGCGCGGTGGGAAGCTCCTCGATCGCCTCGCGGTGGGCGCGCTTTCGTCGGTCCACCTGCGAGAGGAACGCGACGAGCTTCACGTGGCCGCCGGAATCCGCGATCACGCCCCGCACCTGCTCCAGCGAGCGCAAGCCCAGCGGCGAGGGGATGAGCGGCAACACGACGACGTCTGCCGCCCGCAGCGCATTCTCGGCAACCAGCGACGCACCCGGCGGGGTGTCGAGGATGATGACGTCGTAGTGCTTGCGGAGGGGCTTGAGTACCTCCGTCACGCGGGACGATGACTTCTTGGCAGCGTCGAGAGCGATGTCGAGGTCGCGGTAGCTCTTATCGGCGGGCAGCACATCGATCCGGTCGAATCTCGACTCACGCACCGCCTTGTGCGCAGGCCTCTTCCCCCGCACGAGCGCCTCGGCCCCGCCGCGCAGATGCGGCTTCACCTGCAGCAGCCAGGTCACCGCCGCCTGCGGATCCAGGTCCCACAGCAGGACACCGAGGCCTTCGGATGCCGCCTGCCAGGCAAGATTCACTGCGGCCGTGGTCTTCCCGACGCCACCCTTGGTGCTGTACACCGCGATCACCGTTGCAGCCACGGAGCCATCCTTTCACGGCTTGCCTCAGGCATGACGTACCAGATCGAGCTGCTACGGCATCGTCGTCATGCCTTTCGGACTGGACTCGAACGCTTGCGCGGTGATCGTCGCCGACCCGTCGAAGGCGTCCGCCCTGTCGGTCGCCGGAGCGCAGACGAGGTTCATCCGTCGAAACTCTCGGTGGTGGCATCGCGGAGGATCAGCGGGAGGACCTCCCGAACGTAGTCGGATTCGTGGAAGGTCGATTCGTCGTTCGGCCCCAGGAGCCAGCCCTCGAAAGACCGCTCGTAGGTGTCGAGAATCACCCCAGCGAGGACGTGAGGGGGCCATGAGAACCGACGACCGAGCTTGCCCAGGAGCGCGCGCAGGATTTCCACCAACACCGCGATCAGTGCGTCCTCCGAGCCCGCGACGGCATCGCCGTCGTCTCTGCGTCGAACGGCGGCGATCCGCCGCTCGACACGGATCATGAGCCCGGCGCGGTCGAGCGGGGCCGATCGGGCAAGACAGATCGCGGCCCGCGCGAGATCGTCGGGGTGATCGCCCCCGGCGTGGAACTCCGCGATCGTCCGTTCCATGCGACTCGCGGACTCGGCAACGAGGAGTTGGGTGATCTCATCCAACAGGGCTTGTGCCGTCGGGAAGAGCATGCGGTAGGCGTGCGGGTGGATCCCGGCCTGCTCGCACGCGTCCTCGATGGTCGGCGCGGTCAGCTTTCCGTCGAAGGAGAGTGCGGCGCGGGCCGCTTTCGCGACCAGGAGGCGGGAGCGCCGCTGCTGCTCGGCGCTGCGGATGCCTCGAACCGGCTCTCTCGTCGTGGCATCGCACCGTTGCGAGATCCTCAACGATCCCTCTCCCCTCCGCCGAGGCCGATTTCCAACTCGGATTTGACTGAAGATAGCATCTGGAGTGAAGATTTCTTCAATCACATGGAGGTGGTTGACATGGCAAACCTCGAACAGACGGCGTCGAGCGGTGAGCTCCACGGCACGCACAGCGAGATGCACAGCGAGCAGGGAGCCCTCAGTGGTGAGCATCCCGGTAGGTCTCGAAACCCGATCATCAAGGTCGGCGGGGGTGAGTTGGCTGGAGTTCTCCAAGCCGAACCTGACCAAGGCCCACGCGTTCGCGACGGCCTTCGGCTTCGGCACCGTCCTGCAGACGCCCGAGAAGGTCTATCTCCGCGGCACCGACGCGGGCGCGCCCTCGGTGATCCTCCGCGCCGGCCCGCGGACCAAGTTCCTCGGCCCCACGTTCCGGGCGGCCGACGAAGTCGACGTGCTGAAGCTGGCGGAGGCGACCGGGCGCCGCGTCAACCGACTGCCCGACGATATCGGCGGCGTCGCCGTCGAGCTGACCGACCCCTCTGGCATGCCTGTGCGGGTCGCGGCGGGCATGTACGAGCTGCCGGCGCTCGAGCCGCAGCCGGTGTCGACGCACAACTACGGCGGCGAGGTGAACCGGATCAATGCCACCGTCCGGCCCGCGCTCGAGCCGGCCAGGGTCCGTCGTCTCGGTCACGTGGTCGTGATGAGCACCCGATACCAGCAGGCGCTGCAGTGGTATCTGGACACGCTCGGCCTGATCGTCAGCGACTTCCTCTTCTACGAAGGCCAGCGGCAACGTGGCCCCGTCATGAGCTTCATCCGGTGCGACCGTGGCAGCGAGCCTACGGACCACCACACGCTCGCGATGACGCTGGGGCCCTCCAACAAGTACGTGCACTCCGCGTACGAGGTGGCCGATCTCGACACCGTCGCGGCGGGCGGCGAGTATCTGCTGCAGCGCGGCTACCGCCGCTCGTGGGGGATCGGTCGTCACATCCAGGGCAGCCAGGTCTTCGACTACTGGCGCGATCCAGACGGATTCCTCGTCGAGCACTACGCGGATGGCGACATGTTCGACAGCAGCCTGGACCCGGGCTGGGCACCCATGACCGCATCCGGGCTCTCGCAGTGGGGTCCCCCCGCGACCGCCGACTTCCTGGGGACCGCCGGGCCGGAGACCCTCGCGATGGTGCGGGACATCCTCCGCGCGCTCGCCAGGACGGACAACGAGTTCGACCTGAACCGCTTGCGCGGACTGCTCAAGGTGGCGACCTCATGACCATTCCCGTTCTTCGCACGGCCGACGCGTGGTGGGTGGAACTCCCCGACGGAACAGCGCGTCGGATCGACACGACCGCGATCAGCACCCGCGAACTGCTGAACGACCGACAGTCGTTGCTGGCGGCCCGCGACCGACCCATCGGGAACGATGAGGACCGGCCGGCCCTCATCGATCTGCACCCGATCTCCCCCGTCACCGCGCCCTGCCGGGTCGTGGCGCAGATGACCAACTACGTGTCGCACGTCCGTGACTCGGGCATGGATCCCGAGACGGTCCCACTGACGTTCTTCCGCAAGACATCCGCGTCCATCTGCGGACCGAACGACGAGATCGTCAGACCGGCCCACGTCCGATTCCTCGACTACGAGGTCGAGATCGGCCTGGTCATCGGGTGCCCGATCCGGGTGGGCGACACGGTGGATGCAGCCGGCGTGGCCGGCCACGTCGCGGCGCTCGTCGTCACCAACGACGTCTCGGCTCGGGACGTGCAGCTTCCGAAGACCCAGTTCTTCGAGGCGAAGTCCTATCCGACGTTCACGCCGGTCGGTCCGGTCCTGCTCGTCCTCGAGCCGGGCGATTTCGATCGCTTCGGAGAGCTGCGCCTGCAGCTCTCGGTCAACGGGGACGTGCGCCAGGACAGCACGGTGGCCGACATGATCTACCACCCGCTGCAGGCGCTCCGAGCGCTGGCGCGATTCCAGCCCCTCGACACGGGCGACCTCGTCCTGACGGGAACGCCGGGCGGCACGGCACTCACCGCGCCTCCGCGGGTGGTCGAGATCCTCGGGTCGATGCTCCCCGCGGCCACGAAGTGGAAGGCCTTCTTCAAGCGACAGGCCGGCAACCCGAAGTACCTCCAGGAGGGTGACGTCGTCGAAGCGACGATCGCCACTCCCGACGGCGCGCTCGAGCTCGGCCGGCAGACCAACACCGTGAGGTCCCTGAGATGAACGACATGACGATCGGCACCGATTCGGTGCAGGCTCAGCCCGACTCGAGCAGCCTCTGGCCCCGGCTACTCCACCCCGGACGACCTGACGGCGATCGAGGCGCAGCCGCTCTCGACGCGCGGACTGCCTGAGACGACGTACGACGTGCTCCGGCGAGCAGTCCGCCTGTGGCCCGACCGCACGGCGATCACCACCATGCCCGATGCGGCCCGTTGGCATGAGGGCGCATCTCGGACCTACGCCGAGCTGTTCGCCGACGTCACCCGGACGGCGAACCTGTTGCGCTCCTTGGGGGTGCGACGCGGCGACGCGGTCGCCCTCCTCGCTCCCAACGGCGCCGAGTTGATCACAGCGACGCTGGCGGCGCAGGTCGCCGGCGTGGCCGCCCCGATCAACGCCGGACTGAGCGCCGAGCACATCGTCGAGCTGCTCAAGCGATCCGGGGCCAAGGTGCTCGTGTGCGGCGGACCAGGGATCGACCCGCGGCTGTGGACTCTCGCATCGGCGGTCGCCGGCGCCGTCGGGATCGAAGCAGTGGTGCTGCTCGGACCGGTCGCGTCAGAGCCGGTCGACCGCCCCGATGCGACCCGGGTCGTCTTCCTCGCCGAAGCCGCAGCGACACAGCCGGATGCCGAGTTCCAGGGCGAGCTCCCGGGAGCCGGCGACATCGCCGCGCTCTTCCACACCGGCGGAACCACGGGGACGCCCAAGCTGGCGGCGCACACCCACGCGAACCAAGTGGTCGACGCATGGTCCCTCGCAGCGATCTCGATGCTCGACGACGACTCGGTCATCTTCGCCGGACTGCCCCTCTTCCACGTGAACGCGCTCGTCGTCACGCTGCTCGCGCCGATGCTTCGCGGCCAGTCGACGGTGTGGGCGGGCCCCGCGGGCTACCGCGATCCCGCGCTCTACCCGCAGTTCTGGCGCATCGTCGAGCATTACCGCGTCGCCGCGATGAGTGCGGTCCCGACCACCTACGCGGTGCTCGCACGGTGCCCTGTGGATGCGGACATCTCCAGCCTGCGAGTCGCGATGGTCGGCGCGTCCGCATTGCCGCCCGGGGTGCGGCGCGGCTTCGAGGCCGCCACGGGCGTCCCACTGCTCGAGGGCTACGGCCTCACCGAGGGGACCTGTGCGAGCGTTCGCGACTTCGTCCGGCATCACCGCGAGGGGGCGGTCGGTCAGCGCATGCCGTACCAGCGCATGAAGGCGATCAGGGTGCTCGACGACGGCACCTGGGTCGACCTTCCGGCGGGCGAGATCGGCATTCTCGCCATCCACGGGCCGACGGTCTTCCCGGGGTATGTCACCGGCCGCGTCGCAGACGGCTTCGTGCTCGACGGCCTCGGCAGGCTGCGCGACGGCTGGCTCGAGACCGGCGACCTCGGCTCCGTGGACGAGGACGGTTTCGTGTCGCTCGTCGGCAGGGCCAAGGACATCATCATCCGCGGCGGCCACAACATCGACCCGGCGGTGATCGAAGTCGCCCTGCTGTCGCACCCGGATGTCACCGGCGCCAATGCGGTCGGACGACCGGACGCGCACTCCGGGGAGGTTCCCGTGGCGTACGTGACGCTGGCGGTCGGATCGACGACGTCGGAAGACGACCTCGTGCGCTGGGCCGCTGAACGTGTGCCGGAGGCCGCTGCCGCGCCGAAGCACGTCCATCTCGTCGACGAACTGCCCGTCACGCTGGTCGGCAAGCCATACAAGCCGGCGCTTCGGGCTGACGCTGCCCGACGCGAAGTCGCCGACGCACTCGGCGCCGTGGACGGCGTGGTCGAGGTCGTCAGCACGGTCGACGATGGCTCGGTCGTGCTGACGGTGACCGTGGACGGCGCTGCGCACGTCCGAGGGGTCGAGGAGATCCTCGCGCGGTACGCCCTGCGGGCGGCGGTTCGCTCCACGGAGAGCCAGACTTCGGAGACGGCGTCGTGAGCGCCGGCTCCGCGAGTGAGGACGCGGACCGCGGCCGACGACCGGTGGTGATCGTGGGAGCCGGCCCGACGGGAGTGACGGCGGCCCTCCTCCTCGCGCGGTACGGCGTCCCGACCGTCGTGCTCGACCGCTGGACGGACATCTACGCGCGCCCTCGCGCCGTGCACCTCGACGATGAAGTCCACCGGATCCTGAGTCGCCTCGGCGTGGGCGAGGAATTCGCGGCCATCTCCCGTCCGGCGCGCGGCCTCAGGTTGGTCGACCGCGATCTCAGGGTCCTCGCGGAGTTCGCGCGTGATGATGTCGCCGGTGTGCACGGCTATCCCCAGGCCAATATGTTCGACCAACCCGCCCTGGAGGGTCTCCTTCGCGCTCGAATGCACCGGACACCGCTGATCAGCTTCCGTGGGAACGTCGAGGTCGTCGCCGTGCGGCCGGTCCAGGACTGGCCGGGTCCCTTGCTCGTGGAGTTCGACCACGTCGAGTCCGGGAACCGGCAGGTGATCGAGGCCGATCACGTGCTCGGCTGCGACGGCGCCAACAGCGTGGTCCGACAGGCGATGGGGTCCGGGATGATCGACCTGGGCTTCGAGCAACGTTGGCTGGTGATCGATGTGGAAACGGACGCCGACATCGGCCAATGGGATGGCGTGCAACAGGTCTGCGACCGACGCCGTGCCGCCACCTTCATGCGGATCGGACAGCGCCGGTACCGGTGGGAGTTCCGGCTCCTCGATGGTGAGCGTCTCAGCGACTTCGAATCGATGAGCGACATCCATCAGCTCATCGCGCCGTGGACGCGGGGCACACCGCAGGGGCAGCTGCGCCTCATCCGGATCGCCGACTACGTGTTCCGCGCGCAGGTGGCCGACCGCTGGCGCCGCGGGGGTGTGTTCCTCCTCGGCGACGCCGCCCATATGACCCCGCCGTTCATCGGCCAAGGCATGGGCGCCGGCCTGCGTGATGCCAACAACCTCGCCTGGAAGCTCGCGGGCGTCATCCACCGCACCCTCGAACCGACGGCACTCGACAGCTACGAGCTCGAGCGCAAGCCGCACGCGCGCACGATGATCACCACCGCGATCGGGATCGGTGTGGCGATGACCGGTGGCGGGGCCGTCGGGGAAGCGCTGCGGGGTTTGATCTATCCGCGGGCACACCTCGTCCCGGGCCTTCGGCGCCTCGTCGTCGAAAGCGTGAGTCCACGCCTGCGCTGGTCGTCGTTGTCGGCGCGACGGAGACCGTTGCGATCGTCCGCCCTCGTCGGCACGTCTGGCTCCCAACGCGCTCCTGGGCACGGGGGAGCGCCTCGACAGCGTCGCGGACGGGTACATCGCTGGTCACGCGGAGGGCTCCGTCGCCGTCCCTCGAGGCGGAGCTGACGCGGAGGCGCATCGTGACGGTGACGGCGTGCTCGACGACGAGCCGCTCGGTGCGTGGCTGCGACGGGCAGGTGCGGTCGCCGCCGTGGTTCGCCCCGACTTCACCGTCGCGATCGCGGGACGCGACCCGCAACGGATGGTGACGCACCTCCCGGGCCTCGCATCGGATGCGGAACGGTCGCCGAGCGGACGCAGGCGCAGGGGTGCGGGCCTCGGCGGCCGGTTGATGCCGTCCCCGCGGTGCCTGCGACCACCGAGTGCAGTATTGTTCAGAACTGATGACACTGGAGACGCAAGGACGGGAAGGCGGCGGCCCACGAGGAGCAGCCAACCGTCTCGATCGACGGAAGGCGCGGACCAGGGCGGCACTCATCGAGGCAGCCCAGGCGCTGCTCGCGGAAGGTCGCACGAACGCGCCCGTCAGCGTCATCACGGAAGCCGCTGACCTCGGCACCGGCTCCTTCTACAATCACTTCGACACCAAGGAGCAGTTGTTCGAGGCCGCGGTCGCCGACGCCTTGGAGCGGCACGCCGACTACGTCGAAGAGCTGACGAGCGGACTGGACGATCCGGCGGCCGTGTTCGCCCAGAGCTACCGCCTCACCGGCCGCCTGCACCGGCAGCAGCCGATGTTGAGCAAGGTCGTGCTGGGCGACGGCCTGCGCTCCCTGAACTCCGCGGACGGCCTGGGGCCTCGCGCGCGCCGCGACATCCAGGCCGCCGCGGCTTCCGGAAGATTCCGGGTGCCCGACCTGGATGTCGCCATGATCATCGTCATGGGTGCCGCCCTGTGCCTCGGCCAGATGATCCACGATCGGCCGGAGGCCGACGATGCGTCCCTGACCGATCGGGTGACCGCCGACGTTCTTCGCGTGCTCGGCATGAGCGCTCAGGAGGCGGAGGCGCTCGCGTTCTCCCCGCTGCGCACCGGGGCCTGACAGAGGTGTGAGGGATGGGCGGCGATCCTCGGATGTCAACCGGTGATGGCGCGCCGAAGCGCCTCGGGCCGCATCGGGGTTGGTCGCCGGCCGACCCACCGCAGCGGCCCGTGCTGTTCGTCAATCCGCGCTCCGGCGACGGCGCCGCCGCCCGCGCCGGGGTGACTGATCGGGCGCGGGGACTGGGAATCGACGTCGTCACCCTGACCGCGGGCCAGAGTCTGGCAGAACTGGTCCAGGCTGCCGTCGCCGGCGGCGCCGACGCGCTCGGGATGGCCGGTGGTGACGGGTCGCTTTCCGTTGTGGCGGCGGCCGCCGCTGCCCAGGGACTGCCCTTCATCTGCGTTCCGGCCGGCACCCGCAATCACTTCGCCGGCGACCTGGGGGTGGACCGCCGCGACCTGCTGGGGGCGCTCGACGCATTCAGCGACGGGATCGAAGGTCGGATCGACTTGGGGGACGTGAACGGCCGTCTCTTCCTCAACAACGTGTCGCTCGGGATATACGGGGAAGCGGTCCGCAAGCAGGCGTACCGCGAGACCAAGGTTCGCACCCTTGTGGAGACCGTGGAGCAGGTGCTCGGCCCCAGTTCGCAGGCGCCCGGGCTGAGCCTCGTCGACGACGAGGGGCGCGAGCACCGTCACCTCCTGACCCTGATCGTGTCGAACAACCCCTACGCGCTCGATCGCCCACCCGCTCGCGGCGCACGCCCCTCCCTCGACAGCGGACTGCTCGGGATCGTCGTTCTCGATGCACCGGGCGAAGGCTCGCGCTCACCGGCGCGAGCCTGGACGGCGGCTGCCCTGGAGGTGAGCGGTGCCGCACTGGTCCATGCCGGCATCGACGGCGAGGCGGTCGACATCTCCCCACCCCTGCGATTCGCCATCCGACCCGCTGCACTGCGCGTCAGACTGCCCGCCGACCACCCCGGAAGGCCGCCGGCACCGGAACATCTCGCGTGAGGGGAGGGCACGTCAGCGTGCGTCGGTCGCCTGTCCGTCGGATCGGCGTCACCGCGTTCCACCCGAGCGGGGTGCTGCCCGATCGCGAGTCTTCGGGCGTGCCCAGCGTGCGGGGACGTGGTCGCCGTCCCACACCTGCACGACGCCCCAGGCTGCGGCCGTGAGCGGGACGGCGAGGAGGGCTCCCGTGATTCCGCCGACGGCCGTGCCCGCGGCGATGACGATGAGCACGACGAGGGCGTGGAGGCTGACCGTCTTGCCCATCAGGATCGGCTTCAGGACGTTCCCTTCGAGCTGATTGACGACGATGACGACGAGCACCACGAGTGCCGCGGTCAGTGGTCCGTTGCTGACGAGGGCAACCAGGGCGGCGACGGCACCCGCGCTCACGGCGCCGATGATCGGGATGAAGGCCAGCAGGAAGGTGAGGATCGCGAGCGGTACCGCGAGGGGGACCTGCAGGATGAGGAGGCCGATGAGGATTCCCACGGCGTCGAACAGGGCGGCGGCGGCGGTGCTGGAGATGTAGCCGCCGAAGACGTCGACGGTCTTGCGCCTGATGCGCTCGGCGCGGTCGTAGGCGATCCCCTCGAAGGGTCGGACGAGGAACTCCCACATCTGCGGGCCGTCCTTGAGGAGGAAGAAGAGGATGATCGCCATCATCCCGAGGCTCGCGCTGACCTCGGTGACGGCGCCGATTCCACCGAGCGCTCCGGATCCGAACTGGGCGCTCGTGACGAAACCGTTGATCTGCTCCGTGACGTCATCCAGCTGGCGCTGGTCCGGTGAGAACGGCAGTGTCTGCAACCAGGCCGCAAGGCGCCGGAAGCCGTCCTGGGCCTTGATCGCGAGCTCGGACCAGTCCTGCCCGACGGATCCCACCACGAAGACGAGAGCGCCGATGATCGCCGCGAGGAGGAACACGAGTGCGAGCGCGGCGCCGAGCGCGGGCGGGATCCTGTGTCGTCGCGTCCACTCCATCCACGGTACGAACGCCGCTGCGAAGATCAGCGCGAGCACAAGGGGGATGGTGACGATCGACACGCGGCTGAGGAGCCAGACCAGTGCCACGACGACCGCACCGACGAGGAGGATCTGCGCCCCGCGGGTCGCGGCACGCCCGATTCCGTCGCTCCACAGCCGTGTGAGGGATGCCCGGGGGGAGTCGGCCGGCGCGGAGGCCGGAGTCTCCGGATTCGCGTGGTCCTGCAATCCTCGTCGGGCCGTTTCGGTCCGGGATCGGTCCAGGTAACTACTTCGGAATCGCATGCTCGTTCCTTCGCTCGCGAGATGTGGCGGGCTAATGGACGACGACTTTGAGCAGGACGACCCCGCCGACGGCTGCCAGCTGGAGCAGCAGGTAGCCCGCCTTCTGCCCCTTCGTGGTGGCGCTCCCGCGCAAGCCCCAGAGAACGAGGCCGAGCTGGGTGACGGTGAGAGCCGCAATCGCAAGGGTCAGCCCGGTCGTCAGACTCCAGATGCCGGTGTCGCTGAGCAGCAGAAGAACGGCGGGCACGACGGTGATTTCCAGCGCGCGGATCGACGCTCCGAGGATGCGGCGCATCGTGCTCCGCCGCGTTGCTCCTCCGCCCTCACTGGCGTGCGCGATCGTGTCGGCCACGAGACCTGCGGCGAACAGTCCTCCCATGGTGCCGAGGAGGCTGCTCGCGGCGGATCGTCCGGTGAACGCCTCAGACGACGGGATCATGACCAGCAGAGTGGCGACGCCGGTGATGGACGCATACAGCGCCTCCCGGGCGTGCTGCGTCATCCGCGCCGGCCGTTCGCCGTGTCTGGTGCCGCCGGTCACGAGCACCTGACGTTCGATCTCCATGATTTCCGGTCCGTCCGCTTCGGGTTTCGGTTGTCGGGAGCCGACCGAGCAACTGCTCGCCGGCCCTGGGGAGTCGCGGCGATCGGGGCGACCGTGCGTGCGAGAACGCGGCTCGGTGCCCCGATCGGCTCGGCGACTCAGGCGGCGTTGAGCTTCTCCTTGAGCGCAGCGAGGCGCTCCTCGGCGTTCTGGCGGCGCTCAGCCTTCCGCTGTTCGCGCGCGACCCGGTCGGCTTCCTTCTGCGCCTTCCGGTAGGCGTCCTCTGCCGCCTCGAGCTCGGCGAGCACCACGTCGGCGGGTCGTCGATACACGGTCCCGCCCTGCGCGGCCATCAGCTTGTCCACGACCTCGACGGCGTACTCGTTGACCTCCGCGACGACGGCCGTGCCGCCTACGGGGACGTAGCGGCTGATCTCTCCGAGCACGCTGTCGGAGCTGTCCGCACGACGGATGTCGAAGGCCCCACCGACCAGGAGGCCTCCGGTCCACCCGAACAGCATCCCGATCGGGCCGCCGATGACGCCGACCATGGCCCCGATGAGGCTGCCACCCAACGTGGCGGCCCCACCCACGGTGTCGCCACCCTCCGGGGCGTCGAGTCGGCCCTGCTCGTCACGGGTGACGATACTTGCGGCGAGCACCTCGACTCGCCCCTCCAGCCCAGCGCCCTTGAGCTCGCTGAGCGCCTGATATGCATTGCTCCGGTCCTCGAAGGAGACGGCGATGACATTGTGTTCGAACATAGTTTGTGACCTCCAGATCACGTCGTTGCGCGGCATTTCCGCGACATGACAACGTTCCCGTGGATCGGTGTTCGGGTCATCGTGCGCTCTGTCGCAGCCCTCGACGCAACGATGTGCACTCTGCCCACCTGGGGCTAGGCTGACCGTGTGTCCATCGCAGACTCGATGGCGAAGGTCATCTCCACGCTCGATTGGGACAGTGACCCCGGACCGGCTCCGCTGGCGGCACACGAGGCCGAGCAGCTACGGTCCCGCTTGGGAGACGGCGTAACCCGGTGGGTGGCCGGGGCCGTGGAACAGTCCCTCGACGCACTGCACGAGCAGATTCACGACTCGCTCGCACCGTGGCCACTCATTCGAACGTTCGCCCAGCACGTTCTCACCGCGACCCTGCTCCGTCTCGCAGGCGAGGACGAGCTGCCCGCTGACACGGAGGCGATCGATCGCGATCTCGCCGAAGACATCGTTGCGCGGGACATCCCCTTGTCGGAGATCACCGAAGTATTGCGGACCATGCAGCGTGAGTGGCTGTCACTCCTCGTAGATGCCGCCGTAGGCGGCGGGACCGACGGCATCACCGTCATCCCGGCGTTGGCGACATCGGTTTCCGGAACGATGGATGCGTGGATCGGCGCCGCAACCGATGCGATCGTCGACGAGCGCCGGCGCGTCGACCTGGCTGAGCAGGTTCGCGTTCGGAGCGCGATCGAATCGCTGGTGGCGGCAGAGCCCGTTGATGTCGAAGCGGCCACACGGTTGCTGCGGATCCCGCTCGCCGGATGGCACCTCGGTTGCGCCATCGGAATACCTCCGGGAGGCACGGTCGAACGGCGAGCACTGGATGGCATCGTGCACCTGTGCGCTCGGGTGGTCGGCAGCGAACGGATGCTGCGATACGAGACGAGCGCTGGGACGGTTCACCTCTGGGTGAGCACTGATCGCCCGCCGCGGACCCCCAGAGTGGAGGATCTGCGCGTGCCGGCACCGCTGCTCGTCGGCATCGGCGAACCACACCCCGGCGCCGACGGATTTCGGCGAACCTTCCTGGAAGCATCCGATGCGCTGCGGCTGGCCGCCAGTCTGGGCGACAACGGCGGAGTCTCCTACGGCGACGCCGCGTTGGCGATCGTACTCAGCCGCGACGAGGAACGCGCCCGCTGGTTCGTCGAGCATGAGCTTCGTGATCTCGCCGCTGACAGCCCCGAGATGGCCGACATGCGCAACACACTCCGGACGTTCTTCGACACGCGGATGCGCATCGCTCCGGCAGCCGAACGTCTCTTTCTGCACCGCAACACGCTCATCAACCGGCTCGAGCGGATCCAGGCCGTTCTCGGACACAGCGTCGTCGAACGCCCCGCGGAGACCCAGGCAGCGCTCGTGCTCGCCGAACTCTTCAAACGTCGTGCCGACGATCCAACCACCGGGCGCGACGATCACGGGGCTTGACGGACACGTCCGGCGGATGCCGTGGAGCATCGCGCGTGAAAGCAGCGAGCTCCAATGCCGAGACGTTGTTGACCGAGATCAGCGTCATGCCCAGATCCCCGACTCGGCGGAGCAATCCCTGCAGTGCCGCCTGGTCTGCGATCGTGCCAGACAGGACCGTGATCCCGTCGGGCTCAGGAGAGAGGGTCATTCCTTCGAACCAGTCGGCCCACTCGGCATCCAGTTGTCCCTCCACCCGGATCTCGAACAGCGATTCCATATCTTCATCCCCTTCAGGTGAGCGAGGCGGGAGCCCGGAAGCCCGGACTCCCGCGTCGCGGGTCGGCACTAGACGTTGGCCGACTCGAGGCGACGCTCGCTTGAGACGACGCGGGGCTTGCGCTGCTGCGCGACCAGCGTGACGCCGAGCGCGACGAGGGCGATTCCCATCGGCACGGCGGCGTAGCGCGCCAGTTCGTGGGGCAGGATCGCCGCGGACAGCGACGCGAGCGCGGCCGCGATCAGCAGGATGCCGGTCCAGCGAGGGAGTACATTCCCACGGATCACGGCGATGCCGAACAGCACTCCACCGCCCAGGTAGAGCACGGCGCCGATCGAGCCGACGATCGCGAGGGGTCCGACGTCGGTCTGCAGAACATAGCCGGTGACGAACAGGCTCGCGACGTCTTCGGTGAGCTTGGGCGAGCCTGCAGCGCTGAGGGGCAGGATGAACCCTTCCGCGAAGTTGACGGCCGCCTGCGTGATGAAGAACAGCGAGAACACGAGATACCCGAGCAAGCCCAGGATGCCGGACCGGGTGACCTGCGTGAGGTAGACCGCCGTGATGCCGGCGAGGCCGAGCACCGCCATCGTCAGGCTCAGGAAGTGAACGACGAACCACGTGCTCGTGGTGATCGATGCGACGTCTTCGTGCGGGTGCAGCGGCTGGATCAGGATGAAGATGACTCCTGCGACCGCGAGGGCGACGGCCGCCGCGCGGGTCAGGGTGCTGGCGGTGATGGTCATGGTGGCGCTCCTCGTTCCGGTGTGGCCCGGGCGGACGCCTCAGGACGTTTCGAACCCTACGGAGGCACCTCGTGACCGTCATCACCACAAGTGGTGATCGTGGTCAGATCAGGCCCTGCTCCCGCGCTCGCCGCACGGCCGCTGGTCGCCCACTGACCGCGAGCTTCTCGTAGATGTGCTTCGTGTGGGTGCGAAGCGTGTTGAGCGAGATGAAGAGCTCGCGGGCGATCTGCGGACCGGTCAGCTCTGTCGCCAGCAGCCTGAGCACCGTGAGCTCGCGCTCGGTCAGGGGTTCGGTCGCTTCACCGTCGGCTGGCGTGGCGGTTGCAAACGAGCGCCGCAGTCGGCGGACGTAGTCGGGAAGGATGGCGCGCCGTCCGGCCTCGTCGAGGAGGGCGGCCATCGGCGACCCCTCATCGGTGAAGAGGCGCACGTATCCCTCGGGCTCCGCCAGAACGAACGCTTTGCGAAGAGGACCCATCGCGTCGAGCGGCCGCCCCCGCGCTTCGAGCGCTAGGGCCTGCAGCACGAGGATCTCGTTCAGACTCCCGCCGCGCCCGCCCGCCTCGGCCGCCCCGAGCAGGGTGTCGAGCAGACGAGTGGCGTCATCGATGTCCGCCCGGTTCCTGTCGGACCTGAATCGAGCGATCAGCAGCCGTGCGAGGGTCAGGTGCTGGAACTCGCGCAGGTACACCGCTTCGTCGTCCGCCGCCAGCGCATT
>CAWDJA010000003.1:0-62365 GCA_963802485.1 uncultured Actinomycetota bacterium
CCGTCCGTTGGCCGAAGCGATGACTGACACGCTCCGCCTCTCCGTGCTCGACCTCGTTCCCGTGCGGAGCGGCCAGACCAGCGCCGGCGCCGTCGCGGCATCCGTGCGCCTGGCGCAGCTCGCCGACCGGCTCGACTTCACGCGCTACTGGTTCGCCGAGCACCACAACATGCCGGCGGTCGCGTCGACGACTCCGCCGGTGCTCATCGCGGCCACGGCGGCGCGCACCGAGCGCATCCGGGTCGGCTCGGGCGGCGTCATGCTGCCGAACCACGCGCCCCTCGTCGTCGCCGAGCAGTTCGCCGCGCTCGAGGCGCTCGCACCCGGTCGCATCGACCTCGGCATCGGCCGCGCGCCGGGCAGCGACCCGGTGATCACGCAGCTGCTGCGCATCTCGGGCCCGACCGCCGACGTCGACCGGTTCCCCGACCACGTCGCCGACATCCTGAGCCTGCTCTCCCCCGACGGCGCGTCGCTGCGCCTCACGAGCGGACGCGAGTACGCGATCACCGCGACGCCCGCGGCGACCGAGGTGCCGACCCTCTGGCTGCTCGGCTCGAGCGACTACTCGGCGAAGCTCGCCGCCGGGCTCGGCCTGCCCTACGTGTTCGCCAACCACTTCTCGGGCGAGGGCCTCGAGCGCGCGCTCGAGCTCTACCGCACCGAGTACCGGCCGAGCGAGGCGCACCCGACGCCCGAGACGTTCCTCACCGTGAACGCGTCGGTCGCCCCGACCGCTCGAGGAGGCGCGGGCGCGCGCGCTGCCGCAGCTGCGGTCGATGGCGCGGCTCCGCACCAACCGGCCGATGCGCCCGCTCGAGACGATCGAGGAGGCGGCGTCGGCGCCGGCCGACTCGATCGGCGACGAGGTCATCGCCGCGATGCAGCAGCGCTGGATCATCGCGGATGCCGCGGGCGCCGCCGACCGAGCTGCGCCGCCTCGCCGAGCGGCACGGGATCGACGAGGTCATGGTCGCGCCGATCGCGGGCTCCTACGAGTCCGAGCCGACGGATGCCGCGCCCGGCCGCGAGCAGACGCTCGAGCTGCTGGCGGGCGAACTGCTCGGCTGACGCGCGGCGGACGCGGACATGGAAATGCCCCGGGCTAGCGCCCGGGGCATCCGTCTTCTGCTGCTCGCTCGGCCCGCCGGATCAGGCGGCGAGGCCGAGCCGGCGCAGGTCGTCGCCCGACGCGCGGTACTCGTCGCCGTCGGCGATCGTCATCTCGCGCGGCACGCGGGCGCCGTTCTGCACGCGTGCGTCGTCGCCGACGGCCGCGTACGGGCCGATGACGGCGTTGCGGCCGACCACCGCGCGGCGGCCGACATGCACGTTCACGCCCACCACGGCCCGCTCGGCGACGATGGCGTCGCGGTCGATCCACGCGCCGTGGCCGATCTGGGCCCCGCGCTGCACCTCGGCACCGGGGTCGACGTAGGCCGTCGGGTCGACGAACGCGGTCGGGTCGACTTTCGCGGTCGTGGCCACGAGGCCCCGGCCGTTCACGTGCTTGCGGTAGCGACGCAGGACTCCGGCTTCGTCTTCGAACTCGACGTAACTGATGCCCACGTTCTCCTCCTTCCGACGTGGTGGCTCCACGTCCGGACATTGGTACAACATCCGGGCTGACCGGGGCATTCCCGCACCTGAACGCGCATTCAGGCATCCTCGCAGGCAGCGGTCGCCCGCGTCGGCCTGACTCGCCGTCGGGCACCCCGCCGGTGGGCGCGAAGGTTAGGCTGTCCTAAGCCGACGACGTCGGCGATGCCTCCGCCCCCGGCGTCCGCGCCGGCCACGATCCGGGATCCGCCCATGACCGCCGCTCCGCTGCTCGAGCTCGATGCCGTGCGCATCAGGTACGACGGGTCGGCGCGGGCGACGCCCGACGGCGTCTCCGCTCGACATCCGCGCGGGCGAGGTCGTGCTCGTGCTCGGCCCGTCGGGCTGCGGCAAGTCGACGCTCGCGCTCGCGCTCGACGGCCTCGTGCCGCACGCCGTCGCCGCCGTCCTCGAGGGCTCGGTACGGGTCGCGGGCGCCGACACCCGTGACCGCACGGTCGCCGAGCTCAGCGAGCACGTCGCGATGGTCTTCCAGGACCCCGACGCGCAGGTGGTCACCGGCACCCTGCTCGACGAGGTCGCGTTCGGTCCCGAGAACCGCCTGGTGCCGGCCGCCGAGGTCCTCGAGCGCGCCGAGCGCGCCCTCAAGCTCGTCGGCCTCTGGGACCGGCGCGCCGACAACCCCGACGTGCTCTCCGGCGGCGGGCGGCAGCGACTCGCGATCGCCTGCGCGCTCGCGCTCGCCTCCCCCGTGCTGGTGCTCGACGAGCCGACCGCCAACCTCGACCCGGCCGGCATCGACGAGGTGTACGCGGTGCTGCGCGAGCTCGCGAACGAGCGCGACCACGCGATCGTGCTCGTCGAGCACAACCTCGACGCCGCGGTCGACCTCGTCGATCGGGTGATCGTGCTCGATGCGGCGGGGCGGCTCGTCATCGACGGGCCCGTGCGCGACGTGCTGCAGGGCCGCGCGGGCGAGCTCCTCGAGCTGGGCGTGTGGCTGCCCGTGTCGACGCTCGCCGCGATGCGCCTGCGTTCGGCCGGGGTGACGCTCGACCCGCTGCCCCTCACGCCCGCCGAGCTCGCGGCGGCGCTCGAGGCGATCGATTCCCTCCCCTCGCCCGCCCCCGCCGTCACGCGCGCCACCACGACGACGCTGCGAGCCGCGGATGCCGCCGAGCCCGCTCCTGCGGCCGCGATCACCGTTCGCGACTGCTCGGTGCAGCGCGGCGGCCGCCGCGGCCCGATCGTCGTCGACGGGGTCGACCTCGACGTGGCATCCGGCGACTTCCTCGCGATCGTCGGCACGAACGGCGCCGGCAAGACCACGCTGCTGCAGGCCATCGCCGGCGTGATCCCGCCCCCTCGCGGCTCGGTCGACGTGCTCGGCATGGACCCGGCGCGCGCGGACGCCCGCGATCGGGCCCGCCGCATCGGCTTCGTGTTCCAGAACCCCGAGCACCAGTTCGTGGCGCACACGGTCGCCGACGAACTCGAGGTGAGCCTGCGGCTGCAGGGCGTGCCCGAGCCCGAGCGCCGCGACGAGGTCGAGCGGATGCTGCGACGGTTCGACCTCGTCGAGCATCGCGACCGGCATCCGTTCCTGCTCTCGGGCGGGCAGAAGCGGCGCCTCTCGGTGGGCACGGCCCTCGTCGCCGGCGCCCCGGTGCTCGCCCTCGACGAGCCGACGTTCGGCCAGGACCGCGCCCGCGCGGCGGAGCTCCTCGACCTCCTGCGCGCATTGAACGCCGAGGGCACGACCGTGCTCGTCGTGACCCACGACCTGCAGCTCGTCGCCGACTACGCCGACCGCGTCGCCGTCATGCGGGGCGGCCGAGTGCTCGGCTCCGGTGCCACCGCCGACGTGCTCGCGGGTCCCCTGATCGAGGCGGCGGGCCT
Source organism: uncultured Actinomycetota bacterium (assembly GCA_963802485.1). Classification (GTDB taxonomy): domain Bacteria; phylum Actinomycetota; class Actinomycetes; order Actinomycetales; family Microbacteriaceae; genus Agromyces. The sequence continues at coordinate 3,460 of CAWDJA010000003.1, forward strand.
GCGGCATCCACCGCTCGCGCGCGCCACCCGCGGCCTCGTGCGCCACCCCGAGTGGCAGTCGGTCACCCGGATGTCGCAACTGCCGACCGCCGGACGGGCGGCCGCATGAGCACCGCCGCGGCCACGACCGCCGTCGCCCGCAACCCGTACGCCGAACCGGCGGCCGTGCATCCCGTGCGATTCCTGCACGCGCTGAACCCGATCGCGAAGCTCGCCGCGCCGCTGCCGGTGATGATCGCGCTCCTCTTCACCCGCGGAGTCGCCATCCCGCTCGCGTTCATCGCCCTCACGCTCGTGCTGCTGCTCGTCGGCGCCCGCCTCTCCGGGCGCGCGGTGGCGGCGCTGCTCGTCGGGCTGCCCGTCGGCGTGCTCGTGCTCGGCTTCACCTTCGGCGTGTGGGTGGACCCGTCGCGCATCGACACGGCGAGCGCCGCGGCATCCGTGGTGCTCGTCGAGGTGGGCGGCTGGCAGTTCACGCTGGCGGCCTACCTCGTCGGCCTCGCCACGGCGCTGCGCATCGCCGCCCTGCTCGTGCTCTCGCTCATCGCGGGCCTCACGACCACCGGGACGGAGCTGGTGCGCGCGGCGGTGCAGAACCTGCGGGTCCCGTACCGCCTCGGGTACACGGCCCTGGCCGCGCTGCGGTTCGTCCCCCGGTTCCGGCACGAGCTCGAGGTCATCCGAGCCGCTCACCGCGTGCGCGGCACCGACGGCGGACGCGGACCCGTCGCCGCGGTGCGCCGGACGATCTCGTACGCGATCCCGCTGCTCGCGAGCGCGATCCGGCACGCGGAACGCGTCGCGCTCGCCATGGACGCCCGGGCCTTCGGCGCCCATCCGACGCGCACCGAACGCACCGTCAGCCGCTGGCGACCGCGCGACACCCTCTTCGTCGTGCTGTTCTGGATCACGGCCGCCGCGATCTACGCCGTGGCCTTCGCGGCCGGAGCATGAGCGCGGCCGGAGCGATCGCGGCCGGAGCGATCGCGGCCGGAGCATGACGAAGGGCCCGGGCGGCGAACGCCCGGGCCCTTCGCGATGAGGCGACTACTGCGCGTCGGTCGCCGGCGCCGTGTCGACGATCTCGACGAGGAACACGAGCGTCTGGCCCGCGAGCTCGCCGCCGGCGGTGTCGGTGCCGTACGCGTACTGCGGCGGGATGGTCACGATGAGCTTGGTGCCCACCTTCTGCCCCACGAGCGCCGCGCCGAAGCCCTGGATCACCGCGTCGGTCGTGAACTGCGCGGGGTCGCCGCCGTAGCTCTGGTCGAACACCTCGCCGGTGTCCCAGCTGGTGCCCTGGTAGTGCAGCGTGACGTTGTCGCCCGACTGCACCTCGTCGCCGTCGCCCTCCTCGAGCACCTTCAGCTGGTACTCGGCGGGCGGCGCGGTGTCGGGCAGCGTCACCGTGGGCGCCTCGCCCTCGGCGCCGAACTTCACCTCGGGCACGTCCTCGGTCCACTCGGCGGGCTTCAGCGGCTCCTGCACGTCGACGACGATGACCATCGTCTCGCCGGGCGCGACGCCGATGGTCTCGTTCCCCTCGTCGCCGTAGAGCGTCGATGCCGGGGCGACCGTGACGGTGCGCGACCCGGTGGGCACGCAGTCGATGCCGGCGAGGAACGCCTCGAAGACGCTGTCGTCACCGGCGGTGATCGTGGCGGGCTGCGAGAAGACCTGCTCGCCGGTGGTGCCCGAGTAGGCGCTCACGATGGCGTTCACGTCGTCGCCGGCCTGGGTGGTCTCGCCGTCGCCCTCGATCACGACGGTGCGCTCGAGCTCCGTCGCCTCGAGCGGCGTGGTGAAGGTGACGGTGGGCGCCGCGCCGAAGTCGCCCTCGACCGTGACGCCATCGCTCTGCGAGCCCGAGGGAACGTCCATGCAGTCGGCCGCGGCGGCCGTCTCGGAGGCGTCGGGGGCGGAGCTGCCCGCACACCCGGCGAGGAGCAGGGCGGCGGCGGTGGCGAGTGCGACGGGCGCGGCGCGGCGCAGGGCACGGTTCATGAGGGGGAGTCTCGTTTCGATCGGGAACGCGAACCCCCAGTCTGCCCGGTTCGGCTCTCGATTGCCTGAGACTTCGATATCCGCCCGATCAGGGCGACAATGGGCAGATGGGGGACACGACGACGGTACCCGATTTCGCGGGGGAGTTCGCCGACAGGGCGAACTCCTTCGCGCAACTCGATGACGCGCTCTGGAATCCGATCTCGACGGCGGCGGTGTCGCGGTCGCATCCGAGGTTCGATGAACGCGTGCTCGACGCGTGCTGCGGCGACGGCGCCTCCGCGCTCCCGACCGCCGAGCTGGTGGGTCACGGCGGGCTCGTCGACGCGGTCGACCGGGCCGAGCCGATGATCGAGCTCGCACGCGAACGAGCCGGTGAGCGGATGCCGCAACTCCACCTCCACGTCGCCGATGTCACCGAGTGGGAGCCCACCGGCTACGACCTCGTGCAGTGCGTGCTCGGCATCCAGTTCTTCCCCGACGTCGAGGCCGACACCCGCCGGCTGATCGAGCGCGCCCGACCCGGAGGCCGGGTCGCGATCACCGTGTGGGCGCGCGACGCCATCGACCCGCTGCCCGAGCTCCTCCTCGGCGCGCTCCCCGACGACGCCGGCGTCGACGTCGACGGGCTCACCCGGCCGACGATCGACGTCGCCGACACGGCCGGCACCCTCGCGCACTGGCTCGCCGAGCTCGGCCTCGTCGACATGCGCGCCGAGGCGGTGCAACGGCATCTCGACCTCGCGCCCGACGTCGCGTGGCAACTGGTGCTCGGCACCGGGCTCCGCGCCGCGGTCGACGGCCTCGGCGCACCTGAGCTGGCGGGCGTGCGCGAGCGCTTCCTCGCGGCGATCGCCGAGCGCGGCGTGGAGACCGTCGACGTGACCACGCTCATCGCGGTGGGCCGACGGCCCGAGTGAGCGCGGTGCTCACGCCGAGCCGAGGTGCTTGGGTCGGGCGGGTCGGCGCTTCGGGGGCTCGTCACGATGCGCAGCGTGCTGCGCGAGGCGGCCGAGCACCAACGACCAGGCCGCCGAGAGGAACTCGGCCTGCTGGGCGTCGACGGCCTCCTGGTGCACCTCGATGCGACATCCCGAGGGTCGAGGCTGGAAGCGCAGGTAGCCGACCAGCTCACGACCCGGCACCGGCACCGCGTCGTCGTCGAAGTCCCAGCGCATGGCGATGAGGTCGGGCGGTGCGACCACCTCGTAGCGTCCGCGGACGCTCGTGCCCCACTCCAGTCGCGCCGAGAACCGTCCGTCCTCGATGGAGACGGGCACGCCGAGGAAGGCGGAGTACCTCGACCCGTCGGCGAACGATGCGAACGCGTCCTCCTGCGTCAGCGGCACCTCGACCGCCACCGTCACCCACTGCTCGACCCCGGTGCGAGCCAGCGAACGCTCGGGGATGTCGTCGGCGACGTTCCACTTGTCGTCCGAGGCGCCGAGGAGCGGCAGCACCGCCTCCATCGCCGCGCGGTCGGCACGGTAACGCCGGAAGGTGCCGTCGCGCCGCATCACGAGGAGCCCGGCGTCCCGCAGCGCCTGCGAGGTGGGTCGAGATCGTTCCGGCAGTGAGGTCGAAGGACGCGGCGATCTCGCCGGCCGAGCGCTCGGTGTCCCAGACGAGCCACAGGATCTCACGGCGGACGGGAGACGAGAGCGCGTCGACGATCGCCTGCACCGAGGTTCGGCCCGTGCTCGACGGAGTGTCGCCAGTGCTCACGTGGATCATCTTCCTTGCCGCAGCGTGGGAACCAGAGTATTTTGATCGCCATCAAAATACCGGAACCGATCGACCGTGCGAGGTGAGCACACCATGACGAAGTACCTGCTGCTCTACATGTCCCCGGTGACACCGCAGGACCAGATGGCGAACGCCTCCCCCGAGGAGGGGCAGGCCGGCATGGAGGCGTGGAATGCGTGGGCCGGCAGCGCCGGCTCCGCACTGGTCGACTTCGGCTCGCCGGTCGCGGCCGCCGGCAGCGTCGGCCACGTCAACGCCGGCCCGGAATCCGCCGGAAAGTTCGTCGGCGGATACTCGATCATGGAGGCGGAGTCCGCCGACGCGCTGCGGTCGATGCTCGACGACCATCCGCACCTGATGCTCGACGGCGCGACGATCTACGTCTTCGAGTTCCTCGAGCTCCCCGGCGGCCCCTGAGTCCCTCGACCGCCTGTCTCCATCGACCCGGGAGTCGCCCACCGCCTGAGGACGGCCGTGTCAGGCCGGCCCGACGCCCGGGTCGGCCGGCGCGCCCGGCTCAGGACCCACGGCGACCGGCCGCCCCGGCTCGTTCGACCACTGGCTCCACGAGCCCGGGAACAGCGATGCGTCGATGCCCGCGATCTCGAGCGCGGCGACCTCATGGGCCGCCGTGACGCCGGACCCGCAGTACGCGGCCGCGCGCGTGCCCGGCTCGATGCCGAGCGCCGCGAACCGGGCCCGCAACGCGTCGGGCGGCAGGAAGCGGCCGTCGGCATCGAGGTTCGCGGCGGTCGGCGCGGACAACGCACCCGGCACGTGCCCCGCGCGAGGATCGATCGGCTCGACCTCGCCGCGGTAGCGCGCCGCAGCCCGGGCGTCGAGGAGCACGCCCTCGGCCGGGAACGCCGCCGCCCCGTCGGCGTCGATCACCGGCATCGCCCCGAAGCGCGCCGTTGCGTCGCCGCGCGCGACCGCCGGCTCGCCGGTCTCGAGCGGATGCCCCGCCGCGACCCAGGCCGCGAGGGCGCCGTCGAGCATCCGCACGTCGGCGAACCCCGCGTGCCGCAGCAGCCACCAGGCCCGCGCCGACGACTGGTTCCCGAGGTCGTCCATCACCACCACGGCGTCGTCGTCGCGCAGCCCCCACCGGCGCATCGCCTCGGTGAAGGCCGCCTCCGACGGCAGCGGATGCCGCCCCTGCCCCGTCGCGGCGTGGTCGGCGAGGTCGCGATCGAGGTCGACGTAGACGGCGCCGGGGACGTGCCCGGCGCGGAACGCCGGCCGGCCGTCGGGCTCACCGAGCGTCCAGCGCACGTCGAGGACGACGGTGCGGACGGCCGCACGGCCCGCACGCTCGTCGTCGATCCGGCGGGCGAGCTCGTCGGCGGAGATGAGGATCGGCATGGCGGTCACGGATCCTTCCTCTTCCGCTTCTGGATCTCGGGGAGGTGCAGCTCGGGAACCGCCCGGAGCATGAACGCATCGAAATCGGGAACGGTGAACGCGGCGTATCCGTGCTCGGGCGTGTAGAGGAGTCCCATGTCGATCAGCTCGGCGCGGGTCGGCCCCACCTGCGTCGACTCCCGCCCCATGACCCGAGCCACGTCGGAGGCCTTCTGGGGCTGTGGGCCCAGTTCCGCCATCGCTCGCAGGTAGGCCGTCTGGAGCGGCGTCGTCCGATCCAGTCGAACCCGGAAGAACGAGCTGTCGAGCTTGGCTTCATACGCCTCTCGAGCCGTCGCCACGTCGCTGCGCCTCACGCGGTCGTCGCTCGCAACGCCCCAGACCTGATAGCCGAGTTCCTGGATGAAGTACGGGTAGCCCTGCGTGATCCGTATGGCGAGGTCGACCGCGTCGTCGTCGAACGTGACGCCCTCCACCAGGGCCGGTTCGATCAGCGCCTTCCGTGCGTCGTCGCCCTCGAGCGATCCGACCCTGGGGAACGTGAACAGCCGCTCGGCGTACGACTTCGCGTCCCCGGCCAGCTCGGCGATCTGCGGCAGGCCCGCGCCGACGAACGTGATGGGCAGTCGACGCTGGACCGTCTTGTGCACGGCCTGGATCAGCGCCTCGAGCTGGGTCCTTCCGAGGAACTGCACCTCATCGATCAGGAGCGCGACGCCGCGTTGCTGCTCCTCGGCCGCCTCCCCGAGTGCGACGAAGACATCGGTCAGATCCATCGAGAGGTCCCCGTGATCGGCGGCTCCTTCGGCCGCCGGCACATCCCATGACACGCTGAACGTGCCCTTCTGGTCGACGGATACCGCGAAGGCGCTCAGCACCTCCGCCGCGTTCCGGGCGCGTTCCGTCCATCTGGCCCTGGGCGAGAGCCGGAGAAGAACCGCCTTGAGCTGGGAGAACATCGCCTGCCGGAACCGCGTGTCGTCGTGCTTGCTCGCCTCGATCTCGACCACCTCCCAGCCGGCTCGGCGGGCGATGTCACCGAACTGCCCGAGCAGGACGGTCTTGCCGACCCCGCGAAGGCCCGTGATGATCATCGACTGCTCGGTACGGCCGCGTTCGAGGCGTCGGAGGAGCACCGTGAAGGCCTCGAGCTGGTCGTCGCGGCCGACGACGATCTCGGGCGCCGCACCGGCGTTGGGCGTGTACGGGTTGCTGACTGCGTCCACGGCGAAAGCTTATGAAGTTTACCGCGCTTTAGGAAGTACCGATAAAGCGCTCTAAAGGATCTCGCCCGGTCGGTAGACTGGCGGGACGGAACGGTGCGAGCGCGAGGAGGGTGGATGATCGCCAGCCTCGCTGCGTTCGCGGCCGTCGCGCTCCTGACGCCGCTCGCCACGAGGCTGCTCGGGCGCCGTGTCTTCGCGGTGATCGCCCTGGTGCCGGCCGCCGTGTTCGTGCTGCTGCTCACCTGGCTGCCCGGAGTCGTGGCGGGCGAGCCCGTGGTCGAGTTCGTGCCCTGGATCCCGCAGCTCGGCATCGCGCTCTCGTTCCGGCTCGACGCGCTCGCGCTGCTGCTCGCGCTCATCGTCACGGGCGTCGGCGCGCTCGTGCTCCTCTACTGCATGCACTACTTCGCCGACGACGAGCCGGCGCTCGGCCGGTTCGCCGCGCTGCTGCTCGCCTTCGCGGGCGTGATGCTCGGCCTCGTCACCTCCGACGACGTGTTCCTCCTGTTCACGTTCTGGGAGGCGACGAGCGTGCTCTCGTACCTCCTCATCGGCCACTACACCGGCCGGAAGGAGAGCCGCGGTGCGGCGCTGCAGGCGCTCACCGTCACGACGTTCGGCGGCCTCGCGATGCTCGTCGGCCTCGTGGTGCTCGTCGTGGCGGGCGGCACGAGCTCGCTCGCCGAGCTCATCGCCCAGCCGGTCACGGGCCCGGCGGCCGAGTGGGGCATCGCGCTCGTGCTCGTCGGGGCGATCTCGAAGAGCGCGCTCGTGCCGTTCCACTTCTGGCTGCCGGCCGCGATGGCCGCGCCCACCCCGGTCTCCGCCTACCTGCACGCCGCCGCGATGGTGAAGGCGGGCGTCTACCTCGTCGCCCGCCTCGCCCCCGGCTACGCCGACACCGCCGTGTGGCATCCGATCGTCATCGCCCTGGGCGTGCTCACGATGCTCGTGGGCGGCTGGCGCGCGCTGCGCCAGTACGACCTCAAGCTGCTCCTCGCCTACGGCACCGTGAGCCAGCTCGGCTTCCTCGTGCTCGTCACGGGCTACGGCACGCGCGACGCCGCGCTCGCCGGCGTGACGCTCCTGCTCGCGCACGCGCTCTTCAAGGCGGCGCTCTTCCTCGTGGTCGGCATCGTCGACCACGCGGCGGGCACCCGCGACTGGCGCAGGCTCTCGGGGCTCGGCCGGCGGATGCCGGTGATCGCGACGATCGCGATCGTCGCCGCCGCCTCGATGGCGGGCCTGCCCCCGCTGCTCGGCTTCGTCGCGAAGGAGGCCGTGTTCACCGCGTTCCTCGACGCCGCGGCCGCGGGCGAGCCGTGGGCGTGGACGGCGCTGGCCGGGGCGTTCCTCGGCTCGGTGCTCACGGTCGCCTACACCGTGCGCTTCGTGTGGGGCGCGTTCTCCGCGAAGGAGGGCGTCGCGCCGACGCCGCTGCACGCCGGCAGCCGCGCCATCGGCGTCGCCCCCGGCCTGCTCTCCGCGGCGAGCCTCGTCTTCGCCTTCGCGATCGCGTTCATCGAACCGCTGCTCGCCGCCTACGCCGACGAGCTCCCCGGTCCCGAGGAGTACCACCTCGCGCTCTGGCACGGCCTCGAGCCGGCCCTCTGGGTGTCGCTCGCCGTCTTCGCCCTCGGCGCGCTGCTCGTGTGGGGACGCCAGCGGGTCGCCCGCCTGCAGGCGGCCGTGTCGCCCGTGGTCGACTCCGCGCGCGGCTACCTCGGCATCGTCTCGGTCGTCGACCGGCTCGCCGCCGCCGTCACGACCGCGATCCAGCACCGCGGGCTGCCGGGCTACCTCGCGATCATCGTGACCGTCTTCGTCGGCGGCCTCGGCGCGGCATCCGTCATGAACACCACGTGGCCCGACGGCATCCGCCTCTGGGACTACCCGGCGCAGCCGTTCCTCGCCTTCGTCATGGGCGTCGCGGCCATCGCCGCGGCGACGGTGCGCCAGCGCATGACCGCGGTGCTGCTGGTCAGCGTCACCGGATACGGGCTCGTGCTGCTGTTCGGCATGTCGGGCGCACCCGACCTCGCCCTCACGCAGGCGCTCGTCGAGACCATCGTGCTCGTGGTGTTCGTGCTCGTGCTGCGCCGCCTCCCCAGGCAGATCGCCCAGCGCAACCCACCCGTGCACAAGGTCGCCCGCGGCATCATCGGCGCGCTCGCCGGCATCGTGATGGGCGTCATCGGCATGGTCGCGCTCGGCGCCCGCATCCAGCCGACGATCGCCGAGGGGCTTCCGGCGCTCGCCATCGAGGCGCACGGCAAGAACATCGTCAACGTGATGCTCGTCGACATCCGCGCCTGGGACACGCTCGGCGAGATCTCGGTGCTCGTGGCCGTGGCCACCGGCGTCGCGAGCCTCATCTTCGTGTCGGGCCGCACGGGCGGCGCACCGCGGCTCGGCGACCTCGGCGACGACGTGGTGCCGGTCGACCGACGCGAGCGCCTCCGCCCGGTGCCCGAGCACGCGGCGAGCATCCGCGCGCCCCGCACGAGCCTCGCCGACACCGAGGGCGAATCGGATGCCGCGGCCGAGGCCGCCTCCACCCGGCAGACCTGGCTCCTCGCCGGGCGCACCATCTCGCCCCGCAACCGCTCGATCCTCATCGAGGTGCTCGTGCGCCTGCTCTTCCACCCCGCGATCATCGTGTCGGTGTTCCTGCTCTTCGTCGGGCACAACGCCCCGGGCGGCGGGTTCGCCGGCGGACTCCTCGCCGGCCTCGCGCTCGTGGCGCGCTACCTCGCCGGCGGCCGCTACGAGCTCGGCGAGGCCGCACCCGTCGATGCCGGCCGCCTGCTCGGCACCGGCCTCCTGCTCGCCGCGGGCACGGCGACGGGCTCGCTCCTCTTCGGGGGCGCCCCGCTCGAGTCGGCGTGGTTCGAGGCCGACGTCCCGGTGCTCGGCACCATCTCGATCGGCACCTCGACCCTCTTCGACATCGGCGTGTACCTCGTCGTCGTCGGCCTCGTGCTCGACATCCTCCGCTCGCTCGGCGGCGAGGTGGACCGGCAGGAGGAGCAGGCCGGCGACGAGGGCGAGGACGGCGGCGACCTCGACGCGGGCGGCGCCGACACGATCGAGCAGGGCGAGGGCCCCGAGATCGCCGAGCGACCCGAGCACACCGACGCCGAGCTCGAGACGCCGCTCACGAGCCCCTCGGCCCGAGCCGCCGAGGAGGCCCGCACATGACCGCGTCGCTCACCCTCGTGGTGCTCATGGCCGTGCTGTTCGGGGCGGGCATCTCGATCATGCTCGAGCGCAGCCTCACCCGCGTGCTCATCGGGTTCCTGCTCGTCGGCAACGCGGTGAACATCCTCATCTACCTCATGAGCGGCACGCCCGGCCTCGCGCCGATCCTCAACGAGGGCGTCGACCCCGACGAGATCTCCGACCCGCTCCCGCAGGCGTTCGTCCTCACCGCGATCGTGATCAACCTCGGCATCACGGCGTTCATGCTCGCGCTCATCTACCGCTCGTGGTGGCTCGCCCAGCTCGGCGCGAAGGGCGACCTCATCGACGACGAGGAGGAGGAGATCCAGGACGCCGAGGAGGCCGCCGTCCTCATCCGCAGCTCCGCCGACGACGACCGGGCGATCCAGGAGATCATCGACGCGAGCGACGAGGAGCCCGACGAGGACCTCGAGTCCGAGGCATCCGCCCGTGACGCCGGCGAGCGCGACCTCGACGACGAGGAGGTGCGCCGATGACCGCCGCGCTCGTGCCCCTCGTCGTGCTGCTGCCGCTGCTCGGCGCGGCATCCGCGCTCATCCTCGGCCGCCACCGCCGCGCGCAGATGGCGGTCAGCACCACCGTGCTCGCGAGCGTCGTCGTGATCGCGGCGCTGCTGCTCGTCGCCGTCGACGCCGGGGAACCGACGGTCGTGGCGGTCGGCGGGTGGGAGGCCCCGTTCGGCATCGTGCTCGTCGTCGACCGGCTGTCGGCGATCATGCTCCTGATCTCGGCGATCGTGCTGCTCGTCGTGCTCATCTACGCCGTCGGACAGGGCGTGGCCGACCGGCACCGCGAGACGCCGGTGTCGATCTTCCATCCGAGCTACCTGATCCTGTCGGCCGGGGTCTTCGACGCGTTCATCGCGGGCGACCTCTTCAACCTCTACGTCGGGTTCGAGATCCTGCTGTCCGCGAGCTACGTGCTGCTCACGCTCGGCGGCACCGGCGAGCGCATCCGGGCCGGCGTCACGTACATCATCGTGAGCCTCGTCTCGTCGCTGTTCTTCCTCAGCGCGATCGCGCTCATCTACGGCGCCACCGGAACCGTGAACATGGCGCAGCTCTCGGTGCGCATCGCCGAGCTGCCCGCGAACGTGCAGCTCATCCTGCACCTGCTGCTGCTCATCGCGTTCGGCATCAAGGCGGCGATCTTCCCGCTCTCGTTCTGGCTGCCCGACTCGTACCCGACGGCACCGGCACCGGTCACCGCGGTGTTCGCCGGCCTGCTCACGAAGGTGGGCGTCTACGCCATCATCCGCACCGAGACGCTCATCTTCGCCGAGAACGACCTCACGGTGCTGCTCATGGTGGTCGGCGGACTCACGATGCTCATCGGCATCCTCGGCGCGCTCACGCAGGCCGACATCAAGCGACTGCTCTCGTTCACCCTCGTCAGCCACATCGGCTACATGATCTTCGGCATCGCGGTGGGCTCGGAGCTCGGGTACGCCGCCACGATCTACTACGTGGTGCACCACATCACCGTGCAGACGACCCTGTTCCTCACGACCGGGCTCATCGAGCGGTTCGGCGGCGCCACGTCGATCAACCGCCTCGCCGGCCTGCTCAAGGCGTCGCCGTTCCTCGCCATCCTGTTCTTCATCCCCGCCCTGAACCTCGGCGGCATCCCGCCCTTCTCGGGCTTCCTCGGCAAGGTCGGGCTCTTCCTCGCCGGCGCCGACGACGCAGGTGCCGCGGATGCCGCGGGCATGGCGTGGCTCGTCTGGGCCGTCATCGCGGCGGGTGCGATCACCTCGCTCATCACGCTGTACGCGCTGACGCGCTTCTGGAACATGGCGTTCTGGCGCGGCCGCGGCGAGCTCGAGGGCTACGAGTCGGTGCTGCTCGGCTCGGTGCAGGAGGCGCCCGAGGGGGCGACCGTCACGGCGACCCGCACGACCCCCGTCATGATGGTGGCCGCGACGACGACGCTCGTGATCGTGACGGTGCTGCTCACGGTGTTCGCCGGTCCGATCTTCGAGTTCGCGGATCGTGCGGCCGCGAACCTCATCGACCCCGCGGTCTACGTCTCGCTCGTGTTCCCGGGAGGCATCCGATGACCCGGCCCGAGCTCGAGGTGTCGCGCTGGCGGTCGGTGTGGCGGCAGCTGCCGCTGCTCGTCGCGCTCGTCGCGCTCTGGCTGTTCCTGTGGGACCACATCGACGCGCTCACCATCGTCACCGGCGTGCTGCTCGCGATCGCGGTGACCCGCGTGCTCTACCTGCCGCCCGTGCTGCTGAGCGGGCGGTTCAACCCCTGGCGAGGGCTGCTGCTCGGCCTGCGGATGATGTTCGACGTCGTGGTCGCGTCGTTGCAGGTGGCGTTCCTCGCCGTGAACCCGAGGTGGCAGCCGATGAACGCGATCATCGCGGTGCAGCTGCTCACGCGGTCCGACCTCGTCACGACGCTCACGGCCGAGGCGATCTCGGTCGTGCCGGGCACCGTCGTGGTCGACATCGACCGCGAGCGCGGGCTGCTCTACCTGCACGCGCTCGGCACCCGCACCGAGGCGGACCTCGAGCGAACCCATCGCAACGTGCTCGGCACCGAGGAGCGCATCGTGCTGGCGATCGGCACGCGCGAGCAGGCCGCCGCGGTACGCGAGGCGCGGCGGCGCCGTCGCGCGGGGGCGCCGGCCGGCGAGCCGAGCCCCGAGGAGCTGCGCGAAGTGCATCCCGACGAGATCGCCGAGCCCCCGAAGGAGGACCCACGATGACCTTCCTCACCGTCGTCAGCATCGTCGCCGGCGTGATGTTCGGCATCGGCGCGCTGGCCGCCGTCTTCCGGATCATCCGGGGACCGTCGATCCTCGACCGGGCCCTCGCCACCGACGTGCTGCTCGCGATCGCGATCTGCGCGCTCGGCGCCGAGATGGCGATCAACCGGCACACCGACACGCTCGTCGTGATGCTGATCCTCGCGATGTTCGCGGTCGTCGGCTCGATCTCGATCGCCCGGTTCATGGCGAAGCAGGATGCCTCATGAGCGCCGCCGAGATCGCCGTCGGGCTGCTGATCCTGGTGAGCGCGTTCCTCTCGATGGCCGCGGGCATCGGCATCGTGCGCTTCCCCGACGTGCTGACGCGGCTGCACGCCGCGACGAAGCCGCAGGTGCTCGGGCTCGCCACCGTGCTGGTGGCCATCGTGCTGCAGGTGCCGACGTGGGGCGTGCTCACCACGGTGGTGCTCGTGATGACGTTCCAGCTGCTCACGCAGCCGATGACCGCGCACATGCTCGGGCGTTCGGCGTATCGGACCGACCACGTGCGGCGCGACCTGCTGATCGAGGACGACCTCGGCCACGACATCGAGGAGCACGACCAGGAGGAGGGCGCGGCCCGCTGACACGCCGCGCGCCGTCTCGTCCTCGCGTGCCACGCGATCGGGGTCATTGCGCAGCCAACTGGCCGCGAGGACAATGACCCGTGAAGTCGCAGTCGCGCGAACGGTCTCGAGAAGGAGGCCACCATCAGCGAGCGAGGTCACCAGGTCAGCGAGGAGGCGTACCAGAGCCTCCAGCGTGACTACAGTGACGCCACCGAGCAGTTCGCGGCGATGAACGAGGTGCTGACCGCCCTCGGCCGATCGTCGGCCGACCCGGATGCGGTGCTCGACAGCGTCGTGCGAGAGCGCACGGCGACTGTGCCGTTGCGAAGCGGCGGCGGTCTACCTCATCGACGGCGACCACTTCGCACTCGTCGAGCTCCGTCGGACTCTCGACGAGTTCGTGAGCTACATCGGCGAGCATCCGTTCAAGCTCGACCGCGCGACGCTGCTCGGGCGGGTCACCCTGGACCGCGAGATCAGCAGGTCTCCGACGTGCTCAGCGATCCGGAGTACGGCCGACAGGATGTCCAGCAGATCGGGAAGTTCCGAACCGTGATGGCAGCGCCGATGCTGCTCGACGACGAGGTCGTCGGCGCGCTGTCCCTGGTCCGCACCGAGGTCGACCCGTTCGACGACCGGGCGATCTCCCTGCTGGAGGCGTTCGCCGCGCAGGCGGCCGTCGTCGTGCGGAACGTGCACCTGGTGCGCGCGCTCGAGGAGCGCGGCGTCGAGCTCGCCCGCAAGGTCGAGCAGCTCGAGGCGCTGAGCGAGGTCGGCGGCGTGATCAGCTCGAGCCTGGTGCTCGACGAGGTGCTCTCGAACATCATCATGAACGCCGTGCGGTTCTCCGGCTGCGACGGCGGATCGATCATGGAGTACGTCGAGGAGGAGCGCGGCTTCTCGGTGCGCAGCGCGTACGCGAGCAGTGCGGAGCTGCTGCGCAAGCTGCGCGGGATCCGCATCGAACTCGAGACCACGCTCGTCGGCCGGGCCGCGCTGGAGGGGCATCCGATCGCGGTCGCCGACCTCGACACGGTCGACCTCGACCCCCACCTCCAGCTCCTCCACGACGACGGCTGGCGTTCGGTGCTCGCCGTGCCCGTGCTTCGCGGTGGGCGGATCATCGGCGCGCTCGTCGTGCGCCGCAAGCGGCCCGGCGCCTTCTCGGAGGAGACGATCGAGTTCCTCGAGACCTTCGCGAGCCAGTCCGCCCTCGCGGTGTGGAACGCCCGACTGTTCCGCGAGCTCGAGACCAAGACGGCCGAGCTCGAGGTCGTCAGCCAGCACAAGTCCGAGTTCCTGGCCAGCATGTCGCACGAGCTGCGCACGCCGCTCAACGCGGTGATCGGGTTCTCGGAGGTGCTGCTGGAGCGGATGTTCGGGGAGCTCAACGACCGCCAGGACGAGTACCTCCGCGACATCCTCGGCTCCGGCCGCCACCTGCTCAACCTGCTCAACGACATCCTGGACCTCTCCAAGGTCGAGGCGGGCCGGATGGAGCTCGCCGCCTCGACGTTCTCGATCCGCTCGGCCATGGAGTACGGCATCTCCATGGTGCGCGAGCGGGCGGGGCTGCACGGCATCACCGTCACGCTGGAGATCGACCCGACGATCGACGGGATCCACTCGGACGAGCTCAGGGTCAAGCAGGTGCTGCTCAACCTGCTCAGCAACGCCGTGAAGTTCACCCCCGACGGGGGCCACGTCGCGGTGGCGGCCCGGCACGTCGACGACGACCTCGTGGTCACGGTGACCGACGACGGCGCGGGCATCCCGCCGGAGGACCAGGAGCGCATCTTCGAGTCGTTCCAGCAGGGCCGGCGCGGTGCCCAGCGCGAGGAGGGCACGGGGCTCGGCCTGACCCTGTGCCGGCGGATCGTCGCGCTGCTCGGCGGCAGGATGTGGCTCGATTCGGAGCCGGGGGTGGGCAGCACGTTCGGCTTCACCGTGCCGTTCCGCGGCCCCGCCGAGGACCACCCGGCGGCGCCCGCCGACGAGGCGAACCTGCCGGTCGTGGTGGTCGTCGACGACGACCGCGCGTCGCTCGACCTGATGACCGCGTACCTCGACGGGCTCGGCGTGCAGGTGGTGCACGCGCGGGACGGCCAGGAGGGGCTGGAGCTGATCCGCGCCCTCGGCCCGGCGGCGGTCGTGCTCGACATCCGGATGCCCGGCCTGGACGGCTGGCAGGTGCTCACCCAGGTGCGCGAGGACGAGGCGACCCGGGCGGTCCCCGTGATCATCGTGTCCATCCTCGACGAGAAGACGAGGGGCATGACGCTCGGCGCGGCCGACTACCTGGTCAAGCCGGTCGGCCGGGAGGAGCTCGTCGGCGCGCTGCGACGCGTCGGCGCCGTGCACGCCGGCTCGCTGTCACCCGGGAACGGCCGGAAACCCGCCCAGCCGAGGGAGCCGAGCTGATGTCCGGCCACCGCATCCTCGTGGTCGAGGACAATCCGCTCAACCTCAAGCTCGTGCGGGACGTGCTGACCGTCTCCGGCTACGAGGTGGTGGAGGCGCAGTCCGGCGAGGAGGGCGTGGCGCTCGCGGCGACCTGCGCCCCCGACCTGGTGCTGATGGACCTGCAGCTGCCCGGCATCGACGGGTACGAGGCGCTCCGGCTCCTGCGGCAGGATCCGCGTCTCGGCGGTGTCCCGGTCGTCGCCGTCACGGCGTTCGCCATGCGGGAGGACCGCGAGCGCACCGCTCGCGAGGGCTTCGACGGCTACCTCTCCAAGCCGATCAGCGTCCGGGCGCTCCCCGCCCAGGTCGACGAGTTCCTGAGCATCGGACGAGCCGATGCCGAGTGACGACGTCACCATCCTCGCGGTGGACGACCTGCCCCAGAACCTCCGGCTGCTCGACGCGGTGCTCAGCCCCCGCGGCTACCGCGTGCTCACCGCGGCATCCGGGGAGGAGGCCCTCGCGATGCTGCCGACCTCCGGGGCCGACCTGGTGCTGCTCGACATCGTGATGCCCGGGATGGACGGGTACGAGGTGTGCCGCCGCATCCGGAGCAGCCCGGGTTTCGAGTTCCTGCCGGTCGTGATGATCACCGCGAGCGGTGAGCAGGAGAAGATCCGCGCGATCGAGGCAGGGGCGGACGACTTCGTCAGCAAGCCGTTCGACCAGGGCGAGCTGCTGGCCCGCGTGGCCTCCCTGGCCCGGGTCAAGCGCTACCAGGACACCATCGAACGGCAGGCCGCGGAGCTCGCCAGGTGGAACGCCGAGCTGGAGGCCCGCGTCGATGCCCAGCTGGACGAGCTGCAGCGGGTGAACCGGCTGCGCCGCTTCCTGTCGCCGCAGTTGGTCGACCTGGTGATCGACTCCGGAGACGAGGCGTTCCTCGGCAGCCATCGACGTGAGATCGTGGTCGTCTTCTGCGACCTCCGCGGGTTCACGCCGTTCGCCGAGGCCAGCGAACCCGAAGAGGTGATGGGGGTGCTGGCCGAGTACCACGAGGCCCTCGGGGAGCTGATCCACCGATTCGAGGGCACCCTCGAGCGCTTCACCGGCGACGGGCTGATGGTGTTCTTCAACGACCCGCTGCCCATCGAGGACCCGGCCGAACGCGCGGTGCTGATGGCGGTCGCCATGCGCGACCGGGTCGCCGAGCTGGCAGCGGGCTGGAGCCGCCGCGGCAACGACCTCGGGTTCGGCATCGGCATCGCGCAGGGCTTCGCCACGCTCGGCCGGATCGGGTTCGAGGGGCGTTTCGACTACGCCGCCATCGGCAGCGTGACGAACCTGGCGGCGCGCCTGTGCGCGGAGGCGGGCCCCTCGCAGATCCTCGTGGCGCAGCGGGTGTTCTCGGCCACCGAGGGCATCGCCTCGGGTGAGCCGGTGGGCGAGCTCGACCTGAAGGGCTTCAGTCGCCCGGTGAGGGCATTCGCCGTCACGGGCATCGACGAGACGGGCATGGACGAGACGAAGGCGGGGGTGGGCACATGACGACGCTCCAGAGCACGGATGCCCCGGGCACCGTGACGACCTTGGCGGACCTCGACGACGAGGCTCGCTACGCCCGCTTCCAACGGCTGCAGGACCGGATGGAGTCGGTGTGGAACTCGACGAAGGCCGATCTCGACGACGAGTCGGTGGTGGTCGTCCCGTCGGTCACGATCAGCCGCGCGGTCGCGGGCAGTGGCAGCGGCAGCATGACCCAGGCGTTCGAGGAGCGGTTCCTGTTCCTCCTCCTGCTGCTCCGCCAGCCGCGGCTGCGGATGGTCTACGTCACCTCGACGCCCGTCGACCCGCGGATCATCGAGTACTACCTCGCACTGCTGCCGGGGGTGATCCCGAGCCACGCGCTGGCGCGGCTGTCGATGGTGTCGGTCGGCGACGCGTCGCCCCGACCCCTGAGCGAGAAGCTGCTCGAGCGACCCAGGCTGCTCGCGAAGATCGCCGCGCTCGTCCCCAACCGGGAGCACAGCCACCTGATCCCCTACAACACGACCGAGCTCGAACGGGACATCGCCCTGACCCTCGGCATCCCGATGTACGGGTCCGACCCGCGCCTGTCGCCACTCGGCACCAAGACCGGCTGCCGGAGGCTCTTCGGCGAGGTCGGCGTCCGGTACCCGCTCGGCGCCGAGGACCTGCACAGCCTCGACGAGGTCGTCGACGCGATCGGGGACCTGCTGGCGACCCAGCCGACCATCCGCCAGGTCATCGTGAAGCTCAACGACGGCGTCTCGGGCGCGGGCAATGCCCTGGTCGTGCTCGACGGGGTCGCGGAGCTGCCCGAGTCCGAACGGCGCCGGGCGATCGCCGAACGCGTCCAGGGCATGCAGCTGGAGGCGCAGGACGTGCCGTTCGCGGCGTACGTGGCCAAGCTCGAGTCCGACGGCGGCATCGTGGAGGAGCGCATCATCGGCGAGGAGCTCCTGAGCCCCAGCGTGCAGCTGCGGGCGCTGCCCGACGGCACCGTCGAGCTCCTGTCCACCCACGATCAGCTCCTCGGCGGCGCCAGCGGCCAGAGCTACCTCGGCTGCACGTTCCCCGCCGACCCGGCGTACTCGCGCCTCATCAGCCACCCGGCGATGGCGGTCGGCAAGCGCCTCGCGGCGGAGGGGGTGCTCGGGCGGTTCGCCGTCGACTTCGTGGTCGTGCGGGATGCCGCCGGCGAATGGTCGGCGTACGCGATCGAGCTCAACCTGCGCAAGGGCGGCACGACGCATCCGTTCCTGACCCTCCAGTTCCTGACCGACGGACGGTACGACGGGCCCTCCGGCCGCTTCCTCACCCCGGAGGGGGCCGAGAAGCACCTCGTGGCGACCGACCACCTCGAGGGGGCGGCGCTCCGGGCGCTCTCGGTCGGCGACCTGTTCGACGCCGTCGCCCGGCACGGCCTCCACTTCGACCAGTCCCGGCAGGCCGGCATCGTCTTCCACATGATCAGCTCGATCACCGAGCACGGCCGGGTCGGGATGACCGCGGTCGGCGACACCGCCGAACACGCGATGGAGCTCTACGACCGGGCGAGCCGGGCGCTGTTCGAGGAGGCCGGGACCGCAGGCATGGCGAGCACGCTCCCCGAGTAGGGGAGGCGGATCGGGGTCTGCGACTCAGCCGCGGCCGGTGAACTCCGGCTTGCGCTTCTGCTGGAAGGCGGCGAAGCCCTCGCGGTAGTCGTCGGTGTCGCAGAGCGCGGCCTGGGCGCGGTTCTCCTCGTCCATCGACTGCCAGAGCCCCAGCCGCTGGTCGCGGAGCGAGGCGACGAGCGCCTTCGACGCGACGAACGCCTGGGTGGCTCCGGATGCCGCGGCGCGGGCCGCCGCGCGGGCGGCATCCGTCACCTCGTCGGCGGGGAAGACCTGCGAGAACAGGCCGGAGGCCACCGCCTCGGTGCCCGACATGAGCCGGCCGGTGACGATGAGGTCCATGGTGCGGTGCGCGCCGAGCCGCTCGACGAAGAGGGCGTGGCCGCCCGAGTCGAGGGTCGCGCCGAGGTTCGCGAACGGCGAGCCGATCTTCGCGGTGTCGGCGACGTACACGATGTCGCTCGCGATGAGCAGGCCGAGCCCCACGCCGAGGCAGGCGCCGTGCGCGACGGCGAACGTCGGCACCGGGAGGGACGCCATGCGCTCGAGGAGCGGCTGCACGAGTCCGCCGAGGTAGCCGAGCACGTCGTCCTCGCGCGGGTCCACGCCCGAGATGTCGCGTCCGGCGCAGAACGCGCGGCCCTCGCCGCGCAGCACGAGCGCGCGCACCTCGCCGGCCCCCGCCAGGCGCTCCGCCTCCGCGTACGCGTCGGACAGCTCGGCGAGGCCGCCGGGTCGAGCGCGTTGAGCTTCTCGGGCGCGTTCAGCACGACCTCGGCGACGCCGTCGGCCACGGTGAGTTCGATCATGATGCTCCGTTCGGCGGGTCCTCGTCGACCCGTTCGCAGGGTATCGGCGTCAGACGTCGTAGTCGACGACGACGCGGTCGGACTTGGGGTGCGACTGGCAGGTGAGCACGTAGCCGCGCTCCAGCTCGTCGGGCTCGAGTGCGTAGTTCTCCGTCATCGCGACGCTGCCCTCGAGCACGCGCGCGCGGCAGGTGCCGCACACGCCGCCCGCGCAGGCGAACGGCACGTCGGGTCGCACGCGCAGGGCCGCGTTGAGGATCGACTCGTTCGCCGAGACCGGGCTGTCGACCGTCGACGACTGCCCGTCGAGCGTGAACTCGATCGCGACCGTCGGCTCGCCGCGCTCGACCACGACCGGGCGCCCGTGCCGCGGCTCGACGCGGTCGGCGTCGGTCGTGAACAGCTCGTAGCGCACGTGCGACGCGTCGACGCCCTTCGCCTCGAGGGTGTCGCGAGCGAGCTGCACGAGCTCGAACGGCCCGCAGAGGAACCACTCGTCGACGGTCTCGGGGCGGATCAGCACGTCGAGCATCTGCTCGAGCTTCGGCGCGTCGATGCGGCCCGAGAGCAGCGGGGCCGTGCGCTGCTCGCGCGAGAGCACGTGGTGGAGCGCGAGCCGCGACGGGTAGCGGTCCTTCAGCTCGGCCAGCTCCTCGAGGAACATCACGTCGAGCGTCGACCGGTTCGTGTAGACGAGCTCGAACTCCGAGGTCTCGCTGCGGGCGAGCACGGTGTGGGCGAGCGCCATGAGCGGCGTGATGCCCGATCCGGCGGCGATGCCCACGACGTGCTTGCCGTCGAGCGCGTCGAGCGTCGAGGTGAACGTGCCCTGCGGGCTCATCACGTCGAGCGCGTCGCCCGGCGCGAGCTCGCTCGTCGCCCACGTCGAGAAGCGCCCGCCGAGGTCGCGCTTGATCGCGACCGAGATGCTGCCGCGCACGGGCGGCCGGCAGATCGAGTAGCTGCGCCGCAGCTCGTGGCCGTCGAAGTCCCTGCGCAGGGCGACGTACTGGCCGGGCAGGTACGTGTAGTCGTCGGCGAGCTGCTCGGGCACCGCGAAGGTGACCTCCACCGCGTCGGCGGTGAGCGGCCGCACCTCGGCGACCTCCAGCGAGTGGAAGCGCGCCCGCCGGCGCTTGGCGGCGTCGTTCGTGGACAGGGACTCGCCGCCCACGGTCGAGGCGAGGAACGCGGAGGCGACCGCGGCCTCCGGGCCCGAGCCGGGCCGGGCATCGGCGCGGGTCGTCGTGGACCCGAGGTTGCGCGCCGCCATCAGAGCACCTTGAAGTAGTCGAACGGCTCGAGGCAGTCGCGGCACTCGTAGAGCGCCTTGCACGACGTCGAACCGAAGCGGGCGAGCTCGCGGGTGTTGAGCGAGTCGCAGCGGGGGCACTTCACGGCGAGCTGCAGGCGCACCGGTCCCGAGCCGCGCACGGCCGCGCGACCCGTCGGCGCCTGGATGCCGTAGCGGCGCAGCTTCTCCTTGCCGGCGTCGCTCATCCAGTCGGTGGTCCACGCGGGAGCGAGCACCAGGTCGACCCGCACCTCGGCGTAGCCGGCATGCGTGAGCGCGAGCAGCACGTCGTCGCGCATCGCCTCGAGCGCGGGGCATCCGCTGTACGTGGGCGTCAGCTGCACGCGCACGGCGCCGTCGTCCTCGAGCTCCACCGACCGCAGCACGCCGAGGTCTTCGATCGTGAGCACGGGGACCTCGGGGTCGGTCACGGTCGCCGCGACGTCCCACGCGCGACGGGCCTCGGGGTCGGCGGGCACGGGCCGGGCGACGGATGCCTCGCGCACCGCGCCCTCGGCCACGGCCGGGGTCACCACGACGCCCCCGGGTGCGCGCGGGCGAGCACCTGCATCTCGGCGAGGAGCGGTCCGAGGTGCTCGGTGTGGCTGCCGCGGCGTCCTCCGCCCGACGCGGTGAACGCCGTGCGACCGGTCGGCAGCTCGAGTCCGGCCTCGTCGAGCACCTCGTCGATCACCGCGTCGAAGGCCGGCCGCAGCGTCGACGGCACGACCGCGACGCCCTCGGCGCCGAGCCGCTCGACGAGCTCGTCGTCGGCGAACAGCTCGTCGGCGTACGGCCAGGTGTCGGCGAGCGCGACGATCATGCGACGGCGCGACTCGTCGGTGCCGCCGGCGAGCCGCAGCACCCACTGGATGGCGTGGTCGCGGTGGTAGTCGACCTCCTTGACCGCCTTGGCGGCGATCGCCGCGAGCGTCGGATCGGTCGACTCCGTGAGGGCGCCGTAGAGCTCGAGGAGGTAGGTGGAGGCGATGAGCTGCCGCGCGATCGTGTGGGCGAAGTCGCCGTTCGGCTGCTCGAAGAGCCAGGCGTTGCGCCACTCGGGCTCGTCGCGCCAGTAGGCGAGGTCGTCCTCGCTGCGACCCGTGGCGGTGCCCGCGTAGTGCAGCAGCGAGCGCGCGTGGCCGATGAGGTCGAGGCCGATGTTGCCGAGGGCGACGTCCTCCTCGAGCTCGGGCGCGCGGGCGATCCACATGCCGAGCTGCTGGGCGAGCACGAGGGCGTCGTCGCCGAGGCGCATCGCGTACTCCGCGGCATCCGCCGATGCGACCCCGCCCGCGCCGGTGATGCCGGCGCCCGCGAGCTCCTCGGTGAGCGCGAGCTCGTCGACCGAGACGTCGCCGTGCGGGTCGAACCCGGCGGCATCCGTGGCGGTGTCGTCGTGGGTGCTCACAGGTGCTTCACCCCCTCGCTCTTCGTGTAGTAGACCGCGTGGCGGTAGTTCTTGCCGGCGGGGCTCTCGAAGTAGGCGCCCTTCGCGTCGGGGTCGCTCGTGGTGATCGCGTCGGCGGGCACCACCCAGATCGACACGCCCTCGTTGCGGCGCGTGTAGACGTCGCGGGCGTTGCGCACGGCCATGTCGGGGTCGGGCGCGTGCAGCGAGCCCACGTGCACGTGGCTCAGGCCGCGGTTGGCGCGCACGAAGACCTCCCAGAGGGGCCAGGCCTCGGTTCCCATCTCGCCGGGGGTCGACATCAGGCCACCGCCCCGGATGCCTCGAGCGGCGCGCTCGGCCTGCTTGCGGGCGTACTCGTGCGCGGCCTCGCGCACCCATGCGCCGTCCTCGTGCGCCTCGCGGCGGCGGCGCAGTCGCTCGGCGTTGGCGGGACCGCGGCCGGCGAGCACCTCGTTGAACTCGGTCCAGTCGATCTCGCTCATCTCGTACTGCCCGGTCTCCTCGTCGTACCGCAGGTTCGGGTCGGGCAGGGTCACGCCGAGCACCTCGGCCTGCGGCACGAGCATGCCGACGAAGCGCTGGCGCAGGTCGTCGTTCGAGAAGCGCTTGATGTTCCACGCCATCGACTGCGCCGAGTTCGGCGACTGGTCGTCGGGCGGCCCGAACATCATGAGCGAGGGCCAGTACCAGCGGTTCACGGCGTCCTGCGCCATCTCGCGCTGCGCCTCGGTGCCCTGCATGAGCTCGAGCAGGATCTCGAAGCCCTGCCGCTGGTGGAACGACTCCTCCTTGCAGATGCGCACCATCGCCCGGCCGTACGGTCCGTACGACGCGCGGCACAGCGGCACCTGGTTGCAGATCGCGGCCCCGTCGACGAGCCAGCCGATCGCGCCCATGTCGGCCCAGGTCGGCGTCGTGTAGTTGAAGATCGACGAGTAGCGCGCCCGGCCCTCGATGAGCTGGTCCATCATCTCCTCGCGGGAGATGCCGAGGGTCTGCGCGGCCGAGTAGAGGTAGAGCCCGTGGCCCGCCTCGTCCTGCACCTTCGCCATGAGGATCGCCTTGCGCTTCAGGCTCGGCGCACGCGTGATCCAGTTGGACTCGGGCTGCATGCCGATGATCTCGGAGTGCGCGTGCTGGCTGATCTGGCGGATGAGCGTCTTGCGGTACGCCTCGGGCATCCAGTCGCGCGGCTCGATGCGCGAGTCCTTCGCGATGAGGTCGTCGAAGAGCGCCTGGGCGGCTTCGTCGTGCTCGTCGCGACTGGCCACGCTGAGGTCTGCGGGAGAGGTCATCGTCGACTCCTGTGTTCTGGCGGCATCCGGAGGTGCGTGGCATCCGTATTACTAACCGATCGTTCAGTTAGTATATAGTCATCTCGAGCGCCGCAGCAACGGCACGCGAACTCGACGAGGAGCCTCACATGACGGATGCCACCGAGCAGGCCAATCGCGCCATGATGGACCGCGACCTCGCCTCCGCCGCACTCGGCATGGTCGTCGAGCGCGACGACCCCGGGTTGGCGGTCGTGTCGATGCGCGTGCGCGACGACATGACGAACGGCTTCCACATCACCCACGGCGGCCTCGTCTTCACCCTGGCGGACACCGCCTTCGCGATCGCCTGCAACGAGGACGACACCGTCACCGTCGCGGCGGGCGCCGACATCACCTTCCTGAAGTCCACGGTCGCGGGGCAGACCCTCACCGCGACCGCCGTCCGCCGCACCCGGAGCGGACGCACCGGACTCTACGACGTGTCGGTCGTCGACGAGCACGGCGACCCGGTCGCCGAGTTCCGCGGCCGATCCATCACCACGAACCGCAGCATCTGACCCACCTCACCGTTCGGAGCCTCCCGTGTCGACGACGACCATCCTCCCCCTCCATCTCCGGCCTCGCCCCGGCCTCGGCCGACGAGCTCGACCCCGAAGAGCGGCTGAGCCGCGCCGAGGTCGAGGCGCTGCAGCTCGAGCGACTGCAGCAGACCGTGCGGCACGCCTACGCGCACGTGCCGCTGTACACGCGCAAGTTCGACGAGGCGGGCGTGCACCCCGACGACATCCGCTCGCTGTCGGATGTCGCGAAGCTGCCGTTCACCACCAAGGACGACCTGCGCGAGACCTACCCCTTCGGCATGTTCGCCGTGCCGATGGAGCAGGTCGCCCGCATCCACGCCTCGAGCGGCACCACCGGCCGCCCCACCGTCGTCGGCTACACGAAGGGCGACCTCGAGCGCTGGGCGTCGCTCATCGCCCGATCGCTCCGCGCCAGCGGCATCCGTCCCGGCATGAAGGTGCACAACGCCTACGGCTACGGGCTGTTCACGGGCGGGCTCGGCGCGCACGCCGGCATCGAGGCGCTCGGCGCCACCGTCATCCCGATGTCGGGCGGCCAGACCGCGCGCCAGGTGCAGCTCATCCGCGACTTCGAGCCCGACGCGATCCTCTGCACGCCCAGCTACCTGCTCACGATCGCCGACGCGATGGTGAAGGAGGGCATCGACCCGCGCTCCACCTCGCTGAAGGTCGCCGTGCTCGGCGCCGAGCCGTGGACGAACGAGATGCGGCACGAGCTCGAGCAGCGCCTCGGCATCGACGCGCTCGACATCTACGGGCTCAGCGAGGTGATGGGCCCCGGCGTCGGCAACGAGTGCCTCGAGACGAAGGACGGCCCCCACATCTGGGAGGACCACTTCCTGCCCGAGATCATCGACGGCGACACCGGCGAGCGCCTGCCCGACGGCGAGATGGGCGAGCTGGTCTTCACGTCGCTCACGAAGGAGGCCTTCCCGGTCATCCGCTATCGCACCCGCGACCTCACGCGCCTGCTGCCCGGCACCGCCCGCCCGGGCATGCGTCGCATCGAGAAGATCACCGGGCGCAACGACGACATGATCATCCTGCGCGGCGTGAACCTCTTCCCGACGCAGATCGAGGAGATCGTGCTCGGCATCGAGCAGCTCACGCCGCACTTCATCCTCGAGCTCACGCGAAGCGGCACGATGGACGACCTGACCGTGCGCATCGAGCGCGACCCCCACCTCGACGTCGAGGTGTGCCAGGCCGCCACCGTGGTGCTCGCCGAGCGGATCAAGCACTACATCGGGTCGACGGTGACCGTGCGGCTCGAGGAGCCCGGCGGGCTCCCCCGCAGCGAGGGCAAGTACAAGCGCGTCTACGACCTGCGCAACCAGTGAGCGGATGCCGCGACGCGAGGTGCCAGACTGAGCGCGATGTCTGAGAACGGAACGCTCCGACGGGGACGCCCCGGGTACGACCAGCAGGGGATCCTCGATGTCGCCGTGGCCGCGTTCATCCAGTACGGCTACGACGCCACGTCGATGGGCGTGCTCGCCGACCGCCTCGGACTCTCGAAGTCCGCGATCTACCACCACTTCGCGTCGAAGGACGAGATCCTCGACCGCGCGCTCGACACCGCCCTCGGGGCGCTCGAGGGGGTGCTCGAGCAGGCGGATGCCGCGCACGGCCGCGCCGCCGACCGGCTCGACCAGGTGCTCCGCGGCGCCGTGCACGTGCTCGTCGACAAGCTCCCCTACGTGACCCTGCTGCTGCGCGTGCGCGGCAACACCGAGGTGGAGCGGCGAGCCCTCGCACGGCGGCGGGCGTTCGACAAGCGCGTCACCGCGCTCGTGTCCGAGGCGCAGGCCGAGGGGTCGCTGCGCAGCGACATCGACGTGCGGATCGTGGAGCGGCTGCTGTTCGGCATGATCAACTCGATCGTCGAGTGGTACCGGCCGGGCGGTGCGGAGGACGCCGAACGGCTCGCCGACGACGTCATCGCGATCGCGCTCGACGGGCTGCGGATGCCGACGTCCAACCGGGTCGACGAACTGCTGGGCTGACGAAGGGGATCGCATGATCGAGCCGCTCGAGGACCTGCCCGCCGGAGTGCTCGGATACCGCGCGATCGGCACGATCGAGGCATCCGACTACCGGGAGGTGCTGGACCCCGCCATCGAGGCCGTCCTCGCCGACCGCGAGCAGCTCAACCTGGTGATCGTGCTGGGCGAGCAGTTCGACCACCTCTCGCTGGGCGCGATGCTGGAGGACGCGAGGCTCATCACCTTCCCCCACGAGGTGTGGGGTCGTGCGGCGTTCGTCACGAACCACGAGGTGCTCGGCGGCATCGCGACGGCCTTCGGCGGCCTCGTGCCGGGCGAGTTCCGCGTGTTCCCGCTCGACAAGCAGGACGAGGCGATCGCCTGGGTCGCGGAGGCCGTGCCCGCGTCCTGAGGCGGGCGTCCCGTGCGGCCGCGGCGCGTCGGAGCGGTCGCCCGGGCTCAGCGATCGAGTTGCAGCCGCGCCCACGCCGAGCGCGCAGAGGGCGCCGAACACGAGCGGAACCGACGGCACGGTGAGGAGCGCCGCGGCCGGAACCGTGTCGGGCGCGATCGCCCAGAGGGCCGGCGCGACGATCGGCACCCACGCGCCGACGTCGGCGATGGCGAGCACCTGCGCGACGACGATGATCCCGATCGTGGTGGCGATGCCCGGGGAGCAGACCGCGCCCGAGGGTCGCCGCCCACGCGGCGGGGACGGCGATCAGCGCCGTGAGCACCACGAGCAGCGGGAGGCGGGCGAGCTCGCCGAACCCTGCGGCATCCGTCGACCCCGTAGCCCAGGACGAGCCCGATGCCCGCGACGACGCCGGTGAGCAGCACGGCGACGCCGACCGCCCAGATCGCGTACACGATCGAGCTTGCCGAGGGCGATCGCCGCACGCGGCACCGGCATCGCGAACAGCGCGGCCACGGTGCCGTCGGCGAACTCGCGACCGAACATCCAGCTGAGTGCCACGCCGAACGCCCCGAGCCCGCCGGCGGCGGTGATCTGGACCACGATGCCGACGAGGCCCGCCCAGCCGCCGACGCCCGCGAGCGGTCCGAGCTTGGCGATCACCTGCTCCTCACCGGATGCCACGGCGGCGAGGATCCCGAGCGCGAGCGCCCCGACGCCGGCGACGAGCAGCACGGTCGTCCAGAGCATGACGTGCGCCGACCGCGCCTTGCGCGCCTCGACGGCGATCGCGGCACGGAGGAGGCCGCGCGGAGCGACGCGGGCGCTCATGCCGCGCTCCGGGTGGTGTCGTCATGGGATGCGTCGGTGGGAGCCGCGTCGTCGCCTGCCGCGTCGGTGGGAGCCGCGTCGTCGCGAGCCGCGTCGTCGCTGAGCACGAGGTCGAAGAACGCGCGTTCGAGGTCGATGCCGTCGGGGTCGAGCGAGCCGATCGCGCGGCCGTCGTTGATCACCGTGATCCGGTCGGCAACACGCGCGACCTCGTCGAGGTGGTGGCTCGAGACGAGGATACCGGCGCCGGCGGCGGCCCGGCGGAGCAGCGATTCACGCAGCAGGATCACGCCGGCGGGGTCGAGGGCGTTCGTCGGCTCGTCGAGCACGATCACCGCCGGCTCGTGCAGCAGGGCCGCCGCGAGGCCGACCCGCTGGCGGTTGCCGAGCGACAGCCGACTCGTCCGCACCGGGGCGTAGCGCCCGAGGTCGAACTCCTCGATCGCGTGGTCCACGAGCCCGTCGACGCGGCCACGTTCGATGCCGTGCAGCCGCGCGGCGATCTCGAGGTTGCCGCGGGCGGTGAGCTCGGCATACGCGAGCGGCTGCTCGACGACCTGGCCGACTCGGGCCCACGTCGCGGCATCCGCCGATCGGAGCCCGACGCCGTCGACGCGCACCTCGCCGTCGTCGGGCCGGAGCATGCCGAGCAGCACGCGCATGAGCGTCGTCTTGCCTGCGCCGTTGAGTCCGACGATGGCGTGGATCTCGCCCGGGGTCGACGCTGAGGTCGATGCCGCGGAGGCCGGCCCCGCCGCGGAACCGGCGCACGAGCCCGCGACCCTCGAGCCGCGGCGGGGCGCTCTCGTGCGGGGTCATGCCGCGACCTCGATCACGTCGAGTGCCCGCTCGATCGCGTCGGCGAGGGTGCCGTGCTCGTCGTCGGCCCACATGGAACAGGCCGGCGACGAGGGCCGCGAGCACGGATGCCGCCGCCACCCGCGCGACCTCGGGCGTCGCGCCGTCGGCGACGAGCTGCTCGATGATCGCCTGCTCGGTGTTGCCCGTCGAGCGCCAGATGGCACCGCGGAGCGCCGGGGTGCCCGCGGCGATCCGCACGCGCCGCCGGATGACGGGCGTCTCGGGCTCGGGCAGCGCCCGCCAGGCCGCACGGATGCCGCGGGCCGCCCTGGTGAACGGTGCGAGCTCGCGCGGCTGCTCGCCGATCGCGGCGATGAGCACCGGGTCGTAGGGGTCGTCGAGGAGCAGGTGCTCCTTGGCGGGGAAGTACCGGAAGAACGTCATCTCGGTGACACCCGCCGCCCGCGCGATCTGGGCGACGGTGGTCGCCTCGTAGCCCTGCCGCTCGAACAGGTCGAGGCCCGTCTCGACGAGGGCGGCGAGCGTGCGCTCGCGCTTCGACGGGCGGGGTGCCGGCGACCCCGCTCCCGGAGGTGCGGGCCGCTCCGCATCGGGGGTCGGTCGGAGGGTACTCGAACTGCTCACGCCCTGAATGTTAGTCACTAACATTCTGCGCCGCAAGCGTCCCGTCCGCGCCGGAGCGGCGGAGCTCGTCGCTGCCGTCCGGCGCGAGGTCGCGAGCGGCGGCATCGGCCGCGACGCGCCACTGGGCACGTGTGAGTTCCGCCTCATCGATGAGGCGGAACTGACACGACCGGACCCGCCCCGAACCCGGGTCGCTCGTCAGGCCGGGCACGCCTCCGCGGAGCCGGGGCCGGGACGGGGACCGGATGCCGCGACGGCGGCGCGCGGCATCCGCTCGCTCGACCTCGCGAGCGCCGACGCCGCGACGGCGGCGCGGCGCCGGCGGAGGATTCGGCGAGTCGCTCCTGCACCACGCGCCGGCGTTCGAGCTCCTGCGCGAGGCGCTCGTCGTGCGCCGCCTGCAGGTGGGGGAAGGACAGTTCCGAGATCAGCATGATCCACTCCGGTTCGTCGTCGTCTGGCTCTAAGCTCCTCCCTAAGGCAGCCGCCCGGCATCCGTCGGATGCCGTATTCTCGCGGCGCCGCGAGCAGATGGGAATGGGCGGATGCCGCAGGACGCTGTACCGCGTGTGAAGAAGCGCATCGGGTTCCTCTCGTTCGGCCACTGGCATCCGTCGTCGCAGTCGCGCACGAACAGCGGACGCGACGCCCTGGTGCAGTCGATCGAGCTCGCGGTCGCGGCCGAGGAGCTCGGCATCGACGGCGCGTTCTACCGGGTGCACCACTTCGCCCGGCAGCTCTCGAGCCCGTTCCCGCTGCTCGCCGCGATCGGCGCGCGCACCAGCCGCATCGAGATCGGCACCGGCGTCATCGACATGCGCTACGAGAACCCGCTGTACATGGCCGAGGAGGCCGCGTCGGCCGACCTCATCAGCGCGCACGCCGGCGGCGAGGGCCGACTGCAGCTCGGCGTGAGCCGCGGGTCACCCGAGACCGCGCTGAACGGCGCCCACTCGTTCGGCTTCGTGCCGCCCGAGGGCGAGACCGACGCCGATCTCGCGCGCGCCAAGACCGAGCTGTTCCGCGCCGCGATCGCCGGCGCGGGGGTCGCGCCGGCGAACCCGCAGATGACCGGCACGACGGGCCACCTGCCGATCGAGCCGCAGTCGCCCGGCCTCGCCGACCGGATCTGGTGGGGCAGCGGCACCCGCGCGACCGCGCAGTGGACCGCCGAGCAGGGCATGAACCTCATGAGCTCCACGCTGCTCACCGAGGACACCGGCGTGCCGTTCGACCAGCTCCAGGCCGAGCAGATCCAGCTCTACCGCGACGCGTGGGCGCAGGCCGGCTGGGAGCGCACGCCGCGCGTCTCGGTGTCGCGCAGCATCATCCCCCTCGTCACCGACGAGGACCGGGCGTTAGTTCGGCGGACGGATCGGCAGCGACACGCAGGACCAGGTCGGCTTCCTCGACGGCGGCCTCGCCCGGTTCGGCAAGAGCTTCATCGGCGAGCCCGACGCGGTCGCCGACGAGCTCGCGGAGGACGCCGCCGTCGCCGCCGCCGACACCCTGCTCGTCACCGTGCCGAACCAGCTCGGCGTCGAGTACAACACGCGACTGCTCGCGGCGATCGCCGAGCACGTGGCGCCCGCCATCGGCTGGGAGCCGGCGAGCCGAGGCTGACGTGAGCGTCAGCCTCCCGGGCCGGCCGCGGGCCCGGCGGCATCCGCTCGAGATGCGGTTGCCAGACTTGTCCGAGAGGCTCCTCGCCGCTCGGCTTCGCCGCCGAGATCGATGCGCTCGAGGACTGGGATGTCGGCCGCATCGACGAGAGTGGAGCCATGACCCCTCCCGTCGTCGACCGATGCGACCCGCGAGCAGGCCCTCGCCGCGCTCCGCGAACTCGTGGGCCGCCCCGACGCCGAATTCCACGACGGGCAGTTCGAGGCCATCGAGGCGCTCGTCGACGGCCGGCGCCGCGCGCTCGTCGTGCAGCGCACCGGGTGGGGCAAGTCGGCGGTGTACTTC
The DNA here is from genome assembly GCA_963802485.1 of uncultured Actinomycetota bacterium. Taxonomy (GTDB): domain Bacteria; phylum Actinomycetota; class Actinomycetes; order Actinomycetales; family Microbacteriaceae; genus Agromyces. The sequence goes on from CAWDJA010000003.1 coordinate 33,932, forward strand.
GTCGCGACGCTGCTGCTCCGCCGCCGAGGCGCCGGCCCGACCGTGCTCGTCTCCCCGCTGCTCGCGCTCATGCGCGACCAGATCGCCGCCGCCGAACGGGCGGGCGTGCGCGCCGTGGCGATCAACTCGACGAACCCGCACGAGTGGGCCGACGTGCTGCGCCGGCTCGACGCCGACGAGGTCGACGTGCTGCTCGTCTCCCCCGAGCGGCTCAACAACCCGTCGTTCCGCGAGCAGCAGCTCCCCTCGCTCGTGCGCCGCATCGGACTGCTCGTCGTCGACGAGGCGCACTGCATCAGCGACTGGGGCCACGACTTCCGTCCCGACTACCGCAGGCTCCGCGACCTCATCGCGCAGATCCCGGCCGACGTGCCGGTGCTGGCCACCACCGCGACGGCGAACAGCCGGGTGGTGGCGGATGTCGCCGAGCAGCTCGGCGGCACCGAGGTGCTCACGATCCGGGGGCCCCTCGCCCGCGCGTCGCTGCGACTCGGCGTGCTGCGCCTCCCCGACTCCATCACCCGCCTCGCCTGGCTGCTCAGCCACCTCGACGACCTGCCGGGGTCGGGCATCATCTACACGCTCACGGTCGCCTCCGCGGTCGACACCGCGCGGCTGCTGCGGGAGCGCGGGCACGACGTCCGGGCCTACACGGGCCAGACCGACCCCGACGAGCGCGAGGAGTCCGAGGCGCTCCTGAAGCGCAACGGCGTGAAGGCGCTCATCGCCACGAGCGCGCTCGGCATGGGGTTCGACAAGCCCGACCTCGGGTTCGTGGTGCACCTCGGGGCGCCGTCGTCGCCCGTCGCCTACTACCAGCAGGTCGGCCGCGCGGGCCGCGCGAGCGAGAGCGCCGACGTGCTGCTGCTGCCCGGCAACGAGGACCCGGCGATCTGGCACTACTTCGCGACCGCGTCGATGCCCGACGAAGAGCGTGCCCGGCGCGTCATCGACGAGCTGTCCGACGTGCCCCTGTCGACTCCGGCGCTCGAGGCGCGCGTCGACATCCGCCGCACGCCGCTCGAGCTGCTGCTCAAGGTGCTCGACGTCGACGGTGCGGTGCGCCGCGTGCAGGGCGGCTGGGTCGCCACGGGCGAACCGTGGGCGTACGACGCCGAGCGCTACGGGCGCATCGCCGCCGAGCGCGAGGCCGAGCAGCAGCACATGGTCGACTACGAGCTGACCGACGGATGCCGCATGGAGTTCCTCCAGCGCTCCCTCGACGACGAGACGGCGACGCCGTGCGGCCGCTGCGACAACTGCGCCGGCGCCTGGTACCCGCGCGACCTCGACGCGGGCGCGGCGGACTCGGCCGCCGGCGCGCTCGACCGCGTGGGCGTGCCGATCGAGCCGCGTCGCGCCTGGCCGACCGGGGCCGATCGGCTCGGCGTCCCGGTGAAGGGTCGCATCCCACCGGCTGAGCAGGCCGACGAGGGCCGCGCGCTCGCCCGCCTCACCGACCTCGGATGGGGCGGCACGCTGCGCGAGCTGTTCGCCGCGGGCTCGCCCGATGCGCCCGTGACGCCGCAGGTGCTCGCGGCGTGCGTGCGCGTGCTCGCCGACTGGGGTTGGCGCGAGCGGCCGGTGGCCGTCGTCGCGATGCCGTCGCGCTCCCGTCCGCTGCTCGTCGACTCGCTCGCCCGCGGGATCGCGGAGGTCGGCCGGCTCCCCTACCTCGGCGCACTCGCCCCCGTCGCCGGCGGCCCGACCGGGCAGCCCGGCGGCAACAGCGCGTTCCGGCTCGCCGGGGTCTGGGAGCGGTTCAGCGCCGACGGGCTCGACGTGCCGTCGGGCGGCGTGCTGCTCGTCGACGACCAGGCCGACAGCCGCTGGACCCTCACGGTCGCCGCCCGCACGCTCCGAGGCGCGGGCGCGACCGAGGTGCTGCCGTTCGTGCTCGCGCTGCGCGGCTGAGCCTCCGCCGGTCGAGCAGCGGGCACCGCGAGCGGATCGAGACCCGTTCGAGTGGTCTCGATACGCGACCTCCTGCGTCGGCCGCTACTCGACCGGCACGACCGGCGCCAGCTCCTTCGCCACGAGCGTCAGCACGTCGTAGGTCGCGACGAGCTCGTCGTCCTGGTTCTTCAGCACCGCGTCCCAGCGCACCTCGCCGTACTCGTCGGTCTCGCGCGGCGAGATCTGCTTCGCCGTGAGCTCGACGCGGATCGAGTCCCCAGGCGACACCGGCGTGATGAACCGCAGGTTCTCGAGGCCGTAGTTCGCGAGCACCGGCCCGGGCGCCGCATCCACGAAGAGCCCCGCGGCCCACGAGACGAGCAGGTAGCCGTGCGCGACGCGGCCCGGGAAGAACGGGTTCGCGGCAGCGGCCTCCTCGTCCATGTGCGCGTAGAACGTGTCGCCCGTGAACTCGGCGAACGTCTCGATGTCCTCGAGCGTCACCGTGCGCGACGCGGACACCACCTGGTCGCCGAGGCGCAGCTCCGCCAGCGACTTGCGGAACGGGTGCACCCCGCCCGGCTGCGACGCGGCGCCCTGGTGCCACACGCCCGTGAGGGCGGTGAGCATCTCGGGGGAGCCCTGCACCGCGGTGCGCTGCATGTGGTGCAGCACGGCACGGATGCCGCCGAGCTCCTCGCCGCCGCCGGCGCGTCCCGGTCCGCCGTGCACGAGGTTCGGCAGGGGCGAGCCGTGCCCGGTCGAGCTGCGGGCGTCGTCGCGGTCGAGGAAGAGCACGCGACCGTTGTAGGCGGCGATGCCCGACGCGAGCGCGACGGCGACCGCCGGGTCGTGCGTCGCGACGCTCGTCACGAGCGAGCCGCCGCCGCGCGCCACGAGCGCGGTCGCCTCGTCGAGCGTGTCGTAGCCGACGATCGACGCGACCGGGCCGAACGCCTCGACCTCGTGCAGCGCCGGGCTCGCGGCATCCGCGAATCGCAGCAGCATCGGGGCGACGAACGCACCGTCGGATGCCTCGCCGGTGGCGCCGTCGGACTGCACGACGCTCGGGGCATCCGTCGACCCGATCACGAGCTCGCCGCCGGCGGCCTGGAGCTTCGCGACCTGCCGGAGCACCTCGTCGCGCTGCTCCGTGGACGCGAGCGGGCCCATCGTGACGCCCTCCGCGCGGGGGTCGCCGACCACGACGCGCTCGGCGATGCGTGCGCGCACCGCGTCGACCACCGCGTCGACGGATGCCGCGGGCACGATCGCCCGGCGGATCGCCGTGCACTTCTGCCCCGCCTTGGTGGTCATCTCCACGACGAGCTGCTTGACGTACGCGTCGAACTCGGGCGTGCCCGCGACGGCGTCGGTGCCGAGCACGCTCGCGTTGATCGAGTCGGTCTCGCTGGTGAACCGCACGCCGCCGGTCTGCACGGAGTCGTGCGCGCGCAGCCGCTCCGCCGTCGACGCCGACCCGGTGAAGGCGACGAGGTCGCCCAGCCGGAGGTGGTCGAACAGCGTCGGGCACGCTGCCGGAGACGAGCTGCAGCGAGCCCTCGGGCAGCAGCCCCGACTCGACGAGGATGCGCACGAACGCCTCGGCGAGGTACCCCGTGGGCGTCGCGGGCTTCACGAGCGTCGGCACGCCGGCGAGGAAGGCCGGCGCGAACTTCTCGAGCGAGCCCCACACCGGGAAGTTGAACGCGTTGATCTGCACGGCGACGCCGGGCAGTCGGGTGTAGATATGCCGCCCGAGGAATGAACCGTCCTTCGAGAGGCCCTCGACGGCGCCGTCGACGTACACCTTCGAGTTCGGCATCTCGCGACGCCCCTTGCCCGAGTACGTGAAGAGCACGCCGATGCCGCCGTCGATGTCGACCCACGAGTCCTGCTTCGTCGCGCCCGTGCGGCTCGACAGGGCGTAGAGCTCCGCCTTGCGCTCGGTGAGCGCGAGCGCCATCTGCTTGAGCAGCACGGCGCGCTGGTGGAAGGTGAGGTCGCCGAGCGAGGCCTGGCCGACGGTGCGGGCGTACTCGAGCGCCGCGCCGAGGTCGAGTCCCTCGGTCGAGACCCGGGCGACCACCTCGCCCGTCGAGGCGTCGCGCACCTCGGTCGCGGACGCGCGCGGCTGCGACCGGCACCGTCGGGGTCCACCACGCGCCGTTCACGTAGCTCGGCAGGATCTCGTTCATCGTTCGTTCCTCTTCGTCGTCGTCGTCATCGTCGTCGTCGTCGTTCACGGGAGCGCCGATCACGGGGCATCCCACAGGTAGAAGCCCTCGCCGGTCTTGCGGCCGAGCTTGCCCTCGGCGACCATGCGGCGCAGCAGGGCCGGCGGCGCGAACCGCTCGCCGAGCGTGTTCGAGAGGTACTCGGCGATGCCGAGGCGCACGTCGAGCCCGACGATGTCGGTGAGTCGCAGCGGTCCGACCGGATGCTTGTAGCCGAGCGTCATGGCCGCGTCGATGTCCTCCGCCGACGCGACGCCGTCCTCGAGCATGCGGATCGCCTCGAGGCCGAGCGCGACGCCGAGCCGCGAGGACGCGAACCCCGGGGCATCCGCGACGACGATCGGGGTCTTGCCGATGGCGTGCACCCATTCGCGCGCCTCGGCGACCAGGATGCCGTCCGACGCGTCGCCGTGCACGATCTCGACGAGCGTCGAGGCGGGCACCGGGTTGAAGAAGTGCATGCCGAGGAAGCGGTCGGGCCGGTCGAGCAGCGCGGCGAGCTGGTCGATCGAGATCGACGAGGTGTTCGAGGCGAGCGCGGCCGCCGGCGGCAGCACCGCCTCGACGCGCGTGAGGGCGTCGATCTTCAGCTCGAGGTCCTCGGGCACGGCCTCGACGACGAGGCCGCAGCCGGCGAAGTCGCCGACGTCGGTGCTGGTCGCGAAGCGTGCGGCGATCGCGGCCTCGTCGTCGTCGGCGGTGCCGCGGGCGACGGATGCCGCCACGGACTCGAGCACGCGCGCGGACGCCGCCGCCGCGGCATCCGCATCTCGTTCGACCACCGTCACGCGCGATCCGGCGAGCAGGAACGCGTGCGCGATGCCCGCGCCCATGCGCCCGCCGCCGAGCACGCCGACGTCGGACGGGGCACCGGTCGGGGTCTCGGTCACTTGGACTTCCTCTCGAGGAACTCGGTCATGCGTCGGAACTTCTCGGGGCTCTCGAAGAGCGCCGCCTGGGCCTCGAGGTCGACCGCGGGGTGGTCGGCGCGCGGCGCGCGGAACACGCGCTTCGTCGCGATGGTGGCGGCGCGGTCGTTGCGGGCGATGCGATCGGCGATCGCGTGGGCGGCGGGCAGCAGCTCGTCGGCGGGGTGCAGCTCGCTCACGAGGCCGATGTCGCGGGCCTCGTCGGCGCCGATCGCGCGTCCGGTGAGCAGCAGCTCGATCGCGCGCGCCTCGCCCACGATCTCCCTCAGGCGCCAGCTCGCGCCGGCGGCGGCGATGATGCCGAGGCCGGTCTCGGGGTTGCCGATGCGCAGGCGCGGCGTCGCGATGCGGATGTCGGCCGCGTAGGCGAGCTCCGCCCCGCCGCCGAGGGCGTACCCGTCGAGGGCGGCGATCACGGGCATCGGCAGGTCGGCCACGCGGATGAAGGCGTTCGCGTTGATGCCCCGGCGCGCGTCATCCGCCCGCCGCTCGCGGAGCTCGGCGATGTCGGCGCCCGAGGCGAAGACGCCGCCGGCACCCGTGAGGATCAGGATGCGCGGGATGGCCTCGAGCTCGGCGCAGAGCACGTGCAGCGCGTCGATCGTCGCCTGGTCGATGGCGTTCTTCCGGTCGGGGCGGTTCAGCGTCGCGACGACGCGGTCGTCGAACCGCTCGACGCGCAGGGGCCCGTCAGCGCCCGACGGCTCGTGCCCTGCAGCCGCCATCAGACGCGCTCCACGATGAGGGCCGTGCCCTGGCCGACGCCGACGCACATGGTGGCGAGCCCGTAGCGCGAGTCCTCGCGCTCCATGCGGCCGAGCAGGGTCACCACGAGGCGCGAGCCCGACGAGCCGAGCGGATGCCCCAGGGCGATCGCCCCGCCGTCGGCGTTCACGCGCTCGGGGTCGAGGCCGAGCCGGCGGATGCAGGCGAGCGACTGCGTGGCGAAGGCCTCGTTGAGCTCGACCGAGCCGATCTCGTCGAGGTCGAGTCCGGCGCGCTCGAGCGCCTTCTCGGTGGCGGGCACGGGGCCGAGGCCCATGATCTCGGGCGCGAGGCCGGCGCTCGTGCCGACCACGACGCGGGCACGGGGCGTGAGCCCGAGCCGCTCGACCGCCGCGGCGCTCGCGACGAGGATCGCGGAGGCGCCGTCGTTCAGCGAGCTCGAGTTGCCGGCCGTCACCACGGAGCCGCCGTGCACGACCGGCCGGAGGCCGGCGAGCGCCTCGAGCGTCGTCTCGGGACGCGGGCCCTCGTCGACGAGCACCTCGCCGCGGTGCGTGGGCACGCCGACGATCTCGGCCTCGAAGCGGCCGGCGGCGATCGCGGCGGCGGCGCGCTGCTGGCTTCGCAGCGCGAAGGCGTCGGCGTCCTCGCGGGTGATCCCGTCGACACGAGCGACCTCCTCGGCCGTCTCGGGCATCGCGTAGGTGGCCTTGTCGCGGGCGAGCAGCTCGGGGTTCGGGAACCGCCAGCCGATCGACGTGTCGTACGCCGCGCCGGGCTTGGCCCACGGCTTCTCGGGCTTCGCCTGCACCCATGGCGCGCGGGTCATCGACTCGACGCCGCCCGCGATGATGAGGTCGGCGTCGCCCGCGCGGATCGCCTGCGAGGCCATGGTGATGGCCGACATGCCCGAGGCGCAGAGCCGGTTCACGGTGATGCCGGGCACCTCGTCGGGCAGTCCGGCCAGCAGCACCGACATCCGTGCGACGTTGCGGTTGTCCTCGCCGGCCTGGTTCGCGGCGCCGAGGATGACCTCGTCGATCGCGCCGAGCTCTCCGGCGGTGTCGAGCCCGATGCGCCGCACGAGCTCACCCACCACGAGGGCGGCGAGGTCGTCGGGCCGCACGCTCGCGAGGGCGCCGCCGTAGCGTCCGACCGGCGTGCGCACGCCGCCGACGAGGTAGGCCTCAGCCATGGTTCTCTCCTGACCGCACTGTCTCGGATGGAACACCGTCGGGCCCAGCGTAGACGCGGAGCGGTGCCGGCGTTCCGGCCGGAATTCCCGACCGACCGTTCAGAAGGTAATTATGGCAAACGGATGGCCCCTCCCGCCACTCGGGCCGCTTGGAGGCGCCCCGGACGCCGCCGGAGACGCGAATCGGCACCCCGCCGAACGACGACGGGGGCCGATGTCGTGCGGATCAGCCCTCGGGCGCCTCGGTGGGCTCGGGCGTCTCCGTGGGAGCGCCGCTGTCGGTCGGGCCGAAGAGCACCCACTCCTCGTCGGTGCACTCGTAGAACTGGACGGTCTCGGTGTCGATGTAGACGTCGCCGTCCGCGGTGCACGTCTCGTTGTCGGGCGCTCCGAGGCCCAACGTGAGCTGTGTGCCGGGGGCACCCGGGGCGCCGGTCTCGCCGGTCTCGCCCGTCGCGCCCTGCTCGCCGGTGGCGCCGGCCTCGCCGGCCGGGCCGGTCGCGCCGGTCAGGTTCTCGGCTGCCGACGTGCGGATGTTCCCGACGAACGTCCAGTCGCCGTCCTGGAACAGGTAGACGTCGGCGGTCGAGATGTCGATGTACACGTCGCCCTCGTACCCCTTGCCCGACTCGGGCACGCCCGTGCCGGCGCGGACCGCGGAGCCGGCGGGCAGGATCTCCTCGAGCGCGTCCTCGAAGGCCGCCTCGTCGATCTCGGCCGTCGTCGGCGGCGGCGTGGCGGCGGCCTCGTTCGCGTCGGCCGACCGCGCCAGCCACGAGCCGAGGAACGCCGCGAAGAACGACAGGACGACCACGGCGATGCCGACCCAGATGAGCATCGCCTGGCTCACGCTCGCCGGCTTCTTCGCGGGCTCGGTCGCCGTGTCGGGCGCCGCACCCGGCGGCGTCGGGGACGCGCCAGGCGGGGTCGCGGACTCCGGGGGCGTGCTCTGCGGGTTGCCGTCGTCGGTCATGTCGTGCCCCTCCACGTCTCGCGCTCGACCCGGCCCGTGAGCGCACGGGGGGAGAGCGCGTCGCGCTCATGCTAGTGGCGCATAGCACACGACCGACAGAGCGCCGCACCGAAGCCCGCGGCGCGGTTCCACGCCGCGCTCTCGGCGCTCCACGAGGCACGCGACGACGAGGCCCCCGTCCGAGCGGACGGGGGCCTCGTCGCGTGACGTGCGGGGAACGCCTAGGAGGCGCGCTCCTCGGACGGTGCATCGAGCTCGACGACGTCCACGACCTCGACGACCTCGATCACCTCGACCTCGACGACCTCGATCGCCTCGGCCTCCTCGACGATCGCGACGGCCTCGGCGACCACGTCGTCGACGGGAGCGAGGTCGATCGGCCCGAGGTCGACGAGCATCTCGTCGCCGAGCTGCACGTCCTCGAAGTCCACGTCGATCTCCGCGCGGCTCAGCAGGTCGGCGGTGCGACGCTGGCGGTTGCGCGGGATGAGCGTGACGACGCGTCCGGCCTTGCCGGCGCGGCCGGTGCGGCCCGCGCGGTGCAGGTACGTCTTGTACTCGTCGGGCGCGTCGGCCTGGATCACGAGGTCGATGTCGTCGACGTGGATGCCGCGGGCCGCGACATCCGTGGCGACGAGCACGTTGACCCGACCGCTCGTGAGCTGCTGCAGGTTGCGCGTGCGGCGCGACTGGTTGAGGTCGCCGTGCAGCGAGACCGCGCGGATGCCGTAGTCCTCGAGGTGCTCGGCGAGGTCCTCGGCGAAGGCGCGCGTGCGGGCGAAGACGAGGGTCTTGCCGTCGCGGTTCGCGAGCTGGGCGACGATGTCGCGCTTCTCGTGGTTGCCGATCACGAACACGCGGTGCTCGATGGTCGAGGACGCCTGGTCCTCGCCGGCGACCTCGTGCACGGCCGGGTCGTCGAGGAACTCGTCGACGAGCGTCGCGACGCCCTGATCGAGGGTCGCCGAGAAGAGCAGCCGCTGCCCGCCCTGGGCGGTGTGGCGGATGATGCGCTGGACGGGCTCGAGGAACCCGAGGTCGCACATGTGGTCGGCCTCGTCGATCACCGTGACGACGACCTCCGAGAGGTCGAGGCGGCGCTGCTCGATGAGGTCCTCGATGCGGCCGGGCGTGCCGATCACGATGTCGACGCCGCGCTGGAGCGCGCCGACCTGGCGGTGCTGGGGCACGCCGCCGTAGATCTGGGTGGTGAACAGGCCGACGCTCTGCGCGATGGGCTGCACGGTGCGGTCGATCTGCAGGGCGAGCTCGCGGGTGGGCGCGAGGATGAGCGCGCGGGGCTTGCGGCCCATCTGGCGCTTGCCGCCCGCCTTGCCCGACTCGGCCCAGAGCGTCATCAGGCGCTCGACCGTGGGGGCGCCGAAGGCGATGGTCTTGCCCGAGCCGGTCTTGCCGCGGCCGAGGACGTCGCGGCCCTCGAGCACGACCGGGATCGTCGCGGCCTGGATCGGGAACGGCGACTCGGCGCCGAGGTCCTTCAGCGCGCGCACGACGTTGTTGCCGAGTCCGAGGTCGGCGAAGGTCACGCCGTCGACCGCGTCGGCCCGGATGGCCTCGGCCTCGAGGCGCTCGAGCACCACGTCGTCGGCCGGCGTGAAGCGCGAGCCGGTGTCCTTCGACGGGTAGAAGCTCGACGGGCGGCGGCCCGACTCCTGGAAGCCGGCGCGATCGAAGTCGCGGCGGGGCGCACGCGCATCGCGGTCGAAGGAACGAGCCGGGCGGTCCTGGCGGTCGTGCGAGCGGGCCGGGCGGTCCGAACGGTCGAACGAGCGCGCGGGGCGCTCGTCGCGGTCGCGGCGCGGTGCGCGGTCGTCACGGTCGAAGGAACGGGCCGGACGGTCGGAACGATCGAACGAGCGCGCGGGGCGCTCGTCGCGGTCGCGGCGCGGTGCGCGGTCGTCACGGTCGAAGGAACGGGCCGGACGGTCCTCGCGGTCGAACGAGCGGGCGGGACGCTCGTCACGGTCACGACGCGGCGCACGGTCGTCACGGTCGAAGGAACGGGCCGGACGGTCCTCGCGGTAGTGCGGGCGGGCCGGGCGGTCGTCGCGGTCACGACGGGGCGCACGGTCGTCGCGGTCGTACGAGCGAGCGGGCGGTCGTCGCGGTCGGGCCGCGGTCGTCGCGGTCGAACGAGCGGCGGCGCGCGGTCGTCGCGGTCCGAAGCGGCGTGCGCCTCGCTCGCCCTCGTTGCGGGCCTCGCGGGGAGCGCGGTCGTCGCGGCTCTCGCGCACGGCGCGGTGCGGCGAGCGACCGGATGCGACGCGCTCGTCGCTCGACCAGCGGGCCTTGCGGGGGGCTTCCGCCTCTTCGGGGCGGTAGCCGCGGTGGCCGGCGCTGCGCGAGCCGGGCTTGGACGATCCGGAGCGAGCCGGGCCGCCCTTGGAGCCGCCCCTCGCGTACGACGGATCGAAGTTCTTGGCCGGTCGTCCGCCGGCGGGTTTCTTGTTCTTGGGCATGGTGGTGACTTCCTGGGTTGTACTGAAGTACATGGCAGGCCCGCCGGGCGCGCGAAGCGCACAGCAGGTCTGAGAACCCGGAACAACGTCGACCGGGGCCGTTCACATACGGTGACTATCCGGGGCCGAACGCCCCGAAACCGGCCCTTTGGACTCACAAACCCATCCGCGCACGGCGCGGTGTCCAGAACCGACTCGGCCACGATACCGGAAATCGGCTGGGAAAGTGCCGCAGACCCGGCCCGACGTGCAGGCGAAGCGCGTCGCGAGGGCGTTCGCCGACCTGCGCCTACCGGTTGACCGCGCCGGATGCAACGGGCTGACGCCGGCCCACGCACGGGCGTAGCGTCGCAGGCGCTCGTGACGCAGCCGATGCGCCCGACCGAAGGAGGCGGAGATGACCGACCCGAACCTGCCCGACCCGAACCCCTCGGGGCCCGACCCGATCGCGCCCGCGCCTGCCGAACCCGGACCGGCCGGACCCGCCGAGCCGCTCGCTCCGAACCCGTCGGAGCCGTTGGCTCCCAACCCCGACGAGCCGCTCGCTCCGGTACCGTCCGAGACGCCGGAACCGACCATTCCACCGGCGCCGGACGTGTTCTGACCTCCCCCTCGCATCACACCGGAACCCCGCAGGGGCGAACGCCGTTTCAGCATCGGCTGAACGTGGGTTAGCATCACTCCACCCCTGAACCCGGAGCCCGGTGTGACCTCGACCCGAATCACAGGCGGCTCCGGCTTCCGCGCCAGGCGGATCGCCCTCGCCGCGCTGGCCGCCCTCGCGGCCGTCATCGGCGTGGTCGCGCTCTCCGGCTTCCACACGCAGCTGCGCGAGATCGACCCGTCGGGTCCGGATGCCGCGAGCGAGGTCGTGGGCACCGAGATCATCGGCATCCGCACGTTCACGGCCCCGGTCGGCCTCGACGTGGCGGAGGACCTGGAGTACGGCACGCGCGAGGACGGCACCCTGCTCACCCTCGACGTGTGCAGCCCGGCGCCCGACGCGCTCGTCTCCGCGCGTCCCGCGGTCGTGTCGATCCACGGCGGCAGCTGGGCGCGCGGCGACAAGGCGAACGCGGACTGGCGCAACGTGTGCATGTGGCTCGCGAGCGAGGGGTTCGTCGCGGCATCCGTGAACTACCGGCTCGTGCCCGACGCCCGATTCCCGGCGGCGATCGACGACGTCGCGCTCGCCGTGGAGTGGCTGCGCGCGCCCGAACAGGTGGAGCGCTTCGGCATCGACCCCACTCGCATCGGCGCGTTCGGCGGGTCGGCGGGCGGCAACCTCGCGTCGCTGCTCGGCACCTCGGGCGAGGGTCCGCTCGACGAGGGCGTGCGCGTCGCGGCCGTCGCCGAGCTCTCCGCACCGGTCGGGCTCGGGGCGGCGGAACTCGTCGCCGACGGCGCCTCGCCCTGGCTGCGCAGCATCGTCGGCGAGTACCTCGGATGCGAGCCCGGCGCCGGCATCGACGCCTGTCCGCAGCAGGCGGATGCCTCGCCGGCCACCCGGGTCGACCCGAGCGACCCGCCCGTTCTTCATCGGCCACTCCGAGCAGGAGGTCGTGCCGGTCGGGCAGTCGCAGCGGTTCGCTGCGACGCTCGGAGCGGCGGGCGTGCCCGTCGAGCTGGCGATCGTGCCGGGCGTGGAGCACTCCATCGGGATCCTCGACGAGGCGCTCCGGGCGCGCGTCGCCGCGTTCCTCCACGCGTATCTCGGCTGATCGGTCGCGGCAACCCCTCGACGCCGGGCGGGCACGCCGACCGTAGGCTCGGCTCGACCCACGGATCCCGGAGGCGCCATGTCACGCACCGACTCCCCCGCCCGCCCGGAGGCCGGTGACTGGCGCGTCATCCTGACCCGCACGGTGCACGAGTTCCGCATCAGCCAGTGCTGGGACATCGCGGCGGCGCTCACGTACTACGCGGTGCTCGCGGTGTTCCCAGCGCTCCTGGGGGCGTTGGCGCTCGCGGGCATCTTCGGCAGCGGCGAGGCGGTCGCGCGCACCGCGCTCGACGTCGTCGGCGACCTCGCGGGCGACGAGCTCGCCGCCGCGGTCGACCAGCCCATCGCGGAGCTGCTGGACGCGTCGAACGCCACCCTCGCATTCGTGACCGGGCTCGTGCTCACCGTCTGGACGGTGTCGGGCTACCTCGGCACGTTCGGCCGCGGCATGAACCGGATCCTCGGCGTCGAGGAGGGCCGGCCGTTCTGGGAGTCGCGTCCGGCGATGATCGGCTTCGCGTTCGTGGTCGTGCTGCTGTCCTCGATCGTCGCGGTCCTCCTCGTCGTGAGCGGCCCGGTCGCCGACGCGGTCGCCGCCTCCATCGGACTCTCCGGCGAACTCGTGCTCGCGTGGGACCTCGCGAAGCTGCCCGTGGTGGTCGTCATCGTCGCGGTGATCATCGCACTGTTCTATTGGGCGACCCCGAACGTGAAGCGACGCCACATCCGGTGGATGAGCGTCGGGACAGCCGGCGCGGTCGTCGGCTGGGTCGCCACCACGGCGCTCTTCGCGTTCTACGTGCTCGGGGTGCGCGCCTACGAGCGCACCTACGGCGTGCTCGGCTTCGCCATCGCGTTCCTGTTGTGGGTCTGGCTGTCGAACATCGCCCTGCTCTTCGGCGCGGTGCTCGACACCGAGGTCGAACGTGCACGCCAGCTCCACGACGGCATCGACGCCGAGGATCACCTGCAGCTGCCGCTGCGCGACGACCGGCTCATCCGGACGAACCGCGAGGAGCGCAACGCCGACCGCCTCGCCTCGGCGGCCATGAAACCCGACAGCGCCGTCGACGGGATCGCGACGCCGCCCCACGATCACTGATCTCGCGACACCGCAGGCGCCGGCGGCGGTCGCCGGCGATCGGCCCCTACCCCGGTACGGTCGTCGAATCGCTCCGCGGAGGGATGCACGGGCGGAGCGCCCGTGTCAGGCTGCTGGCACCATGGACGACACCCAGCACACGACCGAACCTCCGCTCGCCCCCGCCCCGCCGGCCGCGGCCGGGAGGGCGACGCTCGGAGGCGCACTCGCCGACGACCGGCGCCTGCGTGCCTGGATGTGGGTCGCCACGTCGTTCCTGGCCGTGCTGCTCTTCACCGTCTCGGTGCCGCTCGCCGCCACCCTCTACGGCGTGCACCTGCTCGCCGCGTTCGCCACGAGCCTGGCGATGGCCGGCGCCCTGCCGCTGGCGGTGCGGCTGCCGTGGGTCGCCGCCGGGCTCGCCACGGTCGGACTGCTCGCGTTCGCGCTGCTCTCGGCGCCCTCCGAGGGCGCGCCCTGGCCGTGGCCCGTCACCACGATCATCGGGCAGGGCGCCCTGGTCATCGTGCTGGGGCTCACCCGCCCGTGGTGGGTCGGGTTCGCCGCGTGGCTCGCCGGTGTCGTGGTCACGGCGCCGTTCGCCTTCGTCGACGTGGGCGCCGCCGCGAACGTCGTCACCGCCGCGGCGGTCACTGCGCTCGCCCTGGCGGTGGCGGTCCTCATCGCCCAGCGGCGGCTGATCGGCGCCGAGCTCTTCCGCGAGCGGGCCCACTCCGCCTCCGAGCAGGAGCGGCGCGTACTCGTCGAGGAGCGCAATCGCATCGCCCGCGAGCTGCACGACGTGGTGGCGCACGGCCTGTCGATCATCCACGTGCAGGCGACGAGCGCGCCGTATCGGGTCGAGGGACTGAACGAGGGCGCGAAGGCGGAGTTCGCCGAGATCGCGGCATCCGCTCGCTCGGCGATGACCGAGATGCGCCAGCTCCTCGGGGTGCTCCGCAGCGCGGATGCCGCGGCCGAGACCGCCCCGCAGCCCGGCCTCCGCGACCTGCCGGCGCTCGTCGCCTCGGTCGAGCGCGCCGGCGTGCCGCTCACCCTCGAGCTGGGCGAGCGGCTTCCCGAGGGCGGACTCGCCGCCACCTCCGCGTACCGCATCGTGCAGGAGGCGCTCAGCAACGTGGTGCGGCACGCGCCCGGCGCGACGACGCACGTCTCGGTCGAGGTGCTCGGCGACGACCTCGTCGTGGCGGTGGAGAACGACCCGACGACGGATGCCCCCGGCCCCGACGCCGCGGGCGGCGGTCACGGCCTCGTCGGCATCGGCGAGCGCGCCACGCTGCTCGGCGGGCATGCCGAGTACGGCCCACGACCCGGCGGCGGGTACCGTGTTCTCGCGACCCTGCCGCTCGGGCCGGACGGAGGAACGGCGTGACCATCTCGGTGCTCGTGGCCGACGACCAGGCGATGGTGCGCGCCGGATTCGCGGCCGTGCTCGCCGCGCAGCCGGGGATCGAGGTCGTCGGGCAGGCCGCCGACGGCGCCGAGGCGGTGTCGCTCGCCCGCGACCTGCGGCCCGACGTCGTCGTCATGGACGTGCGGATGCCGGGGATGAACGGCATCGAGGCCACACGCGCGCTGCAGACGCCGCCGCGCAGCTCCGACTACGTGCCGCGCGTGCTCATGCTCACGACCTTCGACATCGACGAGTACGTCTACGAGGCGCTGCGCGCGGGCGCGAGCGGGTTCCTGCTGAAGGACGCCACGCCCGAGGAGCTCGTGGCCGCGGTGCGCATCGTCGCGGGCGGCGACGCGCTGCTCGCGCCGAGCGTGACCCGCCGGCTCATCGAGGACTTCGCGCGATCGGGCCCGCCGCCGCGGACCGACAGCGCCCGCCTCGCCGAGCTCACCGAGCGCGAGCGGGAGGTGCTCACGCTCGTGGGCCGGGGCATGTCGAACTCCGAGATCGCGGCTGCCCTCTTCATCGCCGAGCAGACGGTGAAGACGCACGTCAGCAAGATCCTGCAGAAGCTCGGGCTCCGCGACCGCGTGCACGCCGTCGTGCTCGCGTACGACACCGGGCTCGTCCAGCCGGGCGCGTAGTACCGTCGGCCCTCCCCCGCCGCCGAGAAGCGGTACCCGGGTAGGGGGCGCAACGGCACCGCCGGGTGATGTGGGCAGGTGCCGCGTCCATAACGTGCCTGATCGTGGGCGGATGGGCCGCCCCGGATGGGGCAGGGCCATGACCGACACGCTCGCAGGTTCCAGCACGGATGCCGCGGCATCCGCTCGAGGGCGCACGGGCGTCGTGCGCGATCCGAGCGTCGACGCGATCCGCATCGTGCTGCTCGTCGCGGTGTTCGCGCTGCACGCGATGATGTGCGGCGTCAGCATGGGCGCCGGCGGGCCGGTGCTCGAGAACGCGCTCGAGGAGCAGGCCTGGTTCGGGCCGGTCAGCTGGATCGTGCAGATCATGCCGTTGTTCTTCATCGCCGGCGGCTTCTCGAGCTTCCACCACTGGCGATCGATGCGCTCCCGGGGCGCGACCGCCTCCGACTACGTCCGCGCCCGCCTCGAACGGCTCGTCCGCCCGGCGATCGCGCTCGTGGTGGTCGTCGCGGCAGGACTCGCCGCCCTCTCCCTCGCGGGCCTGCCCGCCGAGCTCGTCGCCACCGCCGGGTTCCGCATCGGCCAGCCGCTCTGGTTCCTCGGCGTGTACGTCGCGGTCTCGGCGCTCGTTCCGGTCATGATGCGGGCGCACGAGCGGGCGCGGGTGCTGACTCCGCTCGTGCTGCTCGCCGCGGTCGTCGCGGTCGATGTCACCCGCCTCTCCACCGGCGTCGACGCGATCGGGTTCCTCAACCTCCTGCTCGTGTGGCTGCTCGTGCAGCAGCTGGGCTTCCACCTCGCCGACGGGGGCGTCGACGGCCTCGGGCGCGGCGCGCTCGTGGGCATCGCCGGCGGCGCGCTCGCGTTCCTGGCGGTCCTGACCGTCGTCGGGCCCTACCCCGTCGACATGCTCGTCAACCTGAACCCGCCGACGGTGTGCCTGGTCGTGCTCGGCGTGGCGCAGCTCGCGCTGTTCCAGCTCGCACGGCCGGGCATCCGCGCCTGGGTCGAGCGAGCGGATGCCTCGCGGCGGATCTCGTTCGTCGGCGAGCGCGCGATGACCGTGTACCTCTGGCACATGCCCGTGCTCATCGTGCTCGCCGGCCTGAGCCTCGTCGCGAACTCGGTGGTCGGGATGCCGCTGCCCGAGCCGCTGACCGCCGCGTGGTGGGCGACCCGCCCCCTCTGGCTCGGCGTCGCGGCGGCGGCGGTCGTGCCCGTCGTGCTCGCGTTCGCGCGCTTCGAGCGGCCCGTCGTCGGACCTCGACCGCGTCGGGGGCGGCGCCCGCGGCATCCGTCGGCGCGACCGCGATCGACGCGGTCTGCGGCGTCGCCGGGGTCGCGGTGCTGCTCGTGTTCGGCTTCGGCCCGGCGGCGGCGGGCGTCTCGCTCGCGCTGCTGCTGGTGGCGCTGGTCGGCAGCCTCCGGATGGCCCGCGCCGTCCGCGCCGTGGGCGTCGTCGGCATCACCGGGATCGCATGGGTCGTCGAGCTCGCACGGACCGCGCCGGCCGCACACGCGCGCCCGCGGCATCCGTTACCGCTCTGAAACCCCGATGCGGTGGGATGGGGGCATGGCGACTGATCCGATCACCGTGTCGATCCGGCGCGAGGTCGACCCCGCGCACATCGCGGAGGCGACCGCGTGGGTGCAGACCGGCGTGAACCTGGCGAACAAGTACCCGGGCTTCCTCGGCTCGGGGTGGGTGCGCGCCGGGGAGCAGTCGCAGGTGTGGCACATGCTCTACCGCTTCGCGAGCGAGGAGACCCTCGAGGCCTGGGAGCGGTCGCCCGAGCGCAGCTGGTGGCTGTCGACGGGCGAGGGGTTCGTGCGCTCCGAGCGCAGCCGGCGACGCACCGGCATCGAGGGCTGGTTCGACGAGCCGGCGACCGGGTCGGTGCCGGTGGCGGATGCCGCGGCGTCGGGTGGCGGCGACGCCGACCTGCCGCCCGCACCGCCGCGCTGGAAGCAGGCCGTGACGATCTGGCTCGGCTTCTTCCCGGTGAACCTGCTGTTCGCCTACCTCGTCGCGCCCGTGCCCGGATGGGGCGACCTTCCGATCTGGCTGCGCGCGCTCGCGACGACGCTCGTGCTGACGCCGATCATGACGTACTGGGTGCTGCCGTTCATCACCCGGATGCTGCGGCGCTGGCTCGCGCCCGCGCGGCCGGTCGAGTAGCGGCGCAGCGTCGGCTGCTCGACCGACGGCTCAGCGGATGCCGCTGATGCGCCGTGAGAGCGTCGCCGCCGCCTCGCGCACGCCCTCGACCGCCCGCTCCTGCAGCTCGGGCGCCGCATCGTCGGGGAACGTGACCGCGATCGCCGCTGCGGGCCAGCCGAGGTGGTCGACCACGGCGGCGCCCGCGGACGCGAGCCCGGTCGTGACCTCGCCGTCCTCGTCGGCCCAGCCGCGCGTGCGCACCTCGGCGAGCACGCGCTTCAGGCGCCCGTACGTCCAGTCCGCGGCATCCGTCGCGCTCGTCTCGCCCTGCGGATGCCGCGACGCGAACGCCGCCCGATCGGGATACAGCGCACGGAGCTGCGGCGGCGGCAGCTCGGCGAGCATCGCGCGACCGGTCGCGGTGAGGTGCGCCGGCAGGCGCACGCCGACGTCGGTCACGAGCGAGGGACGGCGGGGCGCGCGCTCCTCGACGAGGTAGAGCACGTCGCGTCCGTGCAGCACCGCGAGGTGCCCCGACTCGCCGAGCCGGTCGACGAGCGCCGCCACGAGCGGGCGACCGAGGCGCGCGAGGGGCTGCTGCCGGCTGAACCCGCTCGACAGCTCGAACGCGGCGATGCCGAGGCCGTAGCGGCGCTCCTCGGGCAGGTGCACGACGAAGCCGCGCTCCTGCATCACGGCGAGCAGGTGGTACACCGTGGAGCGGGGCAGCGCGAGCGCCTGCGCGATCGTCGCCGCCGGCACCGGCCCGCGCTGCGCGGCGAGGTGCGCGAGGATCGCGAGCGTCTGGTCGGCCGCGGGCACCTTCGATGGCTCGGTCACGGCCTCCAGCCTACGCGCGGCGTCCGGGATCCCGGACGGATGCCGCGGCTGCGGCGTTCCCGCGCGCGCGGCGCCGGTGTGGAATCGGAGGCATGAGCACCATCGCGCCCACCCAGTCCACGGCCGTCGCGGCATCCGTCACCGTCGGCATCGGACCGCTGTCCGTCGACGAGGTCGTCGCGGTGGCCCGGCACGGGGCATCCGTCGAGCTCGACCCGGCCGCCCTCGACGAGGTCGCCGCGAGCCGCGCGATCATCGAGGGGCTCGCCGCCGACCCCGAGCCGCACTACGGCATCTCGACCGGCTTCGGCGCCCTCGCGACCACGTTCATCGCCGACGACCGCCGCGCGCAGCTGCAGGCGAGCCTCGTGCGCTCGCACGCCGCGGGATCGGGCGCCGAGGTCGAACGCGAGGTCGTGCGCGCCCTCATGCTGCTGCGCCTCTCGACGCTCATGACCGGACGCACCGGCGTGCGCCGCGAGACCGCCGAGACCTACGCCGCGATCCTCAACGCCGGCATCACGCCCGTCGTGCGCGAGTACGGATCGCTCGGCTGCTCGGGCGACCTCGCCCCGCTCGCGCACTGCGCCCTGGTCGCCATGGGCGAGGGCGAGGTGCGCTCGGCCGACGGCGAGCTCACGGATGCCGCGAGCGCCCTCGCCGCCGCGGGCATCGCGCCCGTGCGCCTCGCCGAGAAGGAGGGCCTCGCCCTCATCAACGGCACCGACGGCATGCTCGGCATGCTCGCCCTCGCGATCGACGACCTCCGGATGCTGCTCACCACCGCCGACGTGGCCGCCGCGATGAGCGTCGAGGGCCTCATGGGCACCGACGCGGTGTTCGCCGAGGACCTGCACGCCCTGCGCCCGCAGCGCGGGCAGGCGGCATCCGCGTCGAACCTGCGGCGGCTGCTCGCCGACTCCCCCATCGTCGCGAGCCACAAGGGTCCCGAGTGCACCCGCGTGCAGGACGCGTACTCGCTGCGCTGCGCCCCGCAGGTGCACGGCGCCGCCCGGGACACGCTCGCGCACGCGGCATCCGTCGCCGACGCCGAGCTCGCGAGCGCCGTCGACAACCCGGTGCTCACGCTCGACGGCCGTGTCGAGTCGAACGGCAACTTCCACGGCGCGCCCGTCGCCTACGTGCTCGACTTCCTCGCGATCGCGGTGGCGGATGTCGCGTCGATGAGCGAGCGACGCACCGACCGGTTCCTCGACCGCGCCCGCAACCAGGGCCTGCCGCCGTTCCTCGCGCACGAGGTCGGCGTGGACTCGGGCCTCATGATCGCCCAGTACACCGCGGCGGGCATCGTGTCGGAGCTGAAGCGCCTCGCGGTTCCGGCCTCCGTCGACTCGATCCCGTCGTCGGCCATGCAGGAGGACCACGTGTCGATGGGCTGGGCGGCGGCGCGCAAGCTGCGGCGCGCCATCGACGGCCTCACGCGGGTGCTCGCCATCGAGGTCATGACCGCCGCGCGCGGCCTCGCGCTCCGCGCGCCGCTCGACCCGGGACCCGCGACCGGCGCCGTCGTGGCGCTCGCGGCGGGCGTCGGAGCCGTGCCCGGGCCCGACCGGTTCCTCTCGCCCGAGATCGAGGCGATCACGGAGCTCGTCGGATCCGGCGCCGTCTCGGCGACCGTCTCGGAGGTCGTGGGCGAGCTGCGCTGAGCCCGCGCGGGTCGGCCGAGGTGCGCGGCCGAGGCCGACCGACGCGCGCGGCGACGCGGAAGCACCCGTGCGGCCGACGCCGACCGGGTGGTCGCTGTACCCCGAACGGGGCGAATTCTCAACCCCTTCGGGGTGTTGTCTCCCTTTCGCGACCCTGTCAGACTGGACGGGATCGGCTCCCGAGCCGGTACCCGAACGGAACCACATGAGACCGACCTGCAACGACCTCGGCCAAGAACGCCCGTGGTACTCACGGAGCGTCCGCCGTAGCGGCGTCGCACTCGCCACCGCGACGATCGCGGTCGTGTTCAGCATCGCCGGGGTGACCCCGGCCTACGCCGAGGATCCGGTTCCGCCCGAGTCGACGACCGAGGCCACCGACCCGGCGCCGGCACCCACCGAGGAGCCCGCACCGGCACCGACGGAAGAGCCCGCGCCGACACCCACCGAGGAGCCCGCGCCGACGCCCACCGAGGAGCCGACGCCCACCCCTGAGCCGACGCCCACGCCGACCCCCGACGCCGACGCCGACTCCCACGCCCACGCCGACGCCGACCCCCGAGCCGACGCCCACGCCGACCCCCGAGCCGACGCCGACTCCCACGCCTGAGCCGACGCCGACGCCGACTCCCGAGCCCACGACCGAGCCGACCGCGCCGCCGCCATCCGGCGCACCGCTCCCGACGCAGTCGACCGACCTTCTCCAGCTTCCGCAGCACGCGCGTGGCCACCGCAGACGTCGAACGGCACGAGCGTCCTGAGCGCGGCCGTCTCCGCGGCGCGCCTGAAGGTCGAGCGCGCGACCACCGAACTGCGCGAGGCGGAAGCCGCGCTCGCCGATGCACGCTCCACGCGGGAGGTGGCCCGGGCCGTCGCCGAGCGGATGCAGGGACTCGCCGACGAGGCGCAGCTCGGATGCCGACGCGGCAGGTCGGGTCTACCTCGCCGCCGCGCACGGCGACGGAGCGACCATCTCCTCGATGCCCGCCGTCTTCGGTGCAGGCAACGACCTGCTCGCCGGGCTGGGCGGCGTCGCCCGCGTCGAGCAGATCGCCGGCGACGCCGACGAGCTCCTCGCCATCGCCGAGCAGCGCACCGAGGACGCCGAGGCGGCCCAGGAGCGAGCGGATGCCGCATGGGCCGCCGTCGACGAGGTCCCGGTCGAAGCCCTCGAAGACGAGGTCGCGAGCGCGGAGCAGGCCCTGGAGGACGCCCGTCAGGATCTCGCCGACGCACAGGCCGACGTGTCGACGCAGAGCAGGCTCGCGTCGAGCAGCGTCTCGCTCATCGCGACCCTGCCGGCCGACGCCGGCCAGCTGAGCGACCAGGGCTGGGCACTGCCGGTCGCCGGCCGCATCACCGACGGCTTCGGACCGCGCCCGGTGAAGCCCCTCGCCGGCGTCAACGACTTCCACCGCGGCACCGACCTCGCGGCCACCTGCGAGACGCCGGTGTTCGCGGCGACCGACGGCGTCGTCGTCGAGGCCGCCCCGAACGGGAGCCTCGGCAACTGGATCCTGATCGAGCACGGCTCGGGCGTCGAGACCGGCTACGCGCACCTCGCCGCGGGCGGCACGTTCGTCGCCGCCGGGCCAGACGGTCGTGGCCGGGCAGCTCATCGGCGCGGTCGGCAGCACGGGCGCCTCCACGGGATGCCACCTCCACTTCGAGGTGCACCTCGACGGGGTCGCGGTCAACGCGGTGCCGTTCATGGCGGCGCGCGGCATCGGGCTCGGCTGAGCCCGCCGGCCTGAGCTCTCGCCGGCCTGACCCCGCCGGTCCGAGCCCGCCAGTCTGGGATCCCGGACGCGAGCCCCGCCGCATCCGTTGTCGCCGGATGCCGCGTGCGGTGTGATCGAGGCATGACCGACGCACCCATCGCTCCCTCGCGCACCGTCCGCGCCGCGCGCGGCACCGAGCTCACCGCGAAGAGCTGGCAGACCGAGGCGCCCCTGCGCATGCTCATGAACAACCTCGACCCCGAGGTCGCCGAGCGCCCCGAGGACCTGATCGTCTACGGCGGCACGGGCAAGGCCGCCCGCAACTGGGAGGCGTTCGACGCGATCGTGCGCACGCTCGAGGACCTCGAGGCCGACGAGACGCTGCTCGTGCAGTCGGGCAAGCCGGTCGGCGTCTTCCGCACCCACGAGTGGGCGCCGCGCGTGCTCATCGCCAACTCGAACCTCGTGGGCGACTGGGCGACGTGGCCCGAGTTCCGCCGGCTCGAGCAGCTCGGCCTCACCATGTACGGCCAGATGACCGCCGGATCGTGGATCTACATCGGCACGCAGGGCATCCTGCAGGGCACGTACGAGACCTTCGGCGCGATCGCCCGCGCACGGTTCGGCGGCACGCCTCGCCGGCACGCTGACGCTCACCGGCGGCTGCGGCGGCATGGGCGGCGCGCAGCCGCTCGCGGTCACCATGAACGAGGGCGTGGTGCTCATCGTCGACGTGGATGCCACGCGACTGCAGCGCCGCGTCGAGCACGGCTACCTCGACGAGATGACCGACGACCTCGACGACGCGATCGCCCGCGTGCTCGCCGCGAAGGAGGCGCGCACGCCGCTCAGCGTCGGCCTCGTCGGCAACGCCGCGACGGTGTTCCCCGAACTCCTCGCCCGCGGCGTCGCGATCGACATCGTCACCGACCAGACGAGCGCGCACGACCCGCTGAGCTACCTGCCCGAGGGCGTGAGCGTGGCCGAGTGGCACGAGCTCGCGGCATCCGACCCCGAGGCCTTCACCGAGCGCGCCCGCGCGTCGATGGCCAAGCAGGTGCGGGCGATGGTCGAGTTCCAGGACGCCGGCGCCGAGGTGTTCGACTACGGCAACTCGATCCGCCGCGAGGCCGAGCTCGGCGGCTACGACCGCGCGTTCGCGTTCCCGGGCTTCGTGCCCGCCTACATCCGCCCGCTCTTCGCCGAGGGCAAGGGGCCGTTCCGCTGGGCGGCGCTCTCGGGCGACCCGGCCGACATCGCCGCGACCGACCGGGCCATCCTCGAGCTGTTCCCCGAGGACGAGCACCTGCGCCGCTGGATCACCCAGGCCGGCGAGAAGGTGCACTTCGAGGGCCTGCCCGCCCGCATCTGCTGGCTCGGCTACCAGGAGCGCCACCTCGCCGGACTGAAGTTCAACGAGATGGTCGCGTCGGGCGAGCTGTCCGCGCCGGTCGTGATCGGCCGCGACCACCTCGACTCGGGCTCGGTCGCGAGCCCGTACCGCGAGACCGAGGCGATGGCCGACGGCTCCGACGCGATCGCCGACTGGCCGCTGCTCAACGCGCTGCTCAACACGGCCTCGGGCGCGACCTGGGTCTCGATCCACCACGGCGGCGGCGTCGGCATCGGCCGCTCGATCCACGCCGGCCAGGTGATCGTCGCCGACGGCACCGACCTCGCCGCGGAGAAGATCGCGCGCGTGCTCGTGAACGACCCCGGCACCGGCGTCATGCGGCACGTCGACGCGGGCTACGACCGCGCGGTCGAGGTCGCTCGCGAGCGCGGGCTGCGCGTGCCTATGCTCGACGCATGAGCGACGGCGCGGCGGCAGGACGGATGCTGCTCACGGGCATCGCCGAACTGGTGACGAACGATCCCGCGCCCGACCGCGAGGGCGGACGCGCTCGGCATCGTCCGCGACGCCGCCGTGCTCGTCGAGGACGGACGCATCACGTGGGTCGGTCCGGCCACGCACGCGACCGAGCACCTCGCGCGACGCGACGAACGCGAGGACCGCCGCGAGGCGCGAGGAGCACCGCACGCTCTGGGACGCCGACGTCGAGGTCGTCGACGCCGGCGGCCGCGCGGTGATCCCGGGGTTCGTCGACAGCCACACGCACCTCGTGTTCGGCGGCGACCGCGCCGAGGAGTTCGCCGCGCGCATGGCCGGCCGGCGCTACGAGGCCGGCGGCATCCGCTCGACCGTCGCGGCCACGCGCGCGGCGACCGACGACGAACTGCGGGCCCGGCTCGCCGGGTTCGTCGCCGAGCTGCACGCGCAGGGCACCACGACGTTCGAGGTGAAGTCGGGCTACGGCCTCTCGGTCGCCGACGAGGAGCGCCTCGTGCGGCTCGCCCGCGAGGTCACCGAGGAGGTCACCTTCCTCGGCGCCCACGTGGTGCCGGCCGAGTACGCCGACCGCCCCGACGAGTACGTCGACCTCGTCGTCGGCGAGATGCTCGCCGCGTGCGCGCCGCACTCGCGCTGGGTCGACGCGTTCTGCGAGCGCGGCGCGTTCACGCCCGAGCAGTCCCGCCGCGTCCTCGAGGCCGGCGCGGCCGCGGGCCTCGGCGTGCGCGTGCACGGCAACCAGCTCGGCGAGGGCGGCGGCGTGCGGCCTCGCGGTCGAGCTCGGCGCGGCATCCGTCGACCACTGCACCTACCTCGAGCGACGCGGATGTCGCCGCGCTCGCGGCATCCGACACCGTCGCGACCCTGCTGCCGGGCGTCGAGTTCTCGACCCGCCAGCCCTACCCCGACGCGCGCCGCCTCATCGACGCGGGCGTGACCGTGGCGCTCGCGAGCGACTGCAACCCGGGGTCGAGCTTCACCAGCTCGATGCCGTTCTGCATCGCCGTCGCGGTGCGCGACATGGGCATGACGCCGGCCGAGGCCGTCTGGGCGTCGACCGCGGGCGGTGCCGTCGCGCTCCGGCGCACGGATGTCGGAGCGGTGCGCCCCGGCGCGCGCGCCGACCTCGTGCTGCTCGACGCGCCGAGCCACGTGCACCTCGCCTACCGGCCGGGCGTGCCGCTCGTCGCGCGGGTGTGGAAGGACGGCGCGGCGGTCGCCTGACGGCGGATCGCCGAGGCATCCGCTCAGTCGTCGTCGCTGCGCCGCATCCGTCGGCGCGCCGACAGCAGCACCACGTCGGGCCGCGACGCCACGAGCCGCTCGGCCCGGTCGAGCGTGTCGGTCACCCGCTCGGCGCCCGACGCCACCACGCCGACGCCGAGCACCGCGCGACGGTGCAGGTCCTGCTCGGCCACCTCGGCGACGCTCGCCTCGGTGGCTCGCCGCAGGTCGGCGAGGATCGGGCGGATGACGGCGCGCTTGTCCTTCAACGAGTGCACGTCGCCGAGCAGCAGGTCGAACTCGATCCAGCCGATCCACACGGCGGACGCCTCCGACGGCAGTCGGTCCGTCAGCCCGCGGACGGGGCGCGGCGCACCTCGATGGCGCTCATGCCGCTGAGCCCGATCCACGCGCGATCGCCCGACTCCACGAGGGTCGCGAGCACGTTGTCGCACGTGCTGCAGCGCACGACCGTTCCGGCGCCGCTCCGGTAGACCATGGCCCGGGCGAGCTCGGCGATCGAGCCGCATCCGACGCAGCGGCCGGTGGCGGTCGTCACGTCGAAGGCGAAGAACTCGGCGAGCGGGCCCGCGATGGCGTTGCCGTCGACGTGCTCCATCACGTGCCTCCGTATCGTTCGGTGCGGACCGACCGCGGGTCGTGCCCGAGGCCGACGAGCCAGTCCGCGACGAGTTCGACGAATCCCGTCGACCCGCAGACGTAGACGCGGGGCCGGTCGGCCGCCGGGATCACGGCGGCCTCGAGGGCCTCGCGCGTGATGCGACCGGCCGGCGTCGGCCACCCGTCGGGCGTGCGCCGCGTGTAGACGAGGTCGAGGCGCAACGGGGCCGAGGCGTCGGCGAGCCCTCGCAGCTCGTCCGAGAAGTAGACGTCGTCGGGCGTGCGCACCGAGTACAGCAGCCGGAACGGCGTGGGGTCGTCGGCGTCGGCGTGGGCCTGGGCCATCGCGAACAGCGGCACGACGCCCGAGCCGCCGGCGATGAGCTGCACCGGTCGGCGGTCGCCGGTCTGCGCGGCGGGCGCCCACACGAAGAACGCGCCGAGCGGCCCGTGCACCTCGAGCATGTCGCCCGCACGCACCTCGTCGACGAGGTACGGCGACACCTCGCCGTCGGGCAGCTTGTCGACGGCGAGCACGACGCGGGTCGAGGAGCCCGACGACGCGATCGAGTACGACCGGGTCGCGGTGTAGCCGTCGGGCGCGGTGAGCCGCACGTCGAGGTGCTGGCCCGCGGCGTTGCCCGGCCACCCGTCGACGTCGAGCTCGAGCCGCGAGGCGTTGGGCGTCTCCCGATGCACGGCCGCGACGGTGGCCGCGTGCCAGCCCGACCTCGGCACCGCCTGGAGCGCAGCGCCGAGCGCGGTGACCTGCGACGTCGTCGCGTCGCTCACCAGTAGCGCTCTTCCTTCCACGGGTCGCCGTGGATGTGGTAGCCGTTCTGCTCCCAGAATCCGGGCTCGTCCTGGTCCATCATCACGAGCCCGCGCACCCACTTCGCGCTCTTCCAGAAGTAGAGGTGCGGCACCAGCAGCCGCGCCGGGCCGCCGTGCTCGGGGTCGAGCGGCTCTCCGTCGAACTCGAACGCCACCCACGCCTTGCCGTCGAGCAGCTCGTCGAGCGGCACGTTGGTCGTGTAGCCGCCGTAGCTGTGCGCCATGACGTAGTCCTGCTCGGTCTCGACGTTCTCGAACAGCGTGTCGAGCGAGACGCCGCGCCAGTTCGTGCCGAGCTTCGACCAGTGCGTGACGCAGTGGATGTCGGTGTCGACGTCGTCGATCTTCAGGGCCATGAACTCGTCCCAGTTCCAGCGGTGCACGCCGGACTCGGTGCGGATCGTGAACTCCCAGTCCGCCGTGTCGACCTCGGGCGTCGGGCCCGCCGACAGCACCGGGAAGTCGCTGACCAGGGTCTGGCCCGGTGGGAGCCGGTCGTCCCGATCCCGACTGCGACCGCTGAACCCCCGCGTGATGAACGACATCGCGTCTCCTCCCGACCCGTCTCACGATAGTGACGGCGGCATCCGCTGTCACCGGGTGTCATCGATTCCGTCCGACATCCGCGCTCGCGATGCGACCGCTTAGGGTGGAGGCATGGCGGCCCTCTCGCTCGGCATGCCGGCGATCCGCCGGTCGCCGTCGGCTGCGCCCTCGATCGAGGGGCGACCGGATGTCGCGGGGCTCGTCGACCGCTTCGGACGGGTCGCGCGCGACCTCCGCGTGTCGATCACCTCGGCGTGCTCGCTCCGCTGCACCTACTGCATGCCCGCGGAGGGCCTGCCGGTGATCCCGCGCGACGAGCTGCTCTCGGCCGCCGAGATCGCCCGGCTCGTCGGCATCGCGGTGCGCGACCTCGGCGTGCACGAGGTGCGCTTCACGGGCGGCGAGCCGCTCACCCGCCCCGACCTCGTCGAGATCATCGCGCTGAGCGCCGCCGCCGCGCCCGGCACGCCGCTCGCGCTCACCACGAACGGCATCGGCCTCGACCGCAAGGCGCAG
The DNA here is from genome assembly GCA_963802485.1 of uncultured Actinomycetota bacterium. Classification (GTDB taxonomy): domain Bacteria; phylum Actinomycetota; class Actinomycetes; order Actinomycetales; family Microbacteriaceae; genus Agromyces. The sequence goes on from CAWDJA010000003.1 coordinate 61,221, forward strand.
GCGCTCGCCGACGCGGGCCTCTCACGGGTCAACGTGTCGCTCGACACGCTCGACCGCGAGCACTTCACCCGGCTGACCCGTCGCGATCGGCTGCCGCGGGTGCTCGACGGCATCGCCGCGGCGCACCGCGCGGGGCTCGGCCCGCTCAAGGTCAACGCGGTCGCGATGCGCGAGACCCTGCACGACGCGCCCGCCCTGCTCGCGTGGGCCATCGACCACGGATGCCGCCTGCGGTTCATCGAGCAGATGCCGCTCGACGCCGACGAGCAGTGGAAGCGCGACAACATGGTCGACGCCGACGAACTGCTCGAGGTGCTCGGCGAGCGATTCGTGCTCGAGCCCGTGGGACGCGACGACCCCTCGGCACCCGCCGAGGAGTGGCTCGTCGACGGCGGACCCGCCACGGTGGGCATCATCGCCTCGGTGACCCGCTCGTTCTGCGCCGCGTGCGACCGCACCCGCCTCACCGCCGAGGGGTCCGTTCGCTCGTGCCTGTTCGGCGACGACGAGACCGACCTGCGCGGGATGCTGCGCGATGGGGCGGATGACGCGACCATCGCCGACCGGTGGCGCGCCGCGATGTGGGGCAAGCAGGCCGGCCACGGCATCGACGCCGCCGACTTCGTGCGCCCGGCGCGTTCCATGGGCGGGATCGGCGGCTGACGTGGGAGCCGGCGTGGCATCCGTGACCGTGCGCTACTTCGCGGCCGCTGCTGAGGCGGCCGGCGTCGAGGAGGAGACCCTCGCCGCTGCCGACGCCGGCACGACGGTCGGCGAGCTGCGCGACCTGCTCGTCGACCGCTACGGTGCGGCGATGGCACGGGTCGTGGCGAACGGCTCGTTCCTCGTCGACGGCGTGGTGCGACGCGACGGTGCGGCGCCGCTCGGCGCGAGCGTCGACGTGCTGCCGCCGTTCGCGGGCGGCTGAACTGCGCGCAACCACTCGCGGCCCGCCCGAGCGCGGCGTATCGTGCGCCGGATGGGCAAGGTCATCGCAAACGCATCCATGTCGCTCGACGGGTTCATCGCGTTCGAGGACAACGACATCGGCGAACTGTTCGAGTGGTACGACAACGGCGACGTCGAGATCGTGAACGAGGGCGAGCTGCCGCCGTTCCATGTCACCCAGGCGAGCGCCGAGTACT
>CAWDJA010000004.1:0-27337 GCA_963802485.1 uncultured Actinomycetota bacterium
GGCACTCGCCGGCTGACGCGTCAGGCGAGCGGATGCCCGCACGACACCCCCATTCCGATCGGCAAGGGGGTTGACCTCCGGGTCCGTGAGGGTGAGAGTGGTCGCGGCCGGGGTGGCGCCCCGTATCGACACGATCGTCTCGACGTCACAGCGCCCGGTTCTGCAGAGTCGCAGGGAGAGCAACGTGAAGAGAACACAGACAGATCGGGATCGGGGTGGTGACCGCCACGGCGCTGATCGGCGCTCGCCACCGACCGCCACACCGGCCAACGCCGCCGTGCCGACCGACACGAGCGAGTTGCGAGAGGCGGTGATCGGCCGACGCGATCATGGACCACCTGGCCGAGCTCCAGGCGATCGCCGACGCGAACGGCGGCACGCGCGCGAGCGGCACGCCGGGGTACGACGCCTCGATCGACTACATCGCCGGGCTGCTCGAGGCGGCCGGCTACGAGATGACGATCCAGGAGTTCCTGTTCAACTCGTTCCGCGAGCTGTCGGAGCCCGTGTTCGAGCAGGTCTCGCCGGATCCGACCGTCTACGTGCCCGGTGAGGACTTCTTCACCGCCGAGTACTCGGGCAGCGGCGACGTCACGGCAGCCGCTGCAGGCCGTCGACCTCGTGCTGCCGCCGGGCGCGGAGGCGAGCACGTCGACCAGCGGGTGCGAGCCCGAGGACTTCGCCGACTTCACGGCCGGCAACATCGCGCTCGTGCAGCGCGGCACGTGCGACTTCTCGGTCAAGGCGCAGAACGCCTTCGATGCGGGCGCCGCGGGCGTCATCATCTTCAACGAGGGCCAGGAGGGTCGCACCGAGACCCTGAACCCGACCCTCGGCGACGCAGTTCAGCGCCGACCTTCCCGTGGTCGGCACCTCGTTCGAGATCGGCAACGAGCTCGCCGCCCTGCTCGAGCAGGGCGAGGTGGTCATCCACCTCGTGACCGAGACGCTCATCGAGCTCGACGTGCCGACGGCGAACCTCATCGCCGAGACGCCGACCGGGCGCGACGACCGCGTCGTCATGGCCGGCGCCCACCTCGACTCCGTGCCCGACGGCCCCGGCATCAAGGACAACGGCTCCGGCTCGGCGACGCTGCTCGAGATCGCACTCCAGATGGCGGAGCTCGGCATCGAGACGCGGAACACCGTGCGCTTCGCGTGGTGGGGCGCCGAGGAGGCCGGCCTCGTCGGATCGCAGTTCTACGTCGACTCGCTCACCAAGAGCGAGGCGAAGGACATCGAGCTGTACCTCAACTTCGACATGATCGGCTCGCCGAACTACGCCCGGTTCATCTACGACGGCAGCGGCGACGCGTTCGGCATCAAGGGCCCGACCGGCAGCGGCAACATCGAGCGGGTCTTCGAGGACTACTTCTCCTCGCAGGGCCTGGTCTCGGAGCCGACCGCGTTCGACGGGCGCTCGGACTACGACGCGTTCATCACCGCCGGCATCCCGGCCGGTGGCCTGTTCACGGGTGCTGAGGACGCCAAGAGCGAGGAGCAGGTGGACTGGTACGGCGGGCTCGCCACGTTCGACGGCGAGCCGGTGTCGTACGACCCGTGCTACCACCAGGCATGCGACAGCATGGACCCGATCGCCGACGGCGCCGACGCAGACCTCTACGAGGCGCTGAACGAGGCGTACGACGGGGCGCTCGAGTACAACGGCGTGATCACCAACGTGAACACGCTGGCGCTCGAGGAGATGGCGGATGCCGCCGCGCACGCGATCCTCACGTTCGCGATGTCGACCGGCTCGGTGAGCGGCACGGCGAAGGCCTCGCCGGTCGCGATGGAGAAGGTCGGAGACCGTCTCGGCGCGCACTTCATGCGCTGACGAGCGGCCACCGACGGCCCTTCCGCTTCTCGCGGGAGGGCCGTCGGTCAGCCTCCGGTCCGCGATGCCGTCGTCCGTGCCGGATGCTGCCGCGGCATCCGCCTCGATAGAGTGGACGGACCGTGGGCAGCTACACCGATCTCCTCAGAACCTCGGGCGTCGCTCGCATCATCGCCGCCCAGCTGACCGCTCGGTTCCCCTCGGGAATGCTCTCGCTCGCGTTCCTCCTGCACGTCGAGCAGCAGACCGGCTCCTACGGCGCGGCGGGCCTCGTGCTCGCCGCCACCTCGATCGGCCAGGCCATCGCGGGGCCGCTCACGAGCCGCCTCATGGGCCGCTTCGGCATGCGCCCCGTGCTCATCACCACGCTCGCGGTGTGCGTCACCGCCGTCGTGGCGATCGGCGTCCTGCCGCTCACCGTGCCCATGTACATGGGCGTCGGCTTCATCGCGGGGCTCTCGACCCCGCCCGTGCAACCGGCCGTGCGCACCATCTACCCCAAGATGGTGAACTCCCGGCAGCTCACCCCGCTCTTCTCCCTCGACGCCTCGGCGCAGGAGATCATCTGGGTGGTCGGGCCGGTCGTCACCACGTTCGTGTCGACCCAGATCGGCACCGTCTGGGGCATCCTGCTCGCCGCCGCGATGATGGTCGTCGGCGGCATCTGGTTCATCTCCTCGCCCGAGCTCGGCCGCGTGCGCATCCCGCGCTCGAAGCGCCGCTTCGGCGTGGTGCTCACCCGCCCGCCGGTCCTGCTGGCCACGATCGTCGGCTTCCTCCTCATCGGCGCGTGCGCCGCGGTCGAGGCCGGTGTCGTCGCGGCGTTCGGCCACGACGGCGCCGAGGCCGGCATCGTGCTCGCGATCTTCTCCGTCGGCTCGCTCGCCGGCGGCCTCTTCCTCGGGCACGTGCCGATCGGACCGTGGGCGACCGCGCGCCGAGTGTTCATCGTCTTCGCCGGCGTCGCGCTCGCCGCGTTCGCCATGGACTTCTGGTGGCTCGCGGTCACGCTCTTCGTCGCCGGCATCGGCATCGCGCCGGCCCTCGCCGTGCTGTTCGCCATCGTGTCGGCGAGCGTGAAGTTCAGCGACACGGCCGAGGCCTACGGCTGGGTCGGCACCGGCCAGCTCATCGGCGCCGCGCTCGGGTCGGCGCTCGCCGGGTTCCTCATCGACCTGAGCGGCGCCCAGGGCGCGTTCTGGGCCGCGACCGCCCTCGCGTTCCTCGGCGTCATCGCCGCGGTGCTCGGGCGCCCGTGGCACCCCGACCTGCGGGGTCGCGACGCGAGCCCCATCCCCGACACCGAACCGGTGCCGTTGCAACCCAGCTGACGAGGAGACCCGGATGCCGCACCCGATCACGCCCGCCCCACGACTCTCGCTCGCCGACGGCGCCACGATCCCCCAGCTCGGATTCGGCCTCTACAAGGTGCCGGCCGCGGATGCCGCGCGCCTCAGCCGCGCGGCGATCGAGGTCGGCTACCGGCATCTCGACACCGCCGCGTTCTACGCGAACGAGGCGGAGGTGGGCGAGGCCGTGCGCGAGGCCCCGGTGCCGCGCGAGGAGCTCTTCGTCGCGAGCAAGGTGTGGAAGGACGACAACGGGTTCGACTCGACGTTGCGCGCGTTCGATGCGAGCATGTCGCGGCTGGGCCTGGACACGCTCGACCTCTACCTGATCCACTGGCCGGTGCCGTCGACCGACCGGTACGTCGACACGTGGCGCGCGCTCATCCGCCTGCAGGACGAGGGCCGGGTGCGATCGATCGGCGTCGCGAACTTCCACGCGCACCACGTCGAGCGCATCATCGCCGAGACGGGCGTGGCACCGGTCGTGAACCAGGTCGAGCTGCACCCGTGGCTGCCGCAGGCGGAGCTGCGCGCCTTCGACGCGGAACGCGGCATCCGCACCGAGGCGTGGTCGCCGCTGGCGCGCGGACGGGTGCTCGGCACGCCGCTGCTCGACGACCTGGCCGCCAAGCACGGCCGCTCGCCCGCGCAGGTCGTGCTGCGCTGGCACCTCGAGCTCGGCAACGTCGTGATCCCGAAGGCGTCGTCGCCCGAGCGGCTGCGCGAGAACCTCGACGTGTTCGACTTCGCGCTCGACGCCGACGACCTCGCCGCGATCGCCACGCTCGAGACCGGCGAGCGCACGGGGCGCGACCCCGAATTCGACTGAATCGGAGGCCCCGCGCGAGGCCGTCCGCACTGACCTGAACGAGCGGCGCAGGCGGTTCGTTGGGGCCGCTCGGCGATTCACAGCGAAGCGGAATCCGATCGTGATCCGACTCCCAGCCGGGGTCCAGACATGGGGTTCGCGCGCCGCAATACAGTGAGCGCATGAGACGACTCGCACCCGCGGCGGCAGCGGCCGCGATCACCGCACTGCTCCTCGCCGGCTGCTCGGCGGGATCCGATGAGTCGAGCGCACCGGCCGTCGACGCGCCGGCCGCGCCCGTCGCCCCCGAGCCCGGCACGACCGACGGCCAGACGGCCGAGGACGCCGCCGGCGGCGCCACCGAGGCGCAGCTGGCCGATCGCAGCGTCATCACCACGGGCTGGGTCTCGATCACCGTCGAGGACCCCATCGCCTCCGCCGAGGAGGCGGCCGACCTCGCCGAGCAGGCCGGCGGCCGGGTCGACAGTCGCACCGAGAGCCCGGGCACCGACGCACAGCCGCCGAGCGCGTCGCTCACCCTGCGCATCCCCTCCGACGAGCTCGACGGCTTCGTCGACGAGCTGCGCGCGCTCGGCACCGTGAACTCGGTGTCGATGAACGCGTCGGATGTCACGCAGCAGCAACAGGACCTCGACGGGCGCATCGACGCGCTGACCGCCTCGGTCGACCGGCTGCAGCAGCTGCTCGCCGAGGCCACCACGGTCGCCGACCTCATCGCGATCGAGTCGGAGCTGACGACCCGCCAGGCGGAGCTCGACAGCCTCACCCAGCAGCGGGACTGGCTCGTCGACCAGGTCGACTTCTCGACCATCACGGTCGAACTCGTGACCGAGGACGTCGCCCCCGACCCGCAGCCCGACGACTTCTGGAGTGGACTCGTCGCCGGCTGGAACGCGCTCGTCGCCTTCGCGAGCTGGCTCGGCGTCGCCGTGGGCGTGCTGCTGCCCTGGCTGCTCGTGGCGCTCGTCACCACCGCGGTGATCATCGCGATCGTGCTGCTCACCACGCGTCGTCGGCGCGGGGCGGCGACCTCGACGACGCCGGCGGCGCCCGAGGCGACACCCGCCGATCCGGCACGCGCGGGGGCCGCGACGGGCGCCCCGCCCGCCCCGCACGACGAGGGTCCGCGGGCGTAGTCTGGCGTCGTGAGCGCGACGCCGGAGACCCTGCTGAACGATGAACTCCTGGAGCGGGTGCGCGAGCGCGCCGCGGGGTACGACCGCGACAACGCGTTCTTCACCGAGGACTTCACGGAGCTGCGCGAGGCGGGATACCTCACGGCGCTCGTGCCGGCCGAGTTCGGCGGCCTCGGCTGGGGCTTCGACGACGCGGTGCGCGCGCAGATGCGGCTCGCCGGCGCCGCCCCGGCCACCGCACTCGCCGTGAACATGCACCTGGTCTGGACGGGGGTCGCGAAGATCCTCCGCGACCGCGGCGACGACAGCCTCGACTTCGTCCTCCGCGAGGCCGGGTCCGGGGAGGTCTTCGGCTTCGGCATCAGCGAGGCCGGCAACGACCTCATGCTCTTCGGCTCGCGCACGACCGCCGAGCCGCAGGAGGGCGGCGGCTACCGCTACTCGGGTCGCAAGATCTTCACGTCCCTCTCCCCGGCGTGGACGAGGCTCGGCACGATGGGACTCGACACGGCGTCGGCGGATGCCCCGAAGATCGTGTACGGGTTCGTGGACCGGGAGGACCCCGACATCCGCATCCTGGACGACTGGGACACGATCGGCATGCGCGCCAGCCAGAGCCGCACGACCGTGCTCGACGGCGCGTTCGCCGCCCCCGACCGGATCGTGCGGCGGCTCGACCCCGGCCCCAACGGGGACCCGCTCATCTTCGGCATCTTCGCGAGCTTCGAACTGCTGCTCGCCGCGGTCTACGCCGGCATCGGGGCGCGTGCGCTCGACCTCGCCGTCGCGGCCGCACACCGACGCACCTCGATGAAGCGCGACGGCGCACCGCTGTCGCAGGATCCCGACATCCGCTGGCGGATCGCCGACGCCGCGATCGCCCAGGACGCCCTCGAACCGCAGCTGCTCGCCGTCGCCCACGACCTCGACGAGCTCGTCGACCACGGGCCGCGCTGGTTCGCGAAGCTCGTGGGGATCAAGGTGCGCGCGACCGAGACCGCCAAGCACGTGGTCGACCAGGCCGTGCGGGTGTCGGGCGGATCGTCGTACTTCGCCGGCTCCGAGCTCGGGCGGCTCTACCGCGACGTGCTCGCGGGCATCTTCCACCCGTCCGACGACGAGTCCGCGCACAGCACGGTGGCGAACGCCTGGCTCGGGCCGCTCGACGACTGACCCGCTCCCCGACGCCGGGCCATGGACGGCTCGGCACCCCGCACCGGACCCGGCGCGCGCACTAGACTGGCGAGGCCGGCGCCGCCGCCGCATCATCACCCGGGAGGTCCTCGTGAACGTCGTCGCTTTCCTCATCGCGATGGGATTCTTCGTCTTCGGCATGTGGATCCTCAGCATCGCCCCCGAGCTCGCGGGGTTCGAGGCGGTCACGTTCTTCGGCGGCATCCTGTGCGTGTCCCTCGCGGTCGCGATCCCGGTGAACGTCCTCGGCCGCGGCGACGGCGTCTGACGGGTGACGCTGCCCGAACGCGACACCCGCGTCACCTACCCCGACGGCGCCCTCGGCGCGACGACGCGCGTGCTGCACGTCGCCCCGGCCGGCGACGGCCGCGTCGCCGTCATCACCGAGACGACGAGCTTCCACCCGGTCGACGCGTCGTGGCCCGACCAGCCCGCCGATGCGGGCGTCATCCGCTTCGGCGGGGGCGAGGTCCCGGTGCGCGACGCGGTGGTCGCCGCGACCGACGGCGAGGTGCTGCACCTCGGCGCCGACATCCCGGTGCGCACGGGCACCGAGGGCTGGGCCTTCGTGGTCGCGCACCTCGTCGACGAGGGCACCGCGATCGCCGAGGGCGACGAGGTCGAGATCGAGGCGGATGCCGCAACGCGACGCGCCCTGTCGACCGGGCACACCGCATGCCACCTCGCGGCACTCGCGCTGAACCGCGTGCTCGCCGACCGGTGGTCGAAGCCCGCCCGCGAGGACGCACTCGGCAGCCCCGACTTCGACGGCGCCGCGATCGCCTCGTCGCGCATCGTGCCCAACGGCTCGGTCGACCGGTACCGCCTCAACAAGTCGCTCCGGCGCGCCGGATTCGACACCGCATCGCTGCAGGGCGACCTCGGGACGCTGCGGCACGCGGTCGCCGCGCAACTCGAGGAGTGGATCGCGACGGGCGCGACCGTCCGCGTCGAGCGCGACGGCGACGGACTCACCGATCGGCGCTCCTGGGTGTGCGAACTTCCCGACGGCACGGCACGCATCCCCTGCGGCGGCACCCATCTGGGATCGCTCGGCGAGCTCTCCACGGTGACGCCGGAATTCACCCTCACGGACGACGCCGGAACCGCCGTGCTCGAGATGACCAACGAGGCCCGCATCCGACACTGACCGCCGAGTGCCGGAGACACCCTCCGGCGGGGTTACGATAGCGCTCGTGGGTATACATATCGAGAAGGTCGACCTGCCCGGGATCGGCATTCGCCACGACCTCGTCACCGAAGGCGGTCGACGGATCAGCGTGGTTTCGCACCGGGACGGTGAGCGCGACCTCGGCGTCTTCGACGTCGACGACCCCGACGCCTGCCGCGACTCCATTCCGCTGAACGACGACGAGGCCGCGGCCCTCGCCGACGTGCTCGGCGCCTCGGTCATGCTCAGCCGGCTCACGAGTCTCAGTGATGAGACCGCGGGCCTGTACACCGAGCAGATCGCGCTGCCGACGGACTCGCCGTACCTCAATCGCACCCTCGGCGACACCAAGGCGCGCACGCGCACGCATGCGTCCATCGTCGCGATCGTCCGCGACAAGGAGATCATCCCCTCCCCGACGCCGGCCGAACCGCTGCGCGCGGGCGACGTCATCGTGGCCGTCGGCACTCGTGAAGGACTCGACGGAGTAGCTCGACTGCTCTCCAACGGCCCCGGCTGAGGCGGCCGGCATGCACGAGACGACGCTGCTCCTCATCGAAGTCGGCGCCCTGCTTCTCGGCATGAGCCTGCTCGGGCGCCTCGCGCTCCTGATCGGCATCTCGCCGATCCCGTTCTACCTGCTGCTCGGCCTCGCGTTCGGCGAGGGCGGACTCATCCCCCTCGACGCGAGCAACGAGTTCCTGCAGACCGGTTCCGAGATCGGCATCATCCTGCTCCTCGCCCTGCTCGGGCTCGAGTACACCGCGACCGAGCTCTTCGGGAGCCTCAAGTCCGCACGCTTCCCGGGGATCCTCGACGCCCTGCTGAACGCCCTGCCCGGCGCGGCGCTCGCGCTCCTGCTCGGCTGGGGGCCGGTGGCGGCGGTCGCGCTCGCCGGCGTCACGTGGGTCTCGTCATCGGGCGTGATCGCCGAAACTGCTGCGCGACCTCGGTCGGCTCTCGAACCGTGAGACCCCCGCCATCCTGGCGGTGCTCGTCATCGAGGACCTGGCGATGGCGTTCTACCTGCCGATCCTGTCGGCGATCGTCATCGGCGTGAGCCTGCTGCAGGGCGCGATCTCGGTGGCGGTCGCGGTCGGGGTGGTGACGCTCATCCTCTACGTCGCGCTCCGGCACGGGCACATCGTGTCGCGCCTCTTCCCCGCCGACCAGTACGAACCGCTGCTGCTCGGCGTGCTCGGGCTGACGATGCTCGTCGCCGGCCTCGCGGCCCAGGTGGGCGTCTCGGCGGCGGTCGGGGCCTTCCTCGTGGGCATCGCCCTGTCGGGCCGGGTCGCGGCGAACGCGAGCCAGGTGCTCACCCCGCTGCGCGACCTCTTCGCCGCCACGTTCTTCGTGTTCTTCGGCCTCACGAGCGATTCGTCGGGCCTCATCCCCATGCTGCTTCCGGCGCTCGCGCTGGCCATCGTCACGATCGTCACGAAGCTCATCACCGGGGCGTACGCGGCCCGGCGAGCAGGCGTCGGCACGCTCGGCCAGTGGCGCGCCGGCCTCTCGCTCGCGCCCAGGGGCGAGTTCTCCATCGTCATCGCCGGCATCGCCGTCGCGGCCGGGGTGGCGCCGGCGATCGCCCCGCTGGCCACGGGCTACGTGCTCATCACGATCATCGCGGGCACGTTCCTCGCACGGCTTCCGGATGCCGCGTGGTTCCGCGCGGCCGTGCGCCGGCGAGCCGCCGCGCGCCCCGCCGCCGGCCCCGCCTGAGGCCGCTCGGCTCGGCGTGGGCTCGGTCACCACGCCGCCGACGGACGATCAGTCGTGCGCGTGCTCGGCCGCGGCCGCGGCATCCGCTCGATCGGCGGCGCCGACCGTGTCGAGCTCGGCGTCGGCGTCGGCGTCGGCCGCGTCGGCCGCCGCGAGGAGTTCGCGCACCCGCGGCACCACGAGGGTGGCGTAGCGTTCGATGCTGCCCATCATCGCCTCGTGCGGAAGCGTGCCGTTGGAGTACTTCAGGTCGAACCGCACCGCGCCGATGGTGCGCATCGCCGCGGCGATCTTCTGCGCCACGGTCTCGGCCGATCCCGCGTAGAGCGCGCCGTTCGGCCCGGCCTCGTCCTCGAAGTGCTCGCGGCTCACCGGTCCCCACCCGCGCTCGCGGCCGATCCGGTCGATGATGACCTTGTAGTGCGGCCAGAGCGTGTCGAGCGCCTCCTCGTCGGTGTCGGCGATGAAGCCGGGCGAGTGGATCGCGACCGGCTGGGGCGGGTTGCCGAACTGCTCGAGCGCGCGACGATAGAGGTCGGCGAGGGGTGCGAACCGGGCCGGACTGCCGCCGATGATGGCGAGCACGAGCGGGAGTCCGTAGTGCGCCGCGCGGACCACGGATTCGGGGCTGCCGCCGACGCCGACCCACGTCTTGAGGCGTCCGTGCTCGACGGGCGGGAAGACGAGCTGATCGGTCAGCGGGGCCCGCAGCTCGCCGCTCCAGGTGACGGGCTCCTGCGGGAGCAGGGCGGCGAACAGGTTGAGCTTCTCCTCGAAGAGCTCCTGGTACTGGTTGAGCTCGAACCCGAAGAGCGGGAACGACTCGACGAACGACCCGCGGCCGAGGATGACCTCGGCCCGACCGCCTGAGAGGCCGTCCAGCGTCGCGAAGCGCTGGAACACCCGCACGGGGTCGTCGGAGCTCAGCACGGTGACCGCCGAGCCGAGGTGGATGCGCTCGGTGCGCCCCGCGATCGCGCCGAGGACCACCTCGGGCGCCGACACCGCGAACTCGTGGCGGTGGTGCTCGCCGAGCCCGAAGAAGTCGAGGCCGAGCCGGTCGGCCAGCACCGCCTCCTCGACCACGTTCCGCAGCACCTGTGCGTGCGGCAGCGGCGACCCGTCGGGTCCCGCGGTCACGTCACCGAAGGTGTCGAGTCCGAATTCGTAGCGCTCAGCCATCGTCCTGCCCCATCCCGCGTCTCCATACGTACGCATGCTCGCCGCAACCCCCGTGAGGCCGAGACTATTCCCCGCACCGCCGCCGAGACCAGCGGGCGAGCGGATGCCTCAGCCCCGACGTCGAGGGAATGCGCCCGGTGTTCCGTGCGTTGCCGGATGATGTCGACGCATCGATCGCGCGCGTCGGCGAGAATGGAGGCGTGGACGTGACGGACCGGCCGGTCATCGGGATCTTCGGTGCGGGGAGGGTGGGCACCGCCCTCGCCCGACTCCTCGTGGCATCCGGCTACGACGTGCTCATGACGGGCTCGCCGCGGCAGACCGCGCTCGACCTGCTCGTCTCGGTGGTCGCCCCGGGCGCCCGCGTCGTCTCGCCCGCCGACCTCGTCGCCGGGGCCGACGTCATCATCGTGGCCGTGCCGTTCGGAAAGGCCGACACGATCCCGTGGGAGGACTTCGGCGGCCGCATCGTCGTCGACGCCATGAACTACTGGCCGCCCGTCGACGGCCACATCACCGCGATCGACGAGGACGAGCGCACGACGAGCGAGATCAACGCCGCCCGCAACCCGCTCGCCCGCGTCGTGAAGTCGCTCAACCACCTCGGCTACCACGAGATGGAGGACGACAGCATGGATGCCGGGTCGCCGCTGCGTCGCGCCCTGGCCGTGGTCGGCGAGGACGCCGACGCGCGAGCCGTGATCGCGCGCATCATCGACGACCTGGGCTTCGACGCGGTCGACGGCGGTCCGCTCGCGAACGGCCGTGCACTCGAGCCCGGCCATCCCGCGTTCGGCCGCGAGCTGTCCGCGAGCGAGCTGACGGCGCTGCTGGCGCCCGCCGCGCACCTCGCCGCCTGAGGCGACGATCGCGCGAGCGGTCCGGTCAGGCCGCGGTCGCCTGCGAGATCCGGACGGTGTTGCCCGACGGGTCGCGGAACGCGCAGTCGCGCGGGCCCCACGGCTGGTCGATGGGCTCCTGGAGGACCTCGGCGCCGGAGGCGCGCAGGGTCTCGAAGGTCGTGTCGAGGTCGTCGGTGGCGAACACGAGCATCGGCAGCACGCCCTTGGTGAGGAGCTCCTGCATCGCGTCGCCGTCGGCCTTCGAGCGGCCGGCGTGCGGCTCGGAGAGCACGATGCCGAGGCCGGGCTGGGCGTCGCTGCCCAGGGTGACCCAGCGGTACCGCCCGGAGGCCACGTCGTTCTGGACCTCGAGGCCGAGCGCGTCCCGGTAGAAGGCGAGCGACTCGTCGACGTCGTTGACCGTGACGTTGGTGTACTGGAGTGAGATGGTCATGACCCAGACGCTACGCCGCTGCCTCGCTCGAGGCTTCTCCGATCCTGCTCGATGTGGTGCGGACGGGGCGCGTGTGCGCCTTGGCGACGCAGGCGGGCATGGCGTTGACCGCGTCGTGCTCGCGGCTCCGGTAGGCCGTCGGGGTCTCGCCGACGATCTCGGCGAATCGCGAGCTGAACGAGCCGAGGGACGTACAGCCGACCGCCATGCAGGCATCCGTGACGCTTGCACCGGCCCGCAGCAGCGCCATCGCGCGCTCGATCCTGCGGGTCATCAGGTAGCCGTACGGCGTCTCGCCGTAGGCGGCGCGGAACCGGCGCGAGAAGTGCGCGGGTGACATGAGCGCCTCCGCGGCCATCGTCGGGACGTCGAGCGGCTTCGCGTACTCGCGGTCGATCAGGTCGCGTGCACGACGCAGGTACGCGAGGCTCTCGAGCTCCTGCGGGGTCATGTTTCGACGGTAGCACCCGGAGCGTCGGACGTCAGGAGCCCGTGCGATCCGCCTCCGGCAGGATCTCCTAGGGTGGAGCAATGCCAGACCCCGTGACCGTGCGACCCGGCGCGCCCGAGCGCCTCGCGCGCATGGTGCAGCTGCCCACCGTCTCCGCGGAGCTCGAGCACCGCGGCCTCGCCGACTTCGACCGCTTCCGCGAGCTCCTCGCCGAGCTCTACCCGCTCGTGCACGAGCACCTCGCGTTCGAGCAGGTCACCGACCTGGGACTGCTGTACCGCTGGCGCGGGCGCGGCGACGGTGATCCGGTGGTGCTCATGGCGCACTACGACGTCGTGCCGGCGGTCGAGGACGACGGCTGGACGTTCCCGCCGTTCGACGGCCGCATCCACGACGGATCGGTGCACGGCAGGGGAACGCTCGACGACAAGGGACCGCTCCTCGTGCTGCTCGAGGCCGTCGAGAACCTGCTCGCCGACGGGTTCACGCCCGCACGCGACGTGTACCTCTCCCTCGGCGGGAACGAGGAGAGCCATGGCGCGGCCGCCGCGGCGATCGCCGACCTGTTCCGCGAGCGCCGCCTCACGCCGTGGCTCGTGCTCGACGAGGGCGGGGCGGTGGTCGACGCGCCCCTGCCGTTCGTGAAGGTGCCCGCGGCGATGGTCGGCGTCGGCGAGAAGGGCGTGCTGACGCTGCGCCTCACCGCCCGCGGCGACGGCGGCCACGCCTCCGCGCCGCCCGCCACGACCCCCACCGCCCGCATCGCCCGCGCGGTCCACCGGCTGTCGCCGAACCCGTTCCCGAAGCGGATGCCGCGCTCGATGCGCAACATGCTCGCCACCTTCGTGCCGCACACCAGCGGCGGCTCCCGCCTGCTGCTGCGCACGCTCACCGCGCTGCCCTGGGTCACCGCGCGCGTCTTCGCCCGGCTCGGCGGAGAACCGGCCGCCCTCGTGCACACGACCGTCGCCGCGACCATGCTCGAGGGCGGCACGGCCGCCAACGTGCTCCCCGCGAACGCGGTGGCGATCCTCAACCTCCGCATCGCGGTCGGCGAGACCGTGGCCTCGGCGACCGCGCGCGTGCGGCGCGTCATCCGCGACCGGGCCGTGGCCGTCGAGGTCGTCGAGGGCTCCGACCCCTCGCCCGAGTCACCCACCGACAACGTCCAGTTCGCGGCCATCTCCGCCGCGGTCGGCGAGGCGTATCCCGAGGCGACGACCGCCCCGTACCTCATGATGGCGGCCACCGATTCGCGGTGGTTCCACCGCTTCTCCCCCGCGGTCTACCGGTTCGCCCCGCTCGCGATGACCGCGGCGCAGCGGGCGTCCATCCACGGCGTCGACGAGTGGGTCACGATCGACAGCCTCGACCGCGGCGAGCGCTTCCACCGGGCCCTCATCACGGCGTTGCCGGATTGAGGCATCCGAACGACTAGGGTGAATCCACCCCATCCCGAAGGAGCCTCGATGACGCGCGCTGCGAAACTCGGACCGGTCGCCGCCATCGTCGGCTTCCTCGCGTTCGTGGAGTTCACGAGCGGCATCCTCCAGGGCTACTACACGCCCCTGCTCACCGACATCGCACGGCACCTGGGCATCCACGACGCCGACGTGAACTGGCTCGAGGGCACGCAGCTCATGCTGTCGGCGCTCGTGGTGCCCGCGTTCGCGAAGCTCGGCGACATGGTCGGCCACAAGCGCATGCTGCTGTGGTCGACGGCGATCACGGCCGTCGCGTCCACGGCGCTCGCCTTCACCGACCAGTTCTGGGTGTTCCTCGTGGCCTGGGCGCTCCAGGGCTTCTACGTCGTCTGGCTGCCGCTCGAGATCGCGCTCGTCTGGTCGCGCAGCCGATCGGCCGACCGGCCCGCCGCCATGACCCGCAAGGCCGCGGGACTGCTCGTCGCCGCACTCGAGGTCGGCGCCATCGCGGGCGCGCTCTCGGCCGGCGCGCTGGCCGACGTGCTGCCCATGCAGGTGCTGCTGCTCGTGCCGGCGGTCGCCGTCGTCGCGTGCTTCGTCGTGGTGTGGTTCGGCGTGAAGGAGTCGCCCGACCTCGCGGGCGGCAGGCTCGACACCGTCGGGCTCGTGCTCATCTCGCTCGCACTCCTGTCGCTCACCGGCGGCCTCAGCTTCATGCGCCTGAACGGGCCGGCCGACCTGCTCAGCTGGGCACTCATCGCCCTCGGCGTGCTCCTCGTCGTGCCGTTCGCCCGCTACGAGCTCCGCCACTCCGACCCGCTCATCGACGTGCGCATGTTCCGCTCGCCGTCGCTCTGGCCGGTCTTCCTCACCGCCGGGCTCTTCGGCGTCAGCGTGCTCGGCGCGCAGGCGCCGCTCTCCACGTTCGCCCGCACGGATGCCGCGGTCTACGGCTACGGGCTCGGCGCCACGAGCTTCCAGACCTCGCTGCTGATCGGGTCGTACGTGCTCTCGCTCGTCGTCGGCGCGATGCTGTTCCCACTGGCCACGAGGTGGGTGACGCCGCGCGTCGCCCTCATCGGCGCGAGCTCGCTCGTCGCCGTCGGGTACCTCCTGTTCCTGCCGTTCCACGACGGCTATGCGCAGGTGCTCGCGAACATGGTCATCGCCGGCATCGGTTCGGGCGCGCTCGTCGCCGCGCTCCCCGCCGCCGCGGCCGCCGCGGCGCCCGCCCACCAGACCGGCGTCGCCACCGGGCTCACGAACTCGGTGAAGACCGTCGGCGGCGCGATCGCGTCGTGCGTCTTCGGCATCGCGCTGCTCGGCACGGCCGGACAGGCGGTCACGGGCACCGCGGGATCGTTCTCGGGCTACGTCACGGTCTGGCTGGTGTGCGGCGTCACCGCAGCGGTCGCCGCCGTGCTGCTCGCCTTCGTGCCGAAGCTCGCGTTCTCCGACGCGCCTGTCGCCGAGGGCGCCGCCGTCGTACGCTGAGTCCCGGGCCACCGGTCCCCTTGTCCGCCCGGGCAGGACGGGCGCAGGGCCCAGCCGGCGGAAGGGATGCGCGATGACGGATGCCGCGGCGCTGGTCGCGACCCTCGAGGGCATGGCCACCGCGGAGGAGCGGGAGAAGTACACGCGCTACTTCGCGCCCGATCCCGACGCGCCCTTCATCGGCGTGCGCATGGGCGCCGTGTTCGACCTCGCCAAGACCGCGCTCGACCTCCCGGTGCCCGAGCTCGAGGCGCTGCTCGAGCAGCCCACGCACGAGGTGCGCGCGCTCGCCTGCAGCATCATGGGCAAGTCCGCCGCGCACCGGAAGGCCTCACCCGAGCGACGGACCGAGCTGTACGACCTCTACCTGCGCCGACACGACCGCATCGACCAGTGGGACCTCGTCGACCTCGCGGCTCGCGACGTCGTCGGCGGGTACCTGCTCGAGCGCGATCGCGCGCCGCTCGCCAGGCTCGCGGCATCCGGATTCTGGCCCGAGCGACGCACGGCACTCGTGGCGACCTTCGCGTTCCTGAAGCGCGGAGAGGTCGACGACGCGTTCGCGCTCGCCGAGACGCTCGCCGACGACCCCGAGCCGCTCGTGCAGAAGGCCCTCGGCTGGGTGCTGCGCGCGGCTGGCGACCTCGATCGCGATCGGCTCACCGCCTTCGTCGAACGGCACGCGGCCACCATGCCGCGCGTGGCGCTGCGCGCCGCGATCGAGCACTACGCGAAGGACGACCGGACTCGGATCCTCGCGATCCGCTGAACCCGTGCCCGGAGCGCGGGCGCGCGGCCCGCGCCCGCGCCGTCCTCAGGCGAGCGACCGCTTCTGGCGCTTCCGCGCACCGAGGTCGAGCAGCCCCACGCCGAAGGCGATCGCGATGAAGAGCGCGACCGCCGTCATCCCGAAGCCGTACGCGTCCTGGTAGACCGCGAGGTCCTGCGTGTCTCGGCGGCGCCCGTCTCGCGGTAGATCGTGGCGTAGAAGAGCGACAGGGCCACCGCCGTGCCCACCGCGGTGCCGATCCGCTGCCCGAGCTGGCCGACCGACCCGGCGAGGCCGCCCTGCTTGACCGGGATGTCCGCGAGGGCGAGCGTCTGGTTCGGCGAGATGACGAGACCGCCGCCGAAGCCGGCGATGACCATCGCGCCCGCCATCGCCCACGGCGTGAGCTCGGGCGGGGTGTAGAGCGCCGCGAGCACGAGCAGGCCGATGCCGAGCAGCACCATCGCGAGGCCCCACACCACGAGGGGGCGGCCCAGCCGGTTCACCAGGTTGCCGCCGATCCACGACGACACGGCGCTCGTGAGCGCGAATCCGATGCTCACCATGCCCGCGAACACCGGCGCCAGGCCGAGCCCGTGCTGCAGGTACAGCGTCGTGAGCAGGAACATCGAGGGCGCGGCGGCGAAGTACGCCGAGGCGAGCACGGTGCCGTTGCGGTAGGAGCTCACGCCGAACAGCGCGAGCGGCACCAGCGGGTGCCTGCCGGACGCCGCGTAGTGCCGTTCCCACGCGACGAACGCGCTCGCCGCGAACACGAACACGACGAGCAGCCACCACCGGGCGGGGTTGTCGTCGGGCGAGCCCGTGGTGAAGAGGAACGGCCACATCAGCGCGACGACGGCGATGCCGAACAGCAGCAGGCCGATCGGGTCGAGCTCGAGCTTGCGCGAGGAGGGAAGGCGCGTCTCGGGCAGCAGCCAGAGGGCGAGCGCGATCGCCGCGAGCGACAGCGGCACGTTCATCCAGAAGATGCCCGCGCCAGCCGTCCTCAGGGCCGCCGATCGCGATCGCGAGGCCGCCGAGGGTCGGCCCGAACGCCGTGGCGACGCCGATGGTGGCCCCGAACAGGCCGAACGCCTTGCCGCGCTCGGCGCCCTGGAACAGCTGCTGGATGAGGCCCAGCACCTGCGGCATCTGGATGCCGGCGGCGACGCCCTGCAGGAGACGGGCGACCAGCAGCACCTCGCCGGTGGGCGCGAGCGCGCAGGCGAGGCTCGTGAGCGTGAAGAGGCTGAGGCCGATGACGAAGAGCGTGCGCCGCGATCGCTGGTCGCCGATACGGCCGGCGGGCACGAGCGTGAGGCCGAACGTGAGCACGTAGCCCGACACGATGAGCTGCAGCTCGGTGGACGTGGCACCGAACGCCGCCTCGATCGACGGCAGCGCCACGTTGACCTTCGTCAGGTCGAGGATCGTGAGGCCGGCCACCGCCACGCACACCCAGTAGGCACGCCACCGCTTGGCATCCGACAGCGGGATCGACAGCGTGGGCGGTTGCGACGGTTGCGACATCCCGTCCACCCTACGCCCGGCCGGCGCGCCGTCTGAGACGAAGCCGGTGCGCCGTCGGGGACGAAACGAGGCCGGCATCCGAGTGGATGCCGGCCTCCGAAGTGGACCCAGGGGGATTCGAACCCCCGACCTTCTCATTGCGAACGAGACGCGCTACCAACTGCGCCATGGGCCCGAGCGAGAACGAGCCTACCATCCTCGCGAGGGTGGTTCGAACCGGTGCGGCGGCGGGTCAGCCCGCCTGCCGGCGACGACGCAGCACGGCGTCGAGGTCGTCGAATGCGGGGCTCGCATCGTCGACGATCCCCATGCGCGCGTAGGGGCTGGCGGCCTCGGTCGCCCGGCGTTCGGATGCCGCGGCGGCCGGTGCCGGCGCGGGAGCGGGAACGATCGACGGCACCACGGGCTCGAGCTGCTCGACCCGGCGCGCCACCTCCGCATCCGCGGCAGCGCGCTTCAATTCGGCGGCCGCCTCGATGGACGCCATGGCCATCGCGGCGATGGTGCCGCGCGAGAGGTGGAGGGGCTTCGGCAGCGGCTGCGGCGTCCACCCGTGCTCGTCGGCCTGGGGCTCGGCGAGCTCGATCGGCTCGAACGGCGCCGACTCGGGTGCGGCGACCGGCGCGGCCGCCGCCACGGACGGCACGCGAACGCGGGCGAGGCGCACGAGTCCGGCGAACGCGACGACGATGCCGAGGGCGCCGCCGCCTGCGATGAACAGTGAGGCGCCGAACGCGGCTGCCACCAGCCCGCCGACCACCGTGAGGAGGGAGGCGAGCAGCAGGAGCGAGCAGAGCGCACGGCGCCGGCGCAGCGAGCGACGCGCACGCGCGGCATCCGTCGCCGTCACGCCGACCGGTGCAGCCTGGGTCGAGGAGCCGTGCACCGTCGCGGGGATCGTGGCGATCGGCTCCGTGATCGTCGCCTGCGCGGCCGCCGCGAGTTCGCGTGCGGCATCCGCGGCCTCCTCGGCGGCACGGCGCTCGGCGATCGCGAGGTGCTCGGCCGCCTCGGCCGCGAGGCGGGCGGCCTGCTCGTGCTCGTGCAGGATCCGCTGCTGCGAGGCCACCTCGCGGGCCGTCGCCTCGACGCGCACCGCCTCGGGCGTCTCGGCCGTCTCGGCGAGGATACGGAGGGTCTGCTGCAGTCGCACCGCGTTGCGCTCGGTGTCGAGGTACTGCCGGCGGCGCAGCCAGCTCGGCAGCAGGTACGCGATCCAGAGCGCCGCGGCCGCTGCCACGAGCACCCCACCGCCGATCACGTCCATGCGACAACGCTAGGTCACGGTGGACGAATGGCCCGGCTCGACGCGCGCGTGTTCAGCGATCGGCGACGTGCAGCGGGTATGCCGCGGCGGCGCGGTCCTCCGCGGTGATGCGGGCCGCGTCCTCCGGCACCCGTCCGTCACGCCAGCGACGCAGCACGCCCCTCGGCACCTCCTCGGCGACGAGCGCGAACGCGAAGTGGTCGCGCCAGTCCCCGTTGATGTGGATGAACCGGCGACGGAGCCCCTCGTAGCGGAATCCGAGCTTCTCGACCACCCGCAGCGACGGCTGGTTCTCGGGCCGGATGCAGATCTCCATGCGGTGCAGGCGCAGCACCGAGAAGCAGTAGTCGGTGGCCAGGGCGACCGCGGTCGGGGTGATGCCGCGGCCGGCGACGGCTTGGGACACCCAGTACCCGATCGTCGCCGACGAGAGCGAGCCGAACGTGATCGACGAGACGTTCAACTGCCCGACGAGCTGGCCGTCGAACTCGATGACGAAGGGCAGCGCGTGGCCGCTGCGGGCGTGGGACAGCAGGTTGCGGATGCTCGCGCGGGTGTCGATGACCGAGCCGCCGCCGGGGTACGTGGCCTCCCACTGCCGGAGCCAGCCCCGATTGTCGAGGAGCACCCGTTCGAGCGCCTTGGCGTCGCGCGCTCGGATCGGCCGCAGGGTGACGTCCCCGTCACGCAGCGTGGGGATCGCGGCCGCCGCCATGGTCAGGTCCGATCGAAGCCGGCGACGTACTCGACCAGCCACGGTCTGAGGTCGGGCCCGAGGTCGTCGCGGTCGGCCGCGAGCTGGACGACGGCCTTGATGTAGTCGAGCTTGTCGCCCGTGTCGTATCGGCGCCCGCGGAAGACGACGCCGTAGACGCCGCCCGTGCCCTCGACGTCGCCCGCCATCTCCATGAGCGCGTCGGTGAGCTGGATCTCGCCGCCCTTGCCCGGCTGCGTGTGCTCGAGGATGTCGAAGACCTCGGGCTTCAGCACGTAGCGGCCGATCACGGCGTAGTTCGACGGCGCGACGTCGGCAGCCGGCTTCTCGACGAGGCCGGTGATGCGCACCACGTCGGGGTCGTCGGTCGACTCGACCGCCGCGGCGCCGTAGAGGTGGATCGAGGCGGGGTCGACCTCGAGGAGCGCGACGATGCTGGCGCCTCGCCGGTCGTGCTCGTCGAGCATCCGGGTGAGCAGCGGGTCGCGTGCGTCGATGAGGTCGTCGCCGAGCAGCACCGCGAACGACTGGTCGCCCACGTGCTTGCGCGCTCGGAGCACCGCGTGCCCGAGGCCCTTCGGGTCGCCCTGGCGCACGAAGTGCACGTCGGCGAGGTCGCTCGACTCCTGCACCTTCGAGAGCTTGGCTCCGTCGCCCTTCTCCACGAGCGTGTGCTCGAGCTCGGCGACGCGGTCGAAGTGGTTCGCGAGGGCGTTCTTGTTGCGCCCGATGATCATGAGCACGTCGTCGAGCCCGGCCGCCACGGCCTCCTCGACGACGTACTGGATGGCCGGCTTGTCGACGACGGGCAGCATCTCCTTCGGCATCGCCTTGGTCGCCGGGAGGAACCTCGTACCGAGGCCCGCCGCAGGGATGACGGCCTTCGTGATCCGTTGAGTCATGCGGACAGCGTAACCGGATGTCGCGCCACGGCGCGCGGGCGGACCACGGGACACATCGTCCTAGGATGTGTGCCATGCCCGACGATCCGGACGTCCAGAAGCGCGTCCTCCGCGCCGAGCTCCGTGAGCGCAGGCAGAACATGCCGGCGCACGAGCGCGAGCTCGCGACGGAGGGCTTCACCGCCCGCCTCGAGGAACTCGTCGGATCGACCGGCGCGGAGTCCCTCTCGTGCTATCTCTCCATGCCGACCGAGCCCGACACCCGGCCGTTCGTGAACTGGGCGGAGGCCCGCGGCATCCGCGTGCTGTTCCCGATCACCCGCGAGGACGGACTGCTCGACTGGACCGTCGGCGAGGAGGAGGTCGAGTCGCTCGGGCTGCACGGGGTGCCCGAGGCCGTCGGCGAGCTGCTCGGGCCGATGGCGATCAACGACGTGGACCTCATCCTCGTCCCGGCCGCCGCGGTGGACGCCACCGGCATGCGGCTGGGGTGGGGCCGGGGCTATTTCGACAAGACCCTCGGTTCGATGGGAAAATGTCCTCCGGTGTACGCCGTCGTCTTCGACAGCGAATTCGTCGAGCAGGTGCCGCGCGAGGTGCACGACCAGGCCGTGAACGGCGTCGTGACGCCGACGCGCATCATCGCGTTCTGACCGGCGCACCACGATCCCGGAAGAGTCTCATGCCCACGTATTCCTACCGCTGCACCGAGTGCGACAACGCGTTCGACATCCACCAGGCGTTCACCGACGACACGCTCACCGTGTGCGAGGTGTGCGGCGGTCGCCTCCGCAAGCTCTTCAACACGATCGGCGTGACCTTCAACGGCTCCGGCTTCTACCGCACCGACTCGCGCGGCGACGGCGCGAAGTCGGGGTCGGATGCCGCGGGGGGCGGCTCATCGTCGAGCGGGTCGTCGTCGGGCGGGTCGTCCGGCTCCTCGGCGGCTCCTCGGGCGGCTCCTCGTCGGGCGGCTCCTCCGGCTCCTCGTCCGGCGGCTCCTCGTCGGGCGGTTCCTCGTCGGGCGGCTCCGGTTCGACCGGATCGGGGTCGTCCGCTAGCGTGGCCTGACGTGCCGGAGCAGAGCGAACGTCGGGGAGGGTCCGTGCTCAAGGGATTCAAGGAGTTCATCCTTCGCGGGAACGTGATCGAACTGGCGGTCGCCGTCGTCATCGGCGCGGCGTTCACCGCGGTCGTCAACTCGATCGTCGCGAACCTCATCAACCCGCTGATCGCCGCGCTCTTCCGGGCGGACAGCCTGGACAACGCGCTGGTCATCAGCATCCCGACCCTCGACGGCCAGACCGCCGACGTGAGGATCGGCGCGGTGCTCGGCTCGATCCTCACGTTCGCCATCGTGGCCGCGGTCGTGTACTTCGTGTTCGTGCTGCCGATGAACCACCTGAAGGACCGCGCGGCGGCCAAGCGCGAGGCCGGCACGCCCGACGAGGACGAGCCCGAGAACGAGCTGATGCTCCTCTCCGAGATCCGCGACCTGCTCGCCGAGCGAAGCGGCGCAGGGGTCGCGAGCGCGGCAAGCACACCGACTAGCCCGCGCTGCGCCCGACGCCGGTCACCAGTGCGGCGGCCGCTCCCGGGTGATGCGGTCGTCGTCGGGATCCGGCCCGGCGCGCTTCCGCGCACGCTTCGGGCGAGGCGTCCGCCTCCGGCTCCGGGGGCGGCACCGGCTGCTCCGGCGCGGGGTCGGATCCGGGTGCGGGTGTCAGGCGCGCGCGCCGGGCCTTGCCGCCGGCGCGCTCGACGCGCTGCCTGGGCTCATCGGACATCAGCCGGCCGCGGCATCCGTCGGTCGAGCCTCCGGCTTGCCGAGGAGGGTGGCCACGCGAGTGGCGACCGCATCGGGAGTGCCGAACAGCTCGAAGCTGTGCACGCGGAGGTAGTGCCATCCGAGACGCCGCAGCACCTCGGGCCGCAGCCGCAGCGACTCGCGGAGGCTGAGCCCCGTGAAGGCCTCGTCGGTCTCGACGACCACGGCCTTGCCGGCGTGGGCGGCGGCCAGCGCGAGCCGTCCGCGGTGACCGACGCTCACCCGGATGCCCCGTCGCGCGAGCCGCGCGGCCAGGTCGCCCAGCATCGAGGCCCCGGGCTCGCCGCTGTCGTCGGCCGCGGCGCGGGCCTCCGTCTGGGTCAGGATGTTCGCGAGCGCGAGCACGCCGTGCGACTGGCGGTCCTCGTCGATGTCCTCGGGGCGGAACGCGGAGACCAGGTCCATCGAGCGCCGCGCCCTGGTCATGCCGACGGCGAGGAGGCGGTCGCCGCCCGGTTCGCCGAGCGAGCCGAAGCTCGAGAGCAGGCGGCCGTGCGGGGTGCGGCCGTACCCGACGGAGAAGATCACGCGGTCGCGGCTCTGCGCCACCGCCTGCTCGAGCGTGAGCACCGTGAACGGCTCGGCCCGGTCCTTCAGGATGAAGTCCGAGAGGTCGGTGCGCTTCGCGAAGGCGGCGAGCACCGCCTGGTGCACCCGCGCCGCATGCCGGGAGCTGGCCGTGATGACCATGAGCGACTCGCGGGGACGCTTCACCGCGTGCTCCATCACGAGCTCGACGACCTTCGCCACCTCGGAGTCGATGCTCTCGACCGTGCCGGTGACGGCGTCGGGCAGCCCGTTGCCGCGGACGTAGTGGAGGCCGAGGCTGCCGTGGCCGAGGAAGCTGCCCGCCCACGGGAGGGACTCGATGCGGCCGGCATAGAACCGGCGGTTCACGAGCTCGGCCAGGTCCTCGCCGCCCGCCCGGTAGCTCCGGGTGAGGGTGAGGGTGGGCAGGAGCTCGCCGAGGCGCGCGAGCGCCGAATCCGCGTGCAGGGCGTCGACGCCGTGCTCGGTGACCCGATCGGCGCCGCGGTCGGCGTCGTCGATGCCGGTCTCGAAGAGCGTCGGCGTCTGGGTGACGGGGTCGCCGAATGCGATCACCTGCTTCGCCCGGCGGATGGCGCCGAGGTTCTCGGCGATCGTCGTCGACCCCGCATCGACGAGCACGACGGCGTCGAAGGCGATGTCCTCGTCGATCTCGGGCACCTCGTAGGGCGACGCGAGCCAGACCGGCGCGAGCGCCCGGAACAGGTGCGGCGTGTCGTCGTGCAGCGACTCGGGGCGCACGCGGTCGCCCCGGAGCATCCGCTTCAGCCGGTCGGCCTCGTCGGGGTGGTCGACCAGCGCGACCTTCCAGTTCTCGGCGAGGTGCCACGCGAGCTGAGGTCCGGCCGCCGAGGCGTGCGCCTCGTCGACGAGGCGGAAGTCGCTCTCGAGGCGATCGAGCACGGTCGTGTTCGCGCCGAGCAGTGCCCGGTCGTTCGCCAGCATCGCCTCGAGCACCGACTGCCACCATGCGAGCTCGAGCTCGGCGGCCACGGCCTTCTCGGGCACGTGGCGCTTCGCGAGGTCGAGCAGGAGCGGGTCCAGTCCGAGGTCGCGCAGCCGCGACAGCACGGCGGTGCGCTCCTGCAGGTTCGTCGAGCACCTCGGACTCGGCGGCGAGGCCCGCGAGGTTCGCGATGAGCTCGCGTACGGGGCGCGCGGCCAGCTGCCGGGGCGTGCCGACCACGCCGAGGGGTCCGTCGAGGGCGGCGAGGTCGGTCGCGACCGTGCGGTACGCGACGTGCACGTCGTCGATGCCGACCGGCACGCCGGGGATCGCGCCCGCCTCCGAGTAGCGCTGCCAGAGGGTCCGCTGCTGCTGGATGCCGCGAAGTGCGGCGTTCAGGTCGGTGACGTGAACGCCGGGGCGCACGTACTCGAGCGCGAGGCGGCGCAGGCGACGACGATTGGCGCCCGACATGCCGGGCGAGTCGCGACGCGAGCGAGGTCGCGGCGATGAGCTCGCCGAGCGGCCGGTCGAACACCGAGGGGAGGAAGCGGTCGAGGGTCTCGCGCACGTCGAGGAGCAGGCGCAGGAACACGCCCAGCTCGGCGACCGACTCGAACGGCCGCAGCCGGGTCTGCGCGATCAGCGCCCGTCCGCGCTCGAGGAGCCGCGGCAGTTCGGTGGCGCTCAGTCGCTTCGCCAGCTCGTGCGCATGGGTGGCCTCGTCGGACGAGGTGAACGACGCGCCGTACCAGGGCGAGTCGCCCGGGCCGTAGCGGAACTCGCCGAGCTCCGCGGCCCGCGCGAGGTCGCGCGCGACCCGGTCGCGGCCGCCGGCGAGCGCGACGAGGGCGGCGTGATCGAGCCGCGCCGTCGTCGAGGGCGCCCGCGGGAGCAGGGCGAGCCGAGCGAGCTCTCCGAGCGCGTCGAGCACCGAGACGTGCAGCTCGGGGTCGCGCCGGGTCAGTGCCGCGCGGTAGTCGAGCAGCACCTTGCGGAGGCGCACGAGCGCATCGTCGACGTCGGCGACCCGAGGCTGCTCGGCCTTCTCGTTGCGCGAGATCGACTGGATGAGGTCGCGGCGCAGGCTCGCGGTCGTGACGGCCGCGCCACTCGAGTCCGACCTGCCCGAGGCGATGGGCGATGCCGTCGAGGCTGGCCCGGCGCGCGCCGACGACGAGCACGCGCTTGTCCTTGGCCACGAGCGCGCCGATCGAGTTCACGATCGTCTGGGTGCCCCCGGTGCCGGGCAGCGTCTTCACGACGAGCGACGAGCCCGATTCGACCTCGGCGACGACCTGCTCCTGCTCGGGGTCGGCGTCGAGGAGGAGGGTGTCGGTCGACGGGGGCGCTCGTCCTGCGCCACGGGCCTGGCGCGCTCGCCCTGCTCCGCGAGGGCGGCCTGCGCGGCCTTGTTGCCCGCGATCGCGTCGATGATCGGATGGTCGAGCTTCGCGCACGTCGGCGGCCATGGCCGGCCCGACCTCGGCGAACGACGACACCACGAGGCGCGGGGCGACGTGGAACCACGGCAGGTGCGAGGTGAGGCCGCGCAGCCGATCGATGACGGGCTGCGGCTTGAACACGCCGTTCGTGATCGCGAGCGCGACGAACGCCTCGGCGTCGAGCGTGATCTGGAACTGCTCCGCGCAGCTCGCGGGCGAGCGCGGGATTGAGGAACGGCTGGCCCTTCAGCTTGAGCTCGAAGTCGCGGCCGTAGCGGCGGATGGCGAGCGGTCGCAGCAGCACGGGGGCGAGGTACTCCTCGCCGGCGTTGCGCCAGGAGGCGAGGCCGATCGCGAGGTGCACCGACTCGATCCCGCGCACCGAGCGCAGCTCGATGCCCTTCTGCGTGATCTCGGCCGCGGCCAGGCGGGCGTTGCGCAGGGCGAGCTCGTCGCGGATGAGGCTCGAGAGCAGCGTCGACTTGCCGGTGATGAACTGCGGCAGGCCGCCCGGGTGGGTCGTCGAGAGCTCGATGCGCGTGCGCGGCGTGTCGACGAAGCGCACGAGCGGCGATCGTCCGCCGACCTCGGCGAGCTCGCCGTGCCACCGGCGCCACGAGGGCTCGGCGACGTTCCCGGCGACGAGTTCTGGGTCGCCGAGGCTGAGGCCTTCGGGGCTGGTGATGTCCTGTCGCATGGGATCCGGGGTGAGGTGTTCGGCTGCGGCATCGGGCTCGGACCCGAGGATGTCCTCCTCGTCATGGTTCCGATCGAGCCGCCACACACGGACACCATACGTTGCTTCGCGCGGAATCACGGGAGCATCGCCGCATCCGACGGGTTTCGGACGCGGGTAGGGTGGCACAGGCGGCGGATGCCCCGCACGCCGCCGCATCGACCGGCATCGACCCTGCAGGAGCCGCCCCATGCGAAGCATCACCCCGTCAGAGGTGCACGCCGCCGACGACCCGTACATCCTCGACGTGCGCGAGCCCGACGAGGTCGCGCAGGCCCGGATCGAGGGCGCCCAGCACATCCCCCTCGGCTCGCTCGCGGCACGTCTCGACGAGGTTCCCCGCGATCGCACCGTGTACGTCCTCTGCCACGTCGGCGGTCGCAGCCTGCAGGCCGCGCAGTACCTCGAGGGCAATGGCTTCGAGGCGGTGAACATCACCGGCGGCATCGTGGGGTGGTACCGCGCCGGCCTGCCCGTCGTCATGGGCGCCGACTCCTAGGCGAGCGGCTCCGACGCGACGAGGCGCCGACCCGGGTCCTCCGGATCGGCGCCTCGTCGTGCGTCGGGAGCCGCGGCGTCAGAGGGCGGCGTGCAGCTCCAGGCCGTGCGCCTTGGCGACGCCCTCGTTGGTGAGCCGACCGCGGGTGGCGTTCAGGCCCTTGGCGAGTGCCGCGTCCTCGGCGAGCGCGGCCTGCCACCCGAGGTCCGCGATCCTCATCGCGTAGGGCAGGGTCGCGTTCGTGAGCGCGGGCGTCGACGTCGCGGGGACCGCGCCCGGCATGTTCGCGACGCAGTAGAAGATCGCGTCGTGCACCGGGTAGGTCGGCTCGGCGTGCGTCGTCGGGCGCGAGCCCTCGAAGCATCCGCCCTGGTCGATGGCGATGTCGACGAGCACGGCGCCCGGCTTCATGGCGGCGACCATCGCGTCGGTCACGACCTTCGGCGCGGCGGCGCCCGGAACGAGCACGGCGCCGACCACGAGGTCGGCGTCCTTCAGCTGGCGCGCGATCTCGTAGGGCGAGGAGGCGAGGGTCTTGATGCGGTGGTCGTAGCGGGCGTCGAGCTCGCGCAGCTTCGGCAGTGAGATGTCGAACACGGTCACGTCGGCGCCGAGGCCGAGCGCGGTGGCGGCGGCCTGCTCGCCGGCGACGCCGCCGCCGATCACGACGACCTTCGCCGGGGCGGTGCCGGGGACGCCGCCCGAGGAGCACGCCGCGGCCGCCCTTCGACGCGTGCAGCGAAGCGGCGCCGACCTGGGGCGCGAGCCGGCCGGCGACCTCGCTCATCGGGGTGAGCAGCGGCAGCGAGCGGTCGGGCAGCTGCACGGTCTCGTAGGCGATCGCGGTGACGCCCGAGTCGAGGATGGCGCGGGTCAGCGGCAGGTCGGCCGCGAGGTGGAGGTAGGTGAAGAGCGTGAGGTCCTCGCGCAGGAAGCCGTACTCCTGCTCGATCGGCTCCTTCACCTTGAGCACGAGCTCGGCCGACCAGGCCTCCGCGGCGGAGCCGACGATCATCGCGCCCGCCTCGCGGTACTCCTCGTCGGTGTAGCCGGCGCCGAC
>CAWDJA010000005.1:0-122264 GCA_963802485.1 uncultured Actinomycetota bacterium
CTGCCGTGCGCCTCACGACAGCGCGACCGCCTTCGCCGCTCGCTCGCCCGACTCGACCGCGCCGTTGAGGAACCCGAAGTACTCGACGCTCGTGTGCTCGCCCGCGAAGTGGACGTTGCCCTCGGGCACGGCGCCGGCGCCGAACAGCTCGGTGTACTGGCCGGGTCGCTGGCAGGTGTAGGCGCCCTTCGACCACGGGTTCGCCCACCAGAAGTCGCGGTAGGCCTTGCCCGTGTACGCGCCGGTCACGCCCGGGAAGATCGGCTCCAGCTGGCCGAGCAGTCCCGACACCTGCGCGGCCGGAGCCGGCCCGAACGCGGCGCCCGTCCACGCCTTCACCTGGTCGCCCGACGGGAAGAAGTTGTAGACGCCCGTCGGCAGCGGGAAGTCGGCGGTGTCGTCCCAGCCGCACTGGAATCCCTGGGCGTTCGTGTAGGCGGCGCCGCCGTACCCCTGCTCCACCCACGGGCGGCGGCTGAGCTGCACGTGCACCTTCGCGTTGGCGCCGAGTCCGAGCTCGTCGATGGTGCGGAGCTTCACCGCCGAGAAGCCCGACTGGCTCAGGTCGCAGTCGCGCAGGGTGGTGAACGGCAGCGCGAGGATGACCCGGTCGGCGGTCTGGTCGACCGTCTTGCTGCCCACCTGGAAGCTGAGTCGCACGGTGCCGTCGGCGTTGCGCTTCACGGCGACGAGCTTGTGGCCGTAGCGCACGGCGGACGAGGGAAGCTGCTCGAGCATGCGGCTGATGAGCTGGTCGTTGCCGCCGTGCACCGAGTACTTCTCGTCGGCGCCGTTGACGGGAGAGAGGCTGTTCTGGGCGTTCCAGCCGAGCAGGTAGACCAGGTTGAGCGCCGACTGCTCGTGCGGTTCGAGGCCGTACTCCGCCATGACGTTCGACTGCATGAGCTTGGCGAACCGGCTCGACAGGCCTCCGGGCACGTTGGCGGCCAGCCACTCGTCGACCGTCATCCGGTCGAGCGCGATGCCCGCCTGGGTGTGCACGTCGTAGGTCTGGCAGTAGGGGGCGCCGGCGAGCGCGGCCTTGAACGCCTGGTAGACGTCTCCCCAGTCCTCGTTGGCGTCGTCGTAGGGGTAGTCGGCGCCGTCGATCCAGTACTTGTCGTCCCAGCCCTGGTAGCTTCCGCCGGCGACGACGTCGAGGCTGAGCCCGAGGTTCGAGGCGAGGTTGCGGGTCGCGTTGTGGTCCGTGTTGATGAGTGCACCGCCGTGCTCGACGACGATGCCGCCGTCGAAGTACCCGCGCAGGCTGTGGCACCGGCCGCCCGCACGCGGGCTGCCCTCGTACACGGTCGCGGGCAGGCCCTTCACGCGGTGCAGCCAGTGCGCGGCTCGCAGTCCTGCGAGGCCGGCGCCGACGATGGCGATCCGGGGTGCCGTGCCCGGCCTCGCGGTGTCGGCGGCGTGCGCGGGGGTCGCGGCCATCGCGAGGGCGGCGCCCGCGCCGGCGACGCCGGCGGTACGGAGCACGTCGCGACGGGAGGGGCCGCCGCGCGCTTCATCCTGCGCCCGCCCGAGGACGTCCGCGACGGGGACGCCCGTTCGCTCGGCCTCGCCGTGGGCACGGAGGATGCGCCCGATCCGGGTGGTCAGCGGGGTGGTGCCTCGGGAACCTGCCATGATGAGAGCCTCGCGATCCGTGATGGTGGGATGAGTGCTGCTTAACATGTTGCTTAGTGATATTGAGCAGGATGTCGCGTGGCGCGTCAACCCCCGGTTCCGAGACGGGATCGGCGAGCGATGCGCTCGGGGCATCCGTCAATGACCGAGGGAGGGGCCGTGCCGGGCAACGACGTGGGTGAGCAGGTGCGTCGCTACCGCCTGGCGCGCCGGATGTCGCAGCGCGCCCTCGGCGAGCAGGCCGGGGTCACCTCGGGGTTCCTCAGCCAGCTCGAGACCGGCCGCGCGAACGCGAGCGTCTCGACACTCCGGCGCCTGGCCGACGCGCTCGGCGTGGGGCTCGTCGACCTCGTCGAGCCGGGACCGGTCGCGGCCGCACGCGTCGTGCGTGCCGACCGTCGTCGGCACCTCGGCGCGAGCCACGGCATGACGAAGTGGTTCCTGACCGAGCCGCCGTTCGGGCACGTCGAGATGTACGCCGTCGACATCGAGCCGGGCGGCTCGACCGGGCCCGCGCAGTACCGCCACGGGGACTCCGAGGAGGTGATCCTCGTCGTCGCCGGACGGGTGCGCGTCGAGCTCGGCGAGGAGGTGCACGTGCTGGATACGGGCGACAGCATCGTGTTCGCGAGCAGCACGCCCCATCGCGTCGCGAACGACGGCGAGGGCGTGGCCGACCTCGTGTGGATCAACAGCCCGCCCACCCCGCCCGAGTGAATCGCGGATGCGTCCGGCCGAGGCCGCCCTCCGGATGACGGGCCCTGCCGCATCCGGTACGGTAGAGAGTCGCCCGCTCCGAGGGGAAGCGGCACTGAGAGCTGAATAGAGGAGGCCGGCGATGGATATCGACCTCAGCGTGCTCCGCATGATGGAGCGCGAGAAGGAGATCCCGTTCGACGAACTGGTGGAGATCATCGAGCAGGCGATCCTCATGGCCTACTTGAAGCACACCAACCCCGGCCAGCACGGTCACGCGAACCCGTCGGGTGCGCGTGCGCACCTCGATCGCAAGACCGGACACGTGTCGGTCTACGTGCCCGAGCTCGACGAGGAGGGCAACGTCATCGGCGAGGCCGAGGACAGCCCGAGCGACTTCGGCCGCATCGCCGCGTTCGCCGCGAAGCAGGTCATCAACCAGCGCCTCCGCGACCTCGCGGACGACGCGGTGCTCGGCGAGTTCCGCGGGCGCGAGGGCGACATCGTCGCGGGCATCATCCAGCAGGGGCCGAACCCGCGCATGGTGCACATCGACCTCGGCACCGTCGAGGCGATCCTCCCGCCCGAGGAGCAGGTGCCCGGCGAGGAGTACCCGCACGGCCAGCGCATCCGCGTGTACGTGACGAGCGTCGCGAAGGGCCAGAAGGGCCCCTCGATCACCGTCTCCCGCACGCACCCGGCGCTCGTGCGCAAGCTCTTCGCGCTCGAGGTGCCCGAGATCGCGTCGGGCGTCGTCGAGATCGTCTCGCTCGCCCGCGAGGCGGGCCACCGCACCAAGATCGCGGTGCGGGCCAACCAGCCGGGCGTGAACGCCAAGGGCGCCGCGATCGGCGAGCTGGGGCAGCGCGTGCGCGCCGTCACCGCCGAACTCGGCGCCGAGAAGATCGACATCGTCGACTGGTCCGACGACCTCGCGACCTTCGTCGCGAGCGCGCTCTCGCCGGCGAAGGTCACGAGCGCGTTCGTGATCGACGAGTCCACGCGCGCCGTGCGCGCCCTCGTGCCCGACTACCAGCTCTCGCTGGCGATCGGCAAGGAGGGCCAGAACGCCCGCCTGGCGGCGAAGCTGACCGGCGCGAAGATCGACATCCAGCCCGACTCGATCCTCGAGTCGAACTGAGCCGCCGGCCTGCGTCGGCGGGCTCCCAGCCCAGAGGTGTAGGATGGAACCCGTCAGAACGTGCATCGGATGCCGTTCGCGCGCCCCGCGGTCCTCGCTTCTGAGGGTCGTCTCCCAGAACTCCCACGTCGTGGCGGATGCCTCGGCTGTGCTTCCGGGCAGGGGTGCGTGGCTGCATCCGACGCTCGAGTGCTACCGGCTCGCCGTGCGGCGACGCGCCTTCGGACGCGCACTCCGCATCCGCGGCGAGGTGGACACCAGCAACGTAGAGAACAGGCTGAACGGCTAATGGACAACTCATGAGCGGCTCGAAATGAGACCCGTCCGCCATTGATGGTCCGCCCCTGTTTCGGGGTGGGCCCGGAACAGGAGAGAAGTGGCTGCCAAACCACGCGTACACGAGATCGCATCCGAACTCGGTGTCGACAGCAAGATCGCCCTTGAGAAGCTCAAGGAGATGGGCGAGTACGTCAAGGGACCCTCGTCGTCCATCGAACCCCCCGTCGCCCGCCGGCTGAAGGCCGCGCTCGAGGCTGCGGGAACCGCGGCGAACGCCGCGCCCGCCAAGGCCGCGTCCGCCAAGGCGGCGGCGCCCGCCACCGCGGCGAAGCCGGGCCCCAAGCCCGCGCCGAAGCCGGCGCCCGAGGCGCCCGAGGCACCCGCCGAGGCCCAGGCCGCACCCGTGACCGACGCACCGATGACGGTCGCCGAGCGCCAGGCGCAGGCCGAGGAGCGGGCCGCCCAGGCGGCCGCCGGCAAGACGACCGAGGCGCCCGAGGCGCCCGCCGCGTCGGATGTCGCCAAGCCCGCCACCGGGCCCAAGCCCGGCGGCGCCATCCCGCGCCCCGCGCCGCGCCCCGGCGCGCCGCGTCCCGGCAACAACCCCTTCTCGAGCTCGCAGGGCATGGGCTCGCGTCCCGCCCAGCCGCGCCCGGGCAACAACCCGTTCTCGAGCTCGCAGGGCATGGGCCAGCGCCCGAGCCCCGGCAACATCCCGCGCCCGCAGGCTCCGCGCCCCGGGTCGCCGCGTCCCGGCGGACCCCGTCCGGCCGGCGCCGGCGGTCGTCCCGGTGGTGCAGGCGGCGGTTTCCAGCGCCCCGGCGGCGCCGGCGCAGGTGCCGGCGCGCGTCCCGGCGGCGGTGGCGGGTTCCAGCGCCCCGGCGGTGCGCCCGGCGGCGGCTTCGGCGGCCCGCGTCCCGCGGGCGGCGGTGGTCGTGGTCGCGGCCCCGGCGGCGGCACGGCCGGTGCCTTCGGCCGTGGCGGCGGCAAGAGCAAGTCGCGCAAGTCGAAGCGGACGAAGCGGGCGGAATTCGAGATGCGGGAGGCCCCGTCGCTCGGCGGCGTGAGCGTTCCCCGCGGCGACGGCAACACCGTCATCCGCCTGCGTCGCGGCTCCTCGATCTCGGACTTCGCCGACAAGATCGACGCGAACCCCGGTTCGCTCGTGACCGTGCTGTTCCACCTCGGTGAGATGGCGACGGCGACCGAGTCGCTCGACGAGGCCACCTTCCAGGTGCTCGGCGAGGAGCTCGGTTACAAGATCCAGGTCGTCTCCCCTGAAGACGAGGACCGCGAGCTCCTCGAGGGCTTCGCAATCGACCTCGACCAGGAGCTCGAGGACGAGACCGACGAGGATCTCGAGATCCGCCCGCCGGTCGTCACCGTCATGGGCCACGTCGACCACGGTAAGACCCGACTCCTCGACGCGATCCGCAACGCGAACGTCGTCGCGGGCGAGGCCGGCGGCATCACGCAGCACATCGGTGCGTACCAGGTGCACACCGAGCACGAGGGCATCGACCGCGCGATCACCTTCATCGACACCCCGGGCCACGAGGCGTTCACCGCCATGCGTGCCCGTGGTGCGCAGGTGACCGACATCGCGATCCTCGTGGTCGCGGCCGACGACGGCATCATGCCGCAGACGATCGAGGCACTGAACCACGCGCAGTCGGCCAACGTGCCGATCGTGGTCGCGGTGAACAAGATCGACAAGCCCGACGCGAACCCGGCCAAGGTGCGCCAGCAGCTCACCGAGTTCGGCCTCGTGGCCGAGGAGTACGGCGGCGACGTCATGTTCGTCGACGTGTCGGCGCGCGAGAACATCGGCATCCAGGAGCTCCTCGACGCGGTGCTGCTCACCGCCGACGCGGGTCTCGACCTGCGCGCGAACCCCAACAAGGACGCACGAGGCGTCGCCATCGAGGCGAAGCTCGACAAGGGCCGCGGTGCAGTTGCAACCGTGCTCATCCAGTCGGGAACGCTGCGGGTCGGCGATGCGATCGTCGCCGGCACGGCGTACGGCCGCGTGCGTGCGATGGCCGACGAGAACGGCGATGCCGTGCTCGAGGCGACGCCGTCGCGCCCCGTGCAGGTGCAGGGCCTCTCGACGGTCCCGCGAGCCGGCGACACCTTCCTCGTCACCGAGGAGGACCGCACGGCCCGTCAGATCGCCGAGAAGCGCGAAGCCGCCGAGCGCAACGCGCAGCTGGCGAAGGCCCGCAAGCGCATCTCGCTCGAGGACTTCACCCGTGCGCTCGAAGAGGGCAAGGTGGAGGCGCTCAACCTCATCATCAAGGGCGACGTGTCGGGTGCCGTCGAGGCGCTCGAGGAGTCCCTGATGAAGATCGAGGTCGACGACAGCGTCCAGCTGCGCATCCTGCACCGCGGCGTGGGTGCGGTCACCGAGAGCGACATCGACCTCGCCACGATCGACAACGCGATCGTGATCGGGTTCAACGTGCGCCCCGACGTGAAGGCGCGCGAGCGCGCCGCTCGCGAGGGTGTCGACGTGCGCTTCTACTCGGTCATCTACAACGCGATCGACGACATCGAGAACTCGCTCAAGGGCATGCTCAAGCCCGAGTACGAGGAGGTCCAGTCGGGCGTCGCCGAGATCCGCGAGGTGTTCCGCTCCTCGAAGTTCGGCAACATCGCCGGTGTCATCGTGCGGTCGGGAACGATCACGCGCAACGCCAAGGCACGCGTCATCCGCGATGGCGTCGTCGTCGGCGACAACCTCGCCATCGAGTCGCTGCGGCGGTTCAAGGACGACGTCACCGAGGTCCGCACGGACTTCGAGGCGGGCATCGGCCTCGGCAAGTTCAACGACATCCAGGTCGGCGACGAGATCGAGACGATCGAGATGCGGGAGAAGCCCCGGGCTGTAGCTCGTGGATCGGGGTCCCTGCTTCTTCACTCCGGTGAAGAACGGGGACCCCTACCCCGATTCACTCGAGGAGGAGAGCGGGACCCCTCCGGCGCAAGCCGACGCGGGGCGAGGAAAGGGCAAGGAACATGGCGGATCCGGCACGGGCCAGGAAGCTGGCCGATCGCATCAAGGAGATCGTCGCGCGACGGCTCGACAAGGGGCTGCGCGACCCGCGGCTCGGGTTCGTGACGATCACCGACGTGCGCGTCACGGGCGACCTGCAGCACGCGAGCATCTTCTACACGGTCTACGGCTCCGAGGAGGAGCGACGTGACTCGGCGCTGGCACTGAAGTCCGCGACCGGGATGCTGCGCACCGAGGTCGGGCGCAACATCACCGCTCGGCTCACCCCGTCGCTGGAGTTCATCCACGACGCGATCCCCGAGAACGCCGAGCACATCGAGTCGCTGCTCCGCGAGGCGCGCACCCGCGACGCGGAGACCGATGTGCTCGCGTCGACGGCCGAGTACGCCGGCGACGCCGACCCGTACGTGAAGCCGCGCGACTTCGACGAGGATGCCGACGACTGGGACGAGGTCGACGACGAGGCATCCGACCTCGCCGACGACGCGGAGGCGGGCGGTTCCCGCTAGCCGGTGCCGTCACCGGCGGCGTCTCGCCGCCGGCACCGGCCGCGTGCGGCCGAGCAGCTCGTCCTCGACCGCGGCGATGCGTGCGCGCAGCGCCGCGATGAAGACCAGCACGGTCGGCTGCCGGAGCGCCTCGGGCCGGCACACGAGCCAGTAGGGCAGGTGCTCGTCGATCTCGTCGGCGAACAGGCGCACGAGGTCGTCGTGCCGGTCGGCGAGGAAGGCGGGCAGCAGCCCGAAGCCCGCGCCCGCCCTGGTCGCGTCGACATGCACGTACACGTTCGTGCTCGACACCGCGTCGACCATGCCGCGCGTCGAACGCCGCGCCTCGTCGAGCGCGTCGACCTGCAGCATCGACTCGATGAAGTACACGAGCGGCGCGCCCTCGAGCTCGGCCGGCGAGGCCGGCGTGCCGTGACGGGCCAGGAACGAACGGCTCGCATAGAGGCCGAGCGCGTAGTCGCCCAGGTGGATCGCCTCGGCGCGATGCACGTGCGGGCGGCCGACGACCACCTCGAGGTCGACGCCGACGCGCTGCTGCGCCGCGCGCCGGGTCGCCGCGACGATCTCGAGCGACACGTCGGGGTGTGCGCGTCGCACCTCGGCGATCGCCGGCGACGCGATGTAGCCGCTGAACCCGTCGGTCGCCGAGAGCCGCACGACCCCCGACAGGTGCGGCGCGTCGGGGGTCAGCGTGCCGAGCGCCCGCTCCACGCCCTCGGCCGCCGCGATCGCGTGCTCGCCGAGCGGCGTGAGCACCCACCCCGCTGCGCCGCGAGCCAGCACGCGACCGCCCAGGGCGTCCTCGAGCGCTCCGATGCGCCGGGCGATGGTGGTGTGGTTGAGCCCCAGCTCGTCGGCAGCGGCCGTGTAGCGACCCGCGCGCGCGACGGCGAGCAGCACGAGCAGGTCGTCGGGGCTGGGCCGGCGCCCGGGCAGCGACGTCACGGACATCCCTGCATACTCGCACATCCGGGTCGCGGCGCCGAGGCCGCGGCCGCTACGCGTCGGGCAGGCGCAGGCCGTGGTCGTCGTCGACGACCGCGAGCCCGTCGGCGACGAGCCCGCCGACGGCGCGCTCGAGCTGCGCGGCATCCGGCCACAGCGGCGCGAGCTCGTCCGGATGGACGGGACGGTGCGCCGCGCGCAGCTCGCGCATCACGAGGCCGCGCACCTGGCGGTCGGATCCCTCGAACCTCGCCTGCACGGCCTTGCGCGGCCCGTCGTACGGCGGATACCCCGCGCGGCGCCACTCGCACGCCGCGGCGATCGGGCAGGCGTCGCACGACGGGGTCCGCGCGGTGCACACCGTCGCGCCGAGCTCCATCGCCGCGGCGTTGAACGTGCGCGCCGCGGCATCCGCTTCGGGAAGCAGCGCGCCCATCGTCGTCAGGTCGCGGGCCGTCGACGGGGGACCGGGATGGGCCTGGCCGAGGACGGCGCGCGCGATCACCCGGCGGGTGTTGGTGTCGACGACCGGATGCCGCCGGCCGAACGCGAACGCGGCGATCGCGCGTGCCGTGTACGGGCCGACGCCCTGCAGCGCGAGCAGGTCGTCGAGCTCCGAGGGGACCTCGCCGCCGTGGCGCTCGACGATCTCGACGGCGGCCCGGTGCAGCCACAGGGCCCGACGCGGATAGCCGAGCCGGTCCCAGGCGCGCACGGCCTCCGACGGCGGCTCGGCGGCGAGGGCGGCCGGAGTCGGCCAGCGCGCGATCCACGCCTCCCAACGGGGCACGACGCGCGCGACCTGGGTCTGCTGCAGCATGAACTCGCTCACGAGCACGGCCCAGGGCGACACCTCGGCCGCCCGCCACGGCAGCGGCCGCGCGGCATCCGCGAACCACTCGTTCAGGGCGCCCGCGAGGTCGGGGGTCGGCATCCCCTCAGCCTATGTCGGCGCCGGATGCCTCGCGGCTAGGCTCGCACCATGCAGCTCGTCACGACCCCACGCGTCACCTTCCTCCGCGGGCTCGCCGACGAGATCCTGCAGCACTACGGCCGCGGCCGCATGATCGTCGCGATCGACGGGCCGCTGCAGGAGCGGCAAGACGCGGTTCGCCGACGACCTCGCGGCGGTGCTCGTGGAACGGGAGCACCGGGTGTTCCGCGCGAGCATGGAGCGGTTCCACCGGTCGAGGGCCGCGCAGGACGCCTACGGCGACGACACGCCGGCGCGCTACTACCGCTACGGCTTCGACGAGTCGGCACTGCGCCGGGTGCTCGTGGAGCCGTTCCGGATGGGCGGGTCGACGGCCTTCGTGACGGCGGTGTTCGACCCCGCGCGCGACGCGTGGATCGAGCCCAAGTGGATCACCGGCCCGGCCGACGCGATCCTCGTGCTCGACGGCCGATTCGTGCTGCGCGAGCGCCTCGCCGACCTGTGGGACGTCCGCATCGCGCTCGACGGTGAGCCCGAGGATCCGGCGGACGTGCTCGCCTACGCGGAGGGGGACCCTCGGCTCGTGGCGTCGGCGGTGATCGACGACCACGATCCCGAGCATCCGCGGCGGCGGTTCTTCGACAGCTGCTGACGTCGAGCGCGCGTCAGAGGCCGACCGCGTCGAGGACGCGACGCCGCGGGCAGGAACTCGCCGGATGCCTCGACCTCGTGCACGAGCGCGGTGAGCGCCGCGTTCACCGGGGCGGTCAGGCCCGCCAGGGCCGCCTCGCGCACGACGACGCCGTTCAGGAAGTCGACCTCGGTCGGCTGTCCGCGGCGCACGCTCTGCTGGGTCGAGCCGAGGTTCGGCACCGAGCCCATGCGCACGCGCATGAGCCGGGGCAGCAGCTGGCCGATGGCCAGCGGCATCCGGGCGAAGAGGCGCAGGCGCCGGTCGCCGAGACCCTGGAGCGACCCGAAGCGGACGCCGCGGGCGAGGCCGACCCGCACGGTCTCGCGCATGGAGGCCGTGACCACGCGGCGCAGGTGGCGGTCGTCGACGACGTCCTGCACGCTGCGGCCGACGATGGCGGGCACGGCGTTCAGCATGTTCACGATGAGCTTGGTCCACTGGGCGCCCCTGAAGCCGCCGATGGCGATGACCGGCACGGCCTCCGAGAGGAGCGCGGCCACCCGACGGCACTCGTCGTCGGCGGGACCGTCGCCACGCCCGAGATAGCTCGCGGCGGTGGTCGTGACCCGCACGACGCCGGGCTCGGTGTAGTTGGCGGCGATGATCGACAGCACGCCCATGCACGACGACCGGGGGAGCAGCCGGGCCGCGGTGTCGACGCCGTCGAGGCCGTTCTGCACGACCACCACCGGCACGCCGTCGACGAGGGCGGCGTTCGCGGCGATCGCCGCCTCGGCGTCCTGCGCCTTCGTGCACACGAGCACGAGTTCGGGCGGCACGGTCAGCGCCTCCGCGGCGGCGACTCGCGCGTGCGCCTCGCCGTAGCCCCCGGAGAGGCGGATGCCGCCCGAGCGGATCGCCTCGAGTCCGGCACCCCGCGCCGTCACCTCCACGTCGTGTCCCGCACGCGCGAGCAGCGCGGCGAAGGTGCCGCCGAGCGCGCCCGCGCCGATGATGCCGATCCTCACCCTCCCAGCGTAGGGGCGAGGTGAGCGCCGGCCCGCCGCCCGGGAGGGCGGGCGCACGCCGGCCCGGCTGTTAGCCTGTACGGCGTGAACAGCGGCATCCTCCTCGTCGACAAGCCGCAGGGAATCACCAGCCACGACGTGGTCTCGCGCATGCGCCGCCTCGCCGGAACCCGCAAGATCGGGCACGCGGGCACCCTCGACCCGATGGCGACGGGCCTCCTCATCCTCGGCGTGAACCACGCGACCCGGCTGCTGCACTACCTCGTCGGCCTCGACAAGGAGTACCTCGCCACGATCCGGCTCGGCTGGGACACCACGACCGACGACGCCGAGGGCGAGGCGCTCGCCGCGGCATCCGCCGAGCGCGTCGCGGGCGCGACCGAGGAGGCGATCCTGGCGGGCATGCTGCGGCAGACCGGCGTGATCGAGCAGGTGCCGAGCGCGGTGAGCGCCGTGAAGGTCGCCGGCAAGCGCGCGTACCAGCGGGTGCGCGACGGGGAGGCCGTCGAGCTCGCCGCCCGCACCGTCACCGTGTCGGCGTTCGAGCTCCTCGCGCTGCGACCCGGCGACGGCTTCGTCGACGCCGACGTGCGCGTCGAGTGCTCGTCGGGCACGTACGTGCGCGCCCTCGCCCGCGACCTCGGCGCCGATCTCGGCACG
Source organism: uncultured Actinomycetota bacterium (assembly GCA_963802485.1). GTDB lineage: Bacteria > Actinomycetota > Actinomycetes > Actinomycetales > Microbacteriaceae > Agromyces. Next base: position 11,481 of record CAWDJA010000005.1, read on the forward strand.
GGCGGCCACCTCACGGCGCTGCGCCGCACGCGGATCGGCGCGTTCCACGTCGACGAGGCGTCCGCGCTCGAGGGGTACGACGTCGCGCAGTCGATCATGAGCCCGGCGGATGCCGCGCGCCGGGCGCTGCCCGTCGCATCCGTGACCGCCGAGCAGGCCGTCGACCTCGGCCACGGCAAGCGCATCGATGCCGCGGCCGTCGACCTCGGCGGCGATGGCGAGCGCGAGCCCGGAGCCGACGCCGCGATCGCGGCCGTCGCCCCCGACGACCGGCTCGTCGCCATCGTCGAACGCCGGGGCGCGACGCTCAAGGTCGTCACCGGCTTCCCGCCCGAGGAGGCCGACGCGTGATCGAGTGGTTCACCTGGGTGCAGATCGCGGTCGCCGTCGCGGCGGGCCTGCTCTGCCTCGTGCTCGGCTTCGCCGGCCGTGTCCCGAGCGACCTCACCAACGGCGCGCTCGCCCTCGTCGAGCTCCTGCTCGTCGTGCAGCTCGTGGTCGCGATCGCGGCGCCCGCCTTCGGCAACGAGCCCACCGGCAGCGTGCTCGAGTTCTACACCTACCTCGTCGGCGCCCTGCTGCTGCCGCCCGCCGCCGTGTTCTGGGCGCTCCTCGAACGCAGCCGCTGGAGCACGGTCGTGCTCGGCGTCGCCGCGCTCGCGGTCGCGGTGATGGTGTACCGCATGCTGCAGATCTGGACCGTGCAGCAGGCCTAGCCGCGAATGAGAGAATCGAACGACATGACTGACGTGCGGAGCGCCCGGCCCGAGGCCGATCGAGGGCGGCGGATGAGCGGCATCGGGCGTGTGCTCGTGGCCGTCTACGGCGTCCTCGCGCTCGCCGCGGTGGGCCGCTCGTTCGTGCAGATCGCCACGAAGTTCGACGAGGCGCCGCTGGCGTACTCGCTGTCGGCGCTCGCCGCCGTCGTCTACGTCGTCGCCACGATCGCCCTCGTCCGCCCGGGCCGCACGTGGTACCGGGTGGCCTGGGCGACGCTCGTGTTCGAGTTCACGGGCGTGATCGTCGTGGGCACCCTGAGCATCGTCGACCCCGAGCTCTTCCCGCACGACACCGTCTGGTCGTGGTTCGGCCGCGGCTACCTGTTCATCCCGCTCGTGCTGCCCCTGCTCGGCATGTGGTGGCTCGCGAAGCACCGGCCGGCCGCGAGCGCGCCCGTCGAGCGCCCCGCGGATGCCGCGGACGCCGCCGCCGCCGCGAACGACGCCGCCGCGAACGGGACGGATGCCGCGTGAAGACGTTCAAGGGCCTCGACGCGGTCCCCGAGGGCTTCGGCCCGAGCGCCGTGACGATCGGCAAGTTCGACGGCGTGCACCGCGGCCATCGCGCCGTGATCGACCGGATCCGCTCGATCGCGGCCGCCGACGACCTGCGCGCCGTCGTCGTCACGTTCGACCGCAATCCCCTCGCGCTGCTCGCGCCCGACAAGTGCCCCGACGCGCTCGTGAGCGTGCGCCAGAAGCTCGAGCTGCTCGCCACGACCGGTGTCGACGCGACCCTGCTGCTGCCGTTCGACCGGGCCCTCGCCTCGGTGCCCGCCACGGAGTTCGTGGAGCGCGTGCTCGTCGACACGCTGGGCGCGAAGTCGGTGCTCGTCGGCCGGGACTTCCGGTACGGCGCGCGCGGCGCCGGCGACGTCGACCTCCTCATCGCGCTCGGCGCGACGTTCGGCTTCACGGTCGAGGTGGTCGACGACGTGCGGCCCGAGGGCGAGCGCCGCGTGTCGTCGACGTGGATCCGCGAGCTCCTCGCCGAGGGCGACGTGCGGCATGCGACCGCGCTGCTCGGCCACACGCCCGCCGTGTCGGGCATCGTCGTGCACGGCGCGAAGCGCGGGCGCGAGCTCGGGTACCCGACCGCGAACCTCTCACCCGAGTCCGAGGGCCTGATCCCCGGCGACGGCGTCTACGCGGGCTGGCTGACCGACGCGGGCACGCGGTACCCGGCGGCCATCTCGGTCGGGAACAACCCCACCTTCGAGGGCGTGCCGAAGAAGCAGGTCGAGGCCTACGTGCTCGACCGCGAGCTCGACCTCTACGACCACGTCGTCGACGTCGAGTTCGTGGAGCGGCTGCGCGGCATGGTCGCGTTCACGAACATCCCCGACCTCATCGAGACCATGCGCGGCGACGTCGACCGGGCGCGCGACCTCCTCTCGGACTGAGCCCGCGGCTCGGACTGCGCCCCGGCTCGCGCAGAAGCCCTCAGGCGCCGGGGTGGCCGAGCTCACCGTCGCGGGCCGGCCGTGGCGCGCTTCGGCCGAAGCCGGCGAGGAACCGGATCAGCTCGTCGGCGGTGCCGACGAGGACCGGTCCGTGCCCGATCGTCCACGCGGCATCCGTCGCATGCAGGCTGTGGCCGCCGATGACGGCCCTGATGGGCGTCGGTGCGGCGGCGGCACGGCGCAGCGCCACGGCGCCCGATGCGAGCGGCGGCACCGCGATCGGCGTGCCGAGCGCGTCGCCGATGCGCACGGCGGCGACCACGGCGTCGTCGAGCTCCACGAGGCGGGTCGGCTGCGGCCGGTCGGTGATCGTGACGGCGCGCGCCTCGAGCGCCGCCGCGGCATCCGCAGGGCCCTCGACGGGGGCGTCGGGCGCGGGGGAGCGGCCGTTCATGCCGAGCGCGTGCTGGGCGCTGTCGAGCGCACGCCGCGCGGGCGGCCGGTCGAACCCGGCGACGAGTGCGGCGACGGCGTCGGCCACGGTGGGGGCGTCGTCGTCGGTCCTGGCGGTCCATCCCGCCTCGCCGGCCCTGCGGAGCGCACCCGCGATCGAGCGCAGCACCGTGGAGGTGGGCTCGCGCCGGTCGCTCGTCACGCCGCGCTCGTCGATGCCCGAGCGCTGGCTGAGCGGGAGGTAACGGGCGAAGTCGGCCACCCCTCCAGCCTAGACTCGGAGAGGTGACGCCGACCCAGCCCCGTTCGCTCTGGGCCGGGCGAACCCTCGCGCTGGTCGGCATCGTGCTCGTGGCGTTCAACCTCCGCACCGCGGTCGCGTCGCTCTCGCCGATCCTCGCCGAGGTGGAGCACGACATCACCCTCGCGCCGGTGGTCGTCGGCCTGCTCGGCATGCTGCCGCCGCTCTGCTACGCCGTCTTCGGCATCGTGACGCCGCTGATCGCCAAGCGCTTCGACCTCGAGCCGACGCTCATCGTCGCACTCGTCGCCCTGTCGATCGGGCTGCTCGGGCGCGGACTCGCCGGCGACGCGCTGTGGCTCGTCGCGGCGTCGACCCTCACGTTCGCCGCCATCGGCGTGGGCAACGTGCTGCTGCCGCCGCTCGTGAAGCGGTACTTCCCCGACCGCATCGGGCTCATGACCTCGATCTACGTCACGACCCTCTCGATCAGCACGTTCGTCCCGCCGCTGATCGCGGTGCCGGTCGCGGATGCCGCGGGCTGGCGGGTCTCCCTCGGCGAGTGGGCGATCGTGGCGGCCCTCTCGCTCGTGCCGTGGATCGCCCTGGTCGTGCACCCGCGCCGCAACCGGCCGGCCGCGCTGCCCGAGGAGGCGGAGCGCGGGCTCCTGCGGTACGCACTGCGGTCGCCCCTCGCGTGGGCGCTCACGGTCGTCTTCGCGATCGCCGGCTTCAACGCGTACGCGCTGTTCGCGTGGCTGCCGTCGATCCTGCACGACATCGCCGGCACCTCGCCCGCCGAGGCCGGCGCACTGCTCTCGCTCTACGCGGCGACCGGCCTGCCGGCCGGCCTGATCGTGCCGATCGTCGCCGCGCGGTACGGGCGCGTGCGATTGCTCGTCGGCGTCGCGATCGCGTCGTTCATCCTGGGGTACCTCGGACTCCTCCTCGCGCCGACCACCGCGACGTGGCTCTGGGTGGCGCTCGCGGGCCTCGGCCCGCTCTTCTTCCCGCTCTCGCTCGTGCTCATCAACCTGCGCAGCCGCACGCACTCGGGAGCGGTCGCCCTGTCGGCGTTCGTGCAGTCGGCGGGCTACCTCATCGTCGCCATCGGTCCGCTGTCGGTCGGCGTGCTGCACCAGCTGACCGGCGAGTGGGTGTGGCCGCTCGTGTTCCTGCTCGTGGCCTCCACCGTGCCCGCGGCCATCGCCGGCGCGGTCGTGGCCCGGCCGCGGTTCTTCGAGGACGAGCGCGCCGCCTGACCGCGAGGCGCTGCCGGCGGGCCGCCGCTGCCGGTTCCACGGGTCCGCAGCGGCGCGCGGCATCCGTCGTCGTCGTGCTCATATGAGCAGGATTGCCCGCGAGTGTTGCCGATGAGCACCGGGCTGCCTACGCTGGAAGGCGAGCGGAAGGACACTGTGGACGAGATCGACGAACTCCTCTCGATCCGGGCTGCCGAGCTCTACTACGAGGAGAACAAGACCCAGGACGAGATCGGGCAGGCGCTCCGGCTCACCCGCTGGAAGGTCGGGCGACTCCTCGCGCAGGCGAAGCAGCGCGGCTTCATCCGCATCGAGATCCTGCATCCGCGCGCCCGTCGGCTGCCGATCGAGCGCCGACTCCGCGAGGAGCGCGGGCTCACCGACGCGATCGTCGTCTCGACCGCGGGCGTGCACTCGCCCGAGGAGCTGCAGGAGCGCACCGCGCAGGCCGCGGCCGACTACCTCACGGCGCTCCGCCCCGTGCCCCGCACCCTCGGGGTCAGCTGGGGTCGCACGCTCTTCGAGATCTCCCAGCACCTGCGCAACGGCTGGGCCACCGGCGTCAACGTCGTGCAGATCAACGGCGGCGTGAGCCTCAACCGTCGGCCCGGCACCGCGGCGGCCACCGCCGTCGGCATCGCGCAGAAGGGCGGCGGCACCGCCACCCTGCTGCCGAGCCCCGCCATCCTCGAGCGCCTCGCGACCAAGGAGGCCATCGAGTCCGACCGCGTCGTCGCCGGCGTGATCGAGCTCGCACGGTCGGCCGACGCCTACCTCTTCAGCGCCGGCGCCGCCGACCACAACTCCGTGCACGTCGAGAGCGGCTACCTCTCGGTGGCCGACGTCGACGTGCTCGTGCAGAAGGGCGCCGTCGGCGATGTCGTCGGCCGCTACATCGACTCCGACGGCAACATCGTCGACCCCGCCCTCGACGCCCGCACCGTCGGTCTCACGCTCGACGAGCTCCGTGCCGCCCCGCTCGGCATCGCCGTCGTCGCCGGGCCCGCCAAGCACGCCGTGGCCGACGCCGTCGTGCGCAGCGGCCTCTGCTCGGTGCTCGTCACCGACGAGGCCACCGCCCTCCACCTCCTCGACGGCTGAGCCCCCGCCACGCGGGCCGCGCCAGCAGCACCACCGACACGAAAGCCAGGTCAACCACCATGTCAGGCACCTCCCTCGTCACCGCCCGGGAGCGCGCGCTCGCCGTGCTCGGAGGCGAACCCGACGACGCGACGCTCGGGCGCTACCTGCACGGCATCGCCGGCGTCGACGCCGTCGGGCTCGAGCAGCGCGCCGCCGGGCTCGGCACCCGCTCGATCAAGACGAGCTCCAAGAAGTGGGCGCTCGACACGATCATCTCGCTCATCGACCTCACCACGCTCGAGGGCGCCGACACGCCGGGCAAGGTCCGCTCGCTCGTCGCCAAGGCCGATGAACCCCGACCCCGCGGATGCCACGACGCCCCGCGTCGCCGCCGTCTGCGTCTACGGCGACATGGTGCCCTTCGCGATCGAGGCGCTGGGCGGCGCGCACGGCGACCCCGACGACGGCCTCATCTCGGTGGCCGCCGTCGCCACCGCGTTCCCGAGCGGCCGCTCGTCGCTCGACATCAAGCTCGCCGACACGGCGGAGGCGGTCGCGGCCGGAGCCGACGAGATCGACATGGTCATCGACCGCGGCGCGTTCCTCGCCGGCCGCTACGGGCTGGTGTTCGACCAGATCGCCGCCGTGAAGGAGGCCTGCCGACGCCCCGACGGCACGAGCGCGAGCCTCAAGGTCATCCTCGAGACGGGCGAGCTCGTGACGTACGACAACGTGCGCCGGGCCTCATGGCTCTCGATCCTCGCGGGCGGCGACTTCATCAAGACCTCCACCGGCAAGGTGCAGCCGGCCGCCACGCTGCCCGTCACGCTCCTCATGCTCGAGGTCGTGCGCGACTGGCACCTGCTGACCGGCCAGCGCATCGGCGTGAAGCCCGCGGGCGGCATCCGCGCCTCGAAGGACGCGATCAGGTACCTCGTGACGGTCGCCGAGACCGTGGGCGAGGAGTGGCTCGTGCCGCACCTGTTCCGCTTCGGCGCGTCGAGCCTGCTGAACGACGTGCTCCTGCAGCGCCAGAAGATGACGACCGGGCACTACTCCGGTCCCGACTACGTGACGATCGACTGATCTCATACGACGAGAGCACCGAACATATGAGCTTCCTCGAGTACGCACCGGCCCCCGAGTCGCGGGCGATCCTGTCGCTCCGCGACCGCTACGGCCTCTTCATCGACGGCGAGTTCGTCGACGGACGCGGCACCCCCTTCCAGACCATCTCGCCCTCGAGCGAGGAGCGCATCGCCGAGATCTCGAACGCGAACGAGGCGGATGTCTCCGACGCCGTCGCCGCCGCTCGGCGGGCCTACGACCGCACCTGGTCGCGCATGAGCGGCCGCGACCGCGGCAAGTACCTCTTCCGCATCGCGCGCCTCGTGCAGGAGCGCGCCCGCGAGCTCGCCGTGGCCGAGTCGCTCGACAACGGCAAGCCGATCAAGGAGTCGCGCGACGTCGACGTGCCCCTCGTCGCGGCCTGGTTCTTCTACTACGCCGGATGGGCCGACAAGCTCGACCACGCGGGCCTCGGCGCGAGCCCGCGCTCGCTCGGCGTCGCAGCCCAGGTGATCCCGTGGAACTTCCCGCTGCTCATGCTCGCGTGGAAGATCGCGCCCGCCTGGCCGCCGGCAACACGGTCGTGCTGAAGCCGGCCGAGACCACCCCGCTGACGGCGCTCATCTTCGCCGAGATCCTCCAGCAGGCCGACCTGCCCCCGGGCGTGGTGAACATCATCACGGGCGCGGGCGACACCGGTGCGACGCTCGTCGCGCACGAGGGCGTCGACAAGGTCGCGTTCACCGGGTCGACCGCGGTCGGACGCGCCATCGCGAAGCAGATCGCGGGCACCGACAAGAAGGCCACCCTCGAGCTCGGCGGCAAGGCCGCGAACATCGTGTTCGACGACGCGCCCATCGACCAGGCGATCGAGGGCATCGTCAACGGCATCTTCTTCAACCAGGGGCACGTGTGCTGCGCCGGTTCGCGCCTGCTCGTGCAGGAGAACATCCACGACGAGGTCGTCGAGCGGCTGAAGCTGCGGCTCTCGACCCTGCGCCTCGGCGACCCCCTCGACAAGAACACCGACATCGGCGCGATCAACTCGAAGGAGCAGCTCGAGCGCATCCGCGAGCTCTCCGACGTCGGCGTCGCCGAGGGCGCCGACCGCTGGAGCGTGCCGTGCGAGATCCCCGAGAACGGGTTCTGGTACGCGCCGACGATCTTCACCAACGTGCAGACGTCGAACCGCATCGCGCGCGAGGAGATCTTCGGCCCGGTGCTGTCGGTGCTCACGTTCCGCACGCCGGCCGAGGCGATCGCCAAGGCGAACAACACCCCCTACGGCCTCTCCGCCGGCATCTGGACCGACAAGGGCAGCCGCATCCTCGCGGTCGCCGACCAGCTCCGCGCCGGCGTGATCTGGGCGAACACCTTCAACCGCTTCGACCCGTCGAGCCCGTTCGGCGGCTACAAGGAGTCGGGCTACGGCCGCGAGGGCGGCCGCAACGGCCTCGCCGCGTACCTCAAGCCCGCGCCCATCGGCCAGGCGGCGCTCTCGCGTCCGGCCACGAAGGCGGCCGTCGAGTCGGCGGATGCCGCGGCGGCGCCGAAGGCGCGCCGAGCGGTCCGCGCCACCGCCCGAAGCGCCAAGGCCACGACGAAGGGATCGAAGCGATGAGCCGCCTCGCCGTGCCGAAGACCTACAAGCTGTACATCGGCGGCGCCTTCCCGCGCAGCGAGTCCGGCCGCACCTACGAGGTCGTCTCCGCCTCCGGCGCCTTCCTCGCGAACGCCGCGAAGGCGTCCCGCAAGGACGCCCGCGACGCCGTCGTCGCCGCGCGCGGCGCGGTCGCCGGATGGGGCGGCGCGACCGCCTACAACCGCGGCCAGGTGCTCTACCGCATCGCGGAGCTCCTCGAGGGGCGCCGGGCGCAGTTCGTCGCCGAGATCGAGGAGGCCGAGGGCGTCACCCGCGCCGTGGCCACCGCGCAGGTCGACGAGTCGATCGACCGCTGGATCTGGTACGCGGGCTGGGCCGACAAGTTCGCCCAGGTCGCGGGCAACGCCAACCCCGTCGCCGGCCCGTACTTCAACATCTCCGTGCCCGAGCCCACCGGCGTGGTCGCGATCATCGCGCCGCAGGACACCTCGCTGCTCGGGTTCGTGTCGGCGGTCGCCCCCGCGCTCGTCGCCGGCAACTCCGTCGTGGTCGTGGCCAGCGAGCGGTTCCCGCTGTCGGCGATCAGCCTCGCCGAGGTGCTCGCGACCAGCGACGTGCCCAAGGGCGTCGTCAACGTGCTCACGGGCTCGCCCGCCGAGATCGCGCCGTGGCTCGCGAGCCACGCCGACGTCAACGCGATCGACCTCGTCGGCGCGGGCGACCTCGACTGGATCTCGCTCGAGGTCGACGCGGCCGACACGCTGAAGCGCGTGCTCCGTCCCGAGTCGGGCCCGGATGCCGCGGCGCCGGCCCTCGGCCGCATCAGCGCGTTCACCGAGACCAAGACGGTCTGGCACACGAAGAGCCTGCGGTAGGTCGATGCCAGGGCACGGCGGGACATCCGACGAGCGCGGCCGACTGGTCGCGGACCCGTTCGACTACCGCGTCACGAAGCAGGGCGGCGTGATCGTGTCGCGCGGCGGCCGGGTCGTGATGACGGTGGGCGGCGGCGATGCCGCACGCCTCGTCGTCGCCCTGCAACGTGCGGACGATTCACAGGCGCAGCACCTGCTGGCACGCGCGAGCGGCAACTATCGTCGAGGGAACGAACGGGCCTGACCACCCGCCGGGCCCGGGACGGGGGTGCTCGTGCGCGTGCTCGTGACCGGTGCGACCGGCTACATCGGAGGCCGGCTCGTGCCGCGTCTCATCGAGGCCGGGCACGACGTGCGCGTGCTGGTGCGACGGCCCGAGCGGCTGCGCGACGTGCCGTGGGCGGCATCCGTCGACGTCATCGCGGGCGACCTGGGCGACCGAGCCGCGGTCGACCGCGCGATGGAGGGCATCGAGGTCGTCTACTACCTCGTGCACTCGATGGGCGGCAAGGACGACTTCGAGTCGATCGAGCTGGCGATCGCACGGAACGTCGCCGCGTCGGCGCGGGGCCACGGCGTGCGTCGCATCGTCTACCTCGGCGGCCTGCATCCCGAGGGGGCGCGGCTCTCACGCCACCTGCGGTCGCGCATGCAGGTGGGGGAGATCCTGCTCGCCTCCGGCGTGCCCACGATCGTGCTGCAGGCCGGGGTGATCATCGGCTCGGGGTCGACGTCGTTCGAGATGATCCGCCACCTCACCGAGGTGCTGCCGTACATGCCCGCCCCGCGCTGGGTGCGGAGCTTCATCCAGCCGATCGCGGTGCGCGACGTGCTGCACTACCTGATCCGCGCCGCCGACGTGCCGCCCGAGGTGAACCGGGCGTTCGACATCGGCGGTCCCGACGTCCACCGCTACGGCCAGCTCATGAACGGCTACGCCGTCGAGGCCGGGCTCCCGCAGCGTCCGATCGCGGCGCTGCCGGTGCTCACGCCGTGGCTCGCCGGCCAGTGGGTGAACCTCGTCACGCCCATCCCGCGACGCCTGGCCGTGCCGATCATCGAGTCGCTGCAGTTCGACTGCGTCATGCGCGAGCACGACATCGACGACGTGATCCCGCCGCCCGCCGCGGGCCTGCTCCCGTACCGCACCGCCGTGCGGCTCGCGCTCGAGCGGGAGCGTGCGGGCGAGGTCGAGACGAGCTGGCGCAACGCCGAGGTGGAGGGCGCTCCGAGCGACCCGCTGCCGAGCGATCCCGACTGGGCCGGGCACACGGTGTACGTCGACGAGCGCGAGCAGCACTCGACGGCTCCCTCGGCGCAGCTGTGGCGCATCATCGAGGGGGTCGGCGGTGAGAACGGCTGGTACTCGTTCCCGCTCCTGTGGGCGATCCGGGGGTGGGTCGACAAGCTGACGGGCGGCGTCGGGCTGCGGCGTGGTCGCCGCGACGCCGACATGCTCCACGTGGGCGACGCCGTCGACTTCTGGCGGGTCGAGGCGATCGACCGCGGCAGCTTCCTCCGGTTGCGCGCGGAGATGCGGCTGCCCGGGCGCGCCTGGCTCGAGCTGGGTGCCGCCGAGGCATCCGACGGCGGCTCGCGCTACCGCCAGCGTGCCGTGTACTTCCCGAAGGGGCTGTCCGGCCGGTTGTACTGGTGGGCCATCGTGCCGTTCCACGACGTGATCTTCTCGGGAATGGCGAACCGGATCACCGCCGAGGCCGAGGCGGACATCGGCGGCGACGGCCCACGAACGGGAGGTAACGAAACGGTAACGGTGTTGCTAGAGTGACCTGCACCCGCCGCGCAACGGCGCGCGGCCGGTGGAAAGGCCCGAACGCCCGTGACCCGAACGCCCCGTGCGACCGACCCGACGATCGCACCGTCCGTCCGCCCTGTTCCGCGCCCCGCGCCGACCGCCGCACGGCTCCTGCTCGATCGACGCTCCGTGCCGCCGCGGCGCGTCGTGCGCGTCGCCTGCGCCCTGGTGGGCACCGTCATGACCGCCGTGGTGCTGCTCATCGCCGCCACCCCGACCACCGCCTCGGCGGTCGACGTGTTCGGTGCGCTCCGGCTGCCGGGCGAGGCGGCGTTCATCGTGGGGCATCGCGGCGACCGCGCCGAGGCCCCCGAGAACACGATGGTCTCGCTCGAGCTCGCGATGGACGACCTCGCGTTCGTCGAGACCGACGTGCAGCTCAGCCGTGACGGCGTTCCGGTGCTGTTCCACGACACGACGCTGGAGCGGGTCGCGGGCGACCCGCGCACGATCGCCGACCTCGACCTCGCCGACCTCCGACGCCTCGACGTGGGGGCGTGGTACGGCCGCGACCACGTGGGGGAGCGGATGCCGACGCTCGACGAGTTCCTCGCCGCGCTCGCCGACCGGGAGACCGCCAGGGCGCTCGTGGAGCTCAAGGCGGACTGGCGGCCCGACGAGGTGCGCACGGTGGTCGACCTCATCGAGCGGCACGGGCTCCGCGGACGGGTCGTGCTGCAGAGCTTCAGCCTGGAGACCCTGTTCGCCGTGCAGCGGGTCTCGCCGACGACGCCCCGCATCATGCTGATCCGCGAGCTGCCCGCCGATCCCGTGCCGCTCGCCGAGCGACTCGGGGTGATCGGCTTCGGCACCACGGCGACGTCCGTCTCGGCGGTGCCGGGGGCGCTCGAGGCGCTGCACGAGGCCGGCGTCGCCGTGCTCTGCTACACGCTCAACTCGCACGAGGGATGGCAGGAGGTGAGCGCGCTCGGCGTCGACGGCATCATCACCGACCAGCCGAGCGAGCTCGACGAGTGGCTCGCGGTCACCGCACCCGGCACCTGAGGCTCAGGGCTCAGTCGGTCGCGATGCCGAGCCGCGCGGCCGCGGCGCGGAACTCGTCGTGCATGCGCGAGGAGAAGAGCACGAAGCGCACCAGGCCGGGGGCGGCATCCGTCGCCTCGGCGGTCGCGAGCGCGACGGCGGCCGCGTCGTCGGCCGGCCACCCGTACACGCCGGCCGAGACGGCGGGCAGGGCGACGGATGCCGCGCCCAGCCGGGCCGCGAGCTCGAGCGAGTTGCGGTAGGCGGCGCGCAGCAGCTCGCGTCGCGCGTCGGCCTCGGCGCCCGGGCCCGGCCACACCGGGCCGACCGTGTGCACGACCCATCGCGCCTGCAGTCGCCCCGCGCCCGTCGCGATCGCGTCGCCGACCGGCAGCCCGTCGGGCAACGTGGTCGCGCGGAGCTCGCGGCACTCCGCGAGGATCGACGGGCCGCCCGCACGGTGGATCGCCCCGTCGACGCCGCCGCCGCCGAGCAGGCTCGAGTTGGCGGCGTTCACGATCGCGTCGACGCGCTCCGCGGTGATGTCCCCCGTGACGAGTTCGATGCGCGGCATCCGCTCGGCTACCCCCGGTTGTTCGAGAGCTCGAAGATGCGCAGCAGCTCGGCCACCGCCGCGTCGCGCTGGTCGCCCCCCGCCTCGTACATCTCGCTCACGTGCGTGCGCAGGTGGTTCTCGACGAGCAGCTTGTTGAGCGACCCGAGCGATTTCTGCACGGCCAGCGAGAGCGTGATGATATCGACGCAGTAGTCCTCGTTCTCGATCATCTTCTCGATCCCGCGCAGCTGGCCCTCGATGATCTTCGTGCGGTGCAGGGCGCGCTTCTTGATGTCATCGATCACCACATCAGGATACCCCGTTTGCACCAGATACCCCCTGTGGGTATCGTGGTCCTCCGAACGGACGGGAAGGGCGGGCACGGATGTCGCTGCAGCACGACGAGCGCACGATCGACCTCGACATCGAGGGCATGACCTGCGCGAGCTGCGTGGCCCGGGTCGAACGCCGGCTCGAACGGCTCGACGGCGTGCACGCCGAGGTGAACCTCGCCACGGAGCGGGCGCGCGTGCGGTTCGCGCCGTCCGTCGGGATCGACGAGCTCCTCGACGCGGTGCGCGCCGCGGGGTACGCGGCACGTGTGCCGGAGCCGGAGCCCGAGCCCCGCCGCGCGAAGCCGCGCGATCCGCTCGCGGTGCGCCTCGTCGTCTCGGCGCTGCTCACCGTGCCCGTCGTGGTGCTCGCGATGGCGCCCGCGCTGCAGTTCACCGGCTGGCAGTGGGTGTCGCTCGTCCTCGCGACGCCCGTCGTGGCCTGGGGCGGCTGGCCGTTCCACCGCGCCGCGGCGGCCAACCTCCGGCACGGCGCGCTGACGATGGACACCCTCGTCTCGCTCGGCACCCTCACCGCCTACGCGTGGTCGGTCTGGGCGCTCTGGTTCGGCGGCGCGGGCATGCCCGGGATGACGCACGGCTGGACGTTCGGCGTCCGTGGCGAGCCCGGCGGCGACATCTACCTCGAGGTGGCCGCCGGCGTCGTCACGATCCTCCTGCTCGGGCGGGTGATCGAGGCACGGTCGAAGCGCCGCGCGGGGGCGTCGCTGCGCGCGCTGCTCGACCTCGCGCCGCGCGAGGTGACCGTCCTCGTCGACGGCGGCCGACCGTGCCGGCGGCATCGCTCCCGCCGGTCGCGAGGAGCGGGTGCCGGCGGCATCGCTCCGTGCCGGCGCGCGATTCGTGGTGCGACCGGGGGAGCGGATCGCCGCCGACGGCATCGTCGAGCACGGCGAGGCGAGCGTCGACGAGAGCATGCTCACGGGCGAGCCGGCGCCGGTCGACGTCGCGCCCGGCTCGGCGGTGACCGCGGCGACGATCGTGCACGGCGGTCGCCTCGTGGTGCGCGCCACCCGGGTGGGCGCCGACACGCGGCTCGCGCACATCGCCGCCCTGGTCGAGGAGGCCCAGCTCGGCAAGTCGCGTGCGCAGCGGCTCGCCGACCGCATCTCGGCGGTCTTCGTGCCCGTCGTCATCGCGATCGCGGGCGTGACGGCGATGGCCTGGCTGCTCACCGGCAGCCCGGTCGAGCAGGCGATGGCCGCCGCGGTCGCGGTGCTCGTCATCGCCTGCCCGTGCGCGCTCGGCCTCGCCACGCCCATGGCGCTGCTCGTCGGCACGGGTCGGGGCGCCGACCGGGGGATCCTCATCACGGGGCCCGAGGCGCTCGACCGCACCGCCGGCGTCGACACGATCCTGCTCGACAAGACCGGCACGCTCACCACCGGCCGCATGCGCCTCACCCGAGTCACGCTCGCCGGGCCGCCGGATTCCGGCGCCTCCGATCCCGGCGCCTCGGTTGCCGACGCCTCGGTTGCCGACGCGACCGAGCAGGATCGCACCGCCGAGGCGCTCGCCGTCGCCGCCGCCCTCGAACGCGGGTCCGAGCACCCCATCGCGCGCGCCGTCGTCGACGGGGCGGATGCCGCGAGCGCCCCGCGCCTCGACGTGCAGGGGTTCCGGGCCCGCAGCGGCCTCGGCGTCAGCGGCGTCATCGCCGGCGACGCCGCCGCGGCAGGGCGGCCCGCCTTCCTCGCCGGGCTCGGCTTCGCGATGCCCGAGTCCCTCGCCCGTCGGGCGGAGGAGTCCGACGCGACCCTCGTCGCCGTCGCCTGGCAGGGCGAGGTGCGGGCGCTCCTCGAGGTCGGCGACGAGGTGCGCGAGGGTGCGGTCGCGGCCGTGGCCCGACTGCGACGACTGGGCCTGCACCCCGCGATCGCCTCCGGCGATGCGGCCCGCCCCGCCGAGCGCGTCGCGCTCGCGGTCGGCGTCGACGAGGTGCACGCCGCATTGGGCCCCGAGGACAAGCTCGCCCTCGTGCGACGACTCCAGTCGGACGGACGCCGGGTCGCGATGGTCGGCGACGGCGTGAACGACGCGGCCGCGCTCGCGGCGGCCGACCTCGGCATCGCGATGGGCGGCGGCACGGATGCCGCGGCATCCGCCAGCGACCTCGCGCTGCTGCGCGACGAGCCCGCGGCGATCCCCGACGCGATCGAGCTCTCGCGCGCCACGCTCCGCACGATCCGCGGCAACCTGTTCTGGGCGTTCGCCTACAACGTCGCCGCGATCCCGCTCGCGGCGGCCGGATTCCTGAACCCGATGATCGCGGGCGCCGCGATGGCGTGCTCGAGCGTCTTCGTGGTGCTGAACAGCCTTCGCCTGCGATCCGCCTGACCGGGGCCGCGGGGCGCTAGCGTTGCCTCATGATCCGTCGTTCAGCGCGGGCCCTCGTCGCCGCGCTCGCCGTCGCCGCGCTCGCCCTGGGTCCTGCCGCCGCGGCCCCGGCATTCGCCGCGGGTCCTCGACGGCGCCGCGCCCGCACCGGTCTCCGCGGTGCCGGCCGGCGTCGACGACTTCACCTTCGCGTCGTTCGACGCGGTGTACGAGCTCGCGCGCGACGACGCGAAGCGCTCGGTGCTCGACGACGACCGAGACGCTCGTGGCGGTGTTCCCCGACATCGACCAGAACCGCGGCATCCGGCGGGCGATCCCGCTCGACTACCAGGGGCATCCGACCGACATCCGCGTGCAGTCCGGTGACGGATGCCACGGGCGCGCCCCGCGGGTACGAGGTCGAGTCCGACGAGGCGGGCGAGTTCCTGCTCGTCACCGTGCGCGCCGACGACTTCGTGCACGGCGAGCAGACCTACGTGATCACGTACACGCAGCACAACGTGACCCTCGAGCCCGACGATGCCGCGGTCGACGAGTTCTACTGGGACGTCAACGGCACCGGCTGGGCGCAGCCGTTCGGCCGGGTGCGCGCCGAGGTCCGGATGTCGGCCGACGTCGCGGCCGGCTTCAACGGGGCCACCGCGTGCTATCGCGGCTGGGCAGGATCCGGCACCCCGTGCGAGTCGCTCGCCACGACCGACACCGCACCGCCCGTCGGTCATCGCCGAGGCGTCCGCGATCGGCCCCTACGAGAACCTCACGGTCGCGGTCGGCTTCGCCCCGGGCACGTTCGAGCCGCGCGACGACTCGTTCTGGGCGTCGCCTGCGGCGATCGCGGGTGCGGTGGCGGCGGCGTTCGCGGTGCTGGCCATGCTGGCCGCCATCGTGCTGCGCATCGCCAGGTGGCGCGACCACCCCGGCCGGGGCACGATCATCGCGCAGTACGAGCCGCCGGAGGGCATCAGCGCCATGGAGGCCGCCGACCTCGTCGGACACCCCGAGAAGGGCGTGACGGCCACGATCCTCGAGCGGGCGGTGGCGGGCGAGCTGCGCGTCGTCGAGACCGGCCGCAAGAAGTACGCGGTCGAGTTCATCGGCGGCGAGCTCGGCGACCGCGACGCGCAGTCCATCGTCCTGGCGCTGTACAGCGGCAACCCGGTGCCCGGCGCGCGCCGCGACCTGAAGTCGCGCGACGTCTCGCTCGGCCGGCGCCTGCTCTCGCTGCGGCAGTCCGTGACCAAGCGGGTCGTGCAGCGGAACCTGCGGCGGCGGCCCGATCTCGTCATCCGAGTGCTCCTCGCGATCGGCGTGATCAGCGCCGCGACGCTCAGCGTGGTGTTCGGCATCTTCGCCCTCGACGACCAACGCGGCGGCCCCTGGCCGTTCGTCCTCTTCGCGGGGGCGATCGTGGCGGCGATCGTGACGCTGGTCGTGCTCGCCGACGTGCGGCCGCTCACCGAGCGCGGCCGCGAGGCCCGCGACCACCTCGAGGGCCTGCGGCTCTACATCCGCCTCGCGGAGGCCGACCGGCTGCGCGTGCTGCAGAGCCCGAGCGGCGCCCTGCGCGTCGACCGGCCCGCCGCGGCGCCCGTCGCCGTGGGCACCGAGGCGGCGGCGTACGGCCCGCCGGCGACGACCGCGGTCATCGACCCCACGGTGGTGCTGAAGCTCAACGAGCGGCTGCTGCCGTACGCCGTGCTGTTCGGGCTCGAGCGCCAGTGGGTCCGCGAGCTCGCCGACCTCTACGAGGCACGCGGCGAGACGCCCGGCTGGTACGCCGGACGCGACGGGTTCGACGCAGCGAGGTTCGCGGTCGCGGTCTCGTCGTTCTCGTCGGCGTCGAGCTCGTCGTGGTCGGGGTCGAGCTCGAGCTCGTCGTCGAGCGGCTCGGGCGGAGGCGGGTCGTCGGGCGGTGGCGGCGGAGGCGGCGGAGGCGGCGGCGTCTGAGCCCGGCGCCCACGCGGCGGGCGATCAGCCCTCGTCGTCGGTGGAGCGTTCGTCGGCCAGGTCGACCCGTCGCTCGGCGTCGATGCCGGCGACCTCGTCGGCGAGGCTGTCGTCGAGCGGACGGTGATCGTCGTCGGACGCGAGTTCGTCCTCGTCGAACTCGGTGTCCTGCGCGACCGTGAATTCGTCGTCGTCGTCGGGCGAGATGGCGCCCGCCCCCGCGAGATCGTCCATGGCTGAAGCATAGGCCGACTCGGCCCCGCCCGCACCGGCGAATCCGAGTCCCGAGGACCGACCCGCGGGTCGCGCGTCGCCGAGGGCCCCTGCGTCCCGCTAGAATGGCAGGGCGCCCGACGAATCCGTTCTTCGGCCGACCGCGTGAGCCCGGCTCGCGTGCTGCTCGGTTCGGGATTCGGCGTACCGCGTGCGACGGCCTCCGAGTCGTCCCGAGCGGTCCCGACCACCGCCACCGGTGACGAGGGGGGCGAGCCGGAGACGGCCCGAGAGCGGGAGGACCATGGCCCAGACGAGGCAGCGGCAGCGTACGCGATCGCGTGACGACGACGCCCCCATCATCCCGATCCTCGCGCGCAAGGTGCGCGAGGTCGAGACCAAGGCGCAGAAGGGCAAGCTCGGCCCCACGAACCGCACCAAGTTCCAGGTCATCGCGCTCCTGATGCGCGAGGAGCGTGCCCGGGTGAAGGCCGACCCCGACGTGGCCGACTCGGCCCGTGCCGAGCTCCTCAAGCGCCTCGACGGCATCGCGCAGATCCTCGCCAAGACGGCGGCGCGCGACACGAGCCTCATCGCCCTCCTCGAACCGGATGCCTCCATCTCCACGGTCGCGCAGCGGTTCCGCCGCGACTGGCTCCTCGAGTCCGGCGCCGAGCTCAGCCCCGACGAGCTCATCATCACCCGCGAGCCCGAGGCCCGGCCCGAGCTGGGCGAGAACCAGGTCATCCCGGCGTCGGTGCGGTCGCGGCAGCTCGCGAACCCGTTCCTCGCCCCCGACTTCTCGAAGCCGGCCGGCGCGGCCGTGCCCGTACGACGACTCGCGAACTGGGAGCTCCTCGGCCCGCTGTTCAAGTCGTTCGAGATCGGGTCGGGCGGCCAGGCCGCGACCATGGAGCTGCCCGAGGCGCCGAAGGTCGACCGGCTCTCGCCGCGCGGCCTCGAGCTGATGATGCACCAGATCCGGTTCATCGAGGCGGCTCGCGAGGGCCACCGCACGTTCCTCCTCGCCGACGAGCCCGGGCTCGGCAAGACCGCGCAGTCCGTGCTCGCGGCATCCGTCGCCGGCGCCTACCCGCTGCTCGCGGTCGTGCCGAACGTCGTGAAGATGAACTGGGCGCGCGAGGTCGAGCGGTGGACCCCGCACCGTCGTGCGACCGTGATCCACGGCGACGGCGACACCCTCGACGCCTTCGCCGACGTCGTGGTCGTGAACTACGACGTGCTCGACCGCCACATGGCGTGGCTCTCGACGCTCGGCTTCAAGGGCATGGTCGTCGACGAGGCGCACTTCATCAAGAACCTGCAGTCGCAGCGCTCGCGCAACGTGCTCGCGCTCGCCGATCGCATCCGGCGCACCGCGCCCGGCGGGAATCCGCTGCTGCTCGCGCTCACCGGCACGCCGCTCATCAACGACGTCGACGACTTCCGGGCGATCTGGCAGTTCCTCGGCTGGATCAAGGGCGACAAGCCCGCACCGGAGCTGCTCGGCCGGCTCGAGGAGACCGGCCTCACGCCGGCCGACCAGGGCTTCTACAGCGCCGCCCGGCGCACCGTCATCGACCTCGGCATCGTGCGTCGCCGGAAGGTCGACGTGGCCGCCGACCTGCCCGCGAAGCGCATCGCCGACCTGCCCGTCGAGCTCGACGACGAGCTCGGACGTTCCGTGCGCGCCGCAGAGCGCGAGCTCGGCAACCGCCTCGTCGGCCGGTTCCGCGCGCTCGTCGAGGCGCGGAACCTGCGCATCGGCGACCTCGACGAGGACCAGCGCGACCAGTTCATCCGCGCCGTGGCGAGCGCCGAGCTCGAGGAGTCGAAGTCGGCGAAGTCCGGCGAGAACGTCTTCACCATGGTGCGCCGCATCGGCCAGGCGAAGGCCGGCCTCGCGGCCGACTACGCGGCCCAGCTCGCGCGCTCGGTCGGCAAGGTCGTGTTCTTCGCCAAGCACATCGACGTCATGGACCAGGCCGAGGCGGCGCTCGCCGCCCGCGAGCTGCGCACGGTCTCGCTCCGCGGCGACCAGACGGCCCTGCAGCGCCAGGCCGCGATCGACGCGTTCAACAAGGACCCCGAGGTCGCCGTGGCCGTCTGCTCGCTCACCGCGGCCGGCGTCGGCGTCAACCTGCAGGCCGCGTCGAACGTCGTGCTCGCGGAGCTCAGCTGGACCGCGGCCGAGCAGACGCAGGCGATCGACCGCGTGCACCGCATCGGCCAGGACGAGCCCGTCACCGCGTGGCGCATCATCGCGGCGCACACGATCGACGCACGCATCGCCGAGCTCATCGACTCGAAGCAGGGGCTCGCCGCCCGCGCGCTCGACGGCAGCGACGTCGAGCCCGGCTCGGCGGACTCGGTGCAGCTCGATGCGCTGCAGCACCTGCTGCGGGCGGCGCTCGACGGCGCCCTGTAGGCCGGCGCCGGGTCGGGCGACCCTCGCGAACGCTATAGACTGCCGCAGTCGATACGCCCCGACGCCGTGGCCTCCGGCAACATCCATGTTCGCGTCGAGCACCTTGGAGTCGAGCACACCATGAAGATCGGGATCCTCACGAGCGGGGGCGACTGCCCGGGCCTGAACGCGGTCATCCGCGGATCGGTGCTGAAGGGCGTCATCTCGCACGACGCCGAGTTCGTCGGCTTCCGCTGGGGCTGGAAGGGCGTCGTCGAGGGCGACTTCATGCCGATCCTCCGCCACGACGTGCGCGGCCTCTCGAAGCAGGGCGGCACGATCCTCGGCTCGAGCCGCACCAACCCGTTCGAGGGCGAGGGCGGCGGCCCCGAGAACATCCAGCGGATGCTCGACGCCAACGGCATCGACGCGATCATCGCGATCGGCGGCGAGGGCACGCTCACGGCGGCACGGCGGCTCACCGACGCGGGCCTCAAGATCGTCGGCGTCCCGAAGACGATCGACAACGACCTCGCGGCCACCGACTACTCGTTCGGCTTCGACACCGCCGTCGAGATCGCCACCGAGGCGATCGACCGGCTGCGCACGACGGCCGAGTCGCACGGCCGCTGCATCGTCGTCGAGGTCATGGGCCGCCACGTCGGATGGATCGCGCTGCACTCCGGCATGGCCGGCGGCGCCCACGCGATCCTCATCCCCGAGCAGCCGCAGTCGGTCGACCAGATCTGCGAGTGGGTGGAGTCCGTGCGCGAGCGCGGTCGCGCGCCGCTCGTCGTCGTCGCCGAGGGCTTCCACCTCGACGACATGGAGGAGGCCCACTCGCACAAGGGCCTCGACGCGTTCAACCGGCCGCGGCTCGGCGGCATCGCCGAGCGACTCGCGCCCATCATCGAGGAGCGCACCGGCATCGAGTCGCGCGACACGGTGCTCGGCCACATCCAGCGCGGCGGCGCGCCGTCGGCGTACGACCGGGTGCTCGCGACCCGACTCGGCATGGCGGCGGTCGACGCCGTGTACGAGGGCGCGTGGGGCTCGATGGTCACGCTCCGCGGCACCGACATCAAGACGGTCTCGATCGCCGAGGCGGTGGGCAGCCTCAACCGCGTGCCCCAGTCGCGCTACGACGAGGCGAAGATCCTCTTCGGCTGACGGATGCCGCTGCCCCAGGTCTGCGTCTGCTACCTCCTGCGCGAGCGGGCGGGCGTCGTCGAGGTGCTCCTCGGGCGCAAGAAGCACGGCCTCGGCATGGGCAACTTCGTGGGCCTCGGCGGCAAGCTCGAACCGGGGGAGTCGGCGGTGGACGCCGCCGTGCGCGAGGTGCTCGAGGAGTCGGGCGTCGTCGTCGCGGCATCCGACCTCGAACCTCGTGGCCGGCTCACCTACCACTTCCCGCATCGCGAGGCGTGGAGCCAGGAGTCGAACGTGTTCGTCTGCCGCAGCTGGCGGGGCGTGCCGTCCGGATCCGACGAGCTCGATCCCGAGTGGTTCGCGCTCGACGCGGTGCCGTTCGACGAGATGTGGGACGACGCGAGGCGCTGGCTGCCCGGCGTGCTCGCGGGCGGGCGCGTGCGCCGTACCTTCGTGTTCGGTGAGGACCTGGCCACCGTGGTGGCTGAGCGGGAGTCGGTCGCGTAGTATCGTCGGGGCACGGCGCTCGCCGCTTCCGCAACCAACGTCCCCTGAACATTCGGTGAACCTCACCACCGATCCAGAGAAAGACGCCGGTGGAACTCACCCTCATCGTCGTGCTGGTCATCGCGCTGGCGCTCTTCTTCGACTTCACGAACGGCTTCCACGACACGGCGAACGCCATGGCGACGCCGATCGCCACGGGCGCGCTCCGCCCGAAGGTCGCCGTCGGCATCGCCGCGATCCTCAACCTCGTGGGCGCCTTCCTGTCGACCGAGGTGGCCAGGACCATCTCGGGCGGCATCATCAAGGAGGGCGACGACGGCGTGCTCATCACGCCGCAGCTCATCTTCGCCGGGCTCATCGGCGCGATCGTGTGGAACATGATCACGTGGCTCCTCGGGCTGCCCTCGTCGTCGAGCCACGCGCTGTTCGGCGGGCTCATCGGCGCCGCCCTCGTCGGCTTCGGCGTGCAGGCCATCGACTTCAGCGTGGTGCTGTCGAAGGTCGTGCTGCCCGCCATCCTCGCGCCACTGACCGCGGGGCTCATCGCGTACACGGCGACGAAGCTCGCCTACGCCATCACGCGTCGCTACGACGGCAAGCCCGACGGCCGCGACGGCTTCCGGCACGCGCAGATCTTCTCGAGCTCGCTGGTCGCCCTCGCGCACGGCACCAACGACGCCCAGAAGACCATGGGCATCATCACCCTCACCCTCATCTCGGTCGGGCTCCAGCCCGTGGGCAGCGGCCCCGAGTTCTGGGTCGTCGTGGTGTGCGCGGTCGCGATCGCCCTCGGCACGTACATGGGCGGCTGGCGCATCATCAAGACCCTCGGCACCGGCCTCACCGACGTGAAGCCCGCGCAGGGCTTCGCCGCCGAGACGTCCACGGCCGCGACGATCCTCGCCTCGACCCACCTCGGCTTCGCCCTGTCGACCACCCAGGTGGCCTCCGGCTCCGTCATCGGGTCGGGAATGGGCCGGCGCGGCTCGAAGGTGCGCTGGCGCACCGCGGGCCGCATCGGGGTGGGCTGGCTGCTCACGCTGCCGGCGGCCGGCATCGTCGGCGCGCTCGCGGCGTTCGTCGCCCTGATCGGCCCCATCGGCATCATCATCGACACGATCATCGGCGTGGTCGTCATCTCGGGCATCTTCCTGTGGTCCCGTCGCAGCGAGGTGTCGCCGTCGAACGTGGTGAGCGAGGTCGCCGACTCGGGAACGGCCGTGAAGATCAAGCGGAATCCGAAGCCCAAGAAGAAGGTGGCGCCGTGATCGACTGGTTCGCGTTCCTCCTGGTGCTCGGTTCCGCGCTGCTCGCGACCGTGGTCGTCGTGAGCACGTACTCGCTCGGCATCCGCCTGCTCACCGTCTCGGGACGCACGCCCATCGTGACGCCCGCCGAGTTCACCGACGCCATCACGGTCGTCAGCCCGGCGGAGGCGAAGGCCGCCGCGAAGCGCGCCGCCAAGGCGGCGAAGAAGAGCCCGCTCAGCGACGGCCAGAAGCGAGCCGCGCTCATCGGCGCCCGCGTGTGCTTCGCGTTGAGCGGCGTGGCGGCGCTGTTCGGCATCTACCTCATCGTGCCCGTCCTGCACGGGATCGTCTGACGAGGCGCGGGCGGCCCACCCTCCGATCGGGGGGATAGCCCCATGTCGTGGGCTCGGGCGGCATCCGTAGCGTGGAATCACACCCCACGAACAGGAGACCACCACCATGACCACCGCAACTCCCACCTCGTCGCAGCAGGCCCCGTTCGGCGAGCCGAACCCCTACGCGACGACCACCGCACCGGCGGCGGAGACGAGCGGATTCAGCATCGCGAGCCTCGTGCTCGGCCTCGTGTCGATCGTCGCCGCGTCCACGTTCTTCGTGCCGGTCGCCGGCCTCGTGCTCGGCATCATGGCCCTGCAGCGCGAGCCCGCGTCGCGCACGATGGCGATCTGGGGCATCGTGCTGAACAGCGTGATGCTCGCGGGCACCGTGCTCGTCGGCCTCGGCTTCGCGGTCTTCGGCCTCGCGATGCTGCCCTTCGCCTTCCTCTGACCCTCGAGCCCGAACGGGCCGCGCCCCCGGCTTCGGGGCGCGGCCCGTTCGCCGTTTCCGGGAGCACCACGCCGAGTCGTCGGCGACGGATGCCGCGTGCCGCGAGCTCCGCTCAGGCGTAGAAGCCGCGCAGCAGCGCCTCGGTGCCCTCGATGTGCTCGGCCATCGCCGCGGCCGCGTCGTCGGGGCTGCCGCGCAGGATCGCGCCGACGATGGCGCGATGCTGCTCGTTCGAGTGCGCGATGTTCGGCGCGAGCAGGGGGATGCCGTCGAGGAGCTCGTTCACGCGCATCCGCACGTCGGCGACGAGCGGGATGAGGCTCGGCGCCCCGATGACCTCGGCGATGAGCAGGTGCAGGCGCGAGTCGGCCATGCGGTACTGCGCGCCGTCGGCGGTGCGGCACTCCTCGTACGCCTGCCAGAGCCGCTCGCGGTCGCCCGCTGCGAGCTCGCTCTCGGCCGCCCGGCGGGCGACGCCCACCTCGATCACCGCTCGGAGCGCGAGCGTGTCCTCGACGCGGGCGGCGGGGCCGAGCGGATCGCGATCCTCGCCCGCCGCGATCGGGGTCGCCGCGGGCAGCTCGTCGGACACGAACGTGCCGCCGTACCGTCCTCGCCTGGCGACCACCCACCCCGCCTCGGCGAGGGAGCCGATCGCCTCGCGGAGCGTGTCGCGGCTGACCTCGAGCATGCCGGCGAGCTCGCGCTCGGGCGGAAGCCGTTCGCCGGGTGCGATCAGGCCGAGCCGGATGGACTGGAGGAGCCGCTGCACGGTCTCCTCGAACGCGTTGGCCGGGCGGGCGGGCGTGAACAGCAGGCCGGCGCTCAGCACCTCGGCCGGCTCGGCCGGAGTCGGGGGTGGCGCCGCCACGTCGCCCCGGGAGCCCGGCGCGGGCGCAGCGGCATCCGCGGCCATCGCCGCCTCGTCGCCCGCCGGGTCCAGCATGCTTCGAGCCTAGAGCGGGCGTGACGTAGGCGGAGCTGATCCCGCCGTCGACGAGGAAGGTGGACCCGGTGATGAACGACGCATCGTCGCTCGCGAGGAACGCCACCGCGGCGGCGAGCTCCTCGGGCTCGGCGAATCGCCCCACCGGGATGTGCACGAGCCTCCGCTGGGCGCGCTCGGGGTCCTTGGCGAACAGCTCCTGCAGCAGCGGGGTGTTCACCGGTCCGGGGCAGAGCGCGTTCACGCGGATGCCCTGGCGGGCGAACTGCACGCCGAGCTCACGGCTCATCGCGAGGACGCCGCCCTTCGACGCCGTGTACGAGATCTGCGACGTCGCCGAGCCCAGCACCGCCACGAACGACGCCGTGTTGATGATCGAGCCGCGGCCCTGCGCGACCATGTGGCGCAGCGCCGCCCGCGAGCACAGGTACACGGACTTCAGGTTGACGTCCTGCACCTTCTGCCAGGCCGGCAGCTCGGTCGTCTCGATCGAGTCGTCGTCGGGCGGCGAGATCCCGGCGTTGTTGAACGCGATGTCGACCGAGCCGTACTCCTCGGCGGCGGCGTCGAAGAGGTGGTCGACCTGCTCCTGGTCGGTCACGTCCACCTGCACGAACAGGCCGCCGACGAGCTCGGCCGCGGCGGGCCCGGCCGTGGCATCCATGTCGCCGATCACGACCTTCGCGCCCTCGGCGGCGAGGCGCTTCGCCGTGGCGAGCCCGATGCCCGATGCGCCGCCGGTGATGACGGCGACACGGCCGGCGAGCCGCTGCGTGAGGTCGATGCGAGGGAGGTCGGTCATGGTGCTCCTGTCGTAGGGTTCGGGCGGGGTCAGTCGACGGCGAGGAAGACGTTCTTCGTCTCGGTGAAGGCGAGCGGTGCGTCGGGGCCGAGCTCGCGGCCGAGGCCCGACTGCTTGAACCCGCCGAACGGGGTCGCGTAGCGCACCGACGAGTGCGAGTTCACGCTGAGGTTGCCCGACTCGACGGCGCGGGCCACGCGGATGCCGCGGCTGAGGTCGCGGGTCCAGATCGAGCCCGACAGGCCGTACTCGCTCGCGTTGGCGAACCGGATCGCGTCGGCCTCGTCGTCGAACGGGAACACCGACACCACCGGTCCGAAGATCTCCTCCCGCGCGGCACGGGAGTCGCGGGCCGGCGTGAGCACGGTCGGCGCGAACCAGTAGCCCGGGCCGTCCGGGCGCGGAGCCGCGGAACGCGACGTCCGTGTCGTCGGGAACGAACGACCGGACCCGGTCGAGGTGCTCGCGCGCGACGAGCGGACCCATCTCGGTGGACTCGTCGGCGGGGTCGCCGACGCGGACCCCGGCCACCGCCGGCTCGAGGAGCTCCATGAAGCGCTCGTAGACGCTGCGCTCGACGAGGATGCGGCTGCGGGCGCAGCAGTCCTGGCCGGCGTTCTCGAACACGCCGTACGGCGCCGTGGCGGCGGCCCGCTCGAGGTCGGCGTCGGCGAAGACGATGTTCGCGCTCTTGCCGCCGAGCTCCAGGGTCACGCGCTTCACCTGTTCGGCGCATCCCGCCATGATGTGCTTGCCCACCTCGGTCGAGCCCGTGAACACGACCTTGCGGACGGCCTCGTTCGTGACGAAGCGCTCGCCGACCACCGAGCCGCTGCCCGCCACGACCTGGAACAGCCCGTCGGGCAGTCCGGCCTCGAGCCCGAGCTCGGCGAGCCGCAGGCTCGTGAGCGGCGTCCACTCGGCCGGCTTGAGCACGACCGCGTTGCCCGCCGCGAGGGCGGGCGCGAAGCCCCACGACGCGATCGTCATGGGGAAGTTCCACGGGGTGATCACGCCGACCACGCCGAGCGGCTCCTGGAACGTCACGTCGAGGCCGCCCGCGACGGGGATCTGACGGCCGAACAGCCGCTCCGGCGAGGCCGAGTAGTACTCGAGCACGTCGCGCACGTGCCCGGCCTCCCAGCGCGCCTGCGAGATCGGATGCCCCGAGTTGCGCACCTCGATCGCGGCGAGCTCCTCCACGGCGCCGTCGACGGCCTCGGCGAAGCGGCGGAGCATCCGACCCCGGTCGACGGGCGCGAGGGCGGCCCAGTCGAGCTGTGCGCGGGCGGCGCGCGCGATGGCGACATCCGTCTCCTCGATCGACGCCGACGTGACCGTGGCGACGACCGCCTCGTCGGCGGGGTTGACGATCGTGTGGCTCACGAGCGGCTCCTTCGGGTGCGGTGGGTGCGGGCGGCGTCGACGAGCCCGGCGAACAGTCGCCGGTCGGCGGCGTTCTCCTCGGGATGCCACTGCACCCCGAGGCCGAACGGCACCCCGTCGAGCTCGACGGCCTCGATCACGCCGTCCTCGCTGCGGGCGGTGACGGTCAGCCCGTCGGCCACGGCGTCGAGGGCCTGGTGGTGGTAGTAGTGCACGGGCAGGGTCTCGAGTCCGGCCCGAGCAGCGCGGCGAGCCGCGAGTCGGGCTCGACGGTCACCTCGCCCGAGCCGAACACGGCGGGGGAGGGCTGGTAGCGCTCGCTGCCGACCACGTCGGGCAGGTGCTGGTGCAGCGTGCCGCCGAGCGCGACGTTCAGCACCTGCACGCCGCGGCAGATCCCGAGGAACGGCAGCTCGATCGCGATCGCCTCCGCGAGCAGGGCGTCCTCCCACGCGTCGCGGTCGGTGCGCGGGGCGCCCGTGCGCGGATGCGGCTCCTGGCCGTAGCGGGAAGGGTCGACGTCGGCGCCGCCCGCCACGATGAGGCCGTCGAGCGCCGCGACGACCGTGCGGGCGATCCCGGGCGACGCGGGCTGCGGAGGCAGCAGCACGGCGATGCCGCCGGCATCCGTCACCGCGTCGAGGTACACCTTCGGCAGGAACGACGCGGGCACGTCCCAGACGCCGGTCTGCGCCTGCTCGAGGTAGGTCGTGACGCCGATCAACGGCGCGGATGCCGCCGGCACAGGCACCGGGGCATCCGCGCCGTCCCCCTCCCCCGGTCCCGCCACTCGTCGCCCGTCCCGCCAGTCGTCAGCTCAGAGTCGTTCGAAGCCACGCACCCGCTCCCAGTCCGTGACGGCCGCGTCGTAGGCGGCGAGCTCCACACGCGCGTTGTTCAGGTAGTGCTCGACGACCTCGTCGCCGAAGGCCTCGCGCGCGACGGCGGAGCCCGCGAACAGGTCGGCCGACTCGCGCAGGGTCGCGGGCACGCGGGCCACGTCGCTGTCGTAGGCGTTGCCGACGAACACGTCGCCGGGCTCGAGCTCCTGGTCGATGCCGTGCAGTCCGGCCGCGATGAGGGCCGCGACCGCGAGGTACTGGTTCACGTCGCCGCCGGGCACGCGGTTCTCCACGCGCATGCCGTGGCCGTGGCCCACGACCCGCAGGGCGCACGTGCGGTTGTCGAGCCCCCAGGCGATCGCGGTCGGCGCGAAGCTCCCGGCGACGTAGCGCTTGTAGGAGTTGACGTTCGGCGCCGAGAAGAGCGTGAGCTCGCGCATGGCCGCGAGCTGGCCGGCGAGGAAGTGCCGGAAGAGCTTCGACATGCCGTGCGGGGCATCGGGGTCGCTGAACACGGCCTCGCCGCCCTCGCCCCGGAGGCTGATGTGGATGTGGCAGCTGTTCCCCTCGCGCTCGTTGAACTTCGCCATGAAGGTGAGCGACTTGCCGTGCCGGTCCGCGATCTCCTTGGCGCCGTTCTTGTAGATCGAGTGGTTGTCGCAGGTGCCGAGCGCCTCCGTGTAGCGGAAGGCGATCTCCTGCTGCCCGAGGTTGCACTCGCCCTTGACGCCCTCGCAGTACATGCCGGCGCCGTCCATCGAGTTCCGGATGTCGCGGAGCAGGGGCTCCATGCGCGTGGATGCGAGCAGGGCGTAGTCGATGTTGTAGTCGCTGGCGGGGGTCAGGTCGCGGTAGCCCTTGCGCCAGGCCTCGCGGAAGGAGTCGTCGAAGACGATGAACTCGAGCTCGGTGCCGACGAACGCCGCGAGGCCCCGCTCGGCGAGCCGCTCCAGCTGTCGCTGCAGGATGCGGCGCGGGGAGGCCTCGACGGGCGTGCCGTCGAGCCACTGCAGGTCGGCCGTGACGAGGGCCGTCGCCTCGAGCCAGGGCGCGGCGCGGAGGGTGGTGAAGTCGGGGATGAGCGCCATGTCGCCGTAGCCGCGCTCCCAGCTCGACATCGCGTACCCGTCGACGGTGTTCATCTCGACGTCGACGGCGAGGAGGTAGTTGCACGCCTCCGCGCCGTGATCGGCGATGTCCTCGAGGAACAGCCGCGCCGAGACGCGCTTGCCCACGAGGCGTCCCTGCATGTCGGTGAAGGCGACGATGACGGTGTCGACGTGTCCGTCGGCGACCGCGCCGCGGAGCTGGTCGAGCGAGAGGTATCCGGTCGGTGCCGACATCCGTGGCTCCTCCTCGAGTCGATGAATGGTCTGCGGTGGCGACCATTACATCACAGCCAGCTCGGACCTTCGACAGGTGCAGTGCCCAGCATCGACAGGTGGGCTCGACGGATGTCCCACGAAAAAGGTCTGTACGGGCGACCATTGGGACCCCTATAGTCGGGGCCAACGCATCGCACCCCCCGCGCACGCCCCTGACCCGGCCCGCGCGATGAGAGCAAAGGGAGCACCCGAATGTCGAAGGACACACTGAAGGTCTCGGGCGTGACGTACACGTCCGCCGACGACGGATACTTCGAGAAACGCCGGCTGAAGCGCTCGGCGGGAGTGTGGGGCCTCTGGGGCCTGGCGGTGGCCGCCGTCATCTCGGGCGACTTCTCGGGGTGGAACTTCGGCATCGACTTCGCCGGCTTCGGCGGCATGCTCATCGCGTTCGTGATCCTCGTCGCGATGTACTACGGCCTGATCTTCTCGATCGGGGAGATGTCCTCGGCGATGCCGCACACGGGCGGCGCCTACTCGTTCTCACGCGCCGCGATGGGCCCGTGGGGCGGATTCATCACCGGGCTCGCCGAGACGATCGAGTACGTCGCGACGACCGCGGTCATCGTGTACTTCTCGGCCGCCTATGCCGACAGCATCACGAGCGAGCTGCTGGGCTTCTCGATGCCGCCCTGGGTGTGGTGGCTCGTGCTCTACGTGGCGTTCATCGCGCTGAACGCCGCGGGCGCGAACATCTCGTTCAAGTTCGCCATCGTCGTCTCGATCATCTCGATCGGGATCATCCTCGTCTTCTCGGCCATGGCCGTCTTCTCGGGCGCCTTCTCGTGGGATGCGCTGTGGAACATCGCGCCCGACGCCGGGCAGAGCGTGTTCCTCCCGCACGGCGCGTTCCCCGCGATCCTGTACGCGCTGCCGTTCGCGATGTGGTTCTTCCTCGGCATCGAGGAGCTGCCGCTCGCCGCGGAGGAGTCGCACGACCCCGTCCGCGACATCCCGCGCGCCGGCCTGTGGGCCCGGGGCACGCTCATCATCACCGGCCTGCTCGTGCTGTTCCTCAACACGGGCGTCATCGGCGCCGAGGCGGCCGGCGTCGCGGGGGAGCCCCTGCTCGACGGCTTCCGCGCGATCGTCGGCGACGGGCTCGCCGCCGTCCTCGCCCTCTTCGCGCTGATCGGCCTGCTCGCGTCGCTCCAGGGCATCATGTTCGCCTACGGACGCAACATGTACTCGCTGTCGCGTGCCGGCTACTACCCGAAGTTCCTGTCGCTGACCGGGAAGCGGCAGACCCCGTGGGTCGCGCTCGTCGCCGGCGCCGTGATCGGCTTCGCGGCGTTGATCGTGCTCGACGTGCTCGCCGCGGTCGACGCGGAGGGTGCGGGAGCGGTCGCGGGCGCGATCGTGCTCAACATCGCGGTGTGGGGCGCGGTGCTCGCGTACCTCCTGCAGATGGTCGCCTTCGTGATCCTCCGGCGCAAGTACCCGAATGCCAAGCGGCCGTACCGCAGCCCCTGGGGCGTTCCGGGTGCGATCATCGCCGGGGTCATCGCGGCGCTGATCTTCTTCGGCACCCTGATCAACCCCACGTTCCTGCCGGCGATCATCGCGATCCTCGCCGTCTACGTGATCATGCTGATCGCGTTCGGCGTGTGGGGCCGCCACCGACTGATCCTCTCGCCCGAGGAGGAGTACGCCGTGTCAGGGGGACTGCACGGCGACCCGCAGGCGGAAGGCTACGGCGGGACGGTCGAGAGCGAGCTGCTCGCGGCCGACGGCGTCGACGAACCCGACAAGGTCTAGTCGACGCAGGACGGGCGGCGGGGCG
This sequence comes from uncultured Actinomycetota bacterium, assembly GCA_963802485.1. Lineage (GTDB taxonomy): Bacteria > Actinomycetota > Actinomycetes > Actinomycetales > Microbacteriaceae > Agromyces. The sequence goes on from CAWDJA010000005.1 coordinate 41,700, forward strand.
TGGGGGCGCCCCGCCGCCCGTTCGCGTGCCGGCGACGGCGGTAGGCTCGGAGGCGAGAACATGCGCGGCGAACCCGCGCGTACCACCGCGCGCGGCGATCCCGCGCGAACGAGGCAATGGAGCCGAAACAGTGTCGATGACCCGACCCGAACGCCTGCCCCACCACCTGACCCAGGGAGAGGAGGAGCACGTGACGAACCCCGCCGACCCGATCGCGACCCGGACGGAGACCGACTCGCTCGGCAGCGTCCAGGTCCCGGCCGACGCGTACTGGGGCGTGCACACCATGCGCGCGCTCGAGAACTTCCCGATCTCCAAGCGACCCATCTCGGTCTATCCCGACCTCGTCATCGCGCTGGCGCAGGTGAAGCAGGCCGCATGCCGTGCGAACCGCGAGGTCGGTGCGCTCTCCCCGCAGAAGCAGGTCTGGATCGACGAGGCGTGCCAGCGCATCATCGACGGCGAGCTGCACGACCAGTTCGTGGTCGGCGTCATCCAGGGCGGTGCAGGCACCTCGACGAACATGAACGCGAACGAGGTCATCGCGAACCTCGCGCTCGAGATCGCCGGCTGCCCCAAGGGACGCTACGACATCGTGCACCCCATCGACGACGTCAACCGCAGCCAGTCGACGAACGACACGTACCCGACCGCCCTGAAGCTCGCGATGACGTCGTCGCTCACGACGATGCTCTACGAGCTCGACCAGCTGCGGATCTCGTTCGGCCGCAAGGGCCGCGAGTTCTCCGAGGTGCTGAAGGTCGGCCGCACGCAGCTGCAGGACGCCGTGCCGATGACCCTCGGCCAGGAGTTCCACGGCTTCGCGACGACCCTCGGCGAGGACATCGCGCGCCTGCGCGAGACCATCAAGCTCCTGTCCGAGGTGAACCTCGGCGGCACCGCGGTGGGCACGGGCATCACGGCCGACCCCGGCTACGGGGCATCCGTCGTGCGCCACCTCAGCGAGATCACCGGGCAGCCGCTCGAGACGGCGCCCGACCTCGTCGAGGCCACGAGCGACACCGGCGTCTTCATGACGTTCTCGAGCGCGCTGAAGCGCAGCGCCATCAAGCTCTCGAAGATCTGCAACGACCTGCGACTGCTCTCGTCGGGCCCGCAGGCCGGCTTCGGCGAGATCAACCTCCCGCCGCGCCAGGCGGGGTCGAGCATCATGCCGGGCAAGGTGAACCCCGTCATCCCCGAGGCCGTCAGCCAGGTCGCCTACGCGGTGGCGGGCGCCGACGTCACGGTGATGATGGCGTCCGAGAACGGCCAGCTGCAGCTCAACGCCTTCGAGCCGGTCATCGCCCACGCGCTCCTCCAGTCGATCACCTGGATGCGCCAGGCCTGCTGGACGCTGCGCGTGAACTGCGTCGACGGCATCACGGCCAACACCGAGCGGCTCGACGCGATGGTGGCGTCGAGCGTCGGCGTCATCACCGCGCTCATCCCGTTCATCGGCTACACGGAGGCCGCGAAGCTCGCCAAGCAGGCACTGGCCACGGGCCGGCCGGTGGCCGACCTCGTGGTGGAGACGGGGCTCATGACCCGCGCGGAGGTCATGAAGCAGCTCCAGCCGGGGCGCCTCTCGGGCATCCAGCCGATCACCCAGGCGATCCCCGTCGTCGACCTCCATGGCGAGGCGAGCGAGTAGGCGGCATGGCGGCGTCGGGTCGCGCGCGGCGGGTCAGATGACGCGGCAGTGCGTCGTGAGCGACCCGATGCCCTCGATCGACACCGTGACGGTCGAGCCGTCGCGCAGGAAGACCTGCGGGTTGCGCGAGTAGCCCGCGCCGCCGGGGCTGCCCGTGGAGATGAGGGTGCCCGGCGGGATGGTCGCCGAACGCGACAGGTAGGAGATGATCTCGGCGACGCCGCGCACCATCTCGTTCGTCGAGGCGTCCTGGAGGATGTGGCCGTCGAGGTTCGTCGTGAGCCAGAGGTCCTGGGGGTCGGCGATCTCGTCGGCCGTGACCACCACCGGGCCGGTGGGCGTGAACCCGTCGAACGACTTGCAGCGCGACCACTGCGCTTCGCTGAACTGCAGGTCGCGTGCCGTGATGTCGTTGACGACGGTGTAGCCCCACACGTAGTCGAGGGCGTCGCGCACGTGCACGCCGCGCGCCGGTCGGCCGATGATCACGCCGAGCTCGGCCTCGTAGTCGACCTGCGTCGTGAGGTCCTCGGGCCACGTGGTCGTGGCGCCGTGCCCGGCGAGCGAATTCGGCCAGAGCGAGAAGATGGTCATCGCCGTCTCGGAGCGCAGCTTCAGCTCCGAGGCGTGCGCGGCGTAGTTCGCGCCGATCGCGATGACCTGCGCGGGGCGCAGCACCGCCGACGAATGGCGCAGCTCGGAGACCGGCACGGGCTCGACGCCGGCGGCGAGCGCCGCGTCGACGGTCGCGCGCACCTCGGCGAGGCCGCCGGGGCCGCGCTCGATGAGCTCCTGGAGATCGCGTGGTGCCGTCGGCATGATCGCGTCGAGGAAGAGCGCCGCCTCCGCCACCACCACCGCGAGCCGAGGGGTCGTCTGGCCTTCGACTCTGAGGTGCGCGAATCTCACCGGTCTAGGCTATCGGGCCGTGCGGCCCCGGACCTGTGCATGGCGTACAACGAACCGAGCGCCGATCTGACGTGATGTCCACGACTCCGGCGCGACCCGGCTACGTCGACGCCGGCCGAAGTCGCAGCTCCGACATGCCGCCGTCGACGGCGAGCGCGATGCCCGTCGTCGATCCCGAGGCGGGACTCGCGAGGTACGCGACGGCGTCGGCGACCTCGGCGGCCGACACGAGCCGGCCGTGCGGTTGCCGCGCCTCGAGGGCGGCGCGCTCGGCCGCGGGGTCGGGCGCCGCATCGAGGAGCCGGCCGACCCACGGGGTGTCCGCCGTGCCGGGATTCACCGCGTTGACCCGGACGCCCTCCCGCAGGTGGTCGGCGGCCATCGCGCGGGTGAGTGCCGCGACGGCGCCCTTGCTCGCGCTGTAGAGCGCCCGCTCCGGCAGCCCGGCGGTCGCCGCGATCGAGGACGTGTTCACGATCGCCGCGGCGGGGGAGCGGCGCAGGTGCGGCAGGACGGCGCGGCTGACGCGGGCCATGCCGACGACGTTGACGTCGAGCACCCGCAGCCATTCGTCGTCGGCGTTCGCCTCGACCGTGCCCTGGGCACCGATGCCGGCGTTGTTCACCAGCACGTCGATGCGTCCGAACTCGGCGGCCACGCGCTCGACGCCGGCGCGCACGCTCGCGTCGTCGGCGACGTCGACGGCGACGGCGAGGTCGGCGTGCGGCGCGGCATCCGGACGCAGGTCGAAGACGGCGACCGTCGCCCCGCCTCCTCGCAGGCGCTCGGCGATCGCGGCGCCCAGGCCGGAGGCCCCGCCCGTCACGATCGCGACGAGCCCCGTGAAGTCGTTGGTCATGGTGGTCGTGGTCCTTTCGATCAGGCGGAGATGACGAGCTGGCGCTGCCGACCGAGGCCCTCGATCTCGAGCTCGACGAGATCGCCCGGGGCGAGGTAGGGGAATCGGCCCGAGAGCGCCACGCCCTCGGGCGTGCCGGTGAGGATGAGGTCGCCGGGCTCGAGCACGAGCACCTGGCTGAGCTCGTGGACGATGCGGTCGATGCCGAAGATGAGGTCGCTCGTGCGGGAGTCCTGGCGCGGTTCGTCGTTGACGAAGCTCGTGAGGCGCACGTCGTCGGCATCGACCTCGTCGTCGGTGACGAGCCACGGCCCCGTGGGGCAGAAGCCCGGCGCGCTCTTGCCCTTCGACCACTGGCCGCCGGACACGGCGAGTTGCCAGTCGCGCTCCGAGAGGTCGTTGGCCATGACGTAGCCGGCGATGTGCGCGCGGGCCCGGGCCGGCGACTCGAGGTACGAGGCGCGGCGGCCGATGACGACGCCGAGCTCGACCTCCCAGTCGGTCTTCGAGCTGCCCCGGGGGATCGCGACGTCGTCGAACGGGCCGACGACGGTGTTCGGCGACTTCATGAACATGACGAGGTGCTCGGGCGGCGCCGAGCCGGATTCGGCGGCGTGCGCCGCGTAGTTCATCCCGATGCAGTACACGGCGGACGGGCGCGCGATGGGCGCGCCGACTCGGAGCGCCGCGGCATCCGCGACCTCGTCGAGCGTCCCTGCCGCGAGCGCGGCACGGGCCCGGTCGATGCCGCCGGCGGCGAGGAACCCGCCGTCGAGGTCATGCGTGACGGGACGCAGGTCGTACGCGCGATCGCCGTCGAGGACGACGGGGATCTCGGCGCCGACGGCGCCGAGGCGGGCGAATCTCATGCTGGTCCTCTCCATCGGGGTGCCGCCGAACATCTGAGCTCTACGAGGTGCGTTCTGGCGATTCTCCAAGATTGTTGCACATCCGGGGGAGTTGACAGCAGAGACATCCGATGTTTATGCTCGGCCTCGCCACGAAAGGATGCCATGAGCACGATCGTCAGTGTTGACACCAGGGACATCCGCTTCCCGACCTCGCTCCAGCTCGACGGGTCGGACGCGATGAACCCCGACCCCGATTACTCGGCTGCCTACGTCGTGATCCGTACCGATGCCGGCGACGGGGTCGAGGGCCACGCGTTCGTCTTCACGATCGGGCGCGGCAACGACGTGCAGGTGGCCGCCCTCGAGACGCTCCGGGGCCACCTGATCGGGCAGGACGTCGAGGCGCTCCTCGCCGACATGGGCGCCGCGTCGCGACGACTCGTGCACGACTCGCAGCTGCGCTGGCTCGGGCCCGAGAAGGGCGTCATGCACATGGCGATCGGGGCGGTGGTCAACGCCCTGTGGGACCTTCGCGCCAAGCGTGCCGGCCTCCCGCTCTGGCAGCACCTGGCCGGGCTGAGCCCCGAGGAGCTGGTGTCCCTCGTCGACTTCCGGTACCTCAGCGACGCGATCACGCCCGACGAGGCGCTCGCGATCCTGCGTGCCGCCGAACCGGGCCGGGTGGAGCGCACGGCCCGGCTCCTCGAGGTCGGGTACCCCGCGTACACGACGACACCCGGCTGGCTCGGCTACTCCGACGAGAAGCTCGAACGGCTGTGCCGCGAGGCCGTGGCCGACGGGTTCCCGCAGATCAAGCTCAAGGTCGGTGCCGACCTCGACGACGACCGGCGCCGCCTCGCCATCGCACGTCGTGCCGTCGGTCCGGAGTTCCCCATCGCCATCGACGCGAACCAGCGCTGGGACGTGGCGGACGCCGTCGCGTGGGTGAACGCGCTCGCCGAGTACGAGCCCGCGTGGATCGAGGAGCCGACCAGCCCCGACGACATCCTCGGGCACGCCGCCATCGCACGGGGCGTCGCTCCGGTGCGCGTCGCGACCGGCGAGCACGTGCAGAACCGCATCGTGTTCAAGCAGCTGCTGCAGGCAGGCGGCATGGACGTGATGCAGATCGACGCCACCCGGGTGGGCGGCGTCAACGAGAACATCGCCAACCTGCTGCTCGCCGCGAAGTTCGGCGTGCCCGTCTGCCCGCACGCCGGCGGCGTCGGCCTGTGCGAGGCGGTGCAGCACCTCTCGATGTTCGACTACGTCGCCGTGTCGGGCACGATGGACGGGCGCATGATCGAGTACGTCGACCACCTCCACGAGCACTTCGCGACCCCGACGGTGGTCTCGCGTGGCCGCTACCTCGTCCCGACCGCGCCCGGTGCCGGCACCGAGATGCTCGCCGACTCCGTCGACGCCTACACGTGGCGCGGCGCCCACGCCGGAGCGACCGCATGAACGCCGCCCCCTCCGTCGCCGTGACGAGCGCCGAGCGGCTCGGGCCCGTCGGGTTCGGCGCGGCACCGATCGGCAACCTCTATCGCCCGGTGTCCGACGCGGCGGCGCGAGCGGCGCTCGAGGCGGCGTGGGAGGGCGGCATCCGCTACTACGACACCGCCCCGCACTACGGGCTCGGCCTCTCCGAGCGACGGGTCGGCGCCTTCCTGGGGGAGCAGCCGCGTGCGGAGTTCGTCGTCTCCACGAAGGTGGGGCGGGTGCTGGAGCCGAATCCCGACTTCGCCGGCGGCGACGACCTGGCCGACGGCTACGCGGTGTCGAACGAGCTCGTGCGCCGCTTCGATCCGAGCGAGGCGGGCGTGCGCCGCAGCATCGAGGACTCGCTCGAGCGGCTCGGGCTCGATCGCATCGACATCGCCTACCTGCACGACCCCGACGTGTACGACCTGGATCGCGGACTCGCCGAGGGCCTGCCCGCGCTGGCCCGACTCCGCGACGAGGGCGTCGTCGGGGCGATCGGCATCGGCACGAACGACGCGGATGCCGCGGCGCGTGCGGTGCGCGAAGGCGACCTCGACCTCGTGATGATCGCGGGGCGCTACACGCTGCTCGAGCAGCCGGCGCTCGACGACCTGCTGCCGCTGTGCGAGGCGCGCGGCGTCGGAGTGGTCGCCGCGGCGCCCTACAACTCGGGCCTCCTCGCGACCGACGAGCCCGGAGCGGGCGCGCACTACGACTACGGCGACGTGCCCGACGACGTCCTGCGTCGCGCCCGCGAGCTCGCGGACGCCTGCCGACGGCACGGGGTGTCCCTGCCGGTCGCCGCCATCCGGTACCCGCTGCGCCACCCCGCGGTGCGCACCGTGGTGGTGGGCTCGGCACGGGCGACGTCGGTGCGCGAGAACCTCGGGCGCGCCGCCACGAACGTGCCCGAGCCCGTCTGGGCGGCACTGCGCGACGAGGGGCTGATCCCGTGACGGCGCGCGTGATCGACGCCCACCTGCACCTCTGGGATCGCTCGCAGGGCGGATACGCCTGGATCACGCCCGAGCTGGGGCCGCTCGACCGGGACTTCGGGCCGGACGAGGCGGCGGCCGAGCTGCGGGCCGCGGGCGTGGAGGCGGCGATCCTCGTCCAGGCCGACGACTCCCGGAACGACACGCGCTTCATGCTCGACGTCGCGCGCCGCCACGACTGGGTCGCCGGCGTCGTCGGCTGGGTACCGCTCGACGACGTGCGGCGCGGCCGCCGACGCGCTCGACGAGCTCGACGCGGAGCCGCTGCTGCGCGGCATCCGTCACCTCGTGCACGACGACCCGCGCGACGAGTTCCTCGACCTGCCCGCCGTGCGCACGTCGCTGGCCGCGGTGGCCGCGCACGGCCTCGCCTTCGACGTGCCCGACGCGTGGCCGCGGCACCTCGCCGGGGCCGGTCGCGTCGCCCGCGCGGTGCCCGAGCTCACGGTCGTCATCGATCACCTCGCGAAGCCGCCCGTCGGCACCGACGAGTTCGAGGCGTGGGAGGCGGAGCTGCGCGGCGTGGCGGCGCTGCCGAACACGATGGCGAAGTTCTCCGGACTGCACCTGCCCGGCATGTCGTTCGACGTCGGCACGGTCGGAGCCCTGCTCGACGTCGCCCTCGACGCGTTCGGACCAGACCGCCTCATGTACGGCGGCGACTGGCCGATGTCGGTGCCGCACGGCGGGTATCAGGCGACCTGGCAATGTCATGCGCGACTGCCTCGAACGCCTCCCCGGCCACGAGCGCGATGCCGTGCTCGGAGGCAACGCCGAACGATGCTACCTCGATGAAGAGGTCCGACCGATGAAGATGAAATGAACAGTCATGCCCGATTTTCCATCCGAAACCGCGTGAAACATCGGATGAGTAGTACACTCATCCCGTCGATCTCAAGGAAGAGAGGCACCAGGTGCTGAGCGGCATCCATCCGATCCTCGTCGGCGACCTGCTCGCCGCGCTCGATCGGCTCGGGCACGGCGACGAGCTCGTCGTCGCCGACGCGAACTTCCCGGCGCACCGCATCGGGGCGACGGTCGTCGAGACGCCCGGGCTCTCCTCGCCCGCGGTCGTCGAGGCGATCCGCACCGTGATCCCGCTCGACGAGTACGAGGCGGAGTCGGTGCTCCTCATGGCCGCGGACGGCGGCGAGCGCCTGCCGGTGCAGCACGAGCTCGTCGACGCCGCGAGCGCGCCCGCCGACCGGGTCGAGGAGCTGGAGCGCTTCGCGTTCTACGAGCGTGCCGGTGCCGCGCGGCTCGTCGTGCGAACCGGCGAGCTGCGCCCGTACGGCAACCTCATCATCAGGAAGGGCGTCGTGAACGACATCCCACAGAGCGGAGCGGCGCGATGAACGCCGCGGCATCCGCCCCCCTCCTCGAGCTCGAGGGCGTGAGCAAGGGATTCCCCGGCGTGCAGGCGCTCGACGACGTGCGCCTCGAGCTGCGCCTCGGCGAGGTGCTCGCGCTGGTCGGCGAGAACGGCGCCGGCAAGTCGACGCTCATGAAGCTCCTCGCCGGCATCTACACGCCCGACGCCGGGGTGTTCCGCATGAACGGTCACGAGCTCGTGCTCGACGGGCCCCGGCACGCCCAGGAGCAGGGCATCAGCATCATCCACCAGGAGTTCAACCTGATGCCCGACCTCACGGTCGCGCAGAACATCTTCATCGGGCGGGAGGAGCGCGGCGCCGGCTTCTTCCTCGACGATCGCGCCCTCAACCGACGCGCACGCGACCTCTTCGATCGGCTCGGCCTCGCCCTCGACCCGGCGGAGCCCGTCGCGCGGCTCACGGTCGCCCGGCAGCAGATGGTCGAGATCGCCAAGGCGCTGTCGTTCGACGCGAAGGTGCTCATCATGGACGAGCCGACCGCCGCCCTCAACGATGCCGAGGTCGACGTGCTCTTCGAGCTCATCCGGCGCTTCCGGTCGCCCGAGACCGGCGTCATCTACATCTCGCACCGCATGGAGGAGCTGTCGCGCATCTCCGACCGCATCACCGTGCTGCGCGACGGCCGCTACATCGACACCCTCGTCACCGCCGACACCGACCAGCGCCAGGTCATCTCGCTGATGGTCGGGCGCGAGCTCCACGGCAGGCAGCGCCCGTCGCCGGTGCCGACCGAGAGCGAGCCCGTGCTCTCGGTGCGCAACCTCTCGACGAGGCGCCTGCTGCGCGACGTCAGCTTCGACGTGCACGCCGGCGAGATCCTCGGCTTCGCCGGCCTCATGGGCGCGGGGCGCACCGAGGTCGCTCGTGCGATCGTGGGCGCCGATCGCCGCGAGTCGGGCGTGATCACGGTGCGCGGCCGCGAGGTGCAGATCCAGAACCCGGCGGATGCCGCGCGCCTCGGCATCGGCTACCTCTCCGAGGACCGCAAGCAGCTCGGGATCCTGCTCGAGCGCAGCGTGCGCGAGAACATCGTGCTCGCCTCGCTCCGGGACTACCTCGGCGCGCTCGGGTTCGTGCGGGACGGCCGGATCGAGGCGACCGGCCGCGAGTACGTGCGGAAGCTCCGCATCAAGACCCCGTCGACCGCCCAGCTCGTGCGCAACCTCTCCGGTGGCAACCAGCAGAAGGTCGTCATCGCCAAGTGGCTCGCGAAGGACTGCGACGTGCTCATCTTCGACGAGCCGACCCGCGGCATCGATGTGGGGGCCAAGGAGGAGATCTACGGCCTGCTGCGCGAGCTCGCCGACCAGGGCAAGGCGATCGTCATGATCTCGTCCGAGCTGCCCGAGGTGCTCCGCCTCGCGAACCGCATCGCGGTGATGGCCGAGGGGCGGCTCACCGCCGTGCTCGACAACGCCGACGCCACCCAGGAGAACGTCATGGACTACGCCACCCGCTTCAGCGCCGAAGGGACGATCGCACGATGAGCCCGACCACCACCCCCCAGAGGCCCGCCGAGACCCCCTCGACGTCGGCCTATGCCGCGATCGACGCGGGAACGCCGCGATTCGCGCGGCTGCGCGGCTCGCTCCAGCAGCTCCTCGCCGCGGCGAGCCTCATCGTGATCGTCGTGTTCTTCTCGTTCGCGAGCTCGCACTTCTTCACGGCCAACAACCTCGTCTCGATCCTGACCGCGGCCACCGTCACGGGCATCCTCGCGCTGGGCACGACGTTCGTGATCATCACGGGCGGCATCGACCTGTCGATCGGCACCGGCATGGTGCTCTGCGGCGTGATGGCCGGCGTCTTCCTCACGTACTGGGGCTGGCCGCTCTGGGCGGGCGTCGCCGCCACCATCCTCTTCGGCGGGCTCATCGGGCTCGTGAACGGCGTCAACGTCTCGGTGCTCGGCATCCCGCCGTTCATCGCGACGCTCGGCATGATGCTCATCGCCGCCGGGCTGTCGCTCGTCATCTCGGGCACCAAGCCGATCTACTTCAACGACACGCCCGAGTTCCAGTCGATCATGAACCTCTCGATCATCCCCGGCATCCGCTTCCCGCTGGGCGTCGCGATCTTCATCGTGATGATCGTGATCGCCTCGCTGCTGCTGTCGAAGACGATCGTGGGCCGCTACACGTTCTCGATCGGCTCGAACGAGGCGGCCACCGCGCTGTCGGGCGTGAACGTGCGGCGGTGGAAGATCATCGTCTACACGATGGCCGGCCTGTTCGTCGGGCTCGCGGGCGTGCTCTCGGCGTCCCGGCTGTCGTCGGCGCAGCCCACGGGCGGCCTGGGCCTCGAGCTCGAGGCGATCGCCGCCGTGGTCATCGGCGGCACGTCGCTGCAGGGCGGCAAGGGGTCCATCATCGGCACCGTCATCGGCGCCCTCATCATGGCCGTGCTCACGAACGGCCTGCGCATCACCTCGGTCCCGCAGGAATGGCAGTCGGTCGCGGTCGGCATCGTCATCCTGGTCGCCGTCTACCTCGACATGCTGCGCCGTCGACGAGCGGCCTGACCGTCCGAGGACCTCGGGGCATCGAGCACACCGAACCGCACCACCCATCTCCGCAATACACCACGGCAACACAGACACAAGGGAGTGACCATGTTCAGGAAGCGTACGATCGGGGCCGTCGTCGGCCTCGCGGCCGCAGCGCTCGTGCTCGCAGGCTGCGCGAGCGACGGCGGTGGATCCACGGACGCCGCGGGAGGCGACACGCCCTACGTCGCGCTCGTCTCGAAGGGATTCCAGCACCAGTTCTGGCAGGCCGTGAAGTCGGGTGCCGAGCAGGCGGCCGAGGAGTACGGCGTCGAGATCACCTTCGAGGGGCCCGACACCGAGGCCGACGTCGACCAGCAGATCCAGATGCTGCAGACGGCGCTGGACAAGAGCCCGGATGCGGTCGGCTTCGCCGCCCTCGACAGCCAGGCGGCAGGCCCGCTGCTCCAGCAGGCGGAGGACTCGGGGATCCCGGTCATCGCCTTCGACTCGGGTGTCGACAGCGACATCCCGCTCACGACGGCGGCGACCGACAACCTCGCGGCCGCGGCCGAGGCGGCGAAGCACTTGGCGGAGGCCGTCGGCCACGAGGGCAAGGTCGCCCTGGTCGTGCACGACCAGACCTCGGTCACCGGCCAGCAGCGTCGCGACGGCTTCGTCGACTACATGGAGGAGAACGAGCCGAACATCGAGATCGTCGACATCCAGTACGGCGGTGGCGACCAGGCGAAGTCGGCCGACCTCGCGAAGGCGATCATCGCGGCCAACCCCGACCTCAAGGGCATCTACGGCTCGAACGAGGGCTCGGCGATCGGCGTCGTGCAGGCCGTGAAGGAGCTCGCCATCGACCCGACGCAGCTCGTCGTGGTCGGCTTCGACTCGGGCAAGGCCCAGATGGACGCGATCCGCGACGGCCTGATGATCGGCGCGATCACGCAGAACCCGGTCGGCATCGGCTACGAGACGGTGAAGGCGGCCGTCGAGGCGATCGACGGGAAGGAGCTCCCGAAGACGATCGACACGGGCTATTACTGGTACGACGCCACGAACATCGACGACGAGGAGATCCAGGCCGTGCTCTACGAGTAGGCGACGGATGCCACGGAGGGGGCGGCGGCTTCGGCCGTCGCCCCCTCCGCCGTGCTCAGCGCGCCGAGCAGTTCAGAGGGCCGAGCGGAGCCACTGCTCGACGCCGCTCACGTGCACGACGGTGAGCGCGGATGCGAGATCGGCATCGCCCGAGGCGATGGCATCGAGGATGGCGTGGTGCTCCTGCAGGGTGCGGTGGACGGCGTTCTCCTGCGTGATGCCGCGCCAGATGCGGGCGCGCACGGTGTGGCTCGAGAGCGAGTCGATGAGGCTCGCGAGGTAGGTGTTGCCGGTGGCCTCGGCGATGCCGCGGTGGAACTCGAGGTCGTGCGCGACCAGGTCTTCCACGTCGGCCGCATGGTCGACGCTCTCGACCACCTCGCGGAGGCCGGCGATGGCCTCGCCGTCGGCGTTCCGCGCCGCGAGCGCGGACGCGGCGGGCTCGAGGATGCGGCGCACGGCGAAGATCTCCAGCACCGACTGGTCGTCGTGGAGGTCGACGACGAACGACATGGCCTCGAGCAGGAGGCGCGGCTCGAGGCTCGTGACGTACGTGCCGTCGCCGCGGCGCACGTCGAGCACGCGGATGACCTCGAGCGCCTTCACCGCCTCGCGCAGCGACGAGCGGGAGAGCCCGAGCCGCTCGCTGAGCTCCTTCTCGGGCGGCAGCCGGTCGCCCGGCGCGAGCTCGCCCGCGAGGATCATCTCCTTGATGCGCAGGATCGCTTCGTCGGTGACGGCCATGCCACGCATCGTACCGTCAGCGGCCGCAGACATCCGATCTCTACGCGGCGCGCCAGAGGTGCATCGACGCGTAGCTGCGCCACGGCGCCCATCGCGTGCCCTCGGCCTGCAGCGCAGCGGCCTCCGCGGGCAGCCCGAGCGCGGCGGCGCCGTTGCGCAGCGCCAGGTCGCCCGTGAGCAGCACGTCGGGCGCACGCGTGACGCGCATCGCCACGTAGCCGGCCGTCCAGGGGCCGATGCCGGGGATCGCCAGCAGGTCGTGCGCCAGTTCGGCGCGCTCCCGCTCGGCCGCGACGACGAGGTCGCCGGACTCGAGCCGCCGGGCGACGTCGACGATCGTGCGGATGCGGGCCGCCGGCCCGCGCAGCACGCGCTCGCCCTCTGCGGCGATGGCGGCCGTGGTGGGGAACAGCAGCGCGGGGTCGTCGTGGGCGCCGGCAGCGACGTGCTCGCCGAGGTCGGCGGCGAGTCGGGCCGAGGGCCGTGCGCGCCGCCTTGACCGACACCTGCTGGCCGATGAGGGCGCGGAACACGAGCTCGTGCGGGTCGAGGCATCCGGGCAGCCTGATGCCGGGCACCGCCGCGACGGAGGCGGCGAGCCGCGGGTCGGCCGCGAGGGCCGAGTCGATCGCCACGGCGTCGGCGTCGAGGTCGAACAGGCGCCGCACGCGAGCGACCAGGGGCGGGAGGTCGGCGAGGCTCGTGAGGTGCGCCTCGACGTCGATCGACGGCGCCGCCGCATCGCCGCCGGCCTCGAACCGCACGAGCGCAGGTCCGCCGGGCAGGCGGAGCGTGCGGGCGTAGTGCAGCCGCCCGGCCTGCTCGACCCCGTCGAGCGCGCGGGTCGCCAGCCAGGCGAACACGCCCGCGGCGTCGAACGGTGCGCGTGCGGGCAGCCGCAGGCGCACGACGCCCGCGTGGCGCTCGGCGCCGGCCTCACGGGTGTCGGCTGCGGCGGAACCGCGCTGCTCGCCCGCAAGGGAGTGCGCACGCGTGCCGCGATCGCGCAGCCGCCCGGCCATGCGCAGCTCGAGGGGACTGCGCTCGTAGACGGCGCGGATGGTGTCGTTGAACTGGCGGATGCTGCCGAAGCCCGAGGCGAACGCGACATCGGCCGCGGGCAGGGTCGTCGACGTGAGCAGCGCCCGCGCGGTCTGCGCCCGGTGCGCCCGGGAGAGCGCGAGCGGACCCGCGCCGAGCTCGGCCGTGAGCACGCGCGTGAGGTGCCGCGGCGTGTACCCGAGTCGGGCGGCCAGGCCCGGAACGCCCTCGCGCTCGACCACGCCGTCGGCGATGAGGCGCATGGCACGCGCCGCGAGGTCGTCGCGCAGGTCCCACTCGGGGGAGCCCGGCACCGCGTCGGGCAGGCACCGCTTGCACGCGCGGAGTCCGGCCTCGTGGGCCGCCGCCGCGGTGAGGTAGAAGCTCACGTTCGACGGCTTCGGCGCCACGGCCGGGCAGCTCGGCCGGCAGTAGATGCCGGTGGAGTGCACGCCCGTGATGAACTGCCCGTCGAACCGCGCGTCGCGGGCCTGCATGGCGCGGTAGCGCTCGGCGAACACGGGGTCGGCGAGCGGGTCGGCGACCGCGGCGGGGCGTCTCGTGAGCGTGGCGGGCTGGGGCGTCATGCGTCCAGCCTCGCACGCACGCCCGACATCGACCAGCGGAAATCGGACATGGGCGCATCGCCGAACCCATGGGCGATGAAGCTAGCGTGGAGGGATGCCGACCGACGTCCTCGCCCGCCTGCACGACGCCCTCGGGGCATCCGTCACGACGGATCCCGCCGCGCTCGACGCCACCCGCGAGGACCGCTCCGGATGGCGCAGCGCGACGCCGCCGATCGCGGTCGTGCATGCGGCATCCGTCGACGACGTGCAGGCCGTGATGCGCATCGCGCACGCCACGGGCACCCCCGTCGTGCCGCGGGGAGCGGGCACGGGCCTCGCCGGCGGCGCCATCGCGAGCCCCGGCGCGATCGTGCTCGACGTCTCCCGGATGGACCGCATCCTCGAGGTCTCGGAGGCCGACGAGCTCGCGGTCGTCGAGCCGGGCGTGCTCAACGGCGACCTCAACGACGCACTCGCCCCGCTCGGCCTCTGGTTCGCGCCCGACCCCGCGAGTCGGGCCATCTCGTCCATCGGCGGCAACATCGCCACGAACGCCGGCGGCCTGCTGTGCGCGAAGTACGGGGTGACCCGGGAAGCCGTGCTGGGGCTCGCCGTGGTGCTCGCCGACGGGCGGCTCCTGCGCACCGGGCACCGCACGGTGAAGGGCGTGACCGGGTACGACCTGACCGCGCTGATCACGGGCTCCGAGGGCACGCTGGGCGTGATCGTCGAGGCGACGGTGCGCCTGCGCCCGGTCGTTCCCGGCGAGGTCGTCACCGTCGCCGCGGCGTTCCCGGGCGTCGAGGCGGCGGCCGCGGCATCCGCTGCCGTCACCGCCGCGCGCATCCGCCCCGCCGTGATGGAGCTCATCGACGCGGCCGGGCTGGCGAGGGTGGCCTCGTACCTGGGCGCGACCGCGCTCGCCGGAACCCCGCTCGAGACGATCGCCCCGGGCGAGGCGTTCCTGCTCGCGCAGAGCGACACCCACGGCGCCGCCGCCGAGGCCGCCCGGATCGCCGAGGCATTCGCCGCCGCCGGCGGCCGGGTCACGGTGTCGACGGATGCCGCGGAGGGCGAGCGCCTCCTCGCGATCCGCCGCGCGATGCATCCGGCGCTCGCCGCCTCGGGGCAGGTGCTCATCGAGGACGTCGCGGTCCCGCGCTCGCGCCTGCCCGAGATGTTCCGCGCGATCGAGGAGATCGGCGCGCGGTACGGCATCGAGATCCCCACGATCGCGCACGCCGGCGACGGCAACCTGCACCCGAACTTCGTGTTCGCGGGCGACGAGGTGCCGGCCGAGGTGTGGGCCGCCGCCGACGACATGTTCCGCACCGCGGTCGCCCTCGGGGGCACCCTGACGGGCGAGCACGGCGTGGGCATCCTGAAGCGGCGCTGGCTCGCCGACGAGCTCGGCGCCGATTCGTTCGAGCTCCAGCGGGGCATCAAGGCGCTGTTCGACCCGACCGGCATCCTGAACCCGGGCGTCATGTTCGAGCCGACCGCCCGGTGAGGCCACGGTCCGACTCAGGTGGGGCGCAGCCGCCCGGTGACGGATCCCCTCGATAGGCTGCGCGGGTGACCACCGCGCAGCCGCCCGCCCGCAACCCGACGCCCGCGCCGCCGCTGTGGAGCGCGCCGCCGCGGGGCCGGGGCGGGGGCGCCGGGTTCGCGATCGTCGGCATCGTCGTCGCCGGCTTCGTCGGCCTGCTCGTCATCGCCTACCTCGCGACGGGGCTCGGCGCCTCGACGCTCGTCATCGGCTCGGTGCTCGCGCTGGTGCCGCTCGCCGTCGTGCTCCTCGCGGTGCGCTGGATCGACCGGTGGGAGCCCGAGCCACGCTGGGCGCTGTGGTTCGCGTTCCTCTGGGGCGCGGCGGTGTCGGTCGCGATCGCGCTGATCGTGGACCTCGGCGTGCAGCTCGCGCTCGCGTTCGCGGAGCCCGGCGGCAGCCCCGACGAGGCGCATGCAGGCCGTGGTGCAGGCGCCCCTCGTCGAGGAGACGGCGAAGGGCATCGGGGTGCTGCTCATCTTCGCCTTCTCGCGCTCGCACTTCGACGGACCGGTGGACGGGCTCGTGTACGCCGCCACCGCCGCGGCGGGCTTCGCCTTCACCGAGAACATCCTCTACTTCGGGACCGCGCTCGCGGAGGGCGGGGCGAGCGAGCTGGGCGCCACGTTCGTCGTGCGCGGCATCTTCTCGCCCTTCGCCCACGTGCTCTTCACGGCGTGCATCGGCATCGCCATCGGCATCGGCGCGCGACGTGGCGGCGGGGCGGGCGTGATCGGCTGGTTCCTGCTGGGCCTCGCGGGCGCGGTGCTGCTGCACGCGCTCTGGAACGGCTCCCTCGCCTTCGCCGGCGACGCGATCGGACTGTACTTCACCGTCCAGGTGCCGATCTTCCTCGGCGCGGTGCTGCTCACCGTGCTCCTGCGACGCCAGGAGGTGCGCATCACCCGGGCCCGCCTCGCGGAGTACGGCGCGGCCGGCTGGTTCAGCCCCGCCGAGGTGGAGATGCTCGCCACGCCCGGGGGTCGACGGCAGGCGCGGGCCTGGGCGCGCGCGCAGACGCCGCCGCGCACCGCGCTCATGCGCAAGCTCATCACGGATGCCACGCACCTGGCGTTCACCCGGCAGCGAATGCTCACCCGACGCGACGGTGGGCGCGCGGCGGTCGACGAGCATGCGCTCCTGCAGGCCGTCGCGGCTGATCGGGCGGCGCTGCTCCGCTGAGCCGGCGACCCCTCGATCGCCGTACCGGTCTGGCGCCAGGCGGCGTCGCGTGCGCCGCCTGCCCGTTCCCGTTCGGGGCCACGCCCCGCACAAGGAAACTCGCCGCCCTGTGGTGTGGCACTGCCGACATCTCTACGGGGCGACGAGTTCTCGGATTCCAGAGTGCGTGATGTTCGCAGTCAGCGCAAGAGGGGGGTGGACGGTTGTCCGCGAGCCCCGTCTCCGTTTGGATGGAACCCATGACTGACACCAACAGCAAGCCCGAGGTCGACGCCCCCGAGGGCCCGGCACCCGTCGAGCTCGTCATCGAGGACATCGTCGTGGGCGACGGCGCCGAGGCCACGCCCGGGCTCGACCGTCGACGTGCACTACCTCGGCGTCGAGTACGACACCGGCGACGAATTCGACTCGTCGTGGAGCCGCGGCCAGTCCATCAACTTCCCCCTCCAGGCGCTCATCGCCGGCTGGCAGGAGGGAATCCCCGGCATGAAGGTCGGCGGACGCCGCCAGCTCACCGTGCCCCCGCAGAAGGCCTACGGCCCCGCCGGCGGCGGCCACCAGCTCTCCGGCAAGACCCTGATCTTCGTGATCGACCTGCTCGGCGTGAGCTGAGCACCCGGCACCAGACTCCGAAGGCCGGTGGGCGCGAGCCCACCGGCCTTCGTCGTGCCGGGGCGTGCGTGGCGGCGAGCCGGGCGAGCGATGCCGCAGCTCGAGCGGATGCCGCGTGCGGTGCATCCGCTCGGTACGATCTGGTGACGCCCGCGGGCGAGACGACCACCGAGAGGCACGACGACGTGACTGCATCCCTGCCCGAGCCGGGCGACCGCCGAGGGACCCTGCTCGCCTTCGCGCCGTACCTCGTCCTCTCGGTCGTGCACGTGGCGGTGCTGGTCGCGGGCCTCGACGAGGCGGCGCGCGCGACGAAGCTGCTCCTCATGCCGGCCCTCGCGCTCGCCGTGCTCCTGACGGCTCGCCCGCTGCGCGGAGCCGTTCCGCGTGCTGCTGCTCGTCGCCATCGGCTTCTCGTGGGGCGGCGACGCGCTGCTGAACATCCCGGGCGACCTGGGGTTCGTCGTCGGGCTGGCGTCGTTCCTGCTCGCGCACATCACGTACGTCGTGCTGTTCCTCCGCCTCCCGGCGCGTGGGCGCCGCCTGCCTGCCTGGACCATCGCGTATGCGGCGTGGTATCGTCGCGTTCCTCGCCCTGCTCCAGCCGCATCTCGGCGGCCTGCTCGTGCCGGTGGCCCTGTACGGCCTCGTCCTCGGCGTCATGGCCGCGATCGCGGGCGGCCTGGGCGGGCTCATCGCCGTCGGCGGCGCGCTGTTCGTCGTCTCGGACTCGGTGCTCGCGCTCGGGAGGTTCCTGCCGGGCTACGAGTTCGCCGCGCACGACCTGGTCGTCATGTCGACCTACCTCGCCGCGCAGGGGCTCATCGCCCTCGGCGTCGTGCGCGTGCACCGTCGGACGGTCAGCTCGGTCGAGCTCGCGTCGACGGCGTCGATCGACGCAGGCGTAGGCGGCGGGCGACGGTCGCCCGACGCCGGGCCGCCGGGCCGGCCCCGCTCGGGCTCGGTGGTCTCCTGCACGCGGTCGACGAGTCGGCGCCACGGTCCGGTGAGCTGGCGCTCCGCGAGCGTCGCCTCGTGCGGCGCGCAGCGGATCCGGTAGACGTAGCGGTCGGGCTCGGGCGGCACCGGTGGCGGTTGGCTCCACGGGATCGCCTCGATCAGCACGTACCAGTCGTCGGCGTCGGGCTGCTCGTCGACGCGCACCTCCCACGTGAGCCGCAGGCCCGCCAGTCCGCCGCTGCGCGACACGATGACGTCCATGCCGCGATGCTACTCCCGCCTCGCGCGGCCGGCAGGGAGAAGCGGATCAGGCGGGTGCGACCGGGTCGATCCCGACGGCGCTCCAGCCTCCGGCGATCGCGCGCGACTCGCGTGAGGCGCGCCCGTACCGCTCGTTCGCCGCACGCAGCGTCTCGTTCGCGAAGGTCTGGAAGTCGGTGTCGGGCCGCAGGCGACCCGACGTGAGCACGTCGTACCAGACGCGGCCCGCGTGCTCCCATGCGAATCCGCCGAGCTCGACCGCTGCGAGTGCGAACGCGCGGTTGGGGATGCCCGAGTTGAGGTGCACGCCGCCGTTGTCCTCGTCGGTGTCGATGTAGCGGTCGAAGTGGTCGGGTTGCGGGTCCTTGCCGAGGATGTCGTCGTCGTACGCGGTGCCCGGCTCGATCATCGATCGGATGGCGCGCCCCTCGACGGCGTCGGTGAACACGCCCTCGCCGATGAGCCACGTCGCGGACTCGGCATCCTGCGCCATCGAGTACTGCTCGACCAGCGCGCCGAACACGTCGGAGATGTGCTCGTTGAGCGCGCCCGACTGGCCCTGGTAGCGCAGTCGCGCCGTGCGCTCGGTGACGCCGTGCGCGAGCTCGTGCCCGATCACGCTGATCGACTGCGTGAAGCCGCGGAACACCTCGCCGTCGCCGTCGCCGAACACCATGCGCTCGCCGTCCCAGAAGGCGTTGTCGTAGCGATCGCCGTAGTGCACGGTGGCCTCGAGCGGCATGCCGGCGTCGTCGATCGAGTCTCGTGCGAACACGCGTGCGAACATCTCGAACGTGTCGCCGAGCCCGTCGTAGGCCTGGTCGACGGCGGCGTCGCCGCGTGGCGGCTGGCCCTCGCGGCGCACCAGCCGGCCGGGCAGCCGGTCGGCGCCCTCGGCGTCGGAGATGCGGCGGTCGGGCTGCGGCGCCGTGCCGGGCGCGGCCGCCGGCCGCTCGTCGCGCGCCGTTCGCTCGGGCGCCATGAACGACGGCAGCTCGCCGTCGACGCGGAACTCGCGGAGCGGCGCGTCGCGCATGAGCGACCGCCGGGCGGCCTCCGCCGCGTCGGCGTAGGCGGGGTCGTCGGTGGTCGCGATTCGGGCGAGCAGGTAGGGAGGCACGATCGCCGGGTGCGGCGACGGATGGGTGCAGGGCCGGGGCATCCGCGTCATGCACCGATCGTGACATGGGCTGCCGACAGCCGCGCGTCCCCGCGCCGCACGTCACCCGGTCCACCCGGCTCATGGTTCTGTCACTTGCCACCGGCATCCGGGCTTGGGAGGCTGGGAGCGTGTCCACCGCCGCCCTCGCCGCCCCGCCCGAGGTCCGCACGCACCCGATCGGCCTCCTGCCGGCCGTGCTGGTGTGCGGTGCCGCGGTGCTGCTGTTCGGCTTCATGGTGCCGTGGGCCGGGTACGCCCTGCTCGTCGTGGGGCTCGCGGCGGCGTGGCTCACCGACCGGTCGGGGCGGACGAGCCGCCTGCTGCCCGACCTGTCGCTCATCGCGCTCGGCCAGGTGATCATCTCGACGATCTCGGTCGCGGCGGACATCAGCTACGGCAACATGCTGCTCATGGGCACCGTGCTCGGACTCGCGGTGGTCGTGCCGTTCGTGATCTCGAGGTTCGTGTTCGGCGACCGCGTCATCCGCTTCCCGTGGCGCACGGGCAGCGGTGGACGCGCGTGCAGTGGGCGTACCTGCTGCTGGTGCTCTTCCTCGGCTGGGCGATCCTGCCGTTCTACTTCATCACGTCCGGCGTCTACACGAACTGGCCGACGGTGACCGAACCCGACGAGATCGCGCGCCTGTTCGTGGGCGTCAACGCGGTCGGCACCTGGGACGAGCTGTTCTTCATCTGCACGGTGTTCGCGCTGCTGCGCCGGCACTTCCCGACGTGGCAGGCCAACCTGCTGCAGTCGATCGTGTTCGTGTCGTTCCTGTGGGAGCTCGGCTACCAGTCATGGGGCCCGCTCCTCACCTTCCCGTTCGCCCTCCTGCAGGGCTACACGTTCAAGCTCACGAAGTCGCTCACCTACGTGCTCGTGGTGCACCTGCTGTTCGACGCGATCGTCTTCGCGGTCATCGTGTACGCGCACAACGGCTGGCCGGCGATCTTCCTGCTGGCGCCGTAGCCGGTCGACGGCACACGATGGCCCAGCGGATGCCACGGACGCCCGTCCTCGCGCCGGTCGACGCCGCACAGCTCGACCGGGTCCTCGCGGTGGTCCGGCCGGACTCTGGATCCGGCGCCCTCATGCCGCGTCCTGATCGCCCGCATGGGCGGGAGCGGCGTGGACGGGTGTCGTCGCCGGTGGTCGCGTGGTGCCCGCGGGTCCGGATGCGTGCTTCAGCGCGCGGCGGCTGGGCGAAGGGTTGTTGGGTGAAGGGGTGTTCGGGGTGGGTGGTGTGGTGTCGGCCGGTGGGTGAGGTCCAGTGGATGACGCCGTTGGGGTGTTGGGTCATCTGCCAGTGGGTGTGGTGTTTGAGGCGGTGGTGGTTGGGGCAGAGGTGGGCGAGGTTGTCGTGGTTGGTGTGGCCGTTGGGGTGCCAGGGGGTGGTGTGGTCGAGGTCGCAGGTGGTGGCGCGGCGGGCGCAGCCGGGGAACCGGCAGGTGCCGTCGCGGGTTCGGAGGTAGCGGGCCAGGTCGGCGGGGACCCGGTAGGTGGTGCGGCTGTAGGAGAGGTAGGCGCCGGTCTCGGGGTGGGTGAGGATGCGGTGGAATGAGGGGGCGTGCGCGGCGAGGTGTCGGGCGGTGTCGGCGGGGATGGGTCCGTACCCGTCGAGTTCGGCGGGTTCGTCGGTGTGGCCGAGCAGGGTGAGCACCGGGACGGTGACCAGCACCCGGGCCACGATCTGCGCGTCGCGCGTCGACCGGGTCGCCGTCGTGGTCGGTGCGGACGCCGGCAAGGAGCAGGTCGGTGGCGGTGTCGAGGACCCGTTGCGCGCGGGTGCGCGGGTCGGGGGCCGGTGAACCACGATCGCGGCCTCCGGTTCGGGTCGGGGTGTCGGCGAGCCGGTGGAGGCGGTCCGTGATGGCGTGGGCGCGTTCGGCGTGCAGGTAGAGGCTGAGCCAGGCCATCCCGTCGGGGGCGGGTTCGAGCACCACCCGGCGGTCCAGGGTCGCGGTGCGGTGTCGGGTGTCCAGTGGTTCGGGGTGGAGCCGTTCCCGCAGGGTGCGGAGCCGGCGGCGCAGGGCGGCGTTGGTCTGCTGCGGTGCCCGGTCCAGCGCGGCCGCTTCGAGCGCGGCCGCGGCGTCGGCGGGCAGCCCGGTGACGGTCTCGAAGATCGACCGGAGCTGGGGCAGGCTGATCGCCCCCGCGGCGAGCGCGGCCAGGGTGGCCGGGTGCCGGCGGGCGGTGCCGGCATCCGCGACCAGGGCGCCGGCGGTGCGCTCGGGCAGCACCAGGGTGGTGGCGAGTTCGGCGAGGAACGACGCGGGTGCCGAACTCCCGCTGCACCGGGGTGGACTCCGTCGTGCACGCCCTCGACGGCGTGCGCGTACCCGTGCGCCCGTTCGATCAGCCGCAACTGCTCCGCCTGCGCCGCCCGGATCCGCCGTTCGAGCACCACGATCGCGTCGAGATCGGCCTGCAGCGCGGCCGCCGCGCTGGTCGCCCCGGGGGTGGTCATGCATCCATCACACCACCACCCACCGACATCCGAGCGCGTCGGAAACCGCCCCGGATCAGGGAAAAAGCCTGTGGACAACTCCGCGCTCACCCACCCTGTGGAGGACAAGTCGGCACAGCAACGTCCGGGTCGCACCGCGACCCGATGGCGCCGACGAAGCGGCGCGCGCTACTTCAGCTGTCCGCGGATCTCCCCGGGCTGGTTCATCGGCGTGTGCACGTTGACGTAGTACGCACTCGGGGTCGTCCTCGATGGCACCGGCGAGCATGGCGGAGATCGTCTCGCAGGCTGAGATCTCGAAGCTCGTGGCGGACACGATGTCGAGCGGAATCACCACGGGCCCCGGGACGTTCCGTTCTCCGACGTGCACGTGCGCGGCGACGGCCGGCGTCGAGAGGCCCTCGACCTCGAGCGTGTAGCAGAACTCGGTGCCGTCGATCTCGTAGCTGAACCAGCCGTGCGCGCCGAAGGCGTTCGGCGCGGGAGCCTCCTGGCCGCCGGTCAGCGGGATGGCGGGTGAGGCCTGGGCGGCGCCGGCGCCGGCGAAGGTGAATGCGGCGACAGCGGCGAGCGTCAGGGCGGCGGTTCGCGCGCGCCTCTTGGTAATCATGATGATGACTCACTTTCTCGGGTCATTCGGCACGCTACGCCGACGCCCGAGCGGTCACAAGGGTCGCCGTTGACCCGATCGCGTGCAGCGAACCCCGCCCAGGCGGCATCCGGCCCGACGCGGCATGAAGCCTCCGACGCCGCATCAGGCCCCGACGCGGCATCCGGCCGTTCAGGACTCGACGGATGCCCCGTGGTCGGCGAGCCACTGCAGGAGCACGCTGACGTGGTTCACCTGCTCGTCGCGCGCGGCGAACACGAGCGTGACGCGGTCGTGCTCGCGACCCGTCTCGAGCAGCGCCGTGGCGGCGGGGTTGTCGTCGAGTTCCTCGCGGTAGCGCACGGCGAACTCGTCGAAGCGCTCGCGATGGTGGTGCCACTCGGCACGGAGCTCGGGGGAGGGCGCGGCGTCCTTCGCCCACTCGTCGAGCTCGGCGCGCTCCTTCTTCACGCCCCGTGGCCACAGCCGGTCGACGAGCACCCGGTAGCCGTCGGATGCCTCGGCCGGCTCGTACACGCGCTTCATCGCGAACCCCATGGCGCCAGTCTGCCCCGACCCCGGATCCCGGGCAATCGATCGTGGGCGCCCGGCTACGCGGCGACCGTGGGCGACGTGCGCGACGTGCGCGACGTGCGCGACGCCCCCGACGTGCGCGCCGCCCGTTCGGCCACGATCTGCTGCACCGCGGCACGCCCGGCCCGATTGGCGCCCACCGTGGACTGCGACGGCCCGTAGCCGATCAGGAACAGCCGCGGCTCGTCGAGCGAGCGCGTGTCGGCCACGCGGAATCCGCCCTCCGGCGTGCGGAGCTTCAGGGGCGCGAGATGGTCGAGCGCCGGCCGGAAGCCGGTCGCCCAGAGGATCACGTCGGCCGCGATGAACGAGCCGTCGGGCATGCGCACGCCGTGCTCCTCGATCGAGGCGAACATCGGATGCCGCACCAGCACGCCGCGCTCCTGCGCCGCCCGCGCCCAGGGCGTCCAGTGCATGCCGGTGACCGCGATGACGCTGCCGGGCGGCAGGCCCTGGCGGACCCGCGCCTCGACGCCGGCGATCGCCGCCGTCCGCGCGGGGACGTCGAAGTCCTCCTCGACCCACTGCGGTTCGCGGCGGGTCATCCAGACGGTCTCGGCGACGTGCGAGATCTCGTCGAGCAGCTGCACCGCGGAGACGCCCGCCCCGACGATGATCACCCGCTTCCCGGCGAACTCGTCGGCCGAGACGTAGTCGGCGACGTGCAGCTGGCGACCGCGGAACCGATCGATCCCGGGGTAGTACGGGCGGAACGGGCGCGTCCACGTGCCGGTGGCGTTGATGACGTGGCGGGCCGCCCACGTGCCGCGGTCGGTCTCGACGAGGAGGCGCCCGTCGGGGTCGTCGTCGGCACGTCGCACGGCGCGCACGCGTACCGGTCGCTGCACGTCGAGGTCGAAGCGTCGCTCGTAGTCGGCGAAGTAGGGCGGCAGGGCATCGCGGCTCGGCATCGCCGGGTCGGCCGGCGGCACCGGATGCCCGGGCAGGTCGTGGATGCCGTTCACGGTCGCCATGCGCAGCGATTCCCACCGGTGCTGCCACGCCCCGCCGGGTGCCGCGTTGGCGTCGAGCACGACGAACGTCTCGGACGCGTTCGGGTCGCGCGTGACCGGCGTGAAGCCGCGGCGCTGCAGGTGGTAGGCGGCCGAGAGGCCGGCCTGGCCCGCGCCGATGACGGCGACCTCCACCTCGGTTGCATCCACATGCATGGAAACCTCCGCGCCCGGCCCGATATTCCGGCGGCCCGGATGGGTAGGCTCGCCGCATGCGCGCGGTGCGGTACGAGCGGTACGGCGGGCCCGAGCGCCTGCACCTGGTCGAGCTGCCCATGCCGGAGCCCGCGCCGGGCGAGGTGCTCGTGCGGGTGCGCGCCGCGTCCCTGAACTCGTGGGACTGGGACCTGCTGCGCGGCCGTCCGGTGATCGCGCGCATCGGCGGCCTGTTCCGGCCCCGCCTGCCGGTGCTCGGTGCGGATGTCGCGGGAGAGGTCGTCGCCGTCGGCGACGGCGTCACGGAGTTCGCCGTCGGCGACCGGGTGCACGGCGACCTGTCGAGCGCCGGCTGGGGCGGCTTCGCCGAGTTCGCCGTCGCACCCGTGACCGACCTGCGGCGCATCCCGGAAGGGATCGGCTTCGTCGACGCGGCCGCACTGCCGCAGGCGGGCGGCCTCGCCCTGCAGGGGCTGCGGCTCGCGCGCGTCGGTGCGGGCGACCACGTGCTGGTGAACGGCGCAGGCGGGGGAGCGGGCACGCTCGCGGTGCAGCTCGCCCGCCGAGCCGGCGCCCAGGTGACCGCGGTCGACCGCGCCGACAAGCTCGACCTGCTGACCCGGCTCGGCGCCACCCGGGCGATCGACCTCGCCGACCCGGCGGCCGGGCAGCCGCCGCCCGACGGCGGCTACGACGCGATCATCGAGCTCGTCGCGCGCCGCCGCCTCCGGGACTACCGCCGGATGCTCGCGCCGCGCGGCCGGTTCGTGATCATCGGCGGACGCATGCGGCGTGATCTTCGCCACGTTCGCCTTCGGCGGCGCCATGGGTCGCGACGGCCGGTCGTACCGGGTGCTCGCCGCGCACGCGAACGAGGGCCTCGAGGAGCTCGACGCCGTGGTCGCGGCGGGGGAGGTGCATCCGGTCATCGACGCCGTGCTGCCCCTCGCGGGGGTGCCCGAGGCGCTTCGCAGGATCGGCGCCGGCGACGTGCACGGCAAGCTCGTCATCGACCCGACCCGGTGAGCAGCCGATGGACGCCGCGCCCGCAGCCGCCGACCCGCCGCAGCCGCCGCGGTCGGCCGCGACCTCAGGGCTTGCGGCCCCTGCGCAGGCCGAGCACCACGAGCACGACGCCGACGACCGCGATGATGGGGCCCAGGATCGCCCAGAGCGTGGAGCCGGTCATCGCACTGCCGCCGATGAAGCCGAGGCCCTGGAAGGTGAAGATCACGCCCGGCCAGTGCGACGACGACACCGATCGTGATGAGAACCGGCTTGCTCATGGTGGGGCCTCCCTCGGTGATGGACGGTGAGCGCTGAATCGCGCACGGCGGCCACGCGGCATCCGCTCTGGTAGACTCCTGAGGTTGCCGTGAAATCGGCCGCGCATCAAGAGAGCCCAGGCATTCGGCCCCGGGCAGCGCGCAACAAGGAGAAAGGGGATCCCATCTATGGCACTTGAAGCCGATGTCAAGAAGGCGATCATCGAAGAGTACGCGACCCACCCCGGTGACACTGGATCCCCCGAGGTCCAGATCGCGCTCCTCACGAAGCGAATCAAGGACCTCACCGAGCACCTGAAGGAGCACAAGCACGACCACCACTCGCGTCGTGGCCTGCTCCTCCTCGTCGGTCAGCGTCGTCGTCTGCTCGGCTACCTCGCCGACGTGGACATCAACCGCTACCGCTCGCTCATCGAGCGTCTCGGGCTGCGCCGCTAAGCGTCGTGTTCCGACGCGGCTCTCGCTGATACCGCGAACTTCTTGCGAAGGCCCCCACTGCGTGCATGGCACGGAGGCGGGGGCCTTCGTCATTCCCGAGCGGATGCCGCGAGGCGCCGCTACTCGACGATCGCCATCTCGTGGGGCGTCCCGTTCAGCCGGCGCCCGCCCTCGGGTGTGACCGTGACGATGTCCTCGATGCGCACGCCGAAGCGCCCGGGAAGGTAGATGCCCGGTTCGATCGAGAAGCACATCCCGGGTTGCATGGGCTGCCGTTCGCCCTCGACCATGTACGGCGGCTCGTGCGTGGTGAGCCCGATGCCATGGCCGACGCGGTGGATGAAGTACTCCCCGTACCCGGCCTCGGTGATGACGGCTCGCGCTGCCCGGTCGACCTCCTGGCACTCGACGCCCGGCCGGACCGCCTCGAATCCCGCCTGCTGCGCTCGGCGGACGATCTCGTGCACCTCGCGCTCCTCGTCGGAGGGCTCGCCGACGTGCACCGTGCGCGTGGTGTCCGACCCGTAGCCGTGCTTGAGGCCGCCGAAGTCGAGCACCACCATGTCGCCGTGCTCGATGATCCGGTCGCCCATCTCGTGGTGCGGGTTCGCCCCGTTCGGGCCGGAGCCGACGACGGTGAAGTCGACCTGCGAGTGCCCGAACCGGCGCAGGAGCGCGGCCAGCTCAGTGCCGATGTCGGTCTCGCTCCGGCCGGCGAAGCGGACCCCGAGGATCTCCCCGTACGCCGCGTCGGCGGCCGCCCCGGCCGCCGCGAGCCGCTCGAGCTCGTCGTCGTCCTTGATCGCCCGCAGCATCGGGAGGGCGGCCGTCATCGACACGTACGACGTCTCGGGCAGCCGTCCCTGCAGCCCGAGCAGGTGCATCGCCCAGGCCGAGTCCGACAGCGCGTAGCGCCCCGGCCCGAGGAGTCGCGCCGTCGCCTCGTAGGGATCGCTGCCGTCGGTCCAGTCTGCGAGCCGGAACACCGCAGCGCCGGGCGAACCCTCGGCGTCGGGGCGTTCCAGCCGGGGCACGATCATCGTCGGCTCGCCGTCGACGGGAACGACCAGCATCGTGATGCGTTCGGTGATCGCGACCGGCGCGTACCCGGTGAGGTAGAGCAGGTCGGGTCCGGGGGTGAGCAGCAGCCCGGACAGTCCCGCCGCATCCGCGGACTCCGCCGCTCGCCGCAGCCTCGCGGTGAAGTCCTCGGCGGTGAAGGGAGCAGGTTCAGCCGGTGTCGCTCGATCGGTCATCGGGGCCTCCTCGCCTGAAGCCGCGTCCGTTCCCGGAACGGCGCCGGTGATCTGGAATCTACTCCGGCCGAGCCTCGCCGTGCGACCGGCTCACGCCGTGCGCGCGCGGTAGGCGCGGACGGCCATCCGGTTGCCGCACCGCGTGCTGCAGAACCGCCGCGATGCGTTCTTCGAGAGGTCGACGTAGAGGCTCTCGCAGTCGTCGGCGTCGCAGACGCGCAGGCGCTCCATCTGGTCGGACCGGATGACGTCGACGAACGCCATCGCCGCCTCGACGAGGATGCGTCGGGCGAGCGGCGCGTCGAGCGCGGTCGCGTGGATGTGCCAGTCGATGTCGTCGTGACGCACGAGGCGAGGAAGGGCCCGCGCCTCGGCGAGGAGCTCGTTGACGGCCGCGGCCGCCGCGTCGCGGTCGAGCAGCCAGAGGTCGCGCAGGCGGGCGCGCGCCTCGCGCACCTCGTCGAGCTCCCGTGCATCGCCGTCGCGACGGCCCGAGTACTTCCAGGCGTCGAGCAGCGCGACGAGCTCGGCCGGCGTCGTGAGCTCGTCGTCGCCCGAATCGGATGCCTCGGGGGTCGTGTCGGCGAGCGCCGCCACGAAGGCCAGCGCCGCTTCCGTGTCATGGGTGAAAAACATTTGACTCCTGACGTCCTGCCCGAGTACTGTCATCAGTATAACGAGTTTCGGGCATTACAGCGCTGACGCGCCGGGGGAAGGGGTCGAGCGGATGCACCGTTCACGCGGCATCGTCGGGATCCTGCTCGGCCTCGCGGCCGGCCTCGCGTTCGGGGCAGGCGGCGCGATCGTGAAGCCGCTGCTCGAGTCGGGGTGGTCGCCGGGGGCCGCGGTGTTCTTCCGCGTCTCGGTCGCCGCGCTGATCCTGCTCGTCCCCGGCCTCGTGGCCCTCCGCTTCGACCTCCGCCCGCTGTGGCGCGCGAAGTGGACCGTGCTCATCTACTCGGTCATCGCCGTGGCCGGCGTGCAGCTCGCCTTCTACACCGCGATCGCCCGCATCCCGGTGAGCACGGCCCTGCTCATCGAGTACCTCGCGCCGGTCGCGCTCGTGGCCTTCGTGTGGGCGCGCACCCGGCGTGCGCCGCAGCTCGTCGTGCTCGCCGGCTCGGTCGTCGCCATCGCCGGGCTGGTGCTCGTGATCGGGCCGGCCGGCGGCGCCCTCGACCCGTTCGGCGTCATCATCGCGGGCGTCGCGATGCTCGGCGTCGCGGTCTACTACGTGCTGGGCGAGCGTACCGACGTCGGCGTGCCGCCGGTCGCGCTCGCGGCGGTCGGATGCCTCCTCGGCGCCGTCGTCCTCGGCCTCGCCGGCCTCACGGGGCTCGTGCCGTTCGAGGCCGAGTTCGTCGACGTCGCGTTCTTCGGCGGCACCGCGCCGTGGTGGGTGCCCGTGCTGATGGTCGGCGCGATCTCGACCGCGTTCGCCTACGTCGCGGGCATCCAGTCGATCCGCCTGCTCGGCACCAGGCTCTCGTCGTTCCTCGGCCTCTCCGAGGTGGTCTTCGCGGCCGTCGTGTCGTGGGCGCTGCTCGGCGAGGCGATCGGACCGGTGCAGCTCCTCGGCGGGCTGCTCATCCTCGGCGGCATCGTGCTGGTGCGCCTCGAGCGTCGCGCGCCCGCAGCGGTGGCGAAGGCGCTCGACGTCGACCTCGTGCCGCTCGGCCGACGCCCGCGTGCCGGCCGCCGCGGCCCGCCCCGCCGACGCGTCGTAGACTCGCGCCATGCGGTTCGGCATCGTCATCCTGCCCCAGTACGACTGGCCAGAGGCCGCCCGACGCTGGCGCGGCGCCGAGGAGCTCGGCTTCGACCACGCATGGACCTACGACCACCTCGCGTGGCGCGGCCTCGCGGGCGAGCGCTGGCATGCCACCGTGCCGACGCTCACGGCTGCGGCGACGGTCACGAGCCGGATCGCCCTCGGCACGTTCGTGGCGTCGCCGAACTTCCGGCATCCGGTGCCGTTCGCGAAGGACGTCGCGACCGTCGACCAGGTCTCGGGCGGGCGGATGCTGCTCGGCATCGGCTCCGGCGGCACGGGCTTCGACGCCTACGTGCTCGGGCAGCCCGAGCTCACCCCGCGGCAGCGGTTCGCCCGCTTCGCCGAGTTCGCCGAGGCCCTCGACCTGCTGCTGCGCTTCGAACCGCCGGGCTCGGGGGGCGTCTCGTTCGAGGGGGAGTGGTTCACCGCGTCGGGAGCCCGCATGGTCGGCGAGCCGTCGCAGCATCCGCGGATGCCGCTGCACCTCGCGGCCGACGGGCCCAAGGGGCTGGCGCTCGCGACGCGCATCGCCGACGGCTGGGTCACGACCGCCGGTGCCGACGATGACACCGAGGCGTGGTGGCGCCTGGCCGGCGAGCTCGTGCGCCGCCTGGACGACGCCTGCGACGCCGCGGGCCGCGATCCCGCCACGATCAGCCGCACGCTCTCGCTCGACGCCGAGGCCCGCTACAGCCTCGCGAGCGTCGAC
The DNA here is from genome assembly GCA_963802485.1 of uncultured Actinomycetota bacterium. Taxonomy (GTDB): domain Bacteria; phylum Actinomycetota; class Actinomycetes; order Actinomycetales; family Microbacteriaceae; genus Agromyces. The sequence goes on from CAWDJA010000005.1 coordinate 71,805, forward strand.
GCGTTCGAGGACGCCGTCGGCCGCGCCGCCGAGCTCGGCTACACCGACGTGGTCTCGCACTGGCCGCGCGAGCACGGCCTCTACGCCGGCGACGAGTCGGTGCTCGACGAGGTGGCGGCCCGCCTCCCGTCCCTCCGCTGAGGCCGGGCGTCCGCCGGTCGGACGATAGCCTGAATCCCATGCCCGCGCCCCGTTCGAAGCCCCTGCACGCCTGGGAGCCGCTCCCGTTCCTCGTGCTGGTGGGGCTCCTGCTGCTCACGGGCTTCATCCGCCCCGACAGCCCGCCCGTCCTGTTCTGGCTGTTCGTCGTCGTCGTGCTCGCGGCGCTCGCGTGGCTCGTCGTCTCGCTCGTGCAGGCGAGCCGCCCCACGAACCCCGACCAGTGGGGCGACCTGTCGACCCTGGACGGCCTCGACCTCGTCGACGCTCCGCGACGGGAGCGCGAGGTGCGCACGGTCGTGCCGGTCGAGGACGTCAACCGCCACCAGCCGGCGATCGAGCTGGCGCGGCTCTACGGCGGCGCCGAGCAGCACGCCGTGCTGGTCCCTCGCGCGAACCGCTGGCTCTCGCGTCGCTACCGCATCGGCGTGCAGCTCGTCGGCGGCGATCGGCCACGACACGCCGGGTTCCTCGGCCGCGCCGCGCAGGAGCGATGGGTCGACCTGCTCGACGGACTGCGCCAGCAGGGCCGCTACGTGCGCGTGCCCGCGGTCATCGTCGGCGCCGCACGCCCCTTCCGCGTCGAACTCGACCTCAGCGGGCTCGAGGGGCTCGAGGCGCGAGCGAGGCACCTGGCGCACCGGGAGAGTGACCGCCCGTCGCGGCATCCGCTCGTCGGAGTCGGGGCTCAGGCCTCGCTGACCTGCGACGACGCGACCGCCTGCTCGGCCTCCTGCCGCGCGAGGTCGGCGCGGACGCGGTCCATGTCGAGGGCGCGCACCTGGGTGATCAGTTCGTCGAGCATCGGCCGGGGAAGCGCGCCGGCCTGCGCGAAGACGCCGATCCCGTCCTTGAACGCCATGATCGTGGGGATGGACGTGATGTTCATCGCCGCCGCGAGCTGCTGCTGGTCCTCGGTGTCGACCTTCGCGAACGTCAGGTCGGGGTTCGCCTCGGATGCGGCCTCGTAGTTCGGGGCGAACTGCAGGCACGGTCCGCACCATCCCGCCCAGAAGTCGATGAAGACGGTCCCGCCGTCGAGGATCGTCTGCTCGAAGTTCTCAAGTGTCAGCGCCACGGTAGCCATGCGTCCACCCTACGTCGGCCGTCTGGGCGCTCGTCCGGTGTTCGCTGAGGGCGACCCGAGTGCGTCCGACGGACCCGACCCGTCGTCCACGCGGGGGGCCGCGCTGCCGGTCGTCGCCGGCCGACGGTATCGTGTGGTCGTGGTCGCATTCGGAGGTGCGCGGGGTTCGTTCCGTCGCCGCGGCACGTCGCCCGTCGTCTCGGCGGCGTCGGCGGATGTCGCCGACGAGGCGCGCCTGCTCGACGAGGCCATCCCCGACCTCGACTGGCGGGCCTTCCCGCCCGGCACCGAGCGCACCAGCTTCGACGCCCCGAGCGGGGCACCTCGCCCGCGTCGCGCTCGGTCCCGCCGACGGCCCCCGGGTCGTGCTCGTCCCCGGCGCCACCGGCTCGAAGGAGGACTTCGTGCTGATGATGCCGCTCTTCGCGGCCGCGGGCTATCGGGTCGAGTCCTACGACCTCGCCGGGCAGTACGAGTCATGGGCCGCCGGGCCGTGGAACGTCGATCCGCCGCGCACCCGCTACGACGAGCGGCTGTTCCTCGACGACCTCCTCGCGGTGCTCGACGACGGCGCGCCGCGCGCGCACGTGCTCGGCTACAGCTTCGCGGCCACCCTCGCCGAGCTCGCGCTGCTCGCCAGGCCGGATCGCTTCGCGAGCCTCACCCTGCTGAGCGCGCCGCCCGAGCCGGGGCAGGCGTTCCGCGGCGTGAAGCGCATCGGGCCGATCAGCGGCCTCACGTCGCCGCGCCAGGGCGCCGCGCTGATGCTCTGGGGGATCCGCAACAACCTCAACCGGGTGCCCCCGCGCCGCCTCGCGTTCGTGCGGGAGCGGTTCGCGCTCACCCGCCGCGAGAGCGTCGACGACATCATCGCCCTCATGATGCAGACGCCCGACGTGCGCACCGAACTCCTCGCGTCGCCCATGCCGAAGCTCGTCGCGGTCGGCGAGCACGACCTGTGGCCGCGCGAACTGCACGAGCGGTTCGCACGCGAGATCGGGGCGCGCTTCGCCGTGTATCCCACCGGCCACAGCCCCTGCGAGACGGCGCCGCACCAGCTCGTGCGCGACATGACCGCGCTGTTCGACGAGACCGGCGTCACCCCGTAGCCCGCCCACGGGCGTCGCAGGTCACGCGGGCAGCGGCGCCTCGCCGTCGGCGTCCGCCTCAGCGGCCTCGGCGAGCATCGCCGGGGAGATCAGGTCGTCGCCGATGCGCCGCACGGCCCGCCGCTCGAACGGCGGCCAGGCCCGCCACAGCACGCCGAGGGTGTGGAACGCCATCCGCAGGCGGCGTCGGAGCTCGGGGAGGCTGTCGAACGGCCGAGCCGACACGCCGACGATGAGCGCCCGGTCGTGCACGACGGTCATGCCCGGCTGCAGCCACCAGGCGAGGTCGAGGTCGTCGTGCAGGTCGGGGCGGTCGCGGTGCACGATGTCGCGGAGCCGGAGCCAGGCGTCCGCCCGCATGGCGTAGTTCGACCCGTAGATCGGCGGATGTCCGAGCAGCGCGCCGATGACGGTGAAGTAGCCGCCGATGTAGATGTGGCGGGCGATCCAGCGCCGCGGTGCGGTGCCGCCGTAGAAGCGCCCCATGCCGGTGACGACCGTCGGGCGGTCGCGTCGCGACATCCGCCGCTCGACCTCGGCCAGCCAGTCGGGAGCGGGTACCGAGTCGGCGTCGAGGCGCGCGAGCACGTCGCCGGATGCCGCGTCGAATCCCGCCGCCGTCGCGGGCCAGATGCCGCGCACCGGCTGGTCGACGACTCGGGCGCCTGCGGCCCGTGCGACCGCCGCCGTGGCATCCGTCGAGCCGTTGTCGACGACGATGACCTCGTCGGCCCGGCGCGTCTGCTTCGCGAGCGCGTCGAGGCATACGGCGAGGTAGTCCGCGTCGTTGAGACTCGGAACGATGACCGAAATCGTGCCCATCACGGCGAGTCTAGCCATCGCGGGAGCGCGACCACGCAGCATTCGTGCGCCACCGTCGGCATTTGCGAACTGGGGCTTCCCCACGTGCCGGGCGTCCGCTTAGGCTCCCCCAGAACGGGTGTCGACGAGGACACCCGCACGGAAGGGAAGACGATGTACCCATCTGCAACACTTTCCAGGCGCGTCAGGACGGCAGCGATCGCAACCGCGGCGGTGGCCGGACTGGCACTCGTGCCGGCGGGCGCCGCGATGGCCGCTCCTGCCGCTGCCGGGTGCGACGCGCGGACGAACAACACGTACGAGAAGCTCCTCGGGTGCGTCACCGTCGACGGAGTGCTCGAGCACGAAGAGGCCCTGCAGGCCATCGCGGATGCCAACGGCGACACCCGCGCGGCCGGCACCACGGGATACACCGAGAGCGTCGACTACGTCGTCGACACGCTGAGGCCGCGGGCTGGAACGTCGAGCTCGACGAGTTCCCGTTCACGTTCGTGCCGCCGCCCCTCCTCGAGCAGCTCACGCCGGTCGCGGCCGAGTACGAGTCGGGCACCTTCACGGGAACCGGCTACGGCGAGGTCACGGGCAACGTGATCCCGGTCGACATCGTGCTCGACCTGCCGCGCGACCCGGTCACCAGCGGTTGCGAGGCCGCGGACTTCGCCGGGATCGACTGGTCGGGCGACAACGACATCGCGCTCATCCAGCGCGGCACGTGCGAGTTCGGCATCAAGGCGATCAACGCGCAGACGGCCGGCGCCGAGGCCGTCATCATCTTCAACCAGGGCAACACCGAGCTGCGCTCGGGCCTCGTGACCGGCACCCTGTTCGGCGCCAACCAGACGCCGCTCAGCATCCCGGTCGTGGGTGCGAGCTTCGCCGACGGCGCCGCGCTCGCGCAGGCCGGATCGACCGCGCACATCGTGGTCGACTCGCCCGAGTCCCGTCCGCAGGTCAACGTGATCGCGGAGCTGCCCGGCGCGAACGACGACAACGTCGTGATGGCCGGTGCGCACCTCGACTCGGTGCTGGCCGGCCCCGGCATCAACGACAACGGCAGCGGCTCGTCGGCCCTGCTCGAGATCGCCCAGCAGATCTCGAAGCTGAAGCCCGAGAACACCATCCGCTTCGCGTGGTGGGGTGCCGAGGAGAGCGGACTGCTCGGCTCGCGCGCCTACGTCGCAGACCAGGTGACGGCCGGCACGCTCGATGAGGTCGCGCTCTACCTGAACTTCGACATGGTGGCCTCGCCGAACTACATCTTCATGGTGTACGACGGCGACGAGTCGGGCTGGCCGGCGCCGGTCGTCGTGCCCGAGGGCTCGGTGCAGATCGAGGACCTGTTCGAGAGCTACTACACCTGGGCCGGCGTGCCGTACGACGACGCCGAGTTCAGCGGTCGCAGCGACTACCAGGCGTTCATCCAGAACGGCGTCCCCGCGGGCGGCCTGTTCACGGGCGCCGAGGTCGTCGAAGACCGCGGAGCAGGCGGCGATCTGGGGCGGCACCGCGGGTGCGCAGTACGACCCGTGCTACCACCTCGCGTGCGATGACATCGACAACCTCGCGCTCGACGCGCTCGATGTCAACTCCGACGCGATCGCCGCGGCGGTGCTCACCTACGCCTACTCCACCGAGACGGTGAACGGCGTGGTCGGCAAGAAGGTCCCGGGCAACTTCGCGTTCCCGGCCCCGGCCGGGCCCGAGGGCACGGTCAACCTTCCCGGCGGTGGCGGGCTCGCGCCCGACCACGGTCACGGGCACGACGACGCCGACTGAGTCGACGCGGTCGTGACGGGGCGGGGGTGCCGCATGGCACCCCCGCCCTTCGCGTGCCCCACGACGTGCCCGTCGGGCACACTGGGCGGGTGGACACCATCGTGAAGGCACGCACGGATGCCCCCGACGGCTTCTTCGAGGCCGAGGCCGCCGGGCTCGCGATGGCTCCGCGCTGCCGGAGGGGTCGGGACCGTCGCGGTCGTCGCCGTGTCGCCGGGCCGGATCGAGCTCGAGCGCGTCGACCTGGCGCGCCCGGATGGCGGCGCGGCGCGGGCGTTCGGCGCGTCCCTCGCCCGGACGCACGCGGCCGGTGCGAGCGCCTTCGGTGCTCGACCCGACGGCTGGGACGGTCCGCTCTTCATCGGACGCCGCCCCCTGCCCGCGGCCGACGACGCAGCGTGGGGTGCGTTCTACGCCCGCGATCGGGTGCTGCCCTACCTCGCGATCGCCGAGGAGGTCGGGAACACGACCGCCGCGGAGGCCGCGCTCGTCCGGCGGGCGACCGAGGTGATCGCCGCCGGCGCCTTCGACGACGACGAGCGGCCCGCCCGGATCCACGGCGACCTCTGGAACGGGAACGTGCTGTGGTCGCCCGGCGGCGTCGTGCTCATCGACCCCGCGGCGCACGGCGGCCACCGCGAGACCGACCTCGCGATGCTCGCGCTCTTCGGCTGCCCGTTCCTCGACGACGTGCTCGCGGCGTACGACCGCGCATCGCCGCTTCGGGCGGGCTGGCGGGAGCGGGTCCCGCTGCACCAGTTGCATCCGCTCGCGGTGCACGCGGCCGGCCACGGCAGGGGCTACGGCGTCGCGCTCGCGGAGGCCGCCGAGCAGGTGCTGGAACTGGCCGGGGCGATCGCGGGAATAGTTCGCGCGCGACATCCGTTCGATAGATTACATGCAAACGCATGGAGTAAGACGAAGAGCCCAGGAGGGCGAGATGCAGTTCGGAATCTTCACCGTCAGCGACATCACGCAGGACCCGACCACCGGCCGTACGCCGACCGAGGCCGAGCGCATCCAGGCGACGCTGACGATCGCCAAGCACGCGGAGGAGGTCGGCCTCGACGTCTTCGCGCTGGGTGAGCACCACAACCCGCCGTTCTGGTCGTCCTCGCCGACGACGACCCTCGCCTACATCGCCGGGCAGACCTCGACGCTGCAGCTGTCGACCGCGACCACCCTCATCACCACGAACGACCCGGTGAAGCTCGCCGAGGACTACGCGATGCTCCAGCACGTGTCGGGCGGTCGCGCCGACCTGATGCTCGGGCGCGGCAACACCGGCCCCGTGTACCCCTGGTTCGGCAAGGACATCCGGCAGGGCCTGCCCCTGGCCGTCGAGAACTACGAGCTGCTCCACCGCCTCTGGCGCGAGGACGTCGTGGACTGGTCGGGCGAGTTCCGCACGCCCCTCCAGGGCTTCACCTCGACGCCGCGCCCGCTCGACGGGGTGCCCCCGTTCGTGTGGCACGGTTCGATCCGCACCCCCGAGATCGCGGACCAGGCCGCCTTCTACGGCGACGGCTTCTTCGCGAACCACATCTTCTGGCCCGCGTCGCACACCCAGCGCATGATCGCGCTGTACCGCCAGCGCTTCGAGCACCACGGGCACGGCACGGCCGCGCAGGCGATCGTCGGACTCGGCGGCCAGGTGTTCATGCGCAGGAACTCGCAGGACGCCGTGCGCGACTTCCGTCCGTACTTCGACAACGCACCGGTGTACGGCCACGGTCCGAGCCTCGAGGAGTTCAGCCAGCAGACCCCGCTGACGGTCGGCAGCCCGCAGGAGGTCATCGACCGCACCCTGGGCTTCCGCGACTACGTGGGCGACTACCAGCGCCAGCTCTGGCTCCTCGACCACGCCGGCCTGCCGCTGAAGACCGTGCTCGAGCAGCTCGACCTGCTCGGCGAGGAGGTCGTGCCGGTGCTCCGGAAGGAGTTCGCCGAGGACCGTCCGGCCGACGTGCCGGATGCGCCGACCCACGCGTCGCTCGTGGCGGCGAAGTACGGCGACCAGGCGCCGCGTCAGGCCACGCCGAACGCGAACCGCGGCGACAACCTCACCGTCGGCTCGCCCTACCAGGACACCGCGGCGGCCGAGTCGGCAGCCGACGTCTCGAACCCGCAGTCCGGCGCGGCCTTCGGCCCCGCCGCAACCCGGAAGGCGGTCGTGCGATGACCACCAAGCGCATCGTCGTCGTCTCGGCCGGGCTCAGCACGCCGAGCTCGACCCGCCAGCTGGCCGACCGCCTGGCCGCCGACGCCGTGGACATCCTGCGTGAGCGCGGCGTCGAGGTCGAGGTGCAGACGTTCGAGCTGCGCGACCTCGCGCACGACATCACCAACCACCTCCTCATGGGCTTCGCCCCGCCCAAGCTGGAGGAGGCGCTCGACGCCGTGTCCACGGCCGACGGACTGATCGCGGTCACGCCGATCTTCACCACGAGCTACGCCGGCCTGTTCAAGTCGTTCATCGACGTGATCGACCCGCAGGCGCTCACCGACCTGCCGGTGCTGATCGGCGCCACCGGTGGCACGCCCCGCCACTCGCTCGCGATCGACTACGCGATCCGGCCGCTGTTCACCTACCTGCACGCGATCCCGGTCACCACGGGCGTGTTCGCCGCGACCGGCGACTGGGGCGGGGCCGGCGACGGCGTCCGCTCCCTTCCCGACCGCGTGTTCCGGGGTGCGAGGGAGTTCGCCGACCTCGTCGAGCGCACCGACCGTGCCGACCGCGTGAACGACCCGTTCGCGCTCGACCGCCCGCTCGGCCACCTCATCGGCGGGCTGGCGGGGGAGTAGGCCCCGGTTCGTCATCGGGGCTCGGCGTCCGACGGGCGTCGAGCCCCGCGACGGCTCGGTCGACGGCGAGGCCGAGCACGATGGCGATCGGGACGGAGATCGCGATCGCGAGCAGCGGGCTGTCGGGGAGCGCGCTGCCGACCACCGCACCGATCGCGACGTTGTAGCAGGCCCACGCGGTGCCGGCCGCCAACGAGAGCGGCAGGTACCGGCGCAGGGGCACGCGCCCCGCGCCCGCGGCGAGGTTCACCGCGATCCGGGCGAACGGCACGTACCGCGCCGTGAACACGAGCACGGCGGTCCGCCGGTGCACCGTGTCATGGACCCTGGCGACGGCGCACCGCGATCCGCCCCTCGCGCTGCCATCGCCACCGGTCGAGTCCGATGCGCCGCCCGATGAGGTAGCACAGGCCGTCGCCGACCACCGCGCCCGCGGCGGCGGCGGGGAGCGACGAGCGCTGGAACCACGAACGGGGAGTCGCAGCGCGGCTCCCCGTTCGTCGTACCGGGCCAGCGCCCGGCCTCGTTCACTCGAGCACGAAGCTGACCTCGAGCGTCACGGACCACGCGGTGATCTTGCCCTCACTCGCCTCGACCTTCTGCTCCTTGACCCATGCCCCGCTCACGTGGCGCAACGTCTGCGCGGCGCGAGCGACGCCGGTGGCGACCGCGTCCTCGAAGCTCGTCTCCGAGCGGACGGTGATGGTGGTGACCCTTGCGACGGATGACATCGTGTTCCTCCTCGAACAGTCGGTGTGCCTCGGGCCCCATCGTCCTCCGATCGTGCGGTGAACGCGAGGGGTTGACCGGCGGATGCCGCGAGCCGACGCGTCGGGGACCGGGCGGCGAACGGCATCCGACGACTCGGTGAACCCTCGGCGCACGGGCCCGTTCCGGTCGTCGTGGGGTCGTCGCTGGCATCCACGCTGGACTCGTGAAGGTCGCACTCCTCGCGGAATCGTTCCTCCCGCACATGAACGGCGTGACGCACTCCCTGCTGCAGGTGCTCCGCCACCTCGAGCGACGCGGCCACGAGGCCCTCGTCGTCGCCCCGCGATCGGGCCCGATCGAGGGATCGCTGTACGGTGCGCGGTCCGTGCTGCTCCCGTCGGTGCCGCTCCCGAGCTACCCCGACGTCCGCGTCACGCTCGCGAGCGCCCACCGGCTCGCCTCGGTCATGCGCGAGCACGGCGCCGAGGTCGTGCACCTCGCCTCGCCGTTCGTGCTCGGCTGGCGGGGGCTCGCCGCCGCCGAGGCGCTGGGCATCCCCTCCGTCGCGGTGTACCAGACCGACATCCCCTCGTATGCCGAGCGATACGGCGTGCCGGGCGCGGCGCCCGCGCTCACGCGCCACCTCGGCCGGCTCCACCGCCGCGCCACCCTCACCCTCGCGCCGTCGAGCTCCGCGATCGAGCGACTCGGGGCGGCGGGGGTCGAGGACGAGCGGATGCGGCTCTGGCGCCGCGGTGTCGACACCGAGCGGTTCGCACCCGCTCGGCGCAGCGAACGGTGGCGTCGCAGCGTGGCCGAGCCGGACGAGGTGATCGTCGGCTACGTCGGGCGACTCGCACCCGAGAAGCAGGTCGAGGACCTGCGCGCGCTCGCCGACCTGCCGCGCACGCGCCTCGTCGTCATCGGCGAGGGTCCGTCGCGTCCCGCGCTCGAGCGCCTGCTCCCCGGCGCGCGCTTCACCGGGTTCCTCGGCGGCGATGCGCTCGCCGAGGCGATGGCGAGCCTCGACGTGTTCGTGCACCCGGGTGAGAGCGAGACGTTCGGCCAGACCATCCAGGAGGCGCTCGCCAGCGGGGTTCCGGTGGTCGCCACCGGCCGGGGCGGACCGCTCGACCTCGTCCGCAGCAGCGTCGACGGCTGGCTGTACCGGCCGGGGGACCTCGAGGACCTCCGCGAGCGGGTGCGCGACCTCGCCGGCGACGACGCCAAGCGCCGGGCCTTCGGGATGCGCGCCCGGCACGCCGTTCGCGGACGCGGCTGGGACGTGCTCGGCGACGAGCTCCTCGGCCACTACGAGGAGGTGATCGGCGCCTCCATCGGGGTCGCGGCCGGCCGGGCGAGCATCGCGTCCGCCCGCGGCCGCGGCTCGGCGACCACGATGCCGAGGCCGGCGGCTCCGGCGGCGGCTGCGCAGGCGACGACGACGGACCGGGCCCCGGGACGGCGGTTCGGCCGACCGGCCGGTCGCGGCATCCGCTGCATCGGCCGGGAGCGGGCGCGCCGCCGCCGTGGCGCCGGTACGTCGCCGTCGGCGACTCGCTCACCGAGGGACTGTGCGACGGCTCCCGCATGTCCGCGGGGGAGTACCGCGGCTGGGCCGACCGCCTCGCGATGCTCCTCGCGCTCGCCAGCCCGGGGGAGGACGCGGTGGCGTACGCCAACGTCGCCGTCCGCAGCCGCAAGGTGGCCGACGCCGTCGACGTGCAGCTGCCGCTCGCGATCGCGCAGCGGGCCGACCTCGTGAGCGTGCTCATCGGCGCCAACGACCTCGTCGGCTTCCGGGCGGATGCCGCGGGGCTGGCCGCGCGGCTCGGCGACGCGGTCGCCGCGGTGCGGGCGACCGGAGCCGACGTGCTGCTCGTGACCCCGTTCATGCCGGACCGACCCGCGTCGCGGCTCTACGACTCGCGGTTCGCGGCGTTCGCCGAGCGGCTCGCGGCGATCGCGGACGAGCAGGGGGCGATGCTGCTCGACGTGCGCACGCGCGCGGAGCTCGTCGACCGGACCATGTGGGCCGAGGATCGCGTGCACCTGAACTCGGCCGGGCATCGCACGCTCGCCTACGCCGCCGCCCGCGTGCTCGGCGTGCCCGATGCGACCGAGCTGGGCGCGCTCGAGCGGGCGGTGCACGACGACGACGGAGCCGGCGACCGCCACGTCGGCGACGTGGAGTGGATCGCCAGGCACGCGACCCCGTGGCTGCTCAGGCGCCTGCGCGGGCGTGCCGCAGGTGACGGCCGCGAGCCGAAGCGGCCCGGACTCGTTCCCGTGCCGATGTCGTCGGCACTGCGCACGCCGTGAGGCGCGTCACCGGCTGCCGCGTCGGGCGGCTCAGCCCGACTTGCGGCGGAACTCGCGCTTGTGGTCGGCGGGTCCCTGCGTGTGCTGGGCGCCGCCGCCGCCGTCGAGGTGGGACTCGCCCTCGCGCTGCTTCGAGGCCTTGTTCTTGCGGTCGAGGGCCTCGCGGAACTTGCGCTTCGTCTCCTCGGAGGGGCCCGTGGTGCTCTGCTCGTCGGAAGTCATGCCCTCGAGTCTGCCACGGATGCGGCGGCCGAGGGTCGCGTGCGGGTGCCCCGGCGCACCGCTCGCGGACGCGACATCCGCCGTTCACCGGGCGAAAACCCCCGCTCTGCTAGGCTGGGACCGGTCGCCCGATGGGTTGCCGCTGTTCGAGGTGCCGCAATGCGGCTCGACGCGTTCCGCGTCGCGAACAGCACAACTGCACATCGAGCACCGTGCTCACTCGAGCACTTCGGAGCAGGCCGGCAGGAAGCTGGTCCCCTGTGGTGGATCACCAATCGCGTCGCGAATGGTGGACTTCTACTGGTGGCCAGCGTGAGCGTATCGCCTGATGCGTTTCGTAATGCCTGTTCCTGCTCCTGACGTATGAGTCGTGCCCGCACGGGGTGCGACGTAAAACAAAGGAGAAGACCTCTTGGAAGGTCCTGAGATCACGTTCGCCGAAGCCGTCATCGACAATGGCAGGTTCGGCACCCGCACCATCCGCTTCGAGACCGGCCGTCTCGCCCAGCAGGCGCAGGGCTCCGCCGTCGCCTACATCGACGAGGAGACCATGCTGCTGTCGGCGACCTCGGTCTCCAAGCAGCCGAAGGAGCACTTCGACTTCTTCCCGCTCACGATCGACGTCGAGGAGCGCATGTACGCCGCGGGCCGCATCCCCGGCTCGTTCTTCCGCCGCGAGGGCCGCCCCTCGACCGAGGCGATCCTCACCTGCCGCCTCATCGACCGCCCCCTGCGCCCCTCGTTCGTCGAGGGCCTCCGCAACGAGGTGCAGGTCGTCGTCACCGTGCTCGCCATCGAGCCCGACGAGTACTACGACGTGCTGGCGATCAACGCCGCGTCCCTGTCGACCCAGCTGTCGGGCCTGCCGTTCTCCGGTCCGGTCGGCGGCGTGCGCGTCGCCCTCATCGACGGCCAGTGGGTCGCGTTCCCGAAGTACTCGCAGATCGAGGAGGCCGTGTTCAGCATGGTCGTCGCCGGTCGCGTCGTCACCGAGGCCGACGGCTCGCAGGACGTCGCGATCATGATGATCGAGGCCGAGGCCACCGACAACGCGTGGAACCTCATCCAGGCCGGCGGGGTCAAGCCCGACGAGGCCGTCATCGCGCAGGGCATCGAGGCGTCCAAGCCGTTCATCAAGCAGCTCGTCGAGGCGCAGCAGACGGTCGCGGCCACCGCGGCGAAGCCGACCGCCGACTACCCGACGTTCCCGCCCTACCAGCCCGAGGTGAAGAGCGTCGTCGAGGCGTTCGCGCTCGAGGAGCTCAAGGGCGTCTACCAGATCGCCGGCAAGGTCGAGCGACAGGACGCCGACGACGCCCTCAAGGCGCGCGTCAAGGAGCACGTCGCGGCGAAGGTCGAGGCCGGGGAGCTCCCCGAGTCGGCGAACGCCGAGGTCTCCGCGGCCTACAAGTCGGTCACGAAGCACGTCGTGCGCTCGCGCGTCCTCGCCGAGGGCGTGCGCATCGACGGCCGCGGGCTCGCCGACATCCGGCCGCTCGACGCCGAGGTGCAGGTCGTGCCCCGCGTGCACGGCTCGGCCATCTTCCAGCGCGGCGAGACCCAGATCCTGGGCGTCACCACGCTGAACATGCTGAAGCTCGAGCAGCAGATCGACTCGCTGAGCCCGGTCACCAAGAAGCGCTACATGCACAACTACAACTTCCCGCCCTACTCGACCGGTGAGACCGGTCGCGTCGGGTCGCCGAAGCGTCGCGAGATCGGGCACGGCGCACTCGCCGAGCGCGCGCTCATGCCGGTGCTGCCCACGCGCGAGGAGTTCCCCTACGCGATCCGCCAGGTCTCGGAGGCGCTCGGCTCGAACGGCTCGACCTCGATGGGCTCGGTCTGCGCATCGACGCTCTCGCTCCTGAACGCGGGCGTGCCGCTGCGCGCTCCCGTCGCGGGCATCGCGATGGGCCTCATCTCCGACACGGTCGACGGCGAGACCCGCTACGCGGCGCTCACCGACATCCTCGGTGCGGAGGACGCGCTCGGCGACATGGACTTCAAGGTCGCCGGCACCTCCGAGTTCGTCACCGCGATCCAGCTCGACACGAAGCTCGACGGCATCCCCGCCTCGGTGCTCGCCGGCGCGCTGACGCAGGCGAAGGACGCCCGCACGACGATCCTCGCCGTGCTCAACGCCGCGATCGACGGCCCCGACGAGATGGCCCCGACCGCGCCCGCGCGTGATCTCGGTGCAGATCCCCGTCGACAAGATCGGCGAGCTGATCGGCCCGAAGGGCAAGACGATCAACGCGATCCAGGACGAGACCGGCGCCGACATCTCCATCGAGGAGGACGGCACCGTCTACATCGGCGCGACCGACGGCCCCTCGGCCGAGGCCGCCCGCGCCCAGGTCAACGCGATCGCCAACCCGACCAACCCCGAGGTCGGCGAGCAGTTCCTCGGCACCGTCGTGAAGATCGCCGCCTTCGGCGCCTTCATCTCGCTGCTGCCCGGCAAGGACGGCCTGCTGCACATCTCCGAGGTGCGCAAGCTCGCCGGCGGCAAGCGCGTCGAGAACGTCGAAGACGTTCTGGGCGTCGGCCAGAAGATCCTCGTCGAGATCACGAAGATCGACGACCGCGGCAAGCTCTCGCTCGCCCCGGTGCTGTCGGAGGACGCCGACACCGAGGGCCGCGAGGCGACCGGCACGCACGCCGACGCGCCCGCGGAGGGTGCCGACGTCTAGTCGTCTGCCGTGCGCACGGATGCCCCGCCCGATTCGATTCGGGCGGGGCATCCGTCGTCGTGGGCGGCGTCAGCCGACCTCGCCTACATCAGGCCGTAGGTCGATGACCGGAACTGCGCATCGCGCTCGGCCAGGGCCGCCTCGGCAGCGGCCCGAGCCTCGAGGCGACGCAGGAGGCGATCGCGGTCGTTGCGGCGGGTCGCGCGCTGCAGGCCCCAGCCGGCCAGGCTGAGACCGCTGCGCACGGCCCAGTCGGCGAGCGTTCCGGTACGGGGGGAGAGGAGTGCGGTGTTCATCGTCATCCCTTCGGGGTGTCTTCGGTCGGCTCCCCGCGCACGAGCGGGAAGGCGTTGATCTGGATCTGGATCGGGCGCGAACCCGGCGTGGGCGTGCGCTTGTACGCGTCGATGTACCTCATGAGCACGGCGTCGATGTCGGTGACGAGCCCGTGCAGCTGCTCCGGCGTGAGGCGCAGGTTGATGGTGTCGCTCGTCGCGACGTCGAGCCAGTCGGCGCCGAAGACCTCCTCGCCGCCGGCGACGAACTCGTGGAAGTTCTGTTCGCGCGACCGGAACCATTCATCCTCGACGAGCTTCACCGCGAGGCGGTCGGCGCTGCCGGGCGGCAGCGAGCGGGCGTCGGGGATCGCGATGGAGCCCGGGGTGCGCTCCCACCATCGTTCGCGACCCTTTCCGCGACTCGTGTCCTCGCGAACGAGGCCGGTGCGTTCGAGCTGCCGCAGGTGGTAGCTCGTGGACCCGCTCGACTCGCCGAGCCGATCGGCGAGCCCGCTGGCGGTCAGCGGGCCGTAGGCCGAGAGCTCGTCGTAGATGCGGACGCGCAGGGGGTGCGCGAGCGACTTCAGGCTCGCGCTCGGGATCACGTGATCGATGCCGGGGTGGCGTGAGCTGCTCGGCTGTGCCTCGAGGTCATCGGAGTTCGTTGCCATGATGCAAAGATACCTCTGCAAAGAAACAGTTGCAAGGGTTTCTTTGCAGAAGTTCATTTGCAACTGCGCGACGGCGGATGCCGGGTGAGCCCGCGATGCCGGCTGCGGGCGGTGTTCAGCCGGGTCGGCGGGACAACCGGGCGAGCGTCGCGTCGGCGAGGCGCCCCGCGCTGCCCGGGGCGAGGTCGAGGTAGAGCATGGGCTCGATGAGCTCCAGCTCGAGCACCGCGAGCCGCCCGCCGATGCGCACGACGTCGAAGCGGGCGTAGAGCAGGTCGAAGGGCAGTCGCGCCAGCATCGCCTCGACCTGCGCGACATCGTCGGCGTCGGCATCCGTCGCGTCGACCGTGCCGCCGTAGATCCCGTGCGCCCGGAAGTCGCCCGAGGCGGGTCGCTTCCGCAGCACGTGGCTCAGCGCTCCGCCGACGAAGATGAACGAGAGCTCGCCCTCGTCGAGGATGGCGTCCGCGAAGGGCTGCACCATCACCTCGTCGGCGGGTGGGAGTGCCTCGAGCACCCGCGGGAGGGTCGCGGCGGTCGCGCGAACGACGCCGGAGCCGCCGACGCCGACGGCGGGCTTCAGCACGAGCTCCTCCCAGCCCGCTTCGGCGATCGACGCGCGGATCCCGTGCGCCTCGCCGGCGGTTCCACGCACCAGCGGCACGATCGGCACGGCCAGTCGGTCGAGGTCGTCGAGGTAGTGCTTGTCGGTGTTCCAGCGCACCGCGTCCACCGGATTGAGCAGCGTGCACGGGGAGCGGTCGATCGTCGCCGTCACGTCGAGGAACCGGGGCAGGTGGTCGACGTAGTCCCAGGTGCTGCGCAGCACGGCGGCGTCGAAGGCGTCCCAGTCCGCATCCGGGTCGGTCCACGCCACGGGCACGGCATCGACGCCCCGCTCCCGGAGGGCGTCGAGGAGGCCCCGGTCGTCGCCGAACAGCGACTCCACGTCGGGGATCTCCCAGGTCACGAAGCTCGGCAGCCGCTCGCAGCGCAGCACCGCGATCCGCACGACGGCCTCAGCTCGATCGGTCGAGCAGCGGCTTCAGCCGGAACGGGATGAGCTCGCCCATCGCCAGCGACGTCTCGGTGCGCTCGACGCCCTCGATCGCGAGGATCTCGCCGTCGATGCGGAAGAGGTCGTGCGCATCGCGGCAGACGACCCGGACGAGCAGGTCGACCGAGCCCGAGAGCCCGTGCGCCTGGATCACCTCGGGGATCTCGGCGATCTCGTCGACGACCGCCGACAGCTCCTTCTGGCGCACGTGCACCGACACGAAGGCCTCGAGCGGGAAGCCGAGCGGCACGGGATCGATGCTGCGCTCGAACGAGAGGAACGCGCCGGATGCCTCGAGGCGCGACATCCGCGCCTGCACCGTGTTGCGCGACATGGCGAGCCGGTCGGCGAGCGCCACGACGGTGGCCCTCGGGTCGGCGGCGAGTGCCGCGAGGAGGGCTCGGTCGACGGAGTCGTAACCGTTCATATCGCCACACGATAGCACCGGTTGGGTGGTGCGCACTTGGCAACATGCTCAACGCGTCCAGAGATACTTGAGCTGAGTGACCGATCGACGTACGCTCACGGTATCCGGCAGAGTCGCCGGGTGCGGGCAGCTCACGAGGCGCGCCCGCCGACAGCGAGGATCGACGATGACCCCATCCGACCGAGACGCCACCGGGCTCCTCACCCGGCCCGACCACTTCGTGCAGCTCGTCACCCCGACGGGCGAGCGCCGCGCCGACCCCGAGTACGACCGCTGGGTCGCCGACGTCGACGTCGAGGCCCTCACGCGCCTGCACCGCGACATGTCCATCGTGCGCCGCCTCGACTCCGAGGCCACCGCGCTCCAGCGCCAGGGCGAACTCGCACTCTGGCCGCCGCTCGCCGGCCAGGAGGCCGCGCAGATCGGCTCCGCGCGGGCACTCCGCGACGACGACTTCGTGTTCACGAGCTACCGCGAGCACGCCGTGGCCTGGTGCCGTGGCGTCGGCCCCGCCGAGCTCCTCACCGTCTGGCGCGGATCGGCGGCATCCGGCTGGAACCCCTCCGAGCGCGGCATCGCCGTGCCCCAGATCATCATCGGCGCCCAGGCGCTGCACGCCACCGGGTGGGCCATGGGCGCCGCCTGGGAGGGCTCGGATGCCGCGAGCGTGGCGTACTTCGGCGACGGCGCGACGAGCGAGGGCGACGTGAACGAGGCCATGGTGTTCGCCGCGAGCTTCGACGCGCCCGTCGTGTTCTTCTGCCAGAACAACCAGTGGGCGATCTCGGAGCCGGTCGGCCTGCAGTCCAAGCAGCCGCTCGCGCGCCGTGCCGACGGCTTCGGCATGCCGGGCGTTCGCGTCGACGGCAACGACGTGCTGGCGGTGCTCGCTGCGACCCGGATCGCGCTGGACCGCGCCCGGCGCGGCGAGGGTCCGACGTTCATCGAGGCGGTCACCTACCGGCTCGGCCCGCACACGACCGCCGACGACCCGAAGCGCTACCGCACCGACGACGAGCTCGCCGAGTGGCGCACGCGCGACCCGATCACGCGGGTGCACGCCCTGCTCGCGAGCATGGGCGTCGACGTCGACGCACTCGAGCGCGACGTCGCCGAGGAGGCGGGCCGCGCGGCCGCCGAGCTGCGCGCCGCCGTCACGACGATTCCCGACCCCGAGCCGATGACGGTCTTCGACCACGTGTACGCCGAGCCGAACAGCCACGTGGCGCGCCAGCGCGACCACTACGCCCGGTACCTGGCCATGTTCGACGACGCGGATGCCGCGGCATCCGGAACCGCAGGGGGAGCACGATGACCACGCTCACCTTCGGGAAGGCCATCAACGCCGGCCTCCGTCGCGCCCTCGCCGCCGACGAGAAGGTCGTGCTGATGGGCGAGGACATCGGCTCGCTCGGCGGCGTGTTCCGCGTCACCGACGGACTGAAGGCGGAGTTCGGCGCGAATCGCGTGGTCGACACCCCGCTGTCGGAGGCCGGCATCATGGGCACCGCCGTGGGGCTCGCCTACCGCGGATTCCGGCCGGTCGTCGAGATCCAGTTCGACGGCTTCATCTACCCGGCCTTCGACCAGATCGTCGCCCAGGTCGCGAAGCTGCACTACCGCTCGCGCGGCAACGTGCGGATGCCGATCACGATCCGCGTGCCGTTCGGCGGCGGCATCGGGGCGGCCGAGCACCACTCCGAGTCGCCCGAGGCGTACTTCGCGCACACCGCGGGCCTGCGCGTCATCGCCTGCTCGAACCCGGCCGACGCGTACGTCATGATCCAGCAGGCGATCGCGAGCGACGACCCGGTGCTGTTCTTCGAGCCGAAGCGGCGCTACCACGTGAAGGGCGAGGTCGACGAGTCGGCGAGCCTCGCCGACGCCAAGCCCATGGGCGTCGCGTCGGTCGTGGCACCCGGGCACCGACGTCACGCTCGTGACGTACGGCGCGCTCGTGCAGACCGCGCGCGACGCGGCGATCGCCGCCGCCGAGGACGGGGTCTCGATCGAGGTGATCGACCTGCGCTCGCTCGCACCCGTCGACTACGCGACCGTCGAGGCATCCGTGCGCCGCACCGGCCGGCTGGTCATCACCCACGAGGCGGGCCAGCAGGGCGGCGTGGGCGCGGAGCTCGTGGCGAGCGTCACCGAGCGCTGCTTCGAGTTCCTCGAGGCGGCACCCGTGCGCGTCACGGGGCACGACATCCCGTACCCGCCCGCGAAGCTGGAACGCCACCACCTGCCCGACCTCGACCGCATCCTCGACGGGGTCGACCGCGTGCTCGGCCGTCCGAACTCGCTGAGCGGAGTGGAGGCGTGAGCAGCATGATCAGGGAGTTCCCGCTGCCCGACCTCGGCGAGGGCCTCACCGAGTCGGAGATCGTCGCCTGGCGGGTCGCCGTGGGCGACCACGTCGAACTCAACCAGATCATCGCCGACGTCGAGACCGCGAAGGCGGTCGTCGAGCTGCCGTCGCCGTACACCGGCGTGATCACCGCGCTGCACGCCGCCGAGGGCGAGACCGTCAACGTCGGCGAGCCGCTGTTCTCGTGCGACACCGGCGACGGTGCCGAGGCCGGTGCGCCTGCGCCGTCGGATGCCGACGACGGATGCCGCCGGCGAGGCGCCTGCCGCCGCAGTCGTCGCCGACGCGACCCCGGCGCCGGCGCCCGCGCCGGAGCGCGACGCCGCACCCGGGCCCAACCTCGTGGGCTACGGCGCCCGCGATGAGAGCGGACCGAAGCGCCGCGCCCGCCGCACCGCGCTCGCGGCCGACCTCGTGCCGGCGGTCGAGGCCGAGGTCGACGCCGATGCCGCGCCGCCCGCGAGCGCCGGGGCCGCCGCCGGCGCCGTGCAGGCCGGCGCGCCCCTCACGACCGGCGCGCCGGAGCGTCCCCGCTCGACGCCGCCCGTCCGCAAGCTCGCACGCGACCTCGGGATCGACCTCGCCGACGTGACCGGCACGGGCGAGCGCGGGCTCATCACCCGCGCCGACGTGGAGGCCGCGGCATCCGGCACGGAGGCGCCCGCCGAGGCCGGGGAGCTCGCCACGGACCGGACGGTGACCGCGCAGGCGGGTGCCGACCGCCCGGCCGAGACGCGCGTCCCGATCAAGGGCGTGCGCAAGCACACCGCGGCGGCGATGGTGCGCAGCGCGTTCACCGCGCCGCACGTGACGGAGTTCCTCACGATCGACGTCACCGCGACCATGGAGCTGCTCCGCGGCATCCGCGACGACCGCGCCTTCGCCGGGCACAAGGTGACCCCGCTCACCGTGGTCGCGAAGGCCGTGTGCATCGCCGCGCGCCGCACGCCCGAGGTGAACTCGCGCTGGGACGAGGACGCGCAGGAGATCGTGCAGTACGGCGGCGTCAACCTCGGCATCGCCGCGGCGACGGGCCGCGGCCTCGTCGTGCCGAACGTCAAGGGCGCCGAGCGGATGACGCTCATCGAGCTCGCCGACGCGATCGCCGCGCTCGCGGAGACGGCGCGCGCCGGACGCACGTCGCCCGCGGACCTGACCGGCGGCACCATCTCGATCACGAACATCGGCGTCTTCGGCATCGACGCGGGCACGCCGATCCTGAACCCGGGCGAGGCCGCGATCCTGGCGATGGGCGCGGTGCGCCGGCAGCCGTGGGAGCACCGCGGCGAGATCGCGCTGCGCGAGGTGATGACGCTGAGCCTGTCGTTCGACCACCGGCTCGTCGACGGCGAGCAGGGCTCGCGGTTCCTCGCCGACATCGGCCGGATCCTGCGTGAGCCGGGCGTCGCGCTGACCATGGCGTGATGCCGGGATCGGCGAGAGGATGGGCGCATGGACCCACGCAGCATCCTCTCGCCGGCCGACACGGGTGACGCGCTCGAGGGCACGGCGTTCCGGCACGCCCAGGGCCACCTCGTCGGTGCGTTCACGACGGCGGACTTCTCCAGCGCCGTGCGGGTGCTCGACGCCGTCGCGATCGTCGCCGACGAGCTGAACCACCACCCCGACGTCCGCCTCGGATGGGGTCGGGTGGAGTTCGCCCTCACCTCGCACGATGTCGGCGGCGTCACGCAGCGTGATGTCGACCTGGCGCTGCGCATCGGGGCGGTCGCGGCGGCACTCGACGCCGAGCCGGTCTGAGGGGCGCTCCGCGGGCGAGGCGCCGGGCTCAGGCGAGCCGGTAGATCAGCTCCTCGATCTCGGTGCCGCGTGCGTTCGCGTAGCTCACCTCGGCGCCGATGCGTTCGAAGCCGAGCTTCTCGAGCACCGCGATCGACGCGGCGTTGTCGGCCGCCACGCGGACGCGCACCGGGCGCTCGTGCAGGGCGTCGAGGAAGAGGCCCACCGCGCGGGTGGCGATGCCCTCGCCCCAGTGCGCCCGGTCGATCCAGTAGGTGACCTCGGCGGTGTCGTCCTCGTACCAGCGGGCGACGCTGCCCACGATCCGACCGTCGGCGCGCACCGTGCGGGCGTCGATCGACGGATCGGCGAGCAGGCGCCGCCAGTGCGCGTCGAACATGGCGCGATCGGACGGGTCGGGCGGCGTGAACGCGGCCATGCGCACCGCCACCTCGTCCTGCTCGAACGCGAAGAGTGCATCGAGATCCCCGTCGCGGGTTGCGCGCAGGGTCACGACATGAGGCTGGCCCATGTCATCTCCTCCAGGATGCCGCGGATGGTGCCGTCGGCCGGTCGGCGCCCAGGGATGCGGGCGCTGTGCGGAGTGGAGTTCAGGAGTCCGAAGGCGGCGTGTGCCCGGAACCTGAGCTCCGCCTCGGCCCGATCGGGCCGGAGTCGGGAGAGGGTGTCGACCCAGTGCTCGACGTAGCGCCGCTGCAGCGAGCGCACCTCGTGCCGTGCGCCGCGGTCGAGCTGCTCGAGCTCGCGGTCCTGCACGATGATGACGTCGGCCTCGGCGAGTGCGAAGTCGACGTGGAAGCGGATGAGCGAGCGGAGCGCGTCGTCGGGCTCGGGGTCCGCGGCGAGCACCTCCTCGGCGCCGTCGAGGAGCGTGCGGCTCGCACCCTGCAGGATGGCGGCGAGCACCGCCGCCTTGCCCGGGAAGTGCCGGTAGACCGCCGGGCCGCTCACCCCGACGGCCGCGCCCAGGTCCTCGATCGTGACGCCCGCGTAGCCGCGCTCGGCGAACAGGGTCGCCGCCGCTCGCAGGATGGCCGCGCGCCGGTCGGCCTTCAACCGGCCGCGCTCGGTGCGTGGGGAGAGGTCGGCGATCGGGGCGGCGTCGGCCTCGTCGAGGGTGCTTGCCATGTCGGTGAGTGCTCGCTAACATCGGGGAATCGAGTTAGTGCACACTAACCGAAATGGCGTGCCCGACACAAGTGGGCGCGCCGTCGACGAAGACGGGCGGAGCGGATGACGACCCTCACGACGGGCATCGACCCATCGAGCGAGACGGGGCGACGCAACGCCGCCGAGCACGCCGAGCTGGTGCAGGAGCTGCGCGACAGGCTCGCCGCCGCCGCACTCGGCGGGCCCGAGAGCTCGCGTGAACGCCATGTCGCCCGCGGAAAGCTGCTGCCACGCGACCGGGTCGACCGGCTGCTCGACGAGGGCAGCCCGTTCCTCGAGCTGTCGCCGCTCGCCGCGGAGGGACTCTACGACGGCGACTCGCCGGGTGCGGGCATCATCACGGGCATCGGCCTCGTGCAGGGCCGGCCGGTCATGGTCGTCTGCAACGACGCCACGGTCAAGGGCGGCACGTACTACCCGATGACGGTGAAGAAGCACCTCCGCGCCCAGGAGGTCGCGAAGGAGCACCGGCTGCCGTGCGTCTACCTCGTCGACTCGGGTGGCGCCTTCCTGCCGAAGCAGGACGAGGTGTTCCCCGACCGCGAGCACTTCGGGCGGATCTTCTACAACCAGGCGCAGCTGTCGTCGATGCGCATCCCGCAGCTGGCCGCGGTCCTCGGCTCGTGCACGGCCGGCGGCGCGTACGTGCCGGCGATGAGCGACGAGTCGGTGATCGTGCGCGACCAGGGCACCATCTTCCTCGGCGGCCCGCCCCTCGTGAAGGCGGCGATCGGCGAGGTCGTCACCCCCGAGGAGCTCGGCGGCGGCGACCTGCACTCGCGGGTGTCGGGTGTCACCGACCACCTCGCCGACGACGACGAGCACGCCCTCGAGCTCGTGCGCGACATGGTGGCGACGCTGCCCGTGCCGCCCGAGCGGGCCTGGGCGGTGCGCGAGTCCCGCCCGCCGGCGGTCGACCCGTCGTCGCTCACGGCAGTCGTCCCGGTCGACGTGCAGCAGCCGTACGACGTGCACGAGGTCATCGCCCGGCTCGTCGACGGCAGCGAGTTCTCCGAGTTCAAGCCCGAGTACGGCGACACGCTGGTCACCGGGTTCGCGCCATCTCGACGGGCATCCGATCGGCATCGTCGCGAACAACGGCGTGCTGTTCAGCGAGTCCGCGATGAAGGGCGCGCACTTCATCGAGCTCTGCGACCAGCGCGGCATCCCGCTGCTCTTCCTGCAGAACATCTCGGGCTTCATGGTCGGCCGCGACGCGGAGGCCGGCGGCATCGCCAAGCACGGCGCGAAGATGGTCACCGCGGTGGCGACGACGCGCGTGCCGAAGCTCACGGTCGTCATCGGCGGCTCGTTCGGTGCCGGCAACTACTCGATGTGCGGTCGCGCGTACTCGCCGCGGTTCCTCTGGATGTGGCCGAACGCTCGCATCTCGGTGATGGGCGGCGAGCAGGCGGCATCCGTGCTCTCGACGGTGAAGCGCGACCAGCTGGCGGTGCGCGGCGAGGAATGGTCGGATGACGCGGAGCAGGCGTTCAAGGCGCCCATCCGCGAGCAGTACGAAGACCAGGGCAGCCCGTATCACTCGACAGCACGGCTCTGGGACGACGGCATCATCGACCCGGCCGACACCCGCACGGTGCTCGCCATGGCGCTCGAGCTCGCGAGCCGCACGCCGCTGCCCGAGCCGGCGTTCGGCCTCTTCCGGATGTGACGCGGCTCAGGAACCGGATGCCGCGACCGCCCGCGTGACCTCGCGCACGGCCTCGTCGACGCCGCCGTTCCAGGCGGTGCCGTGGCCGGGCAGCACCCACGTCGCGTCGAGCCCGACGAGGCGCTGCAGCGAGTCGATCGCGCCGTCGGGGTCGTCGGTGAACGGCGCCGGCTGCGGACCGTGCTTGCCCGTGAGCACGTGCCGGGTGGTCAGCGCATCGCCGACGAAGACGGCATCGGCCGCGGGCACGTGGATCGCGATGCTGCCGGGGGAGTGACCCGGCAGCCCGATGATGCGGGGCGAGCCCGGGAGGTCGAGCACGTCGCCGTCGTGCACCGCGACGACCTCGGCGACGGGCGTGGTGCGCAGCCCGTTCTTGCGCATGGCGTACCAGAGGAAGCGCGTCGTCGGGCCGATCCTGAGGTGGCCCCACTCGGGCTTGGTCGACACCTCGCCGCGAGCGCGGGCGGCGTCGGCCTCGTGCACGTAGACGGGAACGCCCTGCTCGCTGCGGAGTCGCTCGGCGAAGCCGATGTGGTCGCTGTCGCCGTGGGTCAGCACGACCCCGCGCACGTCGTCGAGCGACCGGCCCATGGTGGCGAGTTCCGACACGAGGTCGTTCCAATGCCCGGCGAGCCCGGCGTCGATGACGGTGACGCCCTCTGGCGTGTCGACCAGGTACGCGGCGACGATGTCGTTGCCGATGCGGTGGAGGGAGGGGCCGAGCTTCATCGTGGTCCTCGATCTTCGGTGTCGATTGGGTGGATGATGGCTATGATACATAGCTATCATGGCTACGGTCAATAGCCTAAGATCGATCGAGGGGATTGGAGCACCGATGCCGACACCGGAACGCACGTCGCTCGACGCGATCGTCGTCGCCGGCCGCGACCTGCTCGAGACCCAGGGGCTCGACGGCCTCAGGGGCCTCACCATGCAGGCGGTCGCCGACCGCGTCGGCGTGCGGGCGCCATCGCTCTACAAGCGCGTGCGCAATCGACGACGAGCTCGTCGCGCTCATCGCGGACGCGACCGTGCGCGAGCTCGGCGACCGGCTCGATGCCGCCGCCGCGGGCGACGCCCGATCCGCGACGGGCGCTGGCGGCGCTCGCGCGCGCGGCGCGGTCGTTCGCGCGCGAGCGGCCGGCCGCGTTCGGCCTCGTGTTCGACGCCGGGCGCCGACCTCGACCTCGATCCCGAGTCGCTCGCGCGGGCGAGCGCCGCGGTGATCCGCATCGCGGCCGAGCTCGCCGGCGAGGATCGCGCCCTCGACGCGGCGCGCACGGTGACCGCCTGGCTGAACGGGTTCGTCGGCATGGAGCTCTCGGGCGCGTTCCGCCTCGGCGGCGACGTCGACCGCGCGTTCGAGTTCGGCATCGCAAGCCTCACGGGCGCTCTGACCCTGCGTCGGCGGGACGCGTCAGGGGCGCCTCTTGCCATTTCAGTTAGCGGGCACTAACATCGGATCCGGTTAGTGCGCGCTAACTGTGGGCGCGCGAGGCAACGGCGCAGAGAGGCGCGGATGGTCATGCTCATGAGCACACCCGAGGACCCGGGCCCGATGAAGATCATCGTCCTCGTGAAGGAAGTCCCCGACACCTACGGGGAGCGCAAGCTCGACCTCGAGACGGGGCTCGCCGATCGCGCCGCCAGCGAGGCGGTGCTCGACGAGATCAGCGAGCGGGCCCTCGAGGTGGCACTCGCATACGCCGACTCGCACGACGACGCCGAGGTCGTCGTCATGTCGATGGCAGCCGAGAGCGCTGCTGCGACGATCCGCAAGGGCCTGGCGATGGGAGCGGCATCGGCCGTGCACATCACCGACCCCGATCTGGCAGCCGCGGATCTGGGCCTCACCGCGCGCACCCTCGCCGCGGCGATCCGACGCACCGGGTTCGACCTCGTCATCACGGGCAACCTCTCGACTGACGGCAGTGGCGGCGTGGTTCCCGCGATGCTGGCCGAGCTGCTCGACGTGCCGAACGCGACCGCCCTCTCATCGGTCGAGATCGCGGCCGGCTCGGTGTCGGGAACGCGCAACGTCGACGGTGGCACGATGCGCGTGAGCGCCGAGCTGCCCGCGGTCATCTCGATCACCGAGGCGCTCCCCGATGCTCGCTTCCCGAACTTCAAGGGCATCATGGCCGCGAAGAAGAAGCCGTTCGAGACGCTGAGTGCCGCTGATCTCGGCATCGAACCGCACGATCTCTCGGTCGCCATGTCGATCATGACCGCCATCGCCGAGAAGCCCCCGCGCGCGGCGGGGGTCAAGATCATCGATGAGGGCGACGGCGGCACGAGGATCGCCGAGTTCCTGATCGAGAACCGGCTGGCCTGAGAGGACGATCGTGACCGACTACCCCGAAGACTCGATCCTCGTCCTGCTCGAGACCACGCCGAACGGTGAGCTCGCGACGAGCGCGGCGGGCCTCCTCGGCGCCGCCTCGCGCATCGGCACGCCCGTGGCGCTCGCCGTCGTCGCGCCCAGCCGGGCGCAGGCGCTCGCCGAACAGGCTGCCGCCATCGGGGCCGCGAGGGTGCTCGTCGTCGAGACGAACTCGACGCAGGCCGAGCTGACGATCCCGCACGTCGACGCACTCGCCGCCGCCGCCGCGGTCGTCGTCCCTCACGCCGTGCTCATCTCGAACTCGATCGACGGCCGCGATATCGCAGGCCGCTTCGCAGCCCGCACGAGCGCTCCGATCGCCGTCGACGCGATCGGCGTCTCGCGCGACGACGAGGGCATCGTCGCCCACCACTCGGTCTACGGCGGTGCGTACGACGTCGACTCCGCCGCGACCTTCGGACCGCTCGTCGTGACCGTGCGCCAGGGCGCCGTCGATGCGCGCGCAGAGGCATCGCCCGTTGCGCTCGAGTCGCTCGACGTGTCGGCCTCGGGCGCGGCATCCGCGGCCATCGATTCGGTCGAGGCCGTGACCGAGACGTCGAGCCGACCCGAACTGCGGGGAGCGACGAGGGTCGTCTCGGGCGGTCGCGGCCTCGGCTCAGCCGAGAAGTTCGCACTCGTCGAAGATCTCGCCGACGCGCTCGGCGCCGCCATCGGCGCATCGCGCGCAGCTGTCGACGCCGGCTACATCCCGGCGAACCACCAGGTCGGGCAGACCGGGGTCTCGGTATCGCCGCAGCTGTACGTGGCGCTCGGCATCTCGGGTGCGATCCAGCACCGCACCGGCATGCAGACGGCCAAGAACATCGTCGCCGTGAACAAGGACCCCGACGCGCCGATCTTCGAGGTCGCCGATTTCGGCGTCGTCGGCGATGTCTTCACCGTGGTGCCGCAGCTGATCAGCGCGCTCGCCGAGCGGAAGCGGTGACCAGTGGCCGCCGACGCGCGGAACCTGCGCAGGGGACTGCCTCGCCAACGCGGCGGTGACGCCTGGCCTCCACTCGGCGAGGCGCCCGTCGAGCTCGTCGCTGCGTCGGCTGGAACCCCCGCGGCCGCTGCGGCGCCGATTGCGGCGACGCCTGTTGCGGCGACGCCGGGGCACCTGTTGCGTCGACGCCGGTGGCTCCTGCCGTCGTCGCCGCTCCGCCATCGGGTCGTCGGCTTCGAAGCGGGCTTCCGCGGGTGGCGGGTGGCCGGCCGTGGCCGGAGGCCGGCGAGGCGCCCAGCGCTGCGGACGTCGGGGTGGCGGATGCCGCGGCCACGCCGCAGCCCGCAGCCATCGCGGAGCCGACAGCGGTGCCCGCCGCGCCGATGCCGGCGGCACCGCGACCCGCCGGCGCCGCCGCGTCATCCCAGGCGATCGGCGGTGGACTTCGCCGCGGGCTCCCGCGAGTCGCCGGGGGAGACCCGTGGCCGGTGCCGTCGGCGGTCGCACCGGTCGCCGCGTCCGCGCCCCTGGCGCCGGTCGCCGCCGAACCGCCCCCGGCGGCCGTGGTGCCGGATTCCGCCGCAACGTCCTCCGCGGCGTCGGTTGAAGAGAAGCCCGCCGTGCCCGTGAGGCCCGCCGCAGCCCGAGAGGCCCGCCGCGCCCGAGAAGCCCGCCGTGCCCGAGAAGCCCGCCGAGCCCGTCGTCGCGCCGCCTGCAGCGGCGAGCGCCCCCTCGCGGCCGGCCACGAAGCGGTACGGCCTGCTGACCCGCAAGCAGTGGGTCGGGGCATCCGTCGTCGGTATTCTCGCGATCATCGGCGCCGCGACCATCGTCGTGCAGCTCACGCGGTGGTTCATCGGGCTGGACTTCATGCAGGACTTCCTCGCGAGCTACCCCGGCGAGACGCCCCTGCCCGATGGCGCACCCGTGGGCTTGCCGGCGTGGCTCGGATGGCAGCACTTCTTCAATGTCTTCCTGATCGTGCTGATCATCCGCTCGGGGTTGCAGGTGCGCACCGAGAAGCGACCGGCGGCGTATTGGACGCCGCGGTGGTCGAAGGGCGGGCAGGGCAAGATCAGCCTGAACCTGTGGTTCCACCAGTCCCTCGACATCCTGTGGCTGGTGAACGGCGTCATCTTCGTCGTACTGCTGTTCGCGACCGGTCAGTGGATGCGCGTCGTGCCGACGAGTTGGGAGGTCATTCCGAACGCAGTCTCGGCCGGCCTGCAGTACCTGTCGCTGGACTGGCCGCTCGAGAACGGTTGGGTCAACTACAACAGCCTCCAGGTGCTCACCTACTTCGCGACGATCTTCATCGCGGCGCCGCTCGCGGCGCTGACCGGGGTGCGCATGTCGGGGTTGTGGCCGAAGAACGCGACGGCCCTCAATCGCATCTATCCCGTGGAGTGGGCGCGTGCCGTGCACTTCCCGGTGATGCTGTACTTCGTCGCATTCATCGTGGTGCACGTCGCGCTCGTCTTCCTGACCGGGGTGCTGCGCAACCTCAACCACATGTACGCGGCTCAGGACACCGACGGCTGGCTGGGCTTCTGGATCTTCGTCGCCTCGCTCGTGGTCATCGCGGCGGCGTGGATCGCCGCCCGTCCGACGCTGCTCGCGCCGATCGCGGGGGTGTTCGGCAAGGTCGGCCGGTAGAGCACCGTCGCGTCGACGCGGGCGCTTGTCATTTCAGTTAGCGACCGCTAACATCGACTCCAGTTAGTGCGCGCTAACTGGATGCGCGCGAACGACATCGCAGAGAGGCGCGGATGGACACGCTCACGAGCCCGCCCGATCGTGCATCGGAACCGATGCCGCCCGCCGCCCCGCGCCCCTTCGACCGAGTGCTCGTCGCCAACCGCGGCGAGATCGCCGTTCGGGTCATCCGCACACTGCGCCGCCTCGGCATCCGCTCGATCGCCGTCTACTCCGACGCCGACGCCGACGCGCCGCACGTGCGGCTCGCCGACGAGGCCGTGCGCATCGGGCCGGCGCCTGCGACCGAGAGCTACCTCGACCCCGAGCGCATCATCGCCGCCGCCCTCGAGTCAGGCGCCGAGGCCGTTCACCCGGGCTACGGATTCCTCTCGGAGCATGCCGGTTTCGCCGAGGCGTGCCGCGCTGCGGGCCTGGTGTTCGTCGGTCCGGGCATCGAAGCGCTCGAGGTGATGGGCGACAAGATCCGCGCGAAGCGGCACGTCGAGGCATCCGGTGTGCCGACCGTGCCCGGCATCGCCGACGCCGCACTCGACGACGCGGCCCTCGTCGCCGCGTCCGCGTCCGTGGGCTTCCCGCTGCTCGTGAAGCCGTCGGCGGGCGGCGGCGGCAAGGGCATGCAGGTCGCCCGCGATGCCGACGAACTCGCCGCCGCACTGCCTGCGGCCCGCCGCATCGCGCTCGCCGCCTTCGGCGACGACACGCTGCTCATCGAGCGACTCATCGAGCGGCCGCGCCACATCGAGGTGCAGGTGCTCGCCGACGCCCACGGCGCCGTCGTGCACCTCGGCGAGCGCGAGTGCTCGCTGCAGCGTCGTCACCAGAAGGTCATCGAGGAGTCGCCCTCGCCGCTGCTCGATGCCGCGACGCGGTCGCGCATCGGACAGGCCGCGTGCGACGCCGCCCGCAGCGTCGACTACCTCGGCGCGGGCACGGTCGAGTTCCTGGTGTCGGATGCCGCGCCCGACGAGTTCTTCTTCATCGAGATGAACACCCGGCTCCAGGTCGAGCACCCCGTGACGGAGCTCGTCACCGGCATCGACCTCGTGGAGCAGCAGCTTCGGATCGCCGCCGGCGAGCCGCTCGCATTCTCGCAGCAGGAGATCCGGCTGCAGGGGCACGCGATCGAGGCCCGCGTCTATGCGGAGACGCCGCACCGCGGATTCCTCCCGTCCACGGGTGCGGTGCTCGCGTGGCGTGCCCCGGCGGGCGAGGGCGTGCGAGTCGACGCGGGCATCGACGAGGGCCTCGAGATCACCGCCCACTACGACCCGATGATCGCCAAGGTGATCGCGTACGGCTCCGATCGCGCGCAGGCCCTCGACCGACTCGACCGCGCACTCGCCGACACCGTCGTGCTCGGCGTCGACACGAACATCGCCTTCCTCCGGCGCCTGCTCGCCGATCCCGCGGTGCGGTCCGGCGACCTCGACACCGGACTCATCGACCGGATGCCCGAGGGCGACCTCGCCGAGCCTGTCGCCTGCGCTCGTCGACGCGGCAGCGCGCCGATTCGCGCGCGAGGAGGTCGCCGACCGGCTCGCGGCGACCGCCGCAGGACCGAGGACCTGGCAGTCGGCCACGGGCTGGCGTCCGGGATCGATGCGCCCGCCCGAGGTGCTGCTCGCCCCGCGCGATCATCCGCACGACATCCGCACGGTCGTGGCGGAGCCCGACGGCGCCGCACCCGCCCGCCCCGGCGACGAGGTCGTGCGGGTCGGCGACGACCGTTCGGTCTGGGTGCACCGCGATGGCGAGTCGGCCGCCTTCGTGCGCATCGATCGTCGTGCCCACGCCGAGCATCGCCGCGCCGCGACCGAACGCGGGGCGGCCTCGCCGCCGAGCCCGACCTGCGCTCACCCATGCCGGGAACCGTCACCGCGGTCTTCGCCGTGGACGGCGACACCGTCGAGGAGGGCGACGCCATCGTCGCCATCGAGGCGATGAAGATGGAGCATCGCGTCGTCGCCGCATTCGACGGCACCGTGCGGCTCAGCGTCGCCGTGGGCGACCTCGTGAGTCGTGACCAGGCGGTCGCACGCATCGAGCCGCACCCCGCGGCATCCGAACCCGAGTCGATCGACGGCCCTCACGAGGGCGCCGTCGCGAACGCATCCCACCAGGAATGAGGAGCACCATGCACGACCTGACCGACGAGGAACAGCAGCTGTACGACATGGTCTGCGAGTTCGCCGACACCGTGGTCGCCCCCCAGTCGTACGAGGCGGACCGCACCCACACGTTGTCGATGGACGTCGTCGCCCAGATGGGCGAACTCGGCCTCTTCGGCCTGCCGTTCCCCGAGGAGGTCGGCGGCCAGGGCGGCGACTACATGGCGCTGTGCCTCGCGATCGAGGCCCTCGCCCGCGTCGACCAGTCGATCGCGATCACCCTCGAGGCGGCCGTCGGCCTGGGTGCCATGCCGATCTACCGTCACGGCACCGACGAGCAGAAGGCCGAGTACCTGCCCGACCTCGTCGCCGGGCGCGCGCTCGCCGGGTTCGGCCTGACGGAGTCCGAGGCCGGTTCCGATGCCGGCGCGACGCGCACGACCGCGGTGCTCGACGGTGACGAGTGGGTCATCAACGGCTCGAAGCAGTTCATCACCAACTCGGGCACGCCGATCACGAAGTTCGTCACCGTCACCGCCGTGACGGGCGAGCGGACGCGCCCCGACGGCTCGGTCTCGAGGGAGCTGTCGACGATCATCGTGCCGAACGGCACGCCCGGATTCACCGTCGCGCCGGGCTACGACAAGTCGGGCTGGCGCGCCTCCGACACGCACCCGCTCACGTTCGACGACGTGCGCGTGCCGGCCGCGAACCTGCTCGGCGAACGCGGCCGCGGCTTCGCCAACTTCCTGCGCACGCTCGACGAGGGCCGCATCGCGATCGCCGCACTGGCGACCGGTGTCGCGCAGGGCTGCCTCGACGAGGCGCTCAGCTACGCGAAGACCCGCAACGTCTTCGGCGTGCCGATCGCCTCGCACCAGTACGTCGCGTTCACCATCGCCCAGATGCAGGCCCGCGTCTACACCGCGCGCCTCGCCTGGCACGACGCCGCCCGCCGGGTCGATGCGGGCCTCCCGTTCAAGAAGGAGGCCGCGATGGCCAAGCTCGTCTCGAGCGACGCCGCCATGCTCAACTCCCGCGATGCCACCCAGGTCTTCGGCGGCATGGGCTTCATGAACGAGAGCCTCGTGGCGAGGCACTACCGTGACTCGAAGATCCTCGAGATCGGCGAGGGCACGAACGAGGTGCAGCTCATGGTCATCGCACGCGAGCTGGGCATCGGCTAGGAGGTCACCATGACGGATGCCCCGATGCGCGAGGTCGTGCAGCGCGGACTCTGGTTCGAGGAGTTCGAGGAGGGCGTGCGCTACCTGCACCGTCCGGGGCGCACGGTCACCGAGGCCGACAACGTGCTCTTCACGACGCTCACGATGAACCCGCAGCCGCTCCACCTCGACGCGGCGTGGTCGGCGAGCCAGCCGTTCGGGCAGCGGCTCGTCAACTCGCTCTTCACGCTGTCGACCCTGGTCGGGCCAGTCGGTCGGCCAGCTCACGCAGGGCACCCTCGTCGCGAACCTCGGCTTCGGCGAGGTGGCGTTCCCGCATCCGGTGTTCGCGGGCGACACCCTCTACGGCGAGAGCGTCGTCGAGTCGAAGCGCGTGTCGGCGTCGCGCCCGGGCCAGGGCGTCGTGGTGCTCGCGCACACGGCGCGCAACCAGGACGGCGTCGTCGTCGCGACGGCGTCGCGCACGATGCTCGTGTGGATGCGCGAGGCGGGGGAGCGCCAGGTCGGCGCCGGCGGCGAGGCGAGCGGATGACGCATCCGCCGTTCCGCTTCGGCCCCGCGCTGCTCTTCTGCCCGGCCGACCGGCCCGACCGCTTCGCGAAGGCCGCCGAGCGTGCCGACGCGGTGATCCTCGACCTCGAGGACGCCGTCGCCGAGGACGCGAAGCACGCCGCCCGGCTCGCGCTCGTCGCGTCGACGCTCGACCCCGCGCGAGTGATCGTGCGGGTGAACCCCGCGTCGACCGCGCACTTCGCCGACGACGTCGCGGCGCTCGCGGCGACGGAGTACCGCACCGTGATGCTCGCCAAGTGCGAGGGCACCGCCGACCTCGTGCACCTCGAGGACTTCGAGGTGCTCGCCCTCTGCGAGACCGCACGGGGCGTGCTCGCCGCGTCGGAGGTCGCCGCACTGCCCAACGTCTCGGCGCTCATGTGGGGGGCGGAGGACCTCGTCGCGTCGCTCGGCGGGTCGTCGAGCCGCCACGCCGACGGCCGCTACCGCGACGTCGCGACGCACGCCAGGTCCCAGGTGCTGCTCGCGGCGGGCGCGCACGGCGTGGCCGCGATCGACACGGTGCACCTCGAGATCGCGGATGTCGCGGGCCTCCGCGCCGAGGCCGAGGACGCGGCCGCGCTCGGGTTCGCGGCGACCGCGTGCATCCACCCGTCGCAGGTGCCCGTCGTGCGCGAGGCCTACCGCCCCGATGCCGCACGGCTGGAGTGGGCTCGCGCCGTGCTCGCGGCCGCGACGACGGAGGCCGGGCGTGTTCGCGTTCCGCGGCGAGATGGTCGACGCGCCGCTCCTGCGCCAGGCCGAGGCGCTCGTGCGCCGCGCCGGCCGCGACTGAACCGTCCCGGCATCAGGGCCGCACGACGCGGCGTCGAGCGGAGATCTCGCGCGCTCGTGCGGGACATGATCCACCATGCCCAGCCCGGCTCCTCGTTGATTCCGCAGTCGGAATACCCCCGATCAGGGGGCATAGCACGGCGAATGTCGTCCGTTCGGGGGACACGCGGCAGCGAGATCGCAAACGATTCGGTAACGGTTCACCGGATGTTCCGGGGTACATGTACCCCGACCACGTATTCTCAGATTCAGTCCTGGGGAGGAGGAGCGCGTGGCACGACGGCACAGCTACCGCGCCCACACGGCGAGCGTCGCGGGGGCGACGCTCACCGATGAGGTGATGGCGGGCACGATCGAGGTCGATTCCGGGAGCGTCACGGCGTCCACAGCGCCGGCGCTCCGCGTCGAGACCGTGGAGTCGAACACGCTCTCGGGGCCGATCACGGTTCCCGTGCGCTCGACCCTCGGGGAGACCGGCATCGCGGCGCATCCGCTCGCGCTCGGCGGCAGCACGTTCGGCTGGACCCTGGGCTCCGACGACGCCTTCGCGGTGCTCGACCGGTTCGCCGGCACGGGCGGCGACCTGCTCGACACGGCCGACAGCTACGCGGCCGGGCGCAGCGAGTCGATCATCGGATCGTGGATGCGGTCCCGGCGCACGCGCGACCGGATGCGCGTCATGACGAAGGTCGGACGCCACCCCGACCACAAGGGACTCTCGCCGGTCGACATCCGCGACGCGGTCGACGACTCGCTGCTGCGGCTCGGCACCGACCGCATCGACGTGCTGTTCTTCCACGGCGACGACCCCGAGGTTCCCCTCGAGGAGAGCCTCGGCGCGGTCGACGCGCTCATCACGGCCGGCAAGGTCCGCGCGATCGGCGCCTCCGACTTCTCGCCCGAACGGCTCATCGAGGCTCGCGTGCTCGCGGCGAACGGCCTGCCGCGATTCGAGCTGCTCACGACCCGGTACAACCTCATGGAGCGCCGACCGTTCGAGGGCGCGCGGGAGCTCGTCGCCCACGCGCAGGGACTCGCCGTGCTGCCGTACTTCGCGCTCGCGAACGGATTCCTCGGCGGCCAGGTGCGCCGACGCTCCGAGGTGCGCCGCGACGCTCGCGGCGAGCGACTCGCCCGGCACCTCGGCCGCAGGGGCCACCGCGTGCTCGCCGCGCTCGACGAGATCGCGTTCGCGCACGGCGTGCAGCCCGCGACGATCGCGCTCGCGTGGCTCCTCGCGAAGCCCACGGTCGCCGCACCGGTGGCGAGCGCGACACGGCCCGACCAGGTCGACGCGCTGATGGCCGCGGCATCCGTCGAACTGCATCGCTCGGAGCTCGTCGAGCTCGACCGCGCCTCCGCCTGAACCGCGCGCCGCGCCGCGCCGTCGACGCCTGCCCGTTCGCGTCCGCGGTGGCATAGGCTGGGCGGGATGAACGGCGCCGTCGACCTCCCACTCGGCCAGGCCGAACTCTCCTTCACGGCAGCAGGCGACGCGCGAGTTCGGCGCAGCGTGCTCCCGTCCGGCGTCCGGGTCCTGAGCGAACAGGTTCCGGGCTCCCGCAGCGTGACCGTCGGCTTCTGGGTGGCCGTGGGCTCCCGCGACGAGCAGCACGCGGATGCCGCGCATCCGGCGACGTACGGCTCGACCCACTTCCTCGAGCACCTCCTCTTCAAGGGCACGACCAGTCGCACGGCGCTCGACATCGCCATCTCCTTCGACGCCGTCGGCGGCGAGCACAACGCGCTCACCGCGAAGGAGTACACCTGCTACTACGCGAAGGTGCAGGACCGCGACCTGCCCATGGCGGTCGAGGTGCTCGTCCGACATGTTCACCTCGTCGCTCCTCGACCCCGTCGAGTTCGACAACGAGCGCGGCGTCATCCTCGAGGAGCTCTCGATGGCCGGCGACGACCCGGCGGACGTCGCGAACGAGCGCTTCTTCGAGGCGGTGCTGGGGGATCATCCGCTCGGCCGCCCGATCGGCGGCGACCCCGAGACCATCCGTGCCGCCACGCGCGAGGCGGTGCTGGCGCACTACCGCGCGAACTACCGCCCGCAAGACCTGGTCGTCACGGTCGCCGGCGCCGTCGACCACGACCGGCTCGTCGCGGAGCTCACCGGCGCGCTGACCCGACACGGCTGGGATCTCTCGGTCGAGGGCGCGCCCCGTCGAACGCCGCGACACCGAGCCCGCACGCCTCGCCGAGGGGCCGGCGCTCACCGTCGTCGCTCGCCCGACCGAGCAGGTCAACCTGCTCCTCGGCGTCCCGGGCCTCGTCGCCACCGACGACCGGCGCTCCACCATGAGCGTGCTCAACGCGATCTTCGGCTCGGGCATGTCATCGCGCCTGTTCCAGCAGGTCCGCGAACGCCGCGGGCTCGCCTACGCGGTGTACTCGTTCGCGCCCGGCTACTCCGACGCGGGCCTGTTCGGCATGTACGCGGGCTGCGCGCCCGCGAAGGCCGGCACGGTGGCCGCGCTCATGCGCACCGAGCTCGAGCGGGTCGCCGAACACGGCGTCACCGCCGACGAGCTGCGTCGCGCCGGCGGCCAGCTCGCGGGCGCGTCGGCGCTCGCCCTCGAGGACTCCGACACGCGGATGTCGCGCCTCGGTCGCGCCGAGCTCACGCTCGGCGAGTTCGCCGACCTCGACGAGGCACTCCGCCGCATCTCACTCGTCACCGTCGACGACGTGCAGGCGCTCGCGGCGGACCTCGTCGCCCGCCCGTTCTCGCTCGTCGCCGTGGGCGCGACCGACGAGGCGGCGCTGCACGGCGCGGTCGACGAGATCGCCCCCCGCACCGACGTCGTCGCGTGACGTCCGAACCACCGACCAGACCCAGGAGAGCAGACCCAGTGCCGCACCACCTCTACCTCGTCCGACACGGCGAGCAGCTCGACGCCGAGCACGGCATGCCCGACGGTCCGCTCTCGCCGCGCGGACGGCGCCAGGCGGAACTGCTGGCCGAGCGGCTCGGCGGCATCCCGTTCGACAACGCCTGGCACTCGCCCCTGCAGCGGGCGGCCGAGACCGCGGCGATCATCGCCGCGAAGATGCCGGCGCTGAAGCCCGAGCCCTCGGCGCTGCTCTTCGACTGCATCCCGTCGGGCCCGGCGCCCGAGACGCCGAAGGTCTACGACCCGTTCTTCGGCTCGGTGACCGAGGCCGAGATCGAGGCGGGCAGCGCGCAGATGGCGGATGCCGCGGCGGAGTTCCTGCGCTCGCATCGCGAGGACCGGCACGACCTGCTCATCACCCACAACTTCGTGATCGCGTGGCTCGTCCGGGAGGCGCTCGGCGCACCCGACTGGCGCTGGCTCTCGATCAACCAGGCGAACTGCGGCCTCACGGTGCTCACCCAGAAGACCGGCCGGCCGTGGAGCCTCCTCGTGCACAACGACCTCGCGCACCTGCCGTTCGAGATGCGGACGGGGATGGCCGAGCCGTACGCGCTCTGACGCGCCGGCGGCGGTGCGCAGCCACGTCGCCGGTCGCGCGCTCGCTCGTCAGCCGACGCGCTTGCCGTACCAGTGCGTCGCGTTCGGGTTGGCGTTGTACGGCTCGATGTCGTCGTACCCGCTCGAGCGGTAGAGGCCGCCGGCGGCCTCGAGGCTGGCGTTGGTGTCGAGCACCAGCTCCTGCGCCCCGAACTCCACGGCGCGACGCTCGAGCTCCTCGAGCAGGAGTCGCCCAGCGCCGCGTCCGCGGGCGACGGGCGCGAGCCACAGGTGCTTCACCTCGAACCGCACCTCGTTCGTCTCGGGCCGCCGCTGGATGCGGCGCACGCCGCCGCATCCGATCACCTCGCCGTCGTCCTCGACCACGAGGAACACGCCCGCCGGGGGAGTGAACTGCTCCGCCGTCGGGTACGTCGGACGGTAGGCGCCCTGTGCCGCGGGGAAGCCCGCCGCACGTTCGGCGAAGTACGCATCCAGCAGGGCCAGCGCCTCGGCGCTCGTCACGTCCACCTCTCGGAATCGCATGCGGCAAGCCTAGGCGGACGGCGGACGGCGGCGGCGCGGTCGGCCCGGCCCGCGGTTGCTAGGGTGAAGCACGTGACGATACGGGTCGCCGTGGCCGGGGCCACGGGCAAGATGGGGCGTTTGGCGATCGAGCTCATCGAGGCATCCGACGACCTCGAACTGCACGCAGCCCTCGACTCGCGCTCGAGCCTCGACGAGATGCTCGGTGCGGATGTCGCGCTGGACGTCACGCATCCCGCCGCGAGCGCCGGCATCGTCGAGTTCGCCACCGGCGCGGGCATCCCCATCGTCGTCGGCACGTCGGGCTGGTCGAGCGAGCGCATCTCGGAGATCGCCCAGTTCATGCGCGGCCACGAGGACGCGGGAGCCGTGCTGTTCATCCCGAACTTCTCCATCGGCAGCGTGCTCGGCACCGCGTTCGCCACGCTCGCGGCCCGCTACTTCGACTCCATCGAGATCGTCGAGGCCCACCACGCCGGCAAGGTCGACTCCCCGTCCGGCACCGCGGTGCGCACCGCGGAACTGATCGGCGACGCGCGCGCCGGCGTCGGCCCGGTGTCGGCCCCGCACGCCGACCAGCGCGCCCGCGGCCAGCTCGTCTCGGGCATCCCGGTGCACAGCCTGCGCCTGTCGGGCGTGCTCGCCGAGCAGCGCGTGGTGCTCGGCGGCGAGGGGGAGACGCTCACCATCGCGCACTCCACGGTGTCGTCGTCGGCCTACGAGCAGGGCATCCTGCTCGCGCTGCGGCGTGCGCCGGCGGCATCCGGCGTCGTGGTCGGCCTCGACGCACTGCTCGACCTGGGCCTTCCGGGCGCGTCGTGACCACCAAGGCGGGCGCGATCCTGATGGCCGCGCTCCTCGTGCTCTACGTGGCGCTCGTGGGATGGCGCGCCGTGCAGTTCATCGCCACCGGCGAGCCCGCGGCGGTCGGCATCGGCATCGCGCTGATCGTGCTGCCGATCATCGCCGTGTGGGCGCTGTGGCGCGAGCTCGCCTTCGGCGTGCGTTCGCAGGCCCTCGTGCGCCGGCTCGAGGCCGAGGGCGGCCTCGACCTCGGCATCCCGGTCAAGCCGAGCGGGCGGCCCGAGCGGGCGGCCGCGGATGCCGCGTTCCCCGAGTTCCGTGCGGCGACCGAGGCCGAGCCCGACTCGTGGCGCGCGTGGCTGCGCCTCGGCCTCGCCTACGACGCCGCCGGCGACCGTCGGCGCGCTCGCGGGGCCGTGCGACGGGCGATCACGCTCGAGCGCGCGGAACGCTGAGCATCGCGTCGAGCGCCGACTCGACCGTCGCATGCTCGAAGCGGTATCCGTCGTCGATCAGCCGCTGCGGGCGCACCTTCTGGCTCGACGAGCAGCAGTTCGTCGGCGGCGCGGCCGAGCGCGAGCCCGAGCATCCGCTCGGGAACCGTGAACGTGTAGGGCCGGTGCATCCGCTCGGCCATCGCCGTCATCACCCGGTCGGCGGTCGCGGGCGTCGGGCCGGCGAGGTTGACGGGCCCCGACAGCTTCGAGGTGAGCAGGTGGGCGATGGCCGCCGATCTCGTCGTCGAGCGCGATCCACGGCCAGTGCTGCCCACCGGTGCCGAGGCGGCTCGACAGCCCGAACCGCGTGAGCATGCCGATGCGCTGCATGGCGCCGCCGTGCCCCACCACGATGCCGGTGCGGAAGACGACGGTGCGGGTGTCGTCGGGCGCGAGGGCCGCGGCACCCTCCCAACGCTGCACGACCTCGGCGAGGAAGCCCGAGCCCGCGCTCGAGAACTCGGTGAGCAGCTCACCGGGGCGGTCGCCGTAGTACCCCACGGCCGAGGCGCTGAGGAAGACCGCGGGCGGGCGCCGCGACTTGCGCATCGCATCGGCGAGCGTGCGCGTCGCCGTCACGCGGGAGTCGACGATCTCGCCCTGGTAGCCCTTCGTCCACGGCAGGCGCGCCAGCGAGGCGCCCGAGAGGTTCACCACCGCGTCGACGCGATCCATCACCGTGAAGTCGATGATGCCCGCCGCGGGCGACCACGCCGCCTCCTCGGGGCCCTGCGCGCGACGGCGCACCAGGCGCACGACCTCGTGTCCGTCGGCGGTCAGGCGCTCGACGAGGGCGGTTCCGAGGAAGCCGGACGCGCCGGCGATGAGCACCCGCACGGTCTAGGCGAGCTCGGCTTCGATCGTGATCGGGATGGAGAGGGCCTGCGAGATGGGGCAGTTCACCTTCGCGTCCTCGGCGATCGCCTCGAACTGCGCCTCGGTGATGCCGGGCACGCGGGCGCTCACGAGCAGGTGGCTGCCGAGCACGCCCTTGCCCGCCTCGAACGTGACGGCGGCCGTCGTCTGGATGCTCT
Organism: uncultured Actinomycetota bacterium; assembly: GCA_963802485.1. Classification (GTDB taxonomy): domain Bacteria; phylum Actinomycetota; class Actinomycetes; order Actinomycetales; family Microbacteriaceae; genus Agromyces. The sequence continues at coordinate 110,941 of CAWDJA010000005.1, forward strand.
CGGGCGGGGTGCCCGCCTCCGCGAGCGCGAGCGCGAGCGCCATCGAGAAGCACGACGAGTGCGCGGCGGCGAGCAGTTCCTCGGGGTTCGTCGTGTTCGCCACGCCGACGGCCCGTGCGTCCCAGTTCACGTCGAACGTCGCGAGGCCCGACGAGTCGAGCGCGACATTGCCGGAACCGTCGAACAACGTGCCGGTCCAGACCGTCGTCGATTCACTCGTGATTGCCATGGATCCTCCTCCTCGAGCCGGGCTCCCAGCCTAGCCCGGCGGATGCCGCGGCGGTCAGGTCCTGGGGATCACGCGTGCACGCACGAGGAGCAGGTACAGCTGGCATCCGAGGCAGTACCCGAACGCGGCGTTCAGGAAGGCCGCGACGAACGCGAGCGAGGCGGCGATCGGCACCGCGGCGGTGACCCCGGCGGCCCCGAGGATCACGCCCGCGATCGTCACGGCGAAGCCGACGCCCTGGGCGAAGGTCGGCGGGCGCGGGTCCTCCAGCTCGTCGGGCGGCGAGAGGCGCGGGCGCACGAAGTGCGCGAACACCAGGCCGAACGGGTTGCGCCGCACGCCGGCGATCGCGCTCCAGGCGAAGACGGCGCTCACGAGGGCGAGCAGCACCCACGCGGCGAGGGCGGCGCCGCCGAAGCCGAGCACCGCGATCACGAGCAGCAGGAACGCGGTGATCGCCGCCGTGAAGCGCGGCCCGCGCGGATCGATGCCGGCGGGTTCAGGACGTGGCATGGGAGCTCCCGGTGAGGATGTCGAGGCGGTCGCGCAGGTCGTGCGCGCGGGGCACGCCGCCGATGCGCGCCGTCGCGGCGCCGCGCGCGTCGAGGATGAGCGTCGTCGGCGTCTGCAGGACGTGGAACCGGTCGGCGAGGTCGGGGCGGCCGGTGAGGTCGACCTCGACGTGGCGGACGCCGGCGTAGTCCGCGGAGATCGCGGCGAGCTGCCGCGCGGTCGACGGGCAACGGCTGCAGTAGGCGGTCGAGAACTGGACGAGCGTCGCGGCCGAGCCGAGCGCATCGGCATCGAGTCCGAGGGCCGTGGTGGCCGACTCGTCGCGCGCCGCCCGCACCCGGCCGGTCCGCGCCCGCCAGGCCAGGCCGATCGCCGCAGCGCCCGCGGGCAGCGCGACCGCCGCGATGAGCGCCGGCTGCCAGTCCATGCCGCGATGCTACGGCGGCGCCCCGGCCGCGTGGGCCGTGTGACGGAGGATGACGCGGGAGCGGCTCGCCCGTGGCATCCGCCCCGCACGTCGCCGGTCGGGGTTAGCATCGACCCGATGGCCGAGACGATCCCCACGCCCTACGAAGACCTCCTGCGCGACGTGCTCGAGCACGGCACGCACAAGACCGATCGCACGGGCACCGGCACCCGCAGCGTGTTCGGCCGCCAGCTGCGGTTCGACCTCTCTCAGGGCTTCCCGCTCGTCACCACCAAGCGCGTGCACTTCAAGTCGATCGCCTACGAGCTGCTCTGGTTCCTGCAGGGCTCGTCGAACGTCGGGTGGCTGCGCGATCACGGCGTCACCATCTGGGACGAGTGGGCGGATGCCGCGGGCGAGCTCGGCCCCGTCTACGGGGTGCAGTGGCGGTCGTGGCCGACGCCGTCGGGCGAGACGATCGACCAGGTCTCGCAGGTCATCGAGCAGATCCGCGTGAACCCCGACTCCCGCCGGCTCATCGTCTCGGCATGGAATCCCGCCGACATCCCCGACATGGCGCTCGCGCCGTGCCACGCGCTCTTCCAGTTCTACGTCGCCGACGGGCGCCTGTCGTGCCAGCTCTACCAGCGCAGCGCCGACCTCTTCCTCGGCGTGCCGTTCAACATCGCCTCCTACGCGCTGCTCACGCACATGGTCGCGCAGCAGACCGGGCTCGAGGTCGGCGACTTCGTGTGGACCGGCGGCGACTGCCACATCTACGACAACCACGTCGAGCAGGTCACCGAGCAGCTCACGCGCGCGCCGTTCCCGGCGCCGACCCTCCGCTTCGCCCGCACGCCCGACTCGATCTTCGACTACGAGTTCGACGACTTCGTCGTGGAGGGCTACCAGCACCACCCCGCCATCCGCGCGGCCGTCGCGGTATGAGCCCAGCGGATGCCGTCGGCGCCGTCGATCGGGCTGATCTGGGCCGAGTCCGGGCGGCGTGATCGGCCGCGCCGGCGGCATGCCGTGGCACGTGCCCGAAGACCTGGCGCACTTCAAGGACGTCACGCTCGGCGCGCCCGTGATCATGGGCCGCAAGACGTGGGAGTCGCTGCCGCCGCGGTTCCGCCCGCTGCCGGGGCGCACGAACATCGTCGTGACGCACCGCCACGACTGGGCGGCCGACGGCGCCGTGCGCGCGGCATCCGTCGACGACGCGCTCGCGCTCGCCGCGGCCGACCGACCCGACCGCGTCTGGGTGATCGGCGGGGCCGAGCTGTTCCGCCAGGTGCTGCCGCGCGCCGACCGCCTCGAGGTGACCGAGCTGCGGACCCCGGGCGGCGGCGACGTGGTCGCGGCCGAGCCCGGCGACGACCTCGCGCCGCGCGTCGATCCCTCGCAGTGGCGGCTCGCCCACGCCGACCCGCGCCGACGGCTGGCACGCCTCCCGCGCGGGCGTCGGGTACCGCTTCCTCCGCCACGAGCGCGCCTGACGCGCGCGCCGTCCGCTCTCGATCCTCCGTTCAGGCCGTTCGACTCCTGCCACGGCCTCCGTGCCCTCCTGCATACCCTCCCTGCGTCGCTCGCGTCCCGAAACGGCGGATATACGATCCGCCGCGCCGGTGTTTCGAGCGTGCGTGCGGGGTGGGCGATCGTATATCCGCCGATGTCTCCGCACCGATGGGACTCGCACTCGTCCTCCCCAGGAGTCGTGCCAGAGGAGGATCTCCCAGCCGAAAGGGTTGGCATGAAGGTGCAGACGGCGCCGTTCTGCAGCATGGGTCGGGTGTCAGGAGCGCGATGGAGTCCCGGTGATATCGGCCGACTCTGCCGGCAGCTCGGTGGGGTGGTCCGCCGAGCCGACCTGGTCGCCGACGGAGTCGATGCGCGGTCGATGCGGCGGGCGGTCGCGACCGGCGAGGTGATCCGCGTTCGATCCGGCATGTACGCCGAGCCCCGACCTGCCGTGGGCGACGCGCGTCGCGCTCCGGCACGGGGGAGTGCTTGCCTGCGTCTCGGTCGCACGACGGCACGGGCTCTGGGTGCTCCCGCTCGACGAGATCGTGCACGTCTCACTGCCGCCCAACGGCCATTCCCGGGATCATGACGATTGCACGTGCGTGCAGCACTGGAACGCGCTGCCCTTCTCATCGACCGAGGTGTCGCTGGTCGATGCCCTGCTCCAGATTCGCGGATGCCTCGGGGAGGACGCGTTCTTCGCGACGCTCGAGTCCGCCCTCCACCACGGAGCGCTCGACCGCAGCGGTCGAACGAGTTGCGAGCCCGGATCACGGAGTCGGCGCGCTGGCTGGTCGATCTCGCCCGGACCGATGCCGAGAGCGGGCTGGAATCCCTGCTCCGCCTGCGTCTCCACCGCCTGGGTCTGCGGCTGCGGACGCAGGTCGAGGTCCCCGGCGTCGGCCGGGTCGACTTCGTGCTCGGTGATCGGCTCATCCTCGAGGTCGACGGTCGGCCGGGCCACGACGATCCTGCGGGGCGTCCATCGTGACCGCATGCGTGATGCCGTGGCGGCAGCGCATGGCTTCCAGACGCTCCGGTTCGACTATGCGCTGATCGTGCACGAGTGGCCGCTGGTCGAACAGGCGATCCTCGAAGCGACGGGCCGTCGGGCCACATCGATCCCTGGGCCGAGCGGCGCGATCCGCGTGAGCTCCGCGGCCGACGAGGATCTCGTCGTCGTGCGGCAGCATCGCGCATGCACAGAACGGCGGATATACGATCCGGCACCCGCGCGGTCGCGCGGTTCATGGGGCGTCGGATCGTATATCCGCCATGGGTGACCGACAGTGGCCCGGCGCAGGCGGCGCGGCATCCGCTCGACCCGATAGCCTTGGGGACGTGACCCAGGACAACCCCTTCGGACAGGTGCTCGTCGCGCTCGTCACGCCGATGACGGCGGACGGCGAGGTCGATTGGCCCGGGGTCGAGAAGCACATCGACGACGTGATCGCGGCCGGCGCCGACGGCATCGTCGTCACGGGCACCACCGGCGAGACCTCCACGCTCACCGACCCCGAGAAGATCCGCCTCGTCGAGGTCGGCAAGGACGTCGCCGCCGGACGCGCGAAGATCATCACCGGCGGCGGCTCGAACGAGACCGCGCACGCGATCGAGCTCTACCGGCACAGCGAGCAGGCCGGCGCCGACGGCATCATGATCGTCACGCCGTACTACAACAAGCCGACGCAGGCGGGCATCCTCACGCACTTCCGGCTGGTGGCCGACGCCACCGACCTGCCGGTCATCCTCTACGACATCCCGGGCCGCACCGGCGTGCCGATCAGGTACGAGACGATCCTCCGCCTCGCGAAGCACCCGAACATCCTCGCCATCAAGGACGCCAAGGGCGACTTCTCCGAGGTGAGCCGGGTGCTCAACCAGACCGACCTCATGTACTTCTCCGGCGACGACGCCAACGTGCTCCCGCACCTCGCGATCGGCGCGACGGGCCTCATCGGCGTCACCGCGAACATCGCGCCCGCGCCGTACCGCACCATCGTCGACGCCGTGAACCGCGGCGACCTCACGACCGCGACCGCCGAGCACCAGCGCCTCGAGCCGCTCGTGCGCGCCGTCATGACGCACGTGCCCGGCACGGTCGCCGCGAAGTACATCCTGCACGGGCTCGGCCGCATCGGCAGCCCGCGCGTGCGCCTGCCGCTCGTCGGTCCCGAGGAGTGGGAGGCCGCGCTCATCGAGGACGAGATCGACCACGTGCAGGGCATCCCCGGCGCCGACTTCCACCGCTTCCGCCCCGACCGCAACGCCGCCGCCGGCGGCGCGCTGCCGAAGGTCGCGGGCACCACACGCTGAACGACGGCCGAGGCATCCGCCGGAACGGCCGCATGAACTGAACACCGCAACGTAAAGGAGGGCCCATGCCCGACGTCGTCATCGATCCTGCCCCGCTCGAACCCGGCACGCTCCGCATCATCCCCATCGGCGGCCTCGGCGAGGTCGGCCGCAACATGACGAGCTACGAGATCGACGGCAAGATCCTGATCGTCGACTGCGGCGTGCTCTTCCCCGAGGAGCACCAGCCGGGCGTCGACCTGATCCTGCCCGACTTCGGCTTCCTCAGGGAGCGCCTCGAGGACATCGTCGGCGTCGTGCTCACCCACGGCCACGAGGACCACATCGGCTCGGTGCCCTACCTCCTCCGCCTGCGCGCCGACATCCCCCTGATCGGCTCCACGCTGACGCTCGCGCTCGTCGAGGCGAAGCTCAAGGAGCACCGCATCCAGCCGTACAGCCTCACGGTGACCGAGGGCCAGCACGAGCGGATCGGCCCGTTCGACCTGGAGTTCGTCGCGGTCAACCACTCGATCCCCGACGCGCTCGCCGTGGCGATCAAGACCCGCGCGGGCACGGTGCTCGCGACCGGCGACTTCAAGATGGACCAGCTGCCGCTCGACGGCCGCCTCACCGACCTGCGCGAGTTCGCCCGCCTCGGCGAGGAGGGCGTCGACCTCTTCATGGTCGATTCCACCAACGCGGATGTCCCGGGCTTCACGCCGCTCGAGCGCTCCATCGGCCCCGTGCTCGACGAGGTCATCGCACGCTCGCCGCGCCGCGTGATCGTGGCGAGCTTCTCGAGCCACGTGCACCGCGTGCAGCAGGTGCTCGACGCGGCCGCCTTCAACGGCCGCAAGGTCGCGCTCATCGGCCGCAGCATGGTGCGCAACATGACGATCGCCGCCGACCTCGGCTACCTCAAGGTGCCCGAGGGCGTGCTCGTCGACTTCAAGAAGGCGCGGCGACATCCCCGACGACGAGATCGTCTACATGTCGACGGGCTCGCAGGGCGAGCCGATGGCCGTGCTCTCGCGCATGGCCAACCGCGACCACCAGATCGAGATCGGCGAGGGCGACACGGTCATCCTCGCGTCGAGCCTCATCCCCGGCAACGAGAACGCCGTCTACCGGGTCATCGACGGCCTCACGAAGCTCGGCGCCAACGTCGTGCACAAGGGCAATGCCAAGGTGCACGTCTCGGGTCACGCGGCCGCGGGAGAGCTGCTCTACTGCTACAACATCCTGAAGCCGAAGAACGTGCTCCCGATCCACGGCGAGTACCGCCACCTGTTCGCGAACGCGAAGCTCGCGCAGGACACCGGCATCCCCGAGCAGAACACCTTCATCGGCGAGAACGGCACCGTCTACGACCTGCGCGACGGCGAGGTGCGCGTCGTCGGCCAGCTCGACCTCGGCTTCGTCTACGTCGACGGGACGACGGTCGGCTCGATCACCGACGCCGACCTGAAGGACCGCCGCATCCTCGCCGAGGAGGGCTTCATCTCGGTCATCATCGTCGTGGATGCCTCCACCGGTCGCATCATCGTCGGGACCCGAGATCCATGCTCGCGGCTTCGCCGAGGACGATGCGGTGTTCGATGAGGTCAAGCCGAAGATCTCCGCCGCACTCGTCGACGCCGCGCAGAACGGCGTGCGCGACTCGCACGCGCTGCAGCAGGTCGTGCGGCGCACGGTGGGCACCTGGGTGAACCGCCGGCTGCGGCGCCGGCCGATGCTCGTGCCGCTCGTCATCGAGGCGTGATCCGCACGACGGAAACACCGCGGTAACACGTCGGGCGTAACATCCCGCCATGGCGGACTACTCGATCCGCCCGGCCATCCCGAGCGACGGCGCGTTCCTCGGCGACATGGTGGTCGAGGCGGCGAACTGGCGGGCGGAGGCGACCCGCCCCAAGCCGACCGTGTTCGCCGACCCGGTGTACCGCGCCTACCTCGCCGGCTGGCAGCGACCGGCGGATGTCGGATTCGTCGCGGTCGACGCGCGAGGCGAAGCCGATCGGCGCGGCCTGGTACCGCCTCTTCGCGGCCGACACGCCGGCGCACGGCTTCGTGGCCGCCGGGGTGCCCGAGCTCATCATCGGCGTCCGTCCGCTGTGGCGTGCGCAGGGCGTCGGCCGGGCGCTCATGCGGGCGCTCACGGATGCCGCGCGCACGGCGGGATTCGCCCGGATCACGCTGAGCGTGGAGCACGGCAACTTCGCCCACTCGCTCTACCGCTCCGAGGGGTTCGCCGTGGTCGACACCCGCGGCGGACGCGACACCATGGTGCGCGTGCTCGGCTGAATCCGCCGCGAGGCGTCGCGTCGCGGCATCCGCCCGCCCCTGAGTGCCGCCCGAGCACGGTTCGCCGATCGCGGACACTCGCCGCGTCCTGTCGGCGACGGTCGCCGGTCGGCCGTAACGTTGGGGCATGGCTACGAGGACCAGGTCGAACGGGCGTGCCTCGGGCACGCCCGCGCGCGGCTCGGGCTCCAAGACGGCCCCCACGAAGAAGCTCCCGGCGTCGACCGCACGCGGATCGACCGCCGCCAAGGCCAAGCCGGCCACGCCGGACCGCCCGCCGCTGCTCGTGCGCGCCTGGATGGGGCTCGCGCACGTCACGGGCGGGGCCGCCCGCGCGCTCGGCCCCGAGACGCTCGCGAAGGAGGAGCGCCGCGACGGCCTGCCCTTCTTCATCGTCGTGCTCGCGATCGCCGGCGCGGTCGTCGAGTGGTTCTTCATCAACGACCCCATCGCCCAGGCCCTCGACTCGTGGACCTTCGGCGGGCTCTTCGGCCGGGTCGCGTTCGCGCTGCCCGTGGTCATGCTGCTCTTCGCGATCTGGCTCTTCCGCCATCCCAGCTCCGTGCACGACAACACCCGCATCGGCATCGGCGTGGGGCTGCTGCTGCTCACGGTGTCGGGCCTCTGCCACCTCTTCGGCGGGCAGCCCGAGCCGCGCGAGGGCATGGCCGTGCTGGCGCGTGCCGGCGGCATCCTCGGCTGGATGCTCGCGCAGCCGCTCATCCTCCTGATCACCGACGTCGGCGCGGCCGCCGTCATCATCCTGCTGCTGCTGCTCGCGCTCCTCATCATCACGAAGACGCCGCCGAACCGGATCCCGTCCCGCTTCCGCGACCTGTACGCCTGGCTGTTCGGCGCGCCCGAGCCCGAGGAGCGACCCGAGCCCGCCGAGAAGCCGTCGCGGCGCAAGGGGCGCAAGTCCGAGCAGGCCGAGCTCGACGGCATCGACGCGCTCGACGACGAGCCCGAGCGCACGGGGCTCGTGCCGTGGTGGCGCCGCAACGACTCGAACCGCGAGGAGGATCCGGCGTTCGCGGCCGGCGGCGTCGACGGCATCACCGAGGTGTTCGGTCCCGGCTCGGCCGCCGGCAGCTTCGAGTCGCCCATCGAGGGCGTCGGGGGCGCGGGCGCGTACGGCACCGAGGTGCTCGGCGACCTCGAGCGCGCCGAGTCCGCGCTGCAGCGGTTCACCGGCGACGTGCCGCACGGCGGCACCGGGCTCCGCGGCGACGACGGCGGGGCCACGAACGTGCTCGCCGTGTTCGACGGCGACGGCGACGGCGAAGCGGATGCCGCGTCCGGCGCAACGGGCGGCGCGGGCGTCGCGGCATCCGAGCCCGAGCGTCCCTACCACCTGCCCGCCGCGTCGACGCTCGCCGCCGGCGCCCCCGCGAAGGCGCGCTCGTCCGCGAACGACGACGTCGTGCGCCAGATCACGGGCGTGCTCGACCAGTTCCAGGTCGACGCGAAGGTCACCGGCTTCTCGCGCGGTCCCACCGTGACCCAGTACGAGATCGAGCTCGGGCCGGGCGTCAAGGTCGAGCGCGTCACGGCGCTGTCGAAGAACCTCGCCTACTCGGTCGCCTCGAACGAGGTCCGCATCCTCTCCCCGATCCCGGGCAAGAGCGCGATCGGCGTCGAGATCCCGAACGCCGACCGCGAGATCGTGACCCTCGGCGACGTGCTGCGCTCGGGCGCGTCCGTCAACGCGAAGCATCCGATGACCATCGGCGTCGGCAAGGACGTGGGCGGCGGCTACGTCGTGGCCAACCTCGCGAAGATGCCGCACCTGCTCGTCGCCGGCTCCACCGGCTCGGGCAAGTCGAGCTTCGTGAACTCGATGATCACGTCGCTGCTCATGCGGGCGAAGCCCGCCGACGTGCGCATGGTGCTCATCGACCCGAAGCGCGTCGAGCTCGCGCCGTACGCCGGCGTGCCGCACCTGATCACGCCCATCATCACGAACCCCAAGAAGGCGGCCGAGGCGCTGCAGTGGGTCGTGAAGGAGATGGACATGCGGTACGACGACCTCGCGTCGTTCGGATTCCGCCACATCGACGACTTCAACAAGGCCGTCGTCAACGACGAGATCGTGCTGCCCGCGGGCAGCGAGCGACGGCTGAAGCCGTACCCCTACCTGCTCGTCGTGGTCGACGAGCTCGCCGACCTGATGATGGTCGCCCCGCGCGACGTCGAGGACTCGATCGTGCGCATCACCCAGCTCGCGCGCGCCTCCGGCATCCACCTCGTGCTCGCCACCCAGCGGCCCTCCGTCGACGTCGTCACCGGCCTCATCAAGGCGAACGTGCCGAGCCGGCTCTCATTCGCCGTCACGAGCGTCACCGACTCGCGGGTCATCCTCGACCAGCCCGGCGCCGACAAGCTCATCGGCCAGGGCGACGGCCTGTTCCTGCCGATGGGCGCGTCGAAGCCCATCCGCGTGCAGGGCGCGTGGGTGAGCGAGGCCGAGATCGAGAAGGTCGTCACGCACGTCACCCGGCAGGCCCGGCCCGAGTACCGGCAGGATGTCGCCGCGTCCGTCGAGCGGAAGGAGATCGACTCCGACATCGGCGACGACCTCGAGCTGCTGCTCGCGGCCGCCGAGCTCGTCGTGTCGACCCAGTTCGGCTCGACCTCGATGCTGCAGCGCAAGCTCCGCGTCGGCTTCGCCAAGGCCGGACGCCTCATGGACCTGCTGGAGTCCCGCGAGATCGTCGGCCCGTCCGAGGGCTCGAAGGCGCGCGACGTGCTCGTGACGGCCGAGCAGCTGCCCGGGCGTGCTCGCCCGGCTGCGCGGCGAGGAGCCGGCCGCTCCGGTGGCTCCGCCCTCGGCACCGGCGTCAGCGCCGCGAGGCGGGGATGTCGGCGGGGCGACCGGAGCGTATGACGATCCCGATCCGCGCTACGACGATGACCCGGTCGCGCGCTCGACCCACGGCGTGCCCGAGGTCGAGGGCGACGCGGACGAGGACGCGTGGGGGCTCACCGGCCGCGACTGAGCGGAGGTCGAACGCCCACGATGAGGTCGGGAGCGGCGCGGGCAGTCGGACGTTAGGCTGTCGAAATGACCTCCTCCGCCGGAAGCCGTGAGCAGTCGGCGAACTGGAACCTGCCGAACGCCATCACCGTCGTCCGCATCCTCATGGCGCCGCTGGTCTTCTGGCTGCTGCTCGCCGACGCCGGAGCCGACGGCCCGATGCGCTGGTGGGCGCGCCGTGATCTTCATCGTCGCGATCTCGACCGACTGGGTCGACGGGTGGCTCGCTCGCTCGCGCGGCCTGGTCACCGACCTCGGCAAGATCCTCGACCCGATCGCCGACAAGCTCCTCACGAGCGGCGCGCTCGTGTGCCTGTCGATCCTCGGCGAGCTGTGGTGGTGGGTCACGATCGTCATCGTGGTGCGCGAGGTGGGCATCACCGTGTGGCGGCTCGTCGGAGCTGCGCCGCGGCAACGTCGTGCCCGCGTCATCCGGCGGCAAGCTGAAGACCCTCGCGCAGTCGGTCGCGATCTCCCTCGCGCTCCTGCCGCTGTGGACGATCGTCGGCGACTGGATCTTCTGGCTCAACTGGGCGACCATGGCGGTCGCCCTCGTGCTCACCGTCTGGTCTGGGCTCCTCTACGTGCGCGACGCCGTGCGCCTCGCGCGCTCGACTCGCGAGGGCCGCTGAGGCGAGCGGATGCCGCGGCCCGACGAACCCGGCGCCGGCGCGCCCCTGCGCTCCCCACGCGTCGGCGGATGCCGCCGACCTCGTGCACCTGCTCACCGACCGGGGCCTCACCATCGCGACGGCGGAGTCGTTGACCGGCGGGCTCCTGGCGGCGACGCTCGTCGACGTGCCCGGCGCGTCGGCCGTCTTCGCCGGGGGAGTGGTGGCCTACGCCACCCCCGTGAAGCACTCCGTGCTCGGCGTCGACGCCGGCCTCCTCGACGAGCGCGGCCCGGTGGACCCCCAGGTGGCGGAGCAGATGGCCGACCGCGTCCGCCGGGTCTGCTCTGTCGACGGGCGACCGGCCGACATCGGCCTCGCGACGACCGGGGTGGCCGGGCC
>CAWDJA010000006.1:0-220699 GCA_963802485.1 uncultured Actinomycetota bacterium
CAATCTATCTCGGGCACGTCCGACCACTGGCTCGTGCGGGAGCACTCGCGCCGAAGCGGCATCCGCTGCATTCGCAGGGCTGGCGCTTCGTCAACCCGCGAAGGCCGGGAGGCTGTGCCAGGTGTCGAACGCGACGGCCGCGGCTCCGTCCACGTCGCCGGCAGCGCACAGCCGAATCAACTCCTCGTGACGGTCCGGCGAGCGCTGGCCGTCGGCTGACGCGAACCGCACTCGCTCGATCCGGCGCAGCACGGGCATGAACTGCTCGAGGACCTTTGCGACCGCCCGGTTCCCGGCGACCGCCACCGGGATGTCATGGAGCTCGTCGTCGGCGCGGAGTGCGGCGTCGATGTCGCCGGCGTCGAGGGCGTCGGTGAACCGGCGAGCCGCATCGCGCATCGCCTGGAGGTGGGCGACGGTGAAGAGGGGGACCGCCTCCCGGACGGCCAGCTCGTGCATGGCGGCGACCACGTCGCGCGCCTCTCGCGTCGACCGCACGTCGAGCGAGCTGACGACCGTGGATCGGCCGGGGCGGGCGACGACGAGCCCGCCCTCTGCGAGCCGGAGGAGCGCCTCGCGCACGGGAGTGCGACTCACGCCGAGCCAGGTCGCGAGCTCGCCGTCCCTGAGTTGCTCGCCCGGCGCGAAGGTGCCGTCGATGATCGTGTCGCGCAGACGCCGATAGACGTCGTCCCGCAGCAGGGAGCGGTCGACGGGCGGACGGTTCGTGGGTACAGGCACCCCAATATATTGCACACACTTCCGTCCGAATTGCAGCCTTCTCGGAGGGATGAGGATTGACGATGCGTGCAGTACGCAATATATTGCATGCTAAACGCGTTGCAGGAGGTGACCGGGATGAACGGTCCCGGAAGCGGCGCAAGCCACCACGAAAGGAACACGACCATGAACTCCACCACCAGCAGCCCCGTGAAGCAGACCATCGTCCTGGTCCACGGCGCGTACGCGGACTCGTCGAGCTGGAACGGCTCGATCAACGCGCTGCGCGAGGCAGGCCATGCCGTGATCGCGGTTGCGAACCCGCTGCGCGGACTCGAGAGCGACGCCGAGTACCTGCGCAGCGTCCTCGACAGCATCGAGGGGCCGATCGTCCTCGCGGGGCACTCGTACGGCGGATACATCATGAGCCACGCGGCCGAGGGCAACGCGAACGTCACCGCCCTCGTCTACGTCGCGAGCTTCCTCGCGGAGCCCGGCGAGAGCCTTGCCGACCTGGTCGTCAAGTTCCCGGGGGCCGAGCTCGGCAGCGCCGCGCAGCCGGTGCCCTACCCGACGCCCGACGGCGGGACGGCGCCCGAGCTCTACATCGACCAGGAGCGGTTCAACGCCCTGTTCGCCGGCGACGTCGACGCCGGCCGTGGCGCAGCAGATGGCGGTCACCCAGCGCCCGCTCGCGCTGGCGGCGTTCGAGGCCCCGGCCACGCGTGCGGCCTGGACGTCGATCGAGTCGTGGGTGCTGCTCGCGGCACAGGACCTCGCCATCCCCGCCGAGCTGACGCGCTTCATGTCGGAGCGCGCGAACGCCCACCTCGTCGAGATCGATGCGTCCCACGCCGTGACGGTCTCGCAGCCCGGCGCCGTGGCGGAGCTCATCCTCGAGGCCGCGCGGGCGACCGCCCCCATTCTCGAGGCGGCGCGGGCGACCGCCGGCTGATTCGGCCGTCGCCGTCGGCCCCGTCGGCACACGCGTGAGCCGCGGCATCCGCTCGTTCGAACGGGATGCCGCGGCTCCGTGCAGCTCGGTCAGCGCGCGCTGGTCTTCAGCTCGCGGCCGTGCACCGTGAGCGCGTAGATGATCAGGACGTCGAGCGTGAGCACGATCAGCGACCACCACGGCGCCGTGGCGATCGTGAACAGCTGCCCCACGGCGTTGATGCCCACGAGGATCACCGCCACGACGCGGGCCCAGGTGGCGCCCGAGAACAGTGCGCCGGCCACCAGGATCAATGCGATGCCGGTGATCAGGTGCCACCATCCCCAGCCGGCGACGTCGAACACGATGAGTCCGCCCTCGACGCGTGCGAAGTACGCGCTGCTCGGTGCGAGCAGCGCGGTCAAGCCGTGCAACGCACTGAACACCCCGGCGATGAGCAGGACGATGGCGGCGAACCAGCCCCATCCGACCCAGCCGGTCACCTCGTTGTCAGCCATGGGAACCACACCCTTCGATCGGACGAAGCGCCGGGCGGTCGCGTCGGCGCGGTGCTGCTGGCCTCACGGTAGGACGACGGCGGATGCCGCGGCATCATGCCGATCGCGTGAAACCCCGATCCGCACGACGCCGCGGCACGCGTCGGTCAGGACCGTGCGACCTTCAACTCCCGGCCGTGCACCGTGAGCGCGTAGATCACGAGGACGTCGAGCGTGAGCACGATCAGCGACCACCACGGCTGCACGGGAAGCAGGAAGAGCTGGCTCACGCCGTTGAGCGCGGCGAGCACGATCGCGGTCACGCGGGCCCACCCGGCGCCGGTGAACAGGGCGAGGCCGACGAGGATCAGCGCCGCGCCGATGACGACGTGCCACCAGCCCCAGCCCTGGACGTCGAGCAGCACGAGTCCGCCCTCGCCGACGATGAAGTACGAGCTGCTCGGAAGGAACACGGCGATGAAGCCGTAGATCGCGTCGATCACGCCGGCGATGATCAGCATGATGCCGGCGAACCAGCCCCATCCGACCCAGCCGGTCACCTGCGTGTCACTCATGGGTACCACTCCTTGCGTAGGCGGTATGCGCGCGGACGCTCGCCGGCGCGGTGCTGCTGCCGTCAAGCTATGGCCCCGACGGATGCCGCGGCATCACGCGGATCGCGTGAAACCGCTCGCCGCCCTCGGCGCCGGCATGCGGCATCCGCTCGGTTTTACTCTGCCTCTGGCGTCGCATACACTTGGTGAGGTTGTTGAGTCAGCCAAGCTTTTCTGCGCCTGTTTTCCGGCTGAATCCCAGAAGCACGTAGTGAGCTTGTGCTGTCGAGACACCTGTGGAAGGCTCCCCGGCGGAGTGTCCATAGGGCGGTGGCTCAATTGGTAGAGCAGCGGTCTCCAAAACCGCAGGTTGCAGGTTCGAGTCCTGTCCGCCCTGCGAGCCGGCAGTGAATGCCGGCCCACGAAAGGTGTACGAGGTGGCACGCAAGATCATCGACGAACCCAGCGAGGATGTCGTCGCCAACGCGAAGCGCGACCGCGCAGCGCGTCGGAACCCCTTCGCGAGGATCGCCCTGTTCATCCGGCAGGTGATCGCGGAACTGAAGAAGGTCGTCACCCCGACGCGCAAGGAGCTGGTCAGCTTCACCGTCGTGGTGCTCGTGTTCGTCATCATCATGATGGCGCTCGTGTGGGGCCTCGACCAGATCTTCGCCTCGCTCGTGTTGTACGTCTTCGGAACGCCGGGGGCCTGATCGGGCCACTCGGCCCGAACATCCGGCCGCCCGAGGGCGGAACGAGGAAAAGGAATCAAGAAGTGTCGAAGACTGAGCGCGACGACGTCGACTGGGCCACCGCAGCCGAGCAGGCCGCCGATGACGACGAGGCCCAGGAGGGCAACTCGCTCGAGCACGACGAGCTGTCGGTCGAACCGGCCGAGCACCGTGCGGTGCACATCGTCGACGACGAGGGCAACGACATCGACCTCGACGCCGTGCTGGACGCGATGGCCGAGGCCGCCGATCCCGAGGCCGACGCCGTGATCGACGACGCCCTCGACATCGACTCCGAGGACGAGGTGCTCGCCGCCGCAGAGGCCACGCAGGAGGAGGCGGAAGACGTCGTCGACCCGTACGACGAGTTCCGCGCCGAGCTGCGCTTCCTCCCGGGCAAGTGGTACGTCATCCACTCCTACGCGGGCTTCGAGCGCCGCGTGAAGGCGAACATCGAGCAGCGGCGCGAGTCGATGGCCATGGCCGACTACATCTTCCAGGTCGAGGTGCCGATGGAAGACGTCGTCGAGATCAAGAACGGCCAGCGCAAGATGGTCACCCGCGTGCGCATCCCCGGCTACGTGCTGGTGCGCATGGACCTCAACGAGGAGAGCTGGTCGGTCATCCGCCACACTCCCGGTGTCACGGGCTTCGTGGGCAACGCCCACAACCCGACCCCCCTCCGCTTCGAGGAGGCCTTCGGCATGCTGAAGAGCCTCGTCGAGATCAAGGACGTCGCGCCCGTCAAGGGTGCGAAGGCCGGTGCGGCTGCCGGTGCGGCCCGCGCCATCCCCGCCGAGGTCGACTTCGAGATCGGCGAGACCATCACGATCAAGGACGGCTCGTTCGCGGGCCTGCCCGGCACGATCAGCGAGATCAAGCCCGAGAGCGGCAAGCTCACGGTCCTCGTCTCGCTGTTCGAGCGCGAGACCCCGGTCGAGCTCAGCTTCGACCAGGTCACCAAGCTCTAACCCCTCCCAGCACGCGCGCAGCGACCCTCCGGTATACTCGGGGGGTTGTGCTGCGTCAGCCGGAGCTGATTCAACACACCGACCACCGCGACCCGGATCCGCCGGGCCCGCGGGAGAGTGCCCCGCAGCGGGGCGTTCGATCAGAAAGAGAGAAATCATGGCACCGAAGAAGAAGGTCACTGGTCTGATCAAGCTTCAGATCAAGGCCGGCGCCGCGAACCCGGCCCCGCCCATCGGCCCGGCCCTGGGTCAGCACGGCGTGAACATCATGGAGTTCTGCAAGGCGTACAACGCGCAGACCGAGTCGCAGCGCGGCAACGTGGTCCCCGTCGAGATCACGGTCTACGAAGACCGCTCGTTCACCTTCATCCTGAAGACCCCGCCCGCCGCCGAGCTGATCAAGAAGGCCGCCGGCGTCGCCAAGGGCTCGGGCGTCCCGCACACCACCAAGGTCGGCAAGCTGACCCAGGCGCAGGTGCGCGAGATCGCCGAGGCGAAGATGGTCGACCTCAACGCGAACGACCTCGACGCCGCGTCGAAGATCATCGCGGGCACCGCTCGCTCGATGGGCATCACGGTCGAGTAACCGCCGCGGGTCGACGAGCGCCGTCGCGCGTCTCGAGGCCCCGAACGGATGCCGCGGCATCCGGTCACCACAGAACTCTCATTTCGTGGCAGCGCCCGCCAGGCGCAGATGACCACACTCTCTCAAGGAGAAGCAACATGGCACAGAAGTCCAAGGCCTACCGGGCCGCGGCCGAGAAGATCGAGGCCGGCAAGTACTACACCCCGACCGACGCGGTCGCCCTCGCGAGGGAGACCGGCTCGGCGAAGTTCGACTCCACCGTCGAGGTCGCGCTGAAGCTCGGCGTCGACCCCCGCAAGGCCGACCAGATGGTGCGCGGCACCGTCATCCTCCCGCACGGCACCGGCAAGACCGCCCGCGTCATCGTGTTCGCGACCGGCCCCGCGGCCGAGGCCGCGATCGCGGCGGGCGCCGACGAGGTCGGCGGCGCCGAGCTCATCGAGAAGGTCGCCGGCGGCTACACGTCGTTCGACGCCGCCGTCGCCACGCCCGAGCTCATGGGCCAGGTGGGTCGTCTCGGCAAGGTGCTCGGCCCCCGCGGCCTCATGCCGAACCCCAAGACCGGCACCGTGACCCCGAACCCCGCCAAGGCGGTCGAGGAGATCAAGGGCGGCAAGATCGAGTTCCGCGTCGACAAGCACGCCAACGTGCACTTCGTCGTCGGCAAGGCCTCGTTCTCGCAGGAGCAGCTCGACGACAACCTGAAGACGGCCCTCGAAGAGGTCGTGCGTCTCAAGCCGTCGAGCGCCAAGGGCCGCTACATCCAGAAGGGCGCCGTGTCGACCACGTTCGGCCCCGGCATCCCGCTGGACGTCAACGCCATCTGAGCCGTCCGAGTCGACGACTCATGCGAAGGGCCCGCCGGTTCGCCGGCGGGCCCTTCGTCGTCCCGCGATCGCACGCGTGGACGGTCGCCGTGTCGGTGGGCCGACGTAGCCTGACGACATGAGTGAACGAACGAATGTGGTCATCGCCTCGGTCGGCACACTCGGCGTGGCCGTGCTCGCCGCGATGTGGATGGCCTCGATCGGCGCGTGGGGTCCCGCCGTGTACGGCCTCGTGATCGCGGCCGTCGTCGTGTGGCTGCTCGTGTCCGCGGAACGTCGCCGCGGGCGCGAGCGAACCCGGCAGGAATCGGAACACCACGGCTACGAGGTGTACTGGTTCTGACCGCGCCCGCTCCACGTGGGATTGCGAAGGGCCCGCCGGTTCGCCGGCGGGCCTTCGCCGTCGCGGATCACGCGAGCGCCGAGGCCCCCAACCCGGCGCAGATCAGCTCCGCGAGCGCTGGAAGGTCGGACGCCGTGTCGTCGCCGGCCGCATCCCTGTGGTCATCCTTGTGATCGGCCAGCGGCCGGATCGTCAGGATCGCGACCCAGGCGACGGCGGCCGCGTGGAGGGTGCGGGCGGCGATGGGCCTGAGCACGCTTCCGCGGAGGACGTGCTCCACGACGGCCTGCACCTGACCGCGGTGCTCGTGCAGGCGTGCCCTCACCTCGGGGTGCGTGCGTTGCTCGCGCCAGATGATCACCCGCAGCACGGCCGAGTCCTCCTGGAGCTCGGAGAGCTTTCCCGCCAGGTTCAGGAGCGCGCGAGCCGGGTCGCCGGGCTCGATGAGCGCGCTCGCGTCGATGGGCCCGGGGTCGAGTCGTTCGGCCACGAGCGCGCAGAGCAGGTCGGACTTCGTGGGGAAGTAGTAGAACAGCAGGCCCTTGGGCACCGCGGCGAGCTTCGCGATGCTCGAGGTCGGCGTGGCATCGAAGCCGCGCTGGGCGAACAGCGACTCGGCCGCGTCGAGGATGCGCACGCGAGCCCCGGAGGTCTCCGTCATGAAGAGCTCCGCTCGGTCGAAGAGGACGGCAGTGGTGCCTGCCGTCCTCGGATCGGCACGGTCAATGCGTGATCGCGTCGTGGTGTGCGCGCATGCTCGGCCTGACGGCGAGCGCGGCGACGACGACGGCGACGGCCCCGCAGATCCACGACATCCACGCGGCACCGAAGGTCATGGCGTCCGCGTATCCGCCGACCCACGGCGAGATGATCAGCAGGAGGCCGAGGGCGCCCTGGACGTACTCCATCGCGACCATGCCCGGGAAGGCGAGGTTCACGACGCCCGAGGCGACGAGCAGGATGCCGAGCGTGAGCATGATCGCGACGGACGCACCCATCGGGGGGAGGAACATCGTCGACAATGCCACTGCGAGACCTGCGGCGATGGCCACCCAGTCTTCCCATCGCGTCCACTTCTTCATAGAAACCAGCCTCCTCGGGGTCGGTGGCTCCCAGATCGGGGGTCATTTCACACGGTAGAACTGATTGACCGCCCGGTCAAGATGCAATCAGGGACCGCACGGTCGTGGCGGGGGCGGAGGCGGAGTAGCGTCCGGCTGGGGCCACGCGAAGGTCGTGGCCTGCCGAAGGAGCGCAGGCGGTGAACGGGCCGGACACTGGAACCCTCCCGATCCTCCTCGTGCTCGAGGGAGGACGCGCCGGCGAGCGCATCGCGATTCCCGAGGGCCGGTGGAGCATCGGGCGGGATGCCGCCTCGGACATCGTGCTGGACGACGCCGGTGTGAGCCGTCGGCACGCCCTGCTCACGAGCGCCGGCGCCACGCTCACGATCGAGGACGTCGGCTCGACCAACGGCACCCTGGTGAACGGCACTCGGCTCTCGCAGGAGCGGCTGCTCTCCGACCGCGACGAGGTGCGCATGGGCGCCATGGCCTTCCGGCTGGAGATGCCGCCGGGCGGAGCCTCGTCGCCCGCCGCCGTGCCTGCCGCCGTGCCCGCTCCCCACTCGTCACCCGCCGCCGCCGCTCCATCCCCGTCCACTTCGACCCGCCCCCGCCGCGTGCGGCTCGGACGGGTCGTGCTCGTGGGGGCGCTCGCGAACCTCGTGCTGCTCACCGCGGCCGTGGTCATCGAGTTCGCGACGGACTGGACCGGCATCGGCCCGTGGCTCGCGGCACCGCTCCTCGGCATGGTGGCCGCGCTCGTCGACGTGGGCAAGCAGGCGGCGACGCGTGAACCCGACTCCGCCGCCCGCGCCTCGTCATCCGCACCCGGGGCGTCCGCGTCAGGTGCCGGCGGGCCGCCTCCGGCCCCTGCCGCCCCCACCGGTCCGGTCCCGCGGACGAAGCGCCGCGTCCCCGTGCTCGTGGCCGTCGTCGTGACCGTGCTCCTCATCGGCGGTGGCGGCGTCGCCATCGCGTACGGCGTCGCAACGGCGACCGCGTTCATCACGGGCAACCAGACGGGCACCGATCGACTGACGGCCGAGGTGACCGTCGAGGACCAGGGCGTGAGCACCACGGTGCACCGCGTCGAGCACACACCGGACTTCACCCGGGTCGAGCTCACGGTGGTCAACGGACTCGCCAACACGATCACCCTTCCCGTCTTCGGCAACGCCACGCTGGCGTCGGCCGACGGCACCACGCTCGGAGGCGATGCCTTCCGCAGCTCGTGGAACCAGACGATCGCCCCGGGCCAGACGCGCTTCGGCACGCTCGTGTTCCCCGGTCACCTGGATCCGGCCGGGACGACCGCGACGCTCTCGTTCGCGACGGTCTTCGAGCAGGGCTTCGACGGACCGACGTCGATCGTGGTCGGGGGGCTCGAGCTCTCGCCCGTCGAGTGACGGGGCCCGAGGCGTCGGCAGGACGCGGCATCCGCTCAGAACGCGATGCGGAAGCCCCGCTCTCCGGTCGGCTGGGCCTCCGAGACGTCGGTCGTGCGCACGACGGCACCGGGCGGTCCCTCGGCGAGCCAGTCGAGCATCGCCTGCACGGATGCCTCGTCGCCCTCGACCTCCGCCTCCACCGTGCCGTCGGCGCGATTGCGCACCCATCCGGCGACGCCGAGCCGGTCGGCCTGCAGCCGCGCGGTGTAGCGGAAGCCCACGCCCTGGACCCCGCCGTGCACGATCACCCGCCTGCGGATCACCCTTCCAGCGTACGGGCTGCGGGCCGGTCGGCTGCGAGCGACTGCGCGCCGTCGCCCGCGAGCGGGCCTTGCGGATCCCGTCGCTTCGGCGGTACCGTTCCCGCACGATGACGGGCGCCGGCACCGGCTCCGAGGGGGGCGACCGGCGGGGGAGCGACATGACCTCGTCCAGCGCACTCGACGCCGGCCGCGCGGCCGCGGCCGAACGGCGCTGGGCGGACGCGTACGAGCTCCTCGCCAGGGTCGATGCGACCGATGGGCTCGGGGCATCCGATCTCGACCTGCTCGGGACGGTCGCGCTTCTTCGGGGAGAACCGCCGGCCTCGGTCGACGCGCTCACGCGGGCGTACGAGGCGCATCTCGGGGGCGACGACACCGCGAGTGCCGCGCGCTCGGCGGGCTGGCTGGCCCTCCACCTCGTCGAACTCGGGGACTTCACGCGCTCCGTCGCATGGGCGGCCCGTGCGATGCGGCTCGTGAACGCGATGGCCGAGCCGGGTTCGCTGGCCGGGTTCGTGCGGTTGGGGCCGGCCATCGCGCAGCTCGGCAGCGGGAACCCCGCCGAGGCGAGGCAGGAGTTCGAGGAGGTGCTCGCGATCGCGGAGCGCCACGGCGACCGCGAACTCGCCGTGATCACGAGGATCGGCCTCGGCAAGTCGTTGATCGAGGTCGATGCCATCCCAGAGGGGTTCGCGTGCTACGACGCCATGATGACCGCGGTCGCAACCGGCGCGATCGAGCCGGTGCCGACGGGCGTCGTCTCGTGCGCCGTGATCTCCGACGCGGTCATGGCGTTCGACCTGGAGCGCGCCACGGAGTGGACGGGCGTGCTCGATCGCTGGTGCCGGGATCAACCCGAGCTCATCACGTTCAGCGGGCAGCGTCATGCGCTCGAGGCCATGCTGCTCCTGATCCGGGGCGCCTGGGTCGAGGCGTCGACCGCTGCCGAGCTCGCGCTGTCCCGCTTCCGCGCGGGCGACTACCGGGCCGTCTACGGCGCGCCCTACCAGCTCGCCGAGCTCGGGCGGCTGCGCGGCGCCTTCCACTCCGCCGAGGAGTCCTACCGGAGAGCCGGCGAATCGGGATGGGAGCCGCAGCCGGGACTCGCGTTGCTCCAGCTCGCCCTCGGGAGGACGCAGCGCGCACAGGACGAGATCCGACGCAGCGCAGCGGGCGCCGACCCGTTCACCCGCCGGTTCCTGCTGCCCGCCGTCGTCGAGATCGAGGTCGCCGCGGGCGACGTCGACGCAGCCCGCCGTGCTGTCGAGGAGCTCCGGGCGGCGGGCCGGTCGACGCCCACCCCGATGCTCGCCGCGACCGTCGCCGCTGCGGAGGCGCGCATGCTGCTCGCTGCGGGCGACCCCTCGGCGGCGCTCGGCGCGGCGCGCGACGCGACTCGCGCGTGGCAGTCGCTCGGTGCCCCTACGAACGCGCGCGCAGCATGGTGACGGCTGGGCGCGCCCTGCTCGACCTCGGCGATCGCGACGCTGCGCATGCCGAGTTCCGGGGCGCACGCGACGTCTTCGCCGCGCTCGGCGCCGATCCCGCCCTCGCGGAACTCGCCGACCTGATGGGGGATCGCCGCGCGGGCGTGCTCACGGCGCGCGAGCTCGAGGTGCTGCGTCTTGTGTCGACCGGGCTCACCAATCGCGCGATCGGCGCCCGGCTCTCGCTCAGCGAGAAGACCGTCGCGCGTCACCTCAGCAACATCTTCGGCAAGCTCGGACTCTCGACCCGGGCGGCCGCGACCGCCTACGCCTACGAGAACGGGCTCGTCTGATCGTGGTCGGCGGACCGGCACGAGACCGCGCACTACACAGAATGACCCATGCGCAACGGCAGGCGAAGATGGGCGCTTCAGTCGACGCGGCCGAGCGGATGCCGCGCCTACCGTTGCGGCCATGGACATCCCGATGATCGCCGGCACGGTCTCGACCGTCGTGTTCGCGGTCAGCAACCTGCCGATGCTGCGCAAGGCGCTGCGCACGCGGGATGTCTCGTCGTACAGCCTCCCGAGCATGGCGATGATCAACGCCGCGAACGCGGTCTACTCGCTCTACGTGTTCAGCCTGCCGATCGGGCCGATCTGGGCGCTGCACACGTTCTACCTCGTCTCGTGCGCGATCATGCTCGTGCTCTGCGTCGGCCAGCGGTGCGCCGCCCGGCGCCGGCGTGACGAGCGCCCGCCTGCGGAGCATCCGTCGGCGTACGATGTGACGTCATGGGGGAGATGAGCGACTACATCGCGGGGCTGGAGGCGCCCGACCGCGACCTGATCGAGCGGATCCGCGCGCGAGCGGTCTCGCTCGTGCCCGAAGCG
This sequence comes from uncultured Actinomycetota bacterium, assembly GCA_963802485.1. Lineage (GTDB taxonomy): Bacteria > Actinomycetota > Actinomycetes > Actinomycetales > Microbacteriaceae > Agromyces. The sequence continues at coordinate 11,259 of CAWDJA010000006.1, forward strand.
GTGGAGGGACGCAGCTACGGGATGCCGGCCCTGCGGTACCGGGATTCGCCGCTGCTCAGCCTGATGGCGACGAAGGACCACATCGGCCTCTACCCGTTCAGCCCCGAGGTGGTGTCGGCGCTCGAGGGCGAGCTCGACGGATTCTCCTGGTCGAAGGGCACGATCCGGTTCACGGCCGACCACCCGCTGCCCGACTCGGTCGTCGACCGCGTCATCCTGCTGCGGCGCGACCAGATCGACGCCGCGAAGAAGCGCTAGCGACGTTCCCCGCACGCGACGCCACGAACGCGCCCGCGGCGGGCGGGAGGTTGTGCGCAGCACTCGGGCGTAGGACCATGAACCCATGGGCGACCGCGAGGAGTTCCTGGCATGGGTGGACGGCACGCTCGTCGCCGCTGAACGTGCCCTGATGGACGGCGACGCCGCCCCACGCAAGGCCGCATGGTCCCGGCGTGAGCCCGTGGGCGTGCTCGGCGCCTGGCGCAACGCCCAAGGGCGGGAGGACGTGGTCGAGGCGTTCGACGTGCTTGCGATGAGCTTCTCGCAGTGCACGTCCTACGATCTCCAGCTGATCGCGGTCGACGTCGTCGGCGACGCCGCGTACACGGCCGGCTACGAGCGAGTCTCGGCCTCGATCGACGGCGAGCCGCGCACGTTCACGATCCGCGCGACCCAGGTGTACCGGCGTGAAGCCGGCCAGTGGTACGTCGCGCACCGCCACGCGGACATCACGTAACGCAGCGCACGCGCGAGGCGCCCCGGAACCGGTCGGTCCCGAGGCGCCTCGTGGCGGGCAGGCCCGCTACCGCACCATGGTCGGGTCCGCGGTGCGCGCGTCGCGGTGCGCACGCAGGCGCTCCGCGACCTCGACCGCGTCGCCGGCGGGGGCGTCGGACTTGCGATCGGGTCGCGCGAGGAACAGGTACGCGAGGCCGGACGCGAGCACCACCCCGAGGCCGATGAGCACGATCCAGTCGGTGACGAAGTCGCCCGAGGCACCGGGCGTTGCGAGCAGGATGATCGCGAACACGCCGTACGCGAGGGCCGCGACGTTCACGACGACCCCCCAGCGTCCGAGCGTGAACGGGCCGGCCGGCTTCCAGCCGCGGAGGCGCTGGCGCAGGGACGCGAGCACGACCATCTGGAAGGCGACGTAGATGCCGGTCACCGCGAACGCCGTGACCGGGTAGAGCAGGTCGGCGTTCAGCCACACGAGCACGGCGATGAGCGCCGGGACCGTGCAGGCGACGATGAGTGCGTTCGCCGGCACCTTGCTGCCCGAGGTCACCTTCGAGAGCCAGCGGTGGCCGGGGATCATGCCGTCGCGCGCGAACGAGAACAGCAGGCGGCTCGCGGCGGCCTGCAGGCTGAGCACGCAGGAGAGGAACGCCGTGATCGCGATGACGAGGAAGATCTTCGCGCCGACCGGGCCGAGCGTCGACTCGAGGATCGCCGGGATCGGGTCGGCGTCCTCGCCGGACACGATCGCCTGGAGGTCGGGCGCGGCGAGCACGTAGCCGCCGAACGAGAACAGCGCGGAGACGCCGCCGACGAGGATCGTGAGGATCATGGCCTTCGGGATGCGACGGGCCGGGTTCTCGACCTCTTCAGCCACGTCGCCGCACGCCTCGAACCCGTAGAAGAGGAAGAGGCCGGCCAGGGCCGCGCCCATGAACGCGGGCAGGTAGCTGCCGTCGCCCTCGACGCCCATGGTGTCGAAGAACACGCTGAACTCCTGCTTGCGCTGGAAGACCAGCAGGTAGAGGCCGAGCCCGATGACGCCGATGAGCTCGGCAGCCAGCCCGATGCGGGCGACCCTCGCGAGCCACTTGGTGCCCGTGAAGTTGATCGCGAGTGCGACGAGGAGGAGGCCGAGCGTGAGCCACAGTGTGGTGTCGGCCGTGTGCTCGATGCCGAACAGGCTCGCGGCGAAGCCGGATCCGTATTCGGAGACCGCCGTGATGGTCACGATCATCGCCCAGATGTAGACCCAGGCGGCCATCCACGCGTAGCGGCGACCCCAGAGTCGGCGGGCCCATGGGTAGATGCCGCCGTGGATCGGGTACTGCGAGACGACCTCGCCGAACACGAGCGAGACGAGCAACTGTCCGGCGCCGACGATGACGATCCACCAGATCGACGGCGGGCCGCCGACCGTGAGGGCCACGGCGAACAGCGAGTAGACGCCGACGAGGGGCGAGAGGTAGGTGAAGCCGAGGGCGAAGTTCGCCCAGAGGCTCATGGAACGGTTGAACGAGTCCTCGTAGCCGAGGACCTGGAGGTGCTCGCCATCGCCGAGTTCGGCGGACTTCGCGGGTTCTGACATCGTGACCTTTCGAGATCGTCATTGATCGCGTCCGCCCACCCCGGACGCCAGTCGGTTGCGCCAGCTTGCCATACCTTCGGCTCCAAAGCTATAGCACCGGATGATTTACATTCGTCAACGGATGCGTCGGGCAGCGGATGTCGCGACGACGACGCACGTTGCCGCTCCCGGAGCGGCGGGGCTAGCCTGAGGCCACGCATCGGTCGGCGTCGACGACCACCCGCCGTCGCGACCGGCGCCATCAGCTCTTGGAGGCGTCATGACCACGCCGACCGCCCTCGATCGAGGACGCACCGCGTATCGGGATCACCGCTTCGCCGACGCGGTCGCCGGGCTCGACGAGGCCGATCGCGAGCACGCCGTCGCGGCATCCGACCTCGAGCACCTCGGCATCGCGGCCATCCTGCTCGGCCGCTTCGAGGAGGGCCTCGACGCGTTGACGCGAGCGCATGAGGCGTACCTCGCCGCGGGAGACGTCGATGCGGCCACCCGGTGCGCCGCCTGGCTGGGGATGCAGCTGATGTGGCTCGGGGACCGCGCCCGCGGTGGCGGGTGGTTCGCGCGCGCGCAACGCCTCGTGGAGGAGGACCCGGCCGGCCGGCCGGACCACGGGTTCCTGTTCATCCCCGAGGGCCTCGCCGCGTTCTACGCAGGGGATGGCGAACGGGCGGCGACGGCGTTCGAACAGGCGGCGCGATTCGCGCGGAACTCCCACGACGCCGACCTCATCGCGCTCGCCGAGCTCGGGCTCGGCCAGTCGAAGATCATGCTCGGTGAACCGGACGCGGGCCTGGCGCAGCTCGACGAGGTCATGGTGGCCGTGACGGCCGGCGAGGTCTCCCCGATCCCGTCGGGCATCGTGTACTGCGCGATGCTGCAGTCGTGCCGGGTGACGTTCGACGTCCGGCGCGCCCGGGAGTGGACCCGCGCCCTCGACCACTGGTGCGCCGAGCGGCCCGACATGGTGGGCTTCACCGGACAGTGCCATGCGCATCGGGCGGCGCTGTTCCTGCTGCACGGCGCGTGGGACGATGCGCTCGCCGCTGCAGAGGAGGCGCAGGAGCGCTCGGCGCGCGGCGACCCCCAGGGGCTCTGGGGCGCTTGGTACCAGCACGGCGAGGTGCATCGAGTGCGCGGCGAGTGGGCGGCGGCGGAGTCGTCGTACGAACGTGCCGGGGCGTCGGGCTACGAGCCGGAGCCCGGTCTGGCGCTCCTCCGCCTGGCGCAGGGGAACGCCACCCTCGCGCGGTCGCTCATCCTCGGCGCCGTCGAGCGCTTCGATCCGGCGGAGCGGCGGGGACTCCTCGCGGCTGTGGTGGAGATCCAGCTCGGCATCGGCGACGTGACCGCCGCGCGTGCGGCCGCCGAGCAGCTCGCCGCACTCAGCCGATCGAGTCCCATGCCGATGCTGCAGGCGATCGCCGAGCAGGCGGAGTCGGCGGTGCTGCTCGCCGAGGGCGATGCCCGCGGTGCGCTCACGACGTCGCGGCGTGCCTGGGCTCGATGGCAGGACCTGGGTGTCCCGTACGAGGCGGCGCGGTGCCGGGTGATCGCGGCGCGCGCCTGCCGGGCGCTCGGCGACGGGGCATCCGCGGCCATGGAGCTCGACGCGGCTCGCGTGGTCTTCGTCGAACTCGGCGCCCGACAGGCGCTCGCCGAGGCGGATGCCGAGTCGTCGTCCGCCACGGCATGAGCGGGAAGACGGGCTGTCGCCTCGTGAGGTCGAGGTGCTGCGGCTCGTCGCGGCGGGCGACACGAACCGCGAGATCGCGCGGGAGCTCTACCTGAGCGAGAAGACGGTCGAGCGCCACCTCAGCAACATCTTCGGCAAGCTCGCCGTCTCGTCGAGGTCGGCGGCCACCGCGTACGCCTTCCGGCACGGACTGGCCGACTGACCGGCGGCTGGGTGGAATCCCCCAGCGCCCTCCCGCGCGAATGGGGGGTCCACTCGACGCGGGCCACGCAGCGCCACCGTAGCGTCCGGTCCATGAATGAGACACCTGACATCCAGAGCGACTCCGGCCGCGTGCTCGACACCGTCGTCATCGGCGGCGGGCAGGCCGGACTGGCGATCGCCTACCACCTGGCGCAGCAGCACCGCGACCTCGTGATCCTCGACGCGCACGAGCGCGTCGGCGACGCGTGGCGCCTGCGCTGGGACTCCCTCCGCCTGTTCACGCCGGCCAAGTTCGACGGCCTCCCGGGCATGCCGTTCCCGGGCGACCGGCTCGGGTTCCCGACGAAGGACGAGCAGGCCGACTACCTCGAGGCGTACGCGGCGCGCTTCGGACTCCCCGTCCGCACGGGCGTCCACGTGGATCGCGTGCGCCGCGACGGCGACCGGTTCGTCGTCGAGGCCGGTGCACGCCGCTGGGTGGCCGAGAACATCGTGCTCGCGACGGGCGGCTACCAGGTGCCCCGAGTGCCGGAGTTCGCCGGCCGGCTCGCGGCATCCGTGCGCCAGCTGCACTCGAGCGACTACCGGAATCCCGCGCAGTTGCGACCGGGCCCGGTGCTCGTCGTCGGGATGGGCAACTCGGGCGCCGAGATCGCGTTCGACGTGAGCGGCTCGCACGCGACGAGCATCGCCGGCACGCCGAGCGGCGAGCTGCCGCTGCGCCACGGCCGTGCCGCGGCGCGGTTCGTGCTGCCCCTCGTGCGGTTCGCGGGGCTGCACGTGCTCACGCTGGGGACGCCGATCGGACGGCGCGTGCTGCCGAAGCTGGAGGGACGCGGCGCGCCCCTGATCCGCACGAAGCGCGCCGACCTCGACGCGGCCGGCGTCGCCCGGGTCGGTCGGGTGGTCGACGTCCGCGACGGGAAGCCGGTCACGGCCGACGGCAGCGCGCTCGACGTGGCGAACGTCATCTGGTGCACGGGGTACCGGGACGACCCGACGTGGATCGACCTCCCCGCGTTCGACGACGACGGGACGATGCGACAGCGCCGGGGCGTCGTGGACGCCGTCCCCGGTCTCTACGTGATCGGGCGGGAGTTCATGTACGCCATGGCCTCCGCGACCCTGCCGGGGGCGACCCGCGATGCGGCGCACCTCGCTCGGCGCATGCGCGCCCGGCGCCGGCCGCGTCGTCGACGGCCGACGTCACCGGCGCAGCGTCGGCGAGGTCGTGACGAACGCGACGAGCCCCCGTCCGGAGCGGACGGGGGCTCGTCGCGCACGGATCTCGATACGCGTCCGCCTCCGGCGGGCGCTACTCGATCACCGGAAGGCGTCAGCCGATGCGGATCATCTTCTTGTTGACGAACTCGTCGGCGCCGAAGCGACCGAGCTCGCGACCCGAGCCGGAGCGCTTGATGCCGCCGAAGGGCAGCTCGGCGCCGTCGGCGAGCACGACGTTGACGAAGACCATGCCCGCCTCGATGCCGTCGGCGACGCGGAGCGCCTGCTGCTCGTCGGTCGTGTACACGTAGGAGCCGAGCCCGAACGGGATGTCGTTGGCGATGCGCACCGCTTCGGCCTCGTCCTTCGCGCGGTAGACCTGCGCCACCGGGCCGAAGAACTCCTCCTTCGAGGCGGGGTTCTCGGGCGTGACCTCCGTCAGCACCGTCGTCTGGAAGAACGCGCCCTCGCGGGTGCCGCCGTGCACGAGCGTCGCGCCGTGCTCGACCGCGCGCTTGACCTGCTCGTCGAGGCCCTCGGCCGCCTTCAGCGACGAGAGCGGCCCGAGCGCGGTCTCGGCCGCGGTCGGGTCGCCCGTCTCGATCTCGGCGAGCTTGGCCGTGAACCTCTCGAGGAAGGGCTCGTAGAGCTCGTCGGCGACGATGAAGCGCTTGGCCGCGTTGCAGGACTGGCCGTTGTTGTCGAGGCGGGCGTCGACGGCGTTCTGCACGGTCGCGTCGAGGTCGTCGGTCGACAGCAGGATGAAGGGGTCGGAGCCGCCCAGCTCGAGCACGACCTTCTTCAGGTGACGGCCCGCGATCTCGGCGACCGCCGCGCCGGCGCGCTCGGAGCCGGTGAGCGAGACGCCCTGCACCCGCGGGTCGGCGATGACCTGCTCGATCTGGTCGTGCGACGCGTAGATGTTCACGTACGCGCCGGCCGGGAAGCCCGCGTCGCGGAAGATCTGCTCGATCGCCGCGGCCGACTCGGGGCACTGCTCGGCGTGCTTGAGCACGATCGTGTTGCCGATGATGAGGTTCGGACCGGCGAACCGGGCGACCTGGTAGTACGGGAAGTTCCACGGCATGACTCCGAGGAGCACGCCGAGCGACGAGCGGCGGATGACCGCCGAGCCCTCACCCGCGAGCAGCCGGATCGGCTCGTCCTCCAGGAACTCGGACGCGTGGTCGGCGTAGTACTCGTAGATCGCCGCGGCGAAGTCGGCTTCGCCGAGGGCCTGCTCGATCGGCTTGCCCATCTCGCGCACGATGATCTCGGCCAGCTCCTGGCGGCGCTCGAGGTGCAACTCGCCGACGCGGCGGATGAGCGCGGCGCGCTCCTCGACCGTGGTGGACTTCGACCAGCCGCGGTGCGCCTCGTCGGCGGCGGCGATGGCGGCGTCGAGCTCGGCGTCGGTGATGGTCGGATACGTCTTGACCGTCTCGCCGGTGGCGGGGTTGGTCACGGCATAGCTCATGGGAGTTCTCTCCTTCTCAGGTGCACGCACGCCAGAGCCCGTCTGCCGCGGTGCAGTCGCTCGTCCGTCAAAGATATAACACTAAATCTTTGATGACGAACCGGATGCCGCGGGGTCGACGCGCACCGTGAACGGGGTCCCCGGGCAGGCCACGTTCGCCGATCCCGGGCCGGCGAGCCGGCCGACCTGCAGCGACGGATCGGTCGAGACCACGACCCGGCCCTGCTCGTTCACGAGCGCCAGCGGCGACTCGACGTCGAGGAAGTCGCGGAGCAGCGCGCCCTCGAGGCGCCGCACGGCGATGTCGGCCCCGACGACTCCGACCATGCGCTCGCCGTCGCGCGCGTGCACGGGCATCGTGAGCGTGAGGATGTAGTCGCAGGTGCAGAGGTGGTCGACGTACGGCCCCGTGACATGCGCCTGCCGGGTCGTCGCCGGGATCCGGTACCACTCGAGCGCCCGGAAGTCGCGGAGGTACTCGGCATAGCCGCGCGTCGAGAGGTCGAGCCTGGTCGGCTCGTCGGTCGAGCCGAGCACCGGGTTGTCCTCCAGCGGGCCCAGCCACCACGCGAAGTGCACGCCGCCGCCCCGCACGACCTCGCCGTCGGCGATGAATCCGGCGCCGACGAGCATCGGCTCGGGCTCCTCGAGGCGGGGCAGCACGAGCTCGGCGACGGCGCCGTCGAGTGCGGCGGCTCGGAGGTCGGGGCCGGCGTCGAGGAGCGACTCGATGGGCTCGCGCCACGCGGCGAGCTGGTCGAACACGCCCCGGAACACCTCGGCGACCGCGTCGGCGACCTCAGTCGGCGTGCGGCTCATCGAGCGCACCCCCTCGCTCGACGCGGGCCTTCGCGGCGAGCAGGCGGCGGGCGAGCATCTCGACGAGCTCGCCGGCCGCCTCGCGGGCGCGGGCGCCGCGCTGGCGTGCGACGGCGCGCACGATCCGCTGGTTCAGGGCGCCGATCTCGACGCGCGCCGACTCGTCGGCGAGGCCGAGCAGCAGCAGCGGGCCGAACTCGGCCTGCAGCCGGATCTGCTCCCGCACCAGCCGCGCCGACTGGCTGAGCACCGCGAGCTCGAGGAGGAATCCGCCCTGGTTGGTGCGGGCCGCCGCGGCCGTCGAGAAGTCGGCGCTCCCGAGCCAGCCGGCGAGGTTGGCCGCGTCGTCGGGCGAGGCGCGCTCGGCGGCGCGCTCGGCCGCGCCCGCGAGGATCGCGCCGAAGTAGACCGCCATGTCGCTGAGCTCCACCTGGGCGAGTCCGCGCAGGCGTGCGGTCAGGATGCCGCGGTGCTCGACGTCGTCGCGCACGACGAAGCTGCCGCCCTCGCGTCCGCGGCGGGTCTCGACGAGGCCGGCGACGCGGAGGATGCCGAGCCCCTCGCGCACGGTGATCAGCGCGACGCCGAACCGGCGCGCGAGCTCGGGTTCGCTGGGGAGCCGCTCGCCCGGGTCGAGGACCCCGAGGACGATGCCGTCGGTGAGGCGCTGGGCGACCTGCTCGGCGCGGCCGGCGTCGGCGAGCTGGGCGAACACGGCTTCGCGCGCACCGGGACCCACCCTCGTCTCCATGCGTCCACGTTAGTCGAGCGGATTCCGGTCGAGTGGCACCGCGCCCAAAAAAGATCCGCTATAGGATGAATCACATGCGGCCCTCCGGGCCGTTTCATGCGAAGGCGGATGATCCATGCACGAGCCAACCCCGGCGGCGCCGTTCGGCGTGCTCTCCGGCGTTCGCGTCGCGGACTTCTCACGCGTGCTCGCAGGGCCGTACGCCACCATGACCCTCGCCGACTTCGGCGCCGACGTCATCAAGGTCGAGCCGCCCACGGGCGACGACACCCGCCACTGGAAGCCGCCCGTCGACGCGGCCGGCGAGGCCACGTACTTCGGCAGCGTCAACCGCAACAAGCGCTCGGTCGCGCTCGACCTCACCACCGGCGCGGGCCTCGCCGAGGCACGCCGGCTCGCGGCATCCGCCGACGTCGTGGTCGAGAACTTCCGGCCCGGCGTGATGGAGCGGTTCGGGCTGTCCGACGCCGACCTGCGAGCGGTGAACCCCGGCCTCGTCTACTGCTCGATCACCGGGTTCGGCCCGGATGCGACGCTCGCCGGATACGACCTGCTCGTGCAGGCCGTCGGCGGCCTCATGTCGATCACGGGCGAGCCCGACGGCGAGCCGTCCAAGGCCGGGGTCGCCCTCGTCGACGTGCTCTGCGGGCAGAACGCCGTCGTCGGGATCCTGCTCGCCCTGCGCGAGCGCGACCGCACCGGCCTCGGCCGCCGGGTCGAGGTGAACCTCCTCCAGAGCCTGCTCTCCGCGCTCACGAACCAGGCGGCCTCGACCCTCGCCACCGGCCGCGCGCCCCGCCGCCTCGGCAACCAGCACCCGAGCATCGCGCCGTACGCCGTGTTCCCGGCCGCCGACCGCGAACTCGTGATCGCGGTCGGCAACGACCGGCAGTTCCGCGCGCTCACGTGGGTCCTCGGCATCCCGGGCATCGCCGACGATCCTCGCTACGTGACGAACGAGAACCGCGTCGAGCACCGCGACCACCTGCGCGCCGAACTCGAGGCGGCCCTCGCCGCCCACGGTGCCGAGCACTGGGTGGAGGCGCTCTCCGACGCCGGCGTGCCCGCGGGCCTCGTGAACGACGTGGCCGAGGCGCTCGCCTTCGCGGAGTCGCTCGGCCTCGATCCGGTGGTCGAGCTCGGTGCGAGCCGCACCGTCGCGAACCCGATCGCCCTCTCGGGCGCCGCCCCCGACTACCGCACCCCGCCGCCGCGCCTCGACGAGCACGCCGGCGCCGACTGGCTTCCCACCTCCGAGAAAGGACCCACCGCATGACCACGGCCCCCCGCGTCGACCAGGTCTTCGACCTCGACGGCCTCCTCAGCGACGAGGAGCGCGCCTGGCAGCAGCGCGCCCGCGCCTTCGCGCAGGAGCGCATCCTCCCGATCATCGAGGACGACTTCGAGCAGCGGCACTTCCGCCGGGAGCTGGTCGGCGAGCTCGGCGAGCAGGGCTTCCTCGGCATGCACCTCGAGGGCTACGGCTGCGCGGGCGCCGGCGCGGTGAGCTACGGGCTGGTCTGCCTCGAGCTCGAGGCCGCCGACTCGGGCTGGCGCACGTTCGTGTCGGTGCAGGGCTCCCTCGCGATGAGCGCCATCCGCCGGTACGGCTCCGAGGCGCAGAAGCAGCGCTGGCTGCCGGGCATGGCGAAGGGCGAGCTGATCGGATGCTTCGCCCTCACCGAGCCGCAGGGCGGATCCGACCCCGCCGCGATGACCACGACCGCGCGCCGCGAGGGCGACGGCTGGGTCCTCGACGGCGCGAAGCGGTGGATCGGGCTCGCGTCCGTCGCCGACGTGGCCGTCGTCTGGGCGCGGGTCGACGACCCGACAGGCCCCGGCGGGGAGAACGCAGCCGGCGAGGGCGGCGGAGCGGTGCGCGGGTTCCTCGTGCCGACGACGACGCCGGGGTACGCGGCGACCCCGATCGAGGGCAAGCTGTCGATGCGCGCGTCGGTGCAGTGCGATGTCGTGTTCGACGGCGTCCGGCTTCCCGCCGACGCCATGCTGCCCGAGGCATCCGGACTCTCGGGGCCCTTCGGCTGCCTCAACGAGGCCCGGTACGGCATCGTCTGGGGTGCGATGGGCGCGGCCCGCTCGTGCCTCGAGGCGGCACTCGAGCGGTCACGCGAGCGCGAGGTGTTCGGCAAGCCGATCGGCGCGAACCAGCTCACCCAGGCGAAGCTCGCCGACATGCTGCTCGAGCTCGAGAAGGGCATCCTCCTCGCCCTGCACCTGGGCCGCCTCAAGGAGCGCGGGCAGCTCACGCCCGCCCAGATCTCCGTCGGCAAGCTCAACAGCGTGCGCGAGGCCCTCGAGATCGCGCACCAGGCCCGCACGATCCTCGGCGGCGACGGCATCACGAGCGCCTACCCGGTGATGCGGCACGCCGCCAACCTCGAGTCCGTCCGCACCTACGAGGGCACCGACGAGATCCACCAGCTCATCCTCGGCCGCGCCCTCACCGGCCTGAACGCGTTCTGACCCCACCATGTCCTGACCCCAACCAGAAGGAGAAGTGATGAAGGCAACGGAGCCTCGTCTCACCCGAGCCGTCGTCGAGTGGACCGGATGGGGCCGCACGGCCCGGCCGGCACGCGACGACGCCAGGCTCATCGCGCGGTTCGGCCGCGAGGCCGGACCGGCGCTCGCCAAGGCCGCCCGTCGGCTCGAGGCGGACTACTCGGCGGGCTCGGCCGAGTTCCGCGTGCGGCATCCCGAGCTCGGCGCCGACGCGGTCGACGCGCTCGCGTGGAGCACGGCGAACGAGGGCGGCCGCGGCTAGCCGCGCACGAACCCGACGCAGCGAGGCGGCCGCCCATGGGACGGCCGCCTCGCTGCGTGTCGACGGTCAGTTGAGGCCGGGGATGACCAGCCAGCGGTTGACGAGCACGATCCAGGCGGCGACGACCACGAGTCCGGCGATCGTCACGCCGCGCCCGGTGCGTCCGCCGAGGAACAGTGCCACGGCGAGCACGATGAGCGTCGCGACGCCGAGCACCAGCGAGCCCCAGGGCACCGGGACGAAGAACGACAGGATGAACAGCGCGGCGACGATGATCTCGATGACGCCGACGATCGTGTTGCCGCCGCGTGCGCGGAGGCGCCAGATCCCGTCGACGAGGGCGAGGACGCCACCGACGATGCCGATGAGGACGAGCAGGTTGAACGTGACCATTGGGGTCCCTTCGAGTGGTGTGGGGGGCACCGCGACGCGGGAGGGGACTCCCGCGACGGCGCAACTCTATCGACGGCGGCGAGACGGCGGGAGGGGTTGCGCGCGACACGTCGTCGCCTGTATGCCGCACGGCGCATGAATTCCGACGCCGCCATCCGTCCCGATCTGCGACGACATGGAATGCAACGCGGAGTCATCGGGTTTCACCGAGGCGTTGCCCGCGTGCTCAACTCGTCTGAGCCGGGGCGACCGACCGAAGCATCCGGCCTCACACGCCAACGTCACCAACGTCACGAACGGAGCACCACCGCATGTCACGCACCCGAACCCTGCTCGGCCTCGTCGCCGCATCCGCCGCCGCCCTCGCCCTCGCCGCCTGCTCGTCCGGTGCGCCCGCGGCGAGCGACGACGCATCCGGTGACGAGTACGGGCTGGTGAAGGCGGGCACGCTGACCGTCGCGACGGAGGGCACCTACCGTCCGTTCAGCTACCACGAGGACGGCAGCGGCGACCTGACGGGCTACGACGTGGAGGTCGCCGAGGCGGTGGCCGACAAGCTCGGCCTCGAGGTCGAGTTCCAGGAGACCCAGTGGGACGCGATCTTCGCGGGCCTGGATGCCGGCCGGTTCGACGTGATCGCCAACCAGGTCTCGATCAACCCCGAGCGCGAGGAGCAGTACCTCTTCAGCGAGCCCTACACCGTCTCCCCGGGCGTGATCGTGGTGAAGGAGGGCGACTCGTCGATCTCGAGCTTCGACGACCTCGCCGGCAAGACCACCGCGCAGTCGCTCACGAGCAACTGGTACGAGCTCGCCCAGGAGTCCGGCGCGAACGTCGAGGCCGTCGAGGGCTGGGCCCAGGCCGTCGCACTGCTCGAGCAGGGGCGCGTCGACGCGACCATCAACGACGAGCTGACCTACCTCGACTACGTGAAGACCAACGGCCAGTCGGGCCTCGAGGTCGCGGCCGAGACCGACGACCCGTCGCTCAGCGCGCTCGCGTTCACGAAGGACAAGGCCGACCTCGTCGCCGCGATCGACGCCGCACTCGCGGAACTCCGCGAGGAGGGCGTGCTCGCCGAGCTCGGCGACAAGTACTTCGGGGCCGACGTCTCGCAGTAGTAGGCTCACGCCCGTCTTCACGAAGGGGGTGTCGCCGTGGCATCCGGCTGGCAACTGTTCCTGGAATCGTTCTGGCCGATCGTCTGGGGCGGGCTGAGCGGCACCATCCCGCTCGCGCTGGCCTCGTTCGCGATCGGGCTCGTGATCGCGCTCGCCGTGGCGCTCGCCCGGATCTCGAAGAACCGCGTGCTCTCGGGCATCGGACGGTTCTACGTCTCGGTGATCCGCGGCACGCCCCTCCTCGTGCAGCTGTTCGTGATCTTCTACGGACTGCCTGCGGTCGGCATCGTGATCGACCCGTGGCCGAGCGCGATCGCGGCGTTCTCGCTCAACGTCGGCGGGTACGCCGCCGAGATCATCCGCGCCGCGATCCTGTCGGTGCCGAAGGGCCAGTGGGAGGCCGGGTACACGATCGGCATGTCGCACACCACGACCCTGCGCCGCATCATCCTGCCGCAGGCCGCCCGGGTCTCGGTGCCGCCGCTGTCGAACACGTTCATCTCGCTCGTGAAGGACACGTCGCTCGCCTCGCTGATCCTCGTGACCGAGCTGTTCCGCGTGTCGCAGGAGATCGCGGCCTTCACGCAGGACTTCATGCTGCTCTACCTCGAGGCGGCGCTGATCTACTGGCTGTTCTGCCTCGTGCTGTCGAGCGGGCAGAACGCGCTCGAGAGGAGGCTCGATCGCTATGTCGCCCACTGACGACGGCGCCCAGCCGCAGGGGCCGGATGCCGCGGGCGGCGACCCGCTCGCCCCGCAGGCCGCGCCCGACGACTCCGTGCTGCTGACCGCACGAGGCATCCGCAAGTCGTTCGGCGACAACGAGGTGCTGCGCTCGATCGACCTCGAGGTGCGGCGCGGCGAGGTCGTCGTGCTGATCGGGCCGAGCGGGTCGGGCAAGACCACCGTGCTGCGCTCGCTCAACGGGCTCGAGACGCCCGACGGCGGCACGATCGCGTTCGCCGGCGGGCCCGAACTCGACTTCTCGGGTGCGATCCCGAAGGCCGGGCGCTTCGCGCTGCGCGACCGGTCGGCGATGGTCTTCCAGCAGCACAACCTGTTCCCGCACATGACCGTGCTGCAGAACGTGGTCGAGGGCCCGATCCGGGTGCAGCGGGTGCCGAAGGCGCAGGCCCTCGCCGAGGCGTCCGCGCTGCTCGAGCGGGTCGGGCTCGCCGAGAAGCGGGATGCCTACCCGTTCGAGCTGTCGGGCGGGCAGCAGCAGCGCGTCGGCATCGTGCGCGCCCTCGCGCTGAAGCCCGACCTGCTGCTCTTCGACGAGCCGACGAGCGCGCTCGACCCCGAACTCGTCGGGGAGGTGCTGTCGGTGATCAAGGAGCTCGCCGACGAGGGCTGGACCATGGTCGTGGTGACCCACGAGCTCGGCTTCGCGCGCCAGGCCGCCGACGAGGTGCTGTTCATGGACGGCGGCGTCGTGGTGGAGCGCGGTGCGCCGCGCGACATCTTCACGAAGCCGACCGAGGAGCGGACGCGCCGGTTCCTCGACCGGATCCTGCGGCCGCTCGACTGAGCGCCGCCCCGGGCGGTCCCCAGCGGCGGCGTCGGGCCAGGGCGTAGCGTTGGGGGATGGCCGCCCGCACCCACGGAGTCTCGCTCCGGGCATGCGGGCCAGGCGCAGCCTCGGGGTGTTCCGGCTGCTCGTCGCCGTGCTCGAGGTGATCGCCCTCATCGGCAACTTCGAGTACGTGCTCGGGTTCCGCTTCTTCGCCACGACGAACTTCTTCAGCTACTTCACCGTGCAGTCGGCGATGTCGGCGGTCGTCACGCTCGCGATCGCGGGTGCTTCGCGCTGCGCGGCCCCGACGACCCGCGCATGGCTCGGCATCCTTCGCACGATGGTGACCGTCTACCTGCTCGTCTCGGGCCTCGTCTTCGGGCTCATCGTGGCGCAGGCCTCGACGCGCGACTATCGCGTCGACGTGCCGTGGTCGGACACGCTCCTGCACTTCGTGGTGCCGGCGCTCGCCGTCGTCGCCTGGACGACCGACAGCATCATCGCCGTGAATCCCGCGGGTGCCGTGGTCGACGGTCGGCTGGGTGCTCGTGTATCCGTCGCTGTGGCTCGCCGTACACCCTGCTGCGCGGCGCCGACGTCGGGTGGTACCCGTACTTCTTCCTCGACGAGGCGCAGGTCGGCGGCGCGCTCGGCGTCGTGGCCTACTGCGCGCTCGTGCTCGTGATCTTCGTGGCCGTCACGGCGGTGCTCGTCGCCGTCAATCGGGCGCTGTGGCGTAGGGCGCGAGATCGGCGAGCATCGCCGCCTGGAACTGCCGGATCGTCGAGTTCCTCGAGTCGAGTCGCCTGTCGCGCAGCGATGACCCCGAGGAGCACGGGCTCGCCCGTCTGCGCGCCGACGTCGATCCACGCTCCGACCGTCGTCGGCTCACCGACCACCGTGAGCACGTCGGGGGTGGCGGAGGCCGGCCGTCACGGCGCGGCATCCGCGGTCGCCAGAAGGCGGACTCGAACCGCAGCCAGACGATGTCGACGACGCCCATGCCGAGCACCGAGATCGCACGCTGGTGCAGCAGCGGCAGGGCCGGGGAGAAACGCAGCGTGTCGGTCTTCAGCACGCCGAGCGGCACCGTGACGATCGCACGATCGACGGTCAGCGACTCGCCGGAGTCGAGCCGCAGGCTCACCCGCCGGTCGTCGTAGGCGATGCGGGTGACGACGCTGGAGACGGCGACGTCGACGGATGCCGCGAGCGCGTCGACGTAGTCGGCGAGGCGGCCGGTGACGAGTCGCTTCGGCTCGCCGAGGCGGGAGGGTCGATGCCGTCGTCGCCGAGAGCCGGGCCGTCGTCGCGCCGGTGGCCGGCTCGACGGCGCTCCCGATCGTGTGGGCGAGCCAATCCGCGGGGCTGACCCCGTCGGCGTCGGGCGTGTTCGGCAGCGGGAGCACGCCGGCGCCGACGAGCGCGGCGGCGAGCGACACGTCACCCTGCTGGGTCGCCGCCCACGCCTGGGCCGCGGCGATCGCGTCGGGACCCGTCGCCGGGATCGGCACGGCGTCGCCGGCGGGCGTGCGCGCCTCGACGACGGCGGCGAACGCGCCGGGTGACGACGGACGCCTCGACGAGGCCGTCGAGGAGCGCGCTCATCGTCGCCGACGAAGACGGCGCCGAGTTCGATCGGCTGGTCGAAGTCCGTCGTCGTCGACCGAGTCGATGCGGCCGCCGAGGCGCTCGCGCGCCTCGAGCGACGACGACCTCGAAGCCGGCGTCGGCGAGTGCCCGCGCAGCCGTCAGCCCGGCGAGACCGGCGCCGACGATGCCGACGCGCTCGCCGGGTTCGGCGAGCAGCTGGACGGCTCGGCGGCTGGCGCAGTCCGCGTCGCGCGCGCGCCGTCCAGCGTGCCCGGGCGCCCGGGATCGCAGGCCTCGCCCGCGAAGAACAGCCGATCGCCGACCGGCGCGGCGAGCGATCTCGCGGAGCTCGGGCGTCGTGCCGACGGCGTCGTACGAGAACGCGCCGCGCGCGAACGGATCGGCGCCCCAGCTCGAGCGCCGCATGGCCGTCGGGAGCGGCACGCCGTCTGGCGGCGTCGGGGTGGGCGTCGGGCGTCGGGGTGGCGGCGGTCGCGGTGGGCGCGGCGCGTCGGCGACGGCTGGGCTCGGGCCACGTGCAGCTCGACAGCGCGACGGCGGCGATCCCGGAGAGCGACGCGGCGAGGAAGGTTCGCCGGGCCATGCCGCCGGACGCCGCCCGAGAGTCCATGGGACTCAGGCTAGCCGACCGTCCCGCAGCGGGGCTGGGCGCGGCGCGCGGGGCTCAGGCGTCGGCCGCGGCCGCGACGGCACGGAACGCGGCGGCTACGACCCGACGTACCCGTCGGCGACGTCGAGCGCCTCGTCGATGATGTCGAGGCCGCGCACGAGCTCGTCCTCGGAGATCACGAGCGGCGGCGCGACGTGCAGGCGGTTGAAGTGCACGAACGGCCAGAGGCCCGCCCGCTTGCAGGCGGCGGCCACGGCGGCCATCGGCGCGGCATCCGGCCCGCTCGCGTTGAACGGCACCAGCGGCTCGCGGGTCGCGGCGTCGCGCACGAGCTCGATGGCCCAGAACAGCCCGAGCCCGCGCACCTCGCCGACCGACGGATGCCGCTCGGCCATCGCCCGCAGGCGCGGCTCGACGACGCGCGAGCCGAGGTCGCGCACGCGCTCGAGGATGCCGTCGCGCTCGAACACCTCGAACGTGGCGACGCCCGCGGCGCAGGCGAGCGGATGCCCCGAGTACGTGAGGCCGCCCTGGAACGCGACCGTGTCGAAGTGCGAGGCGATCCGCTGCGAGATCACGACGCCGCCGAGCGGCACGTAGCCCGAGTTCACGCCCTTCGCGAAGGTGATGAGGTCGGGGGTGACGCCGAAGTGGTTCACCGCGAACCACTCGCCCACGCGGCCGAAGCCCACCATCACCTCGTCGGCGATGTAGACGATGCCGTATCGGTCGCAGAGCTCGCGGACGCCCTGCAGGTAGCCCGGCGGCGGCACGAGCACGCCGTTGGTGCCGACCACGGTCTCGAGGATGATCGCCGCGATCGTGCCGGCGCCCTCGAGCGTGATGACCTGCTCGAGGTGGGCGAGCGCGCGCTCGGCCTCCTGCTCGGGCGAGTCCGCGTGGAACGACGAGCGGTACGGGTACGGCCCGAGGAAGTGGGCGACGGATCCGTCGGAGGGCTCGTTCGCCCAGCGGCGCGGGTCGCCCGTGAGCGAGATCGCCGTGGCGGTGCCGCCGTGGTAGCTGCGGTACATCGACAGCACCTTGCGCCGGCCGGTCACGGCGCGCGCCATGCGCACCGCGTACTCGTTGGCGTCGGCCCCGCCGTTGGTGAAGAACACCTTGTCGAGGTCGCCGGGCGCCACCTCGGCGATGCGCCGGGCGAGCTCGCCGCGCACGTCGTTCGCCATCGACGGCTGGATCGTCGCGAGGCGACCCGCCTGCTCCTGGATCGCGGCGACGAGGTCGGGGTGCTGGTGCCCGAGGTTCAGGTTCACGAGCTGCGACGAGAAGTCGAGGTAGGCGTTGCCGGCGTAGTCCCAGAACGTCGACCCCTCGCCCGCCGCGATGGGCAGCGGGTCGATGAGCGCCTGCGCGCTCCACGAGTGGAACACGTGCGCGCGGTCGTCGGCGCGCACCTGCGCTGTCGGCGTCGAGGTCGGGCAGCGGATGCCGCGTGCCGGATCGGTCGGCGTACGTCGCCGTCGCCGTCGTGGCATCCGTCGCCGCGGTCTCGGTGAGCGTGTCGGTCATCGATGCTCCTAGTGGTTCGACGGGAAGCCGAGGTTGATCTGGGACTCGGACGGGTTCGGCCAGCGCGTGGTCACGACCTTGGAGCGGGTGTAGAAGTGCACCGACTCGGGGCCGTAGATGTGCGAGTCGCCGAACAGCGAGTTCTTCCATCCGCCGAACGAGTACGCGCCGATCGGCACGGGGATCGGCACGTTGACGCCGACCATGCCGACCTCGATGTCGAACTCGAACTGGCGGGCCGTGCCGCCGTCGCGGGTGAAGATCGCGGTGCCGTTCGCGAAGCGGTTGGCGTTGATGAGCGCGACCGCCTCCTCGTAGGACTCGACGCGCACGACCGAGAGCACCGGGCCGAAGATCTCGTCGTCGTACACCTTCATGCCGGGCTTCACGTGGTCGACGAGCGAGACGCCGACGAAGAACCCGTCGCCGTCGAACTGCTGGGTCGTGCCGTCGACGACGACCGTCGCGCCCTCGGCTGAGGCGCCGGTCACGTACGAGGCGACCTTGTCGCGGTGCTCGCGCGTGATGAGCGGACCCATCTCGCTCGCGGCATCCGTGCCGTCGCCGATGACCAGCGCGCCCATGCGCGACCGCACCGCCTCGACGAGCCCGTCGGCCACGTCGCCGACCGCGACGAGCACCGACACGGCCATGCAGCGCTCGCCGGCCGAGCCGTACGCGGCCGAGACCGCGGCATCCGCTGCGCCTTCGAGGTCGGCGTCGGGCATGACGACCATGTGGTTCTTCGCGCCGCCGAGGGCCTGCACGCGCTTGCCGTTCGCCGAGGCGCGCTCGTAGATCGACTTGGCGATGGGCGTCGAGCCGACGAACGAGACGGCGCGCACCTCGGGGGAGTCGAGGATCGTGTCGACCGCGACCTTGTCGCCGTGCACGACGTTGAGCACGCCGTCGGGGAGGCCGGCCTCCTGGAACAGCTTCGCGAGGAAGATCGCCGCGCTCGGGTCCTTCTCCGAGGGCTTCAGCACCACGGTGTTGCCGCACGCGATCGCCGAGGCGACCATCCAGAGCGGCACCATGACCGGGAAGTTGAAGGGCGTGATCGCCCCGACCACGCCGACGGGCTGCTTCAGCGAGTGCACGTCGACGCCGCGCGCGACCTGCTCGGAGTGCTCGCCCTTCAGCAGGTGCACGAGCCCGGCGGCGAACTCCACGTTCTCGATGCCGCGCGAGATCTCGCCCGCGGCATCCGAGAGCACCTTGCCGTGCTCGCTCGTGAGGATCGCGGCGAGCTCGCCCTGGCGCTCGACGAGCAGGTGGCGCAGCTTGAAGAACACGTCGGCGCGCCTGATGAGGCCGGTGGCGCGCCAGCCCGGCAGGGCAGCGGATGCCGCGGCGATCGCCTGCTCCACCTCGCCGACCGACGCGAACGCCACCTCGTGCTGCTGCACGCCGGTGGCCGGGTTGAAGACCGGGCCGGTGCGCTCGGCGTCGGCGACCTCGCGGCCGTTGATGAAGTGTCGGATGAGGCTCATGTAGGGTCCTTCTCGGGGCTCTCCGGACAGATTGCCCGGGTGTCGTCTAGGCTGGCATTCCCCAGTGTGACAGAGGCAGAGAGGCTCGACCGATGGCAGATCGTCGTGAAGACGAGACGATCCGAACGGATCGTCCGGGTGGCTCGGTCGTCGACGACGGACTCCCGACCGTACGCGAGATCCTCACGCTCGACGCGGTCGCCGCACGGCGTGCCCGAGGTGCTCTCGGGCGACGAGGCGCTCGACGCGCGGGTGCGCTGGGTGCACGTCTCCGACAGCGCGGGCGTGGCCCGCCTGCTGAACGGCGGCGAGCTGCTGCTGTCGACCGGGTCGGGGTGGCCGACCGAGCCGCGCGAGCTCGAGGCGTTCATCGCGGAGCTCGTCGACGCCGGCATCGCCGGACTCGTGCTCGAGCTCGGCGTGCACTACCGCTACGTGCCCGCCGTCGTCGAGGCGGCCGCCCGCGAGCACGGCCTCGCTCTCGTCGCCCTGCACCGCGAGGTGAAGTTCGTGGCGCTCACCGAGGCGGTGCACAGCCGCATCATCTCCGAGCAGACCGCGGCCCTGCGCGCCCGCGACGAGGTGCGCGAGCGCTTCACCGCGCTCAGCCTGCGCGGCTCGCCCGCCGACTTCATCGTGCACCAGCTCGCGCAGACGCTCGGCGCCGCCGTCGTGCTCGAGAACCTCGCCCACGAGGTGGTCGCGTCCGAGGTGCCGCCGGCCGCCGAGGAGGAGCTGTTCACGAGCTGGGAGGTGCGATCGCGCCTCGCGCACCGGCAGCACGGCGACCGCCGCGGGCGCAGTGGTGCGGCGGGGCTCGACGAGTGGCTCATCGTGCCCGTCGAGGCCCGCGGCATCCGGTGGGGGCACCTCATCGCGCTGCCCGGCCCGGCGCACCCGGCGGGCCGTGCGAGCGTGCTCGAGCAGGGCGCCATCGCGCTGGCGCTCGGCCGCCTGGCCGACGGCGACGCCGACGAGTGGGTGCGCATCGGCCGGCAGCGACTCGTCGACGGGCTGCTCGCCGGGCGGTTCGCCGGGCTCGGCGAGCGCGGCGGCCCGGCTCGAGGCGGCCGGACTCCCCGTCGACGGCGCGCACCTCTACGGCGTCGTCGCGACGGGCGCGCCGATACCGCCCGGGGCGCCGGATGCCGCGGCTCGCGCCCTCGGCGGCCGCGCGATCGACGGCGAGGCGCGCGACTCCGCTGGGGCGGCCTCCGCGTCCGGCGCCGCCCGCATCGTGCTGCTGTCGGTGCCCGTCGAGCTGTCGGACGCCGGCGCGCGCGAGTTCGCGTCCGCCCTCGTCGGCGGCGACGCGGCATCCGTCGACCGACTCGTGCTCTCGGTGGGCGGCGCGGCCGCCGACCTCGACGGGCTGCTCGGCTCGGTGCAGGAGGCGATCGACCTGGCCGAGGAGCCCGCGGCAGCGGACCGTTCGCGGGCATGCTGCTGCGCCGCGCCGACGACCGCCCGCTCATGCGGCTCGTCACCTCGCTGCGCGACGACCACCGGCTGCTGCGGCACAGCGAGCGGATGCTGTCGCCGCTCATCGAGTACGACCTCGCGCGCGGCGGCGACCTGCTCACCGTGCTCGGCGCGATGCTCGCGCATCCGGGGAACCGCACGGCCGCGGCATCCGCGAGCCATCTCTCGCGCTCGGTGTTCTACCAGCGGCTCGCGCTGATCGGCGACCTGCTCGGCGTGGACCTCGACGACGGGGAGGCGCTCACGGCCCTGCACCTGGCACTGCTCGTGCGCCGCAGCGCCGCCCGCTGAGCCGTCGGCGGATTCTCGTTTACTTGCTATTGACAAGTTCACTTGCAAAGAGCAAGCTGAGTCGTGCAACCCGGAACACACACGACCGAACAGGATCCATCGGAGGACATCATGACCACCAGCATCTTCGTGAACCTTCCCACGACCGACCTCGACCGCTCGAAGGCGTTCTACGAGGCGCTCGGCTTCAGCATCAACCCCGCCTTCACCGACGAGAACGCCGCGTGCGTCGTGCTCGGCGACAACATCTACTTCATGGTGCTCACCCGTGAGTACCTCGGCACCTTCACCGACAAGCAGATCATCGACCCGAAGACCCAGGCGCAGGTGTCCATCGCGCTGAGCCGCGACTCCCGCGAGGACGTCGACGACGTGCTCGCGAAGGGCCTCGCGGCGGGCGGCAGCGAGCCGCGTCCCGTGCAGGACTACGGATTCATGTACTCGCGCGACCTCGACGACCCCGACGGCAACAACCTCTCGTTCCTGTTCATGGAGCCGGCCGCCGCCGAGATGGGCCCCGAGGCCTACATGGCCGAGCAGGGCGCCGGCGCCTCGTCGACGTCGGCCTGATCGCCTCATGGCGACACGCGCCGCGCGCGGCTTCGGCCAGTACAGCGGCGTGGCACGAGCCGTCGAGCGGGTCGGGGAGCGATGGGCACTGCTCATCATCCGCGACCTGCTCGTCGGCGCGCGCCGGTACAGCGACCTGAAGGCGGGGCTCCCGCGCATCCCGACGAACATCCTGAGCGACCGCCTGAAGGAGCTGCAGGAGGCGGGCGTCATCCGTCGCGTGCCCACCGTGCGCGGCGGATACGAGCTGACCGAGCTCGGCCGCACGCTCGAGCCCGTGATCGTCGCCCTCGAGCGCTGGGGGTGGTCGACGCTCGGCGAACCGGCCGAGGGCGAGATCGTGACGGCCGACGCCGTCGCCCTCTCGTTGCGCGCCGCCTTCCACGCGGAGTCGGCGGCGACCGCACCGCCGACGGAGTACGTGCTGCACGTCGGCGGCATCTCGGTCTCGGCGATGGTCGTCGGCGATGCGCTCGACGTCATGCCGATCGGGCCCGGCGCCCTGCCGCAGCCGATGCGGCGCACGGCGCCCGAGGTCGCTCCGACCGACGTGCTCGAGCTCGCGGTCGAACCGGCGGGCCTCCGCGACCTCCTCGCCGGTGCGCCCGGGGCGGTCGCGGTGAAGGGGCCGCCGGCCGGGGTCAACATCCTCGTCGGGGGGAGCGCCCTGCTCGCGCGGTTCCGGCGGACGTTCCGCATCGATCCCGCGGGGCCGTCGACGCGCACGGTGCAGGAGCCGGGGGCGGCGGCCTCCGTCGCCTGAGCGGCGCGCCCTCGACGCTCAGTGCCGACCCTCAGCGCGACCCAGTGCCGACCCTCAGCGCCGACCCTCTGGACGGGCGCGTCGCGCAGGACTAACCTGCGCTCAGATGCCGTGCCCCGCGGGGGTGCGGAGCGGCATCGAGGGGGATCGACCGCGGCGAGCTCGCGGGCCAGCGAGACGGCCCGAGCACCGGATCCTCCCCTGCTGCACGATCTGAAGGGGGTCGGCAATGGAGAAGTACATCGTCCTGAGGGACCTGCAGCGGAGCGCGGTCGGCGATCCGTTCGGCAGTCCACGCGGCGGCTTCGAGTCGCGCGGCGTGAGCGGCCCGCCCGAACCGTCGATCGAGGTCGTCGAGATCGACCACGACGAACGCGCGGACCTGCTCCGGGACCAGACCGTGTGGCGATCACGCCGGCGATGCCGACGCGCCTGATACCGGTCGCGGAGCCGGCCGCCGACGCGACGCCGGCATGGGGCATCGCGGCGGTCGGTGCGATGCCTCGACGTTCACCGGCGCGGCGCGGTCGTGGCCGAGCTCGACACCGGCATCGACGCGACGCACCCGGCCTTCGCGGGCGTCGAGCTCGTGCAGCAGGACTTCACCGGCGAGGGCGACGGCGACGGGAACGGCCATGGCACGCACTGCGCCGGCACGGTCTTCGGGCGCGATGTCGACGGCCAGCGCATCGGCGTGGCCCGTGGCGTGTCGAAGGCCCTGATCGGAAAGGTGCTCGGCGCCGACGGGGGCGGCGACTCCGACATGATCTTCCGCGCGATCCAGTGGGCGGTCGGAAGCGGGGCGAACGTCATCTCGATGTCGCTCGGGTTCGACTTCCCCGGCCTGGTGGCCGACCGGGTCAAGGCCGGCTGGCCTCCCGACCTCGCGACGTCGCGCGCGCTCGAGCTCACCGGGGGAACCTGCGAGTGTTCGACGCGCTGATGCAACTCGTGCGGGCGCGGGAGGCGTTCGGCGAGGGCACGATCGTCGTCGCCGCCGCTGGCAACGAGAGCCAGCGGAAGGTCAACCCGAACTACGAGATCGCCGCGTCGCACCCGGCCGCCGCCGAGGGCGTCGTCTCGGTCGGAGCCATGGGTCGATCGGGGGATCGCTTCGACATCGCGCCGTTCTCGAACACCTTCCCGGTGGTCTCGGGGCCGGGCGTCGGGATCCTCTCCGCCAAGGTCGGCGGGGGGCTCAGGGAGCTGAGCGGCACGAGCATGGCCACCCCCCACGTCGCGGGCGTCACCGCGCTGTGGTGGGAGCAGGTGCAGCAGTCGGGCCTTCCGCTCCAGCTGATCGCCCAGTCGGTCGTGGCGAAGCTGCGGTCGACGGCGCGTACCGACACGCTGGTCGACGGTCTCGACCCGGCTGATCGGGGAGTCGGGCTCGTCGCGGCGCCGTAGGTTCGCGGAACCGCGTGGATGCCGTCGCCGTCGCGGCGACGACTGCGGCGGCGGCGCTACGGCGCCACGTACACCTTGCGCAGGGTCTGCCGCACGGTCCAGATCGTGCGCATGCCCGACTCCAGCCGCACGACCGACCCGGGCGCGAGCACGATCGGCGCGGCGTGCGGGTGCTCGAACTCCACCGTCGCCGCGCCCGCGAGCACCACGAAGACCTCGTCGGCCTCGACGTCGCGCATCGCGCCGACCGACATCTCCCACACGCCCACCATGCGCTCGCCGTCGTCGTCGAGCACGAGGTGCCCGGTGGTCGGCGTGCCGGCGACGACCTGCTCGGGCTCGACCGGCACGTGCTCGAGCACGACGGATGCGGCATCCGCGATCACGCCCGGATGCAGGCGGGGTTCGCCGGTCATGAGTCGAACCCCAGGCCGAGGGCGTCGAGTGTCTTGAGGAGCATGTTGCGCCTCCCTCCCGTGTGGTCGGCGCGGTCGAGCGACCAGCGCGTGGCGTTGATGCCGATGGCGGCGGCGGGCTCGGGCGGGAACGGCAGCGGGCGCTCGCGCACCATCCGCAGCCGGGTGCGCTCGTTGTCGCGCTGCTCGAGCTGGTCGAGCATGACCTCGGCCGCGAACCGGGTGGCCGCGACGCCGAGGCCCGTGAAGCCCGCGGCGTAGGCGACCCGGCCGTCGCGAGCGGTGCCGAAGAACGCGCAGAACCGCGTGCTCGTGTCGATCGCGCCAGCCCACCGGTGGCTGAACCGCAGCCCCTCGAGCTGCGGGAACGTCGTGAAGAAGTGGGCGGCGAGGCGCTCGTACGACTCGGGTCGCTGTTCGTACTGCTCGCGCACGCGTCGGCCGTAGTGGTACACCGCGTCGTAGCCGCCGAAGAGGATCCGGTTGTCGCGCGAGAGGCGGTAGTAGTGGAACTGGTTCGCCAGGTCGCCGAGGCCCTGCCGGTTCGACCAGCCGATGGACGCGAGCTGCTCGGCCGAGAGCGGCTCGGTCATCAGCGCGTAGTCGTACACGGGCACGGTCATCAGCCGGTTGCGCTTGAGCAGGCTCGGGAACACGTTGGTCGCGAGCACGGCGTGCTGCGCGAGCACGCGACCGCCCTCGGTGACGAGTGTGACCGCACCCGTCGAGCCCGGGGTGTCGATGCGGCGCACGGGGGACCGTTCGAAGATCTCGACGCCGAGCTCCTCGGCCACGCGGGCGAGCTCGGCCGCGAGCTTCGCCGGGTGGACGAGGGCGCTGCCGCGCGTGTCCCAGACGCCGCCGAGGTAGGTGGGGGAGTCGACCTCCGCGCGCACCTCGGCCTCGTCGAGGAACCGCACGCCGTCGTCGCCGCGCGCCGCCGCCGCCTCGACCTCCTCGTGCAGCCACTCCACCTGGTGCGGCTCCACCGCGACGCCGAGCGCGCCGTTGCGCTCGAACTCGAAGTCCATGCCGAACTCCGCCTCGGCGGCCCCGATCGCGTCGAGGTTCTCGATGCCGAGCCGGTCGAGCGTCGGCATCTCATCGGGCCAGCGCGACATCCCGTTGTCGTGTCCGTGGGTGAGGCTCGCCTCGCAGAATCCGCCGTTGCGGCCGGATGCGGCCCAGCCGATGGTCTTCGCCTCGACGAGCACGACGTGGGCGGCGGGGTACCGGCGCTTGGCGAGCACCGCCGTCCACAGGCCCGTGTAGCCGCCGCCGACGATCGCGAGCTGTGCGACCCGCTCGCCCGTGAGCCGGGGGCGAGGGCGCTTCGCCTCGTCGGCGAGGTCGTCGAGCCAGAACACCCGCTGCTCGGTGCCGGCGAGCGAGTGCTCGATCACGGATGCCGGTGGCCGGCGACGTTCGAATACGGTCGTTCCCACGGCGGTCACTCCAAGGCGGTCGGTGGCTTCCATCCTCCCGCGCCGCGTACGGCGGGCGCCAGCGCCGTGGTGTCGCGACATCCGCCGGTCGTCGGACAGGCTGGCCGGATGCCGCCGCCGGCGTGCCGCAGCATCCGCTCGAGATCACCGCGATGCGCGCTGCAGCTCCTGCTCGATGCGGATGAGCGTGCGGAAGCTCCGGGTCATCTCGCGGGTGGAGGCGAAGTTCAGCACGATGTCGGCGTCGTGCACGGGATCGTGGAAGAGGTGCGTGGCGAGCACGCCGATGTGGCCGACCGGGCGGGGAAGTCCGCGGAGGAACGGCGAGAAGCCGCCGAAGCGCACCTGCATCAGGCCGGCGCCGTAGCGGATGCCCGCGCGGAAGCGGTTCCGCGGCTCGGCGAGGTACTCGAGGCTCGCGGGCGAGATCAGCCGGCCGCGGTGGAGCGCCGAGCCGAACGCCACGAGGTCGTCGGGGGTCGACACGATGCCGCCGCCCGCCCAGTCGCAGCTCACGCTGCGGAACGTGCTGGCCTCGACGCGTCCGAGGCGGAACGGCAGCATCCGCAGGTCGGTCGCCGCCGATGCCGTCGACGGTCGTCGTGGAGGCGTCGTCCCGGTGCTCTGCGTCGCCGCCTCGGCCTCGTCGTTCGCCGGCCGCGAGTGGAACAGGAGCGCGCTGTCGTGCATGCCGAGCGGGATGAAGATGCGCTCGTGCAGGAGCTCGTGGAACGCGCGACCGGTTGCCTGCTCGAGCACGCGGCCGAGGAGGATGTAGCCCGTGTTCGAGTACACGAACCGCTCGCCAGGACGGCCGACCGGCCGCTGGCGGCTCCGCGTGAAGTCGAGCAGGTCGGCGGGCGTCCAGAGCCGGTCGGGCTCGGCGATCACGAGTTCGCGCATCGGCCGACCCGAGGTGACGCGACCCTCGAAGTAGTCGGCGACACCGGCGGTGTGGGTGAGGAGATCGTGCACGGTCGCGCCGCCCGCGACATCCGTGGTGCCCTGCGCGTCGAAGAGCCCGTCGAGCTCGTCGCCGGGGAGGAGTGCGCTGACCGGGGTGTCGACGGAGAAGGCGCCCGCCTCGACGAGCTGCATCACGAGCGTGGCGGTGAACGCCTTGCCGATGCTCGCGACGTGGAAGCGGCGCGGAGCGGTCGCCGAACCGGTGGTCGAGGCCGAGTCGCGGTGCCGAGACGGCCACCTGCGGCGCTCCGAGGATGCCGCGGTGGGCGGTGATGCGCTCGAGATGGCGGTCGAGGCGCGTGGCGAAGTCGACGGTGGCCTGCATCTGGGAGAATCCCTTCATCGAGTATCGAAGCGTGATGTATCGACTAGTTACATCACGAGTCGTAGCATAGGGCGAGACGCGACATGCCACAAGACACCGTCGTCGACCGGGAGGCGAACGCATGGGAAACGTGATCCTGGGGCTGCTGCTGCTCGGCCCGCAGACCCTCTACTCGCTCAACAAGCAGTTCGAGCAGGGCATCTCGCTCTTCTATCGCGCCAGCTACGGGAGCCTGCAGAGCGCCCTCAAATCGCTCCTCGCGAAAGGCCACGTCACGTTCGTCGAGGGCATCGAGGGCGGGCGCAACAAGAAGACGTACTCGATCACGGATGCCGGTCGCGCCGCGTTCTTCGAATGGATGGGCGCCCCCGTGGCATCCGGCGACCTCGAAGTGCTCGCGTTGTCGAAGCTGTTCTTCCTCGGGCTCCTCGACGACCGCGCCGAGCGAGCTCGGGTGCTCGACGACCTCGTGTCGGCCATCGATCGCGAGCGCGCCTCGCTCGAGGGCTTCGGCGAGCACCTCGACGCCGTGGACGTGCCCGACGAGTTCGCGCGGGTCTTCCACTACCAGCGCCGGACGCTCGACTACGGCGTCATGAGCCACCGCGCGGCGCTCGACTGGTTCGAGCGACTCGCCGAGGAGGAGCGAACGCGCTGACGTGGCCGGTCATGACGAAGCCGAACATCGGCGGGAAGGCGAAGACGAGGATCGCCGCCCAGCCGAGGTAGACCGGCAGGTAGCCGGTCTGCCAGCGCTCGATGCCGTCGAACGGCACGCGCCGTCGCACGAAGCCGACCTGCAGCCACGTTGCCCATGCGAGGTTCGCGAGGAGGATGACGTTCAGCCCGAGCGAGGCGGTCTTGTTCGCGCTGAACCCGAACTCGCCCGTGCGGGCGATCATCGCGACGAGCACGATGACGTCGACGACGAGCGCGGCCGCGAGCATGAGCACCTGCAGTCGATCGAACCAGCCGGGGGGAAGCGCGGGGTCGCGCGCCGAGATCGAGTACACGAGGAGGGCGACGACCACGACGAGCACGAGGTCGAAGGCGATGAGCAGGTCGCGGCTGCCGTCGACGAGGTTCCATTGCATGACGGATGCCACGATGAGCGCGAGCATCATGAGCGTGAAGAGCGGGGTGAACACCTTCGTGAGCACCGGCGCGATGTTCTCGATGACGCGCTGCTTCGCGCCCACGAGCCAGGCCGAGACGAGCACCGCGCCCGCCGCCCCGCACGGCAGCACCCACTCGCCGATGAACGGCATGACATCGACCTGGATCGACGCGAACACCGCGACGGTGAGCCCGCTCAGGGCACCGCCCACGATCGCGATGAGCACGTAGTAGACGAGCCACTCGCCGCTGAAGCGCAGGAAGTCCATCCGGGTGCGGTCGCTCCGCCAGACGCCGCCGGCGTCGACGATGCCCGTGACGAGCCAGAGTGCCACGATCGAGCCGACGGTCGCGAGCACGGCCGTCGCGGAGTTCTCCATCGCGACCTCGACGGTCGAGGACCCTCCGTCGAAGGGATAGAGGTTCAGTGCGAGTGCGACGGCGGCGAACGCCGCGGCGACGCCGAGGAGCGTGCGGGCAGGCGGCCGTCGCCGCCAGGCGAACCACGCGGCCAGGAACGGCAGCACCAGTACGGCGATGTTCCGGAAGACGAGTTCGGGCTCGTCGGTGAGGAGCTCGGTCGCCTTCACGGCGATGCCGGCGCCGACGCCGAGCACGAGGGCGACCGCGAGCCCGTTGGCGCGGCGCACGAACGGGATGGTGCCGCTCGAGGCATCCGCGCCCTCGGCGTCCGACGAGTCGTGGAGCACGAGCTGCTTCCAGAGCCGGCCCGAGTGCTCGGCGGCGTACTCGCGGGAGATGTCGTCCATGCTGCCGAGGCGCTTGACCGCGATGAGGAACGCCTCGTCCTCGGTGAGGCCTGCGGCCGTGAGGGCGTCGACACGGTCGCGGAGGTGCGACTCGAGTTCGTCGACATCGCGGATGCTCAGGGCGTCGCGGCGCTCCATCCAGTCGCGCCACGAGGCGATGAGCTCGTCGAGGGCGGGGGCCTTCTCGGTCGTCATCGCTCAGTCCAGTCCGAGTGCGAGCCGCGGCTGCCGGTGGTCGCCACCGCCGGGCCAGACCTGGTCGAGCACCCCGCCGATGATCGACCACTGCCGGCGATGGTCGGCGAGCGTCGACGCGCCCTGCGCGCTCAGGCGGTAGTGCTTGCGCGGCCGGCCGCCGGGCGACTGCCGCCATTCGGAGTCGACATGGCCGAG
Source organism: uncultured Actinomycetota bacterium (assembly GCA_963802485.1). GTDB lineage: Bacteria > Actinomycetota > Actinomycetes > Actinomycetales > Microbacteriaceae > Agromyces. The sequence goes on from CAWDJA010000006.1 coordinate 40,762, forward strand.
CCGCTCGAGCCGGTGGAGCAGGGGGTAGAGCATGCCGTCGCTCCATTCGAGCTCACCGCCCGAGAGCTCGGCGATCCGCTGCAGGATCGCGTAGCCGTACGACTCGCCCTCGGCGAGGATGCCGAGGACCACCGGGGTGGCCGCCGCAGCCACCAGGTCCTTGCCGATGCGCATGCGACCTCCGATCGTGCCGTCGCGGATGCCGTGATGTTCACGATACCTAGATCAACAAGGTATATAGATCTGCAAGGTATCACCGAGGCGCTCTTCGCGCCACCCCGGCGCCGGGGTGGCGCTTGCGCTCGCGGAGTCGTGCCGCGGACCGGCGTGCGTCATCGCCGGCTCAGGGAAGCGACGTGGCGGTGAGGTCGTCGTAGGTGACGGTGACGGGGCCGTTGGTGGCGGAGGAGCTGAGGTAGGTGCTGAGTCGGGGGCTGCCGGGGTTCTGGAGCGCGGCGGTGGTGTCGGTGGCGGTGGTCTGCCAGGTGGTGGGCTCGGTCGCGGCGGCGGGCCAGGCGCGGGCGCGAAGCGTGGTCGGGTTGGTGCCGTCGACCTGGACGCGGACGCGGATCGGGGTGCCGGCGGTGGCGGTGATGCCGGGGACGGTGATGCCGGACAGGGCGGTGGCGTCGCGCATGAGGTGGAGTTGCACCGACCCGTTCGGGTTGATCCGGAGTCGGGCGCCGTAGAGGGAGGTGCCGACGACGCGGGCGGCGAGCGTGGCGTTGAGCAACTGGTTGGGCACCTTGTCGATCGCGAGGGTGTCACCCGCGCGGCGCGTGCGCCTCGAGGAACTGGTACACCTCGGTCTGGTCGACGCCGGGGAAGGTGCCCGTGGGCAGCGCGGCGAGCAGGCTCGTGGGCGTGCGCGCGGCCGGCCACGAGGCATCCGCCCACTTGTCGGCCAGGTCGCCGGGCGCGCGACGGCAGCAGGACTCGTCGGGGCAGCGCGACACCGCACGATGGGGTGTCTCGCGCCCGCGGAACCACTTCACGTGCTCGAACGGCACGCCGACCGACACCGAGTACTCGCCCTCCTTCGCCTTCTCGATGCGCGACGTGCACCAGAACGTGCCCGAGGTGGTGTCGGTGTACTGGTACCAGGGGCTGAACCGGTCCTCGACGTCGAACACGGTGCGGGCCGTCCAGTTGCGGCACACCGTGGTGCCCTCGACGGCCCCGAGGGCGTCGGACGGGAAGCGCACCTTGTCGTTCTCGTACGCCTTGATGATGGTGCCCGACTCGTGCACCTTCATGAAGTGCACCGGGATGTCGAGGCGGGCGGTGGCGAGGTTCGTGAACCGGTGCGCGGCCGTCTCGTACGACACGGCGAAGGCGTCGCGGAGCTCCTCCATCGAGATGCGCCGCAGGTTCTTCGCCTCGGTGAGGAAGCGCACGGCGGCCTGCTCGGGCAGCAGGATCGCCGCGGTGAGGTAGTTCGTCTCGATGCGCTGGCGCAGGAAGTCGGCGTAGCCGCGGGGCTCGTCGTGGTCGAGCAGGTGGCTCGCGAGCGCCTGCAGGATGGGGGAGCGCGAGTCGCGCGACGGCGACTGCTGCGTGGGCAGGTAGATGCGCCCGTTGCGCTTGTCGGTCACCGAGCGGGTGGAGTGCGGCAGGTCGCCGACGTAGTGCAGCGAGTAGCCGAGGTGGCTCGCCATGTCGGCGACCAGCTGGTGCGAGACCGGGCCGCCCGTGTGGCCGACGGCCTCGAGCAGCTCGGCGGCCTTCGCCTCGAGCTCCGGGTAGAAGTTGTCGCGGGCGCGCATCTCGGCGCGCAGCTCGGCGTTGGCGCGGCGCGCCTCCTCGGGGGTCGCCGCCCGCTCGCGATGCAGCCGGTCGATCTCGTGGTGCAGCGCGAGGATGGTCTGCAGGGTCTGGTCGCTCATGCCCTTCGCCACGCGGAAGGTCGGCAGCCCGAGTGCCGCGAACACCGGTCCGCGCTGGGCGCGCTCGACGGCGATCTCGAGCGCCGCGCGCTCCGACGGGGCATCCGCTCGCAGCAGGTCGTCGACCGTGGTGCCGAGCGCGAGGGCGATCGTGCGGAGCATCGAGAGCCGCGGCTCGCGCTTGCCGTTCTCGATCGACGAGACCTGCGAGGGCGCGCGGTCGATGGCGGTCGCGAGCTCGCCGAGGGTCATGCCGAGCGCGGTGCGCCGGTCGCGGATGCGGCGGCCGAGCGTCAGGGCGTCGACCTCGTCGGGCTCGCCCACGGGCTCGGCGACGGCGGCTGCGAGAGCCGTGCGAGCGGTGCTGCGATCCGCGATGACCATGCATCGATGGTCACATGGGCGAGCGGATGCCGCAAACGGAAGAACCGCCGAAGTTCTGCCATGTGGCGGTCAACGGGCGCGCAAGGCGACCTGGACGGCCCGCTGTGCTGCGAAGGATCGGGCTTCTGCAGCCGGTGGCGTCCGTGCATCTCCCCTCGATCTCGGCAGGCTACGCGCTCCGGGCGAGTCGGGGTACCCGGTTGCGCCGGCCGTGGTCGAGCGCGACAATGCGCCCGCCGGAGCGGCACATGCCGGCGCGCACGTGGTTATACGCCTCCGTTCTCACCGTAGCAAGGGTCTTTTTTCGAGCAGAACCGCCGACCTAGCGTTTCCTGCGATACGAACGGCGCCTCGAGCAGGCGCCGAGACGGAAAGTGAGTGAACGATGACGAACAGCACAACACCTGGCTACCCGGGTTCGAACGACGATTCACTCGGGGCCTCGACACGGGACGACTGGACACGACGACCGGGACCACCTACGACTGGGACCGGCACGGCTGGGACCGCTGGGTCGACGTACGAGTCGACGACTCCCGGAGCGCGCGAGGAGGCGGCCAACCTCGCGAACGAGGCCGGCGACGCCGGCCGCCGGGTCGCCGGGACCGCCAAGGAGGAGACGAAGGCCGTCGGGTACGAGGCCCGCCGCCAGGCGCGACGCCTCGCCGACCAGGTCGGCAGCGAAGTGCGCCAGCAGGCGGCCACCCAGCAGAGCCGCGCGGCAAGCGGGCTGCGCAACATCGGCGACGAGTTCTCGCAACATGGCCGAGCGGAACGGGCAGCGGCTCCGGCTTCGCGGCCGACCTCGCGCAGGCAGGCCGGCGACCGCGTCGGCGCCGCCGCGCAGTGGCTCGACGAGCGCGACCCCAGGGACGTCCTCGAGGAGGTCAAGGGATTCGCTCGCCGTCGGCCCGGCGTGTTCCTCGCCATCGCCGTCGGCGCCGGCGTGGTCGTCGGCCGCCTGACGCGTGCCCTCATGACCCGCCCGACGACGACGACACGCGCGTCGGCGGCATGCCGGACGGCCCGGACCTGCATGCCTACGGCACCGGCACGACGGGCACGGCACCGGCGTCCCGGGCGTGCCGGGGACAGTGAGATCCGTCGTGACCGGGCACGACCGCCGACTGGCCCCGTCGACCGCGGCTGACCGGATCAGTCGTGGCCGGAGGGCAACCCGGCCACCACGACGAGGCGGCGTCTGATGACGAACCTGAACCAACCGCGGGCCGGGCGCCGGGCAGCCGGCGCCGACCTGCCGACACCGTCGGAGCGGCAGGCCGCGACGACCTCGCTCGGCGACCTGATCGCCGAGGTGAGCCGCGATATCTCGACGCTGATGCGCCAGGAGATCGAGCTCGCCAAGGCCGAGCTCAGGCAGACCGCGAAGCAGGCGGGGAAGGGCGCCGGCCTCTACGGCGGGGCCGGCGTCGCCGGCTTCCTGGCGCTGCTGTTCGTGTCGATCGCGCTCTGGTGGGCGCTCGGCTACCTGATGGGCAACGCCTGGTCGGCCTTGATCGTGGCGGTGCTGTGGGGAATCGTCGCCGCGGTGCTGTTCTTCACGGGCAAGAAGGAGATCGAAGAGGTGGAGGGCATTCCCCAGACCGTGGAGACGGTCAAGGAGATCCCCGAGACGCTGAAGAGGAATGAGGAGAACCGATGAGCGACCCCGATGAGATCCGCACGGACATCGAGCGGACTCGACGTGAACTCGGGCAGGACGTCGACGCGCTCGCCGACAAGGTGAACCCGGCCAAGGCCGCCCAGCGCCAGACCGACAAGGTGCGCCGCGCCGCGACCCGCCTCAAGGACCGCGTGATGGGCACCGCCTCCGACGTCGTCGACTCGACGCAGGACGCCGTGGGCCACGCCGGCGAAGCGGTTGCGGATGCCCCGCGCAAGGTCGCCTCGGCGACGCAGGGCAACCCCATCGCGGTCGGCCTGATCGCCTTCGGCGTCGGCCTCCTCGCCGCGTCGCTGATCCCGGCGTCGAAGGCGGAGCAGCGGGCAGCCGAGAAGGTGAAGGATGCCGCTGCACCGCTCGTCGACGAGGCGAAGGACGTCGCCATGGAGTCGGCCGACCACCTGCGCGAGCCCGCGAAGGAGGCCGCGGAATGCGGTCACGGAGCGGGCGAAGGAAGGCGTCGAGACGGTGAAGGATGAGGGCCAGGACGCTGCGTCCCAGGTCCAGACCGACGCGAAGCACGCCGCCGACCGCCAGATGAGCTGAACGCCGAGGCCGGCCGAACAGGCCGGCCCGCCAGGCCGATGCCCCGTCCGCGACGCGGACCCTATCGCGGACGGGGCATCTCCATGCCGTCGCGGCGTTCGGCGACGAGCTCGGCGATCACGTGCCGCGCGTTCGCGGCCAGGGGCGGATTGCGCGTCGCGTAGTACGGGAGCTGCGCCAGCGCCTGCAGCAGCACCCAGCCCCGGGCCCTCGCCCAGGTCGCGTCGTCGGCGGCGACCCGGTGCCGGAACGCGGCGCGTGCCGGGGCGGGCAGGAGGTTCCAGGCGACGCGGAGGTCGCTCGCGGGGTCGCCGAGGCCCATCGCGCTGAAGTCGAGCACGCCGACGAGCTCGCCGCGGCGCAGGAGGAGGTTGCCGGGGGAGAGGTCGCCGTGGATCCAGGTGCGCGCCGTCGCGTGCGGCGCCGCCAGTGCGTCCTCCCAGACGGCGACGACGTCGGTGTGCACCGGCCGCAGCTCCTCCTCGAGGGTGGCGAGGTTCGTGCGCACGAGCTCGTCCTCCTCGTGCAGCGGCCGAGGCCAGGCCGTGGTCGGCGCACCCGCCGGGTCGAGCGCCCGCATGGCCAGCACGAAGCGCGCGAGGTCGTCGGCCAGGCGTTCGGCCTGCTCGACCGCCCCGGCGACGGGGTGCACGCCGTCGATCCAGCGGCACACCGTCCACGGCCACGGGAAGCCGTCGCCCGGCGCTCCGAGCGCCCGCCGGCACGGGCGCCGCGAACGGCAGCGCGGGAGCGATGCGCGGGAGCCACTCGAACTCGCGCACGAGCGGGTCGACCGCCCAGTGGATGCGCGGCATCCGTACCGACAGGTCCTCGCCCAGGCGGTACATGGCGTTGTCGGTGCCGTTCGAGGCGACGGGCTCGACGGGCAGCGACGCCCACTCGGGGAACTGCGCGGCGACGAGGCGGGCGACGAGCGCGGCATCCGTGTGCACCTCGTCGTCGTGCATGCGCGTCATCGCACCACGCTAGCGCCCGTGCCGCCCGACAGGAACGCAGGAAGAGGTGCCGGACATGCCGCCGTGAGCGAGGCCCCGCGCCGCCCGAAGCGCGGAAGTTCCTGCGTTTCGTCGGGCCGGCGCGGCGCGGTGGGCTGCGCGCGTGAGAGCGCGGTTGTTCCGCGGCGCAGAAGAACGCCGGAAGTTCACCCCCCGAAACGTCGGGGGCGGGGTGCCCGGGCCCCGCAGAGTGGATGCACAGACCCCCGGACGGCGCCGAACCAGACGCCCGAAGGACGACACCGAAGCATCCGCACCGCTGCACCGAAGGAGCAACACCATGAGCACCAACCGCCCCGGCGACCAGACCCAGACCGCGGCCGAGCTCCAGCTCGAGTGGGACGCGAACCCCCGTTGGAGCGACGTCCGCCGCGACTACACCGCCGACGACGTCATCGCCCTGCGCGGCCCGGTCCGCGAGGAGCGCACGCTCGCCAAGCGCGGCGCCGAGAAGCTCTGGCAGGACATCCAGCAGAACACCGGCACCGCGTTCGCGCCGCAGGAGGACCCGCAGTGGTCGGCCGCGCTCGGCGCCCTCACCGGCAACCAGGCCGTGCAGCAGGTGCGCGCGGGCCTCAAGGCGATCTACCTCAGCGGCTGGCAGGTCGCGGCCGACGCGAACCTCAGCGGCCAGACCTACCCCGACCAGTCGCTCTACCCCGCCAACTCGGTGCCGGCGGTCGTGCGCCGCATCAACAACGCGCTGCTGCGCGCCGGCCAGATCGAGCAGGGCACCGACGACCGCGACTGGATGGCGCCGATCGTCGCCGACGCCGAGGCCGGATTCGGCGGCCCGCTCAACGCCTACGAGCTCATGGGCCAGATGATCGAGGCCGGCGCTGCCGGCGTGCACTGGGAGGACCAGCTCGCGAGCGAGAAGAAGTGCGGCCACATGGGCGGCAAGGTGCTGATCCCGACGTCGCAGCACATCCGCACGATCAACGCGGCACGCCTCGCAGCGGATGTCGCGGGGGTCCCGTCGATCATCATCGCCCGCACCGACGCGCTCGCCGCGACCCTGCTCACGAGCGACCACGACGAGCGCGACCGCCCGTTCGTCACGGGCGAGCGCACCGCCGAGGGCTTCTACGAGGTGCAGAACGGCATCGAGCCGGTCATCGCCCGCGGCCTCGCGTACGCCGAGTACGCCGACCTGCTCTGGGTCGAGTCGGCCGAGCCCGACCTCGACCTCGCGCGCCGCTTCGCCGAGGCCGTGCACGCGAAGTTCCCGGGCAAGCGCCTGAGCTACAACTGCTCGCCCTCGTTCAACTGGAAGCGCCACCTCGACGACGACCAGATCGCGAAGTTCCAGCGCGAGCTCGCCTCGATGGGCTACGCGTTCCAGTTCATCACCCTCGCGGGCTTCCACGCCCTCAACCACTCCATGTTCACGCTCGCCAAGGACTACAACGAGCGGCACATGAGCGCCTACGTCGAACTCCAGGAGGCCGAATTCGCCTCGGAGGCATCCGGGTACACCGCCACGCGCCACCAGCGCGAGGTCGGCACCGGGTACTTCGACCAGATCGCCACCGCGCTGAACCCCAACAGCGCAACCCTCGCCCTCGTCGGATCGACCGAGGAAGAGCAGTTCAACCACTGACCCGGCAACGGGCACCGACCCGCTCGCGGGTCCCGAACTCCGAGGAGACACGACCATGAACACCACGCCCACCATGACGCTCGAGCGAACGGATGCCGCGGCATCCGCCCCTCGCATCGAGACCACGCCCGCCACCGGCGGCTTCCAGACCTTCGAGCCCCGGATCGAGGTGACCGCCTCGCTCGGACCGCGCTACGACGAGATCCTCACGCCCGAGGCGCTCGCGTTCCTCGCCGAGCTGCACGACCGCTTCGCGCACACCCGGCACGAGCTGCTCGCGGTGCGCCTGCAGACCCGCGTCGACGCGGCGAACGGCCGCGACCCGAGGTTCCTGCCCGAGACCGAGTGGATCCGCAACGACCCGTCGTGGCGAGTCGCCGGCACGGCGCCGGGCCTCGAGGACCGTCGCGTCGAGATCACGGGCCCGACCGATCGCAAGATGGCGATCAACGCGCTGAACTCCGGCGCGAAGGTCTGGCTCGCCGACCAGGAGGATGCCACCAGCCCCACCTGGGCGAACGTGATCGAGGGGCAGCTGACGCTCCGCGACTTCCTCCGCGGCACGCTCGAGTACACGAGCCCCGAGGGCAAGGAGTACCGGGTCACCGCGGCCGAGACGCCGACGATCGTGATGCGTCCGCGCGGCTGGCACCTGGTGGAGAAGCACCTGAAGTTCCACGACCGCGCCGGCCGGGCGATGCACGCCTCGGGCTCGCTCGTCGACTTCGGGCTGTACTTCTTCCACAACGCGCAGGCGCTGATCGCGGCGGGCCGCGGCCCGTACTTCTACCTGCCGAAGCTCGAGTCGCACCGCGAGGCGAAGCTGTGGAACGACATCTTCGTCTACGCGCAGACCGCGCTCGGCATCCCGCAGGGCACCGTGCGCGCGACCGTGCTCATCGAGACGATCCAGGCCGCGTTCCAGATGGACGAGATCCTCTACGAGCTGCGCGACCACTGCTCCGGCCTCAACGCCGGCCGCTGGGACTACATCTTCTCGATCGTGAAGACGTTCCGCTCGCGTGGTCGCCGCTGGGTGATGCCCGACCGCAAGTCGATCACCATGACCGTGCCGTTCATGCGGGCCTACACCGAGCTCCTCGTCGCGACCTGCCACAAGCGCGGCGCGCACGCGATCGGCGGCATGAGCGCGTTCATCCCGAACCGCCGCGACGCCGAGGTCACCGAGCGCGCGCTCGCCGCGGTCGCCGCCGACAAGCGCCGCGAGGCATCCGACGGCTTCGACGGCACGTGGGTGGCGCACCCCGACCTCATCCCGACGGCGCGCGCCGAGTTCGACGCCGTGCTCGGCGACCGGCCGAACCAGGTCGACCGCCGGCGCGACGACGTCGAGGTGACGGCGGCGCAGCTGCTCGACATCCCGTCGATCGGCGGCGAGGTCACCGAGGCCGGCGTGCACGACAACATCGCGATCGCGATCCGCTACATCGAGTCGTGGCTGCGCGGCACGGGCGCGGCGGCCATCGACAACCTCATGGAGGATGCCGCGACGGCCGAGATCTCGCGCTCGCAGGTGTGGCAGTGGCTGCACGACAACACCGTCACCGCCGAGGGCACGCGCATCGACCAGACGTCGATCGTGCGCATCATGGCGGCGGCCGTCGCCGAGCTGCCGCGCTTCGAGGGCGACCGCTTCGACGACGCGATCTCGGTGTTCCGCAGCGTCGCGCTCGAGCCGGAGTTCCCGACGTTCCTCACCGTGGGGGCGTACGCCCGCTTCATGTGAGCCGGTCTGACGACGAGCGGATGCCGCGGGCGGGACCCCGCGGCATCCGCTTCGTGCGAGGTGCCCGATGCGACGGCGCCGCGCCTGCGTCTGCGCGTGCGTCTGCGAGAATCCATGTCCATGTCCGACATCTCGATCCGCGTCGCCGAGCGGGCGGATGCCGCGGCGCTCGCCGAGCTCGCCGCGGAGACGTTCCCGCTCGCCTGCCCGCCGTCGACGACCCCCGACGCGATCGCCGCGTTCATCGCCGAGCACTTCACGGTCGAACGCCTCGCCGGCCACCTCGAGGACGCGGATCGCGTGCTGCTCGTGGCCGAGGAGCCCGGCGGGCGGCTGGTCGGGTACTCGATGCTCATCGGACGCGAGCGCGGCGAACCCGGTGACGCGGATGCCGCGGCGGCGGTGTCGGAGCGTCCGGCGATCGAGCTCAGCAAGTTCTACACCCGCGCGCTCGCCCACGGCACGGGCGTGGTGGCCGGTCCGCTCATGGCGGCGACGCTCGACGCGGCCGCGGCGGCCGGTGCGGCGACGGCCTGGCTCGGCGTGAACGAGGAGAACGCGCGGGCGATCCGCTTCTACGAGAAGCACGGCTTCGCCAAGGTGGGGCGCAAGCGGTTCCGCCTCGGCGGCCGGCTGGAGGAGGACTGGGTGCTGGAGCATCCGCTCGCCTGAGCTCGCCATTGCGGTCGACCGAATCGCTGACTAAGGTCAGCAATATGGCGATCACCCCTCTCGATCGCGACGCGATCGACACCGTGCGGGCGTTCAACCGCGCGGTCACCACCCGCGTCGGGGCGCTGCAGGACCACTACCTCGGCAGTGACCGCTCGCTCGGCGCCTCCCGCGTGCTCTGGGAGGTCGACGGTTCCGGCGTCGACGTCCGTGTCATCCGTGAACGGCTGGGCCTCGACTCGGGCTACCTCTCCCGGCTCCTGCGATCACTCGAGCGCGAGGGACTCGTGACGGTGGAGGGCGCCGCCGCCGACTCGAGGGTCCGAACCGTGCGCACGACCGAGCGGGGCAGGGCCGAGCGGGCGGAGCTCGGTCGCCGCAGCGACGAGCTCGCCGGCTCGCTGCTCGAGCCGCTCAGCCCAGGGCAGCAGTCCCGGCTCGTCGAGGCGATGGCCACCGTCATGCGGTTGCTCGACTCAGGTCTCGTCGAGGTCGACGTCGCCGACCCCGCATCCGACGACGCGCAGGCCTGCCTCGGGGAGTACTACGCCGAGCTCGCCCGGCGATTCCCGGGCGGCTTCGACCCGGGCCGCAGCCTCCACCCCGACACGCACGAGTTCCGCGAGCCGACCGGTGCGTTCGTGCTCGCGCGGCTGCACGGTCGGGCGATCGGATGCGGCGCGGTGCTGTTCCACGACGGGGCTCCCGCGTACATCAAGCGGATGTGGGTCGACGACGCGGTGCGCGGCATGGGCGTCGGGCGGCGCATCCTCGTGGCGCTCGAGCAGGCCGCACGCGATCACGGCGCGGCATCCGTGACCCTCGAGACGAACGCGAGCCTCACCGAGGCGATCGCGATGTACCGGGCGTCGGGCTACGTCGAGGTCGCGCCGTTCAACGACGAGGTCTACGCCGACCACTGGTTCGAGAAGCGGCTCTAGCGTCGCAGCGTTCTAGCGTCGCGCCGCCTTCACGTGCTCGTAGGCGGCGAGCGCCGCCTCGCGGGTCTGCCTTGAGGTCCACGATCGGCTCGGGGTACTCGTCGGTGCCGACCTCGGGCACCCAGCGGCGCACGTACTCGCCGTCGGCGTCGAACTTCGTCGCCTGCAACTCGGGGTTGAACACGCGGAAGTACGGCGCGGCATCCGCGCCCGAGCCGGCCACCCACTGCCAGTTGAACGGGTTCGACGCGGCGTCGGCGTCGACGAGGGTGTCCCAGAACCACTGCTCGCCGCGGCGCCAGTCGATGAGCAGGTTCTTCGTGAGGAACGACGCCGTGACCATGCGCACCCGGTTGTGCATCGTGCCGGTGGCCCACAGCTCGCGCATGCCCGCGTCGACGAGCGGCACGCCCGTGCGGCCGTCCTCCCAGGCTCGCAGCGCGGTGGGATGCAGGCGCGGCCACGGGAAGGCGTCGAACTCCGCGCGCCAGTTCCTCGTCGCGAGGTCGGGCGCATGGAACAGCACGTGCCACGCGAACTCCCGCCACCCCAGCTCGGTGAGGAAGCGCGCGGCGCCCTCGCCGCCCGACCGCCGCTCGCGCACCGCGTGCCACACCTCGTAGGGACTGAGCTCGCCCCAGCGCAGGTGCGGCGACAGGCGGGAGGTGACCTGCTTCGCCGGTTCGTCGCGTCCCTTCGCGTACGCGGCCAGGTCGTCGTCGAGGAATTCCCGCAGGCGCTCGTGCGCGGCATCCGGCCCGGGCGTCCACGCCTCGCGCAGGCCGTCCGCCCAGTCGGGGCGGGTGGGCAACAGCTCCCAGGCGTCGAGGTCGTCGCTCGCGGCATCCGCCGGGTCGATCGCGTCGGGTGCGGGCAGCGGATGCCGCGGCTCGGGCGCCGAGCGGCACGCCCGCCAGAACGGGGTGAACACCGAGAACGGCGTGCCCTGGCCCGTGCGGATCGTCCAGGGCTCGAACAGCAGGTTGGCCGCGAAGCTGTGCACGATGAGCCCGTCGTCGTGCAGCGCCTGCTTCAGTCCGGCGTCGAGCTCGCGCTCGGGGCCGCCGTAGCGGCGGTTCCAGAACACCGCGCCGGCGCCGGTCTCGTCGACGAGCGAGCGGATGACCCGGTCGGCCGGTCCGCGACGCAGCACGAGCCGTCCGCCGATCGCCTCGAGCGCATCGCCGAGCGCCGTGAGGGAGCCGTGCAGCCACCAGCGCGCGGCGCCGCCGAGTGCACGGATGCCGGGCGTCTCCTCGTCGAGCACGAAGACGCACACGATCGGCGCCCCGCGTTCGACCGCGGCGTGCAGCGCGGGGTGGTCGGCGACGCGGAGGTCGTCGCGGAACCAGACGATCGACGGCGTGTCGCGGTCGCGGCTCATGCGGCGACCCTAGCCGACGCCCCCGTCAGGCGGTCGAGGGTTGCGCTCGCTCGGCCTCGCGTGCGATCGCCCGTGCCGCGGCCACGGCGATCGCCCACGTGCCGAGGCCCGACGCGAGGAAGACGGCGCCGAGGATCGCCCAGCCGGCGAACCCGAGGGTGAGCGCGGTCGACGTCACGAACAGCGGCGCGACCATGGCTCCGAGCGAGTAGCCCATCGAGAACACGCCCTGGTAGGTGCCGGCGCGTACGGGGTCGGCGAGCTCGAAGCTGAGGCCCCAGCCGCCGGCCTGCGACAGCACCTCGGCGAACGCGTGCGCGACGGCGGCCGCGACGATCACCGCGATCGCGAATCCCGCCGGCAGTCCCGCCGCGGCGGCGTAGATGAGGCAGGCGGCCGCCATGAGCCACGCGGCGATCGCCGAGACGCGTCCGGCACGGCGCAGGTCGTGCGTGCCACGCGACAGCGGCACCTGGAAGAGCACCACGATGATCGTGTTGAGGATGAGCACCACGGCCACGAGCACCTCGGGTGCGTTCGTGTCGTTGGCGATCCAGAGCGGCACGCCCACCTCGCCGACGCCGAACTGCATGCCGAACACGGCGCTGAGGGCGGTGAGGGCGAGGTAGCGCGGGTCGCGCCAGGGGGAGTGCGCGAGCGGCCGGGGCCCGGTCGCGCCCGGCGTCGCGATGCGGCGTCGTGCCCGCGGCATCCGTCACCTGGGCCTTCGGTGCGTCGACTCGGTGGGGCAGCTTCACCAGCTGCGTCACGCCGGCCAGGTACATGACGCCGGCGCCGACGATGATCCAGCGGTACGCCTCGCCCGTGCCCGCGAGCAGCGCGAGTGCGCCGATGCCCGAGCCGACGGCGATCGCCACGTTCGTCACCGTGCGGAGCACCGCTCGTGCGTGCACGCGCTGGTCGCCGTCGAACGCGCGGGCGATGATCGCCATGCGCGTCGAGTTCGCGGCCTGCTCGACGGCTCCCACGATCACGGCGATCACCAGCGCGCTCGCGAAATCGTGGGCGAACACGTAGCAGATGAGGCCCACGCCATCGATGACCGAGAGCGTGACGAGCAGGCGTCGGGCGCTCACCCGGTCGGCGAGCCAGCCGCCGGCGAGCGACGAGAGCACGCCCGCCGCGCTCGCCGCGCCGAGCACGATCGCGACCTCGTGCGGGGCGAGTCCCACGATGAGCGTGAAGTACAGCACCGTGACCGTGAGGAAGATGCCGCGGCCCACCCGGCTGATGAGCGTCGCGATCACGAGGATGCGCAGCACCGGGTCGGCGACGGATGCCGCGAGCCGGCGTAGGAGGCCAGGGCGCGCGTCGGCGGCGGGCTCGGGCTCGATGACCGGGACGGCGTCGGTGTCGGGTGAGGGAGACGAGGGGGCGGTGGGGGCAGGGCTCACGGATCCAGTTCTCCCAGACCCGGATCGGCGACGAAATCGATGTAGCGTAGTGCTTCATGTTGAGGTACCTGCTGACCGAGGACGACGTCGGCAGCGTGCGCTTCGGCATCTCGCCGCTCTGCGAGCTGGGCCTCTCCCTGCGCGCCATCAAGGAGCCCGCCCGGTTCCCGCTGCAGCTCGGCTGGCTGCGGCGCACCGAGGAGGCGCGCACCCGACTCGACATGCCGACCCTCATGGCCCTCATCGACGAGCGGATGTGGACGCCGGACTTCCTGAACCCGCGTCCGACGTCGCCGTTGACCCGGCTCGACGAGGAGCTCGAGGCGCTCGCCGCGACCCCGGCCGAGGTCTTCCGTGCGGATCTCGTCGGCGGTCCACGGAGCGGTGCCCGAGGTGTTCGCGGGGTCCACGAGCGCCGCCCTGCGGCGGGTCATCCGCGCCCTGCAGCAGCTCTGGGACACGTGCTTCGAACCGTACTGGCCGCGGATGCGCGCGGTGCTCGAGGCGGACGTGGTCTACCGGGGTCGGCAGATCGCCCAGTCGGGGGTCGCGACGATGCTCAACGGGCTCTCGTCGCGCATCGAGTACGACCACGGCGTGGTGTCGGTGCGGCTCGCGGACCCCAACGACCGTACCCAGGCGATCGACGGCAACGGGCTCACCTTCGTGCCGACGATGTTCACGCGACGCGCGTCCGCGCCGGTCGGCGACGGTCCGCCGATGATCATGTACTCGGCTCGCGGCCAGGGCGCGCTGTGGGAGGCGGAACGGGTCGCGAATCCGGCCGCCGTCGCGGCCGTGCTCGGCGAGACCCGAGCGAGCCTGCTCGCCGCGCTCGGCGATCCGGCGTCCTCGACCGAGCTCGGCGTGCGCCTCGGCGTGACCGCCTCGGCCGTCAACCAGCACCTGCGCGTGCTGCGCGACGCGGGCCTGCTCGTGAGCACGCGGTACGGCCGCAGCGTGCTCTACCTGCGCAGCGAGCTCGGCACGGCGCTGCTCGAGACGGGCGCGGGCTGAGCGCCGGCGCTGGCTGAGTGGCGGGCGTTGTGAGCGCGGGGCACGGCTGCGCTGCGGGTGCGGCATGCCGAACCGCGGCGACCCTGCAGCAACAGGGCGTGCTGGCTGGCGCGACCGTGCCTCGCGGAGCGCCCGCGCTTGAGCGCGTGAGTCGCTCAGGCCACCTCGACGAGTGATGCTCCCGCGGGATCGGATGGGATTCCGCGCGGCTGCTGGGCGAATGAGGTGTTGGGTGAAGGGGTGTTCGGGGTGGGTGGTGTGGTGTCGGCCGGTGGGTGAGGTCCAGTGGATGGTGCCGTTGGGGTGTTGGGTCATGTGCCAGTGGGTGTGGTGTTTGAGGCGGTGGTGGTTGGGGCAGAGGTGGGCGAGGTTGTCGTGGTTGGTGTGGCCGTGGGGGTGTCCAGGGGGTGGTGTGGTCGAGGTCGCAGGTGGTGGCGCGGCGGGCGCAGCCGGGGAACCGGCAGGTGCCGTCGCGGGTTCGGAGGTAGCGGGCCAGGTCGGCGGGGACCCGGTAGGTGGTGCGGCTGTAGGAGAGGTAGGCGCCGGTCTCGGGGTGGGTGAGGATGCGGTGGAATGAGGGGGCGTGTGCGGCGAGGTGTCGGGCGGTGTCGGCGGGGATGGGTCCGTACCCGTCGAGTTCGGCGGGTTCGTCGGTGTGGCCGAGCAGGGTGAGCACCGGGACGGTGACCAGCACCCGGGCCACGATCTGCGCGTCACCGTCGACGGGGTGGCCGTCGTGGTTGGTGCGGAGGCCGGCCAGGAGCAGGTCGGTGGCGGTGTCCAGGACCCGTTGCGCGCGGGTGCGCGGGTCGGGGGTGGACGGGTCGGACGTGGCATCCGCGCGGCGCCGCGGCAGTCGGTGCGCGGTGTCGGTGTCGGCGAGCCGGTGGAGGCGGTCTGTGATGGCGTGGGCGCGTTCGGCGTGGAGGTAGAGGCTGAGCCAGGCCATCCCGTCGGGGGCGGGTTCGAGCACGACCCGGCGGTCCAAGGCCGCGGCGCGGTGTCGGGTGTCGAGTGGTTCGGGGTGGAGGCGTTCCCGCAGGGTGCGGAGCCGACGGCGGAGGGCGGCGTTGGTCTGCTGCGCCGCCCGGTCCAGCGCGGCCGTCTCGAGCGCGGCTGCGGCGTCGGCGGGCAGCCCGGTGAGGGTCTCGAAGATCGACCGGAGCTGGGGCAGGCTGATCGCCCCGGCGGCGAGCGCGTGAAGGGTGGCCGGGTGTCGGCGGGCGCGTCGCCGGCGTCGGCGGCCAGGGCGCCGGCGGTGCGCTCGGGCAGCGACCAGGGTGGTGGCGAGTTCGGCGATGAACGACCGGGTGCCGAACTCCCGTTGCACCGGGGTGGACTCCGTCGTGCACGCCCTCGACGGCGTGCGCGTACCCGTGCGCCCGTTCGATCAGCCGCAACTGCTCCGCCTGCGCCGCCCGGATCCGCCGTTCGAGCGCGACGATCGCGTCGAGGTCGGCCTGCAGCGCGGCCGCCGCGCTGGTCGCCCCGGGGGTGGTCATGCATCCATTCCAGCACCACCCACCGACATCCGAGCGCGTCGGAAACCAGCCCCGGATCAGGGAAAACGCCTGTGCAGAACCCGCGCTCACCCACCTGTGGAGGACAAGTCGGCCGGATGGCGTCGGGGAGCGACTGGTAGCGGAGACAACTGCGAATGCGATACCCGACCTACTCCGGATCCGCCGCCACCCGCAGCACGACCTTGCCGCGCACGTGCCCGTCCTCGATCAGACGATGCGCCTCCGCGCCGTCGGCGAGCGGAAGCTCCCGCTCCACGTGCACGCGCACCGATCCGTCGTCGATGAGCCGCGTGATCACCGAGAGGGTGCGGGCATCGGGCGAGACCGAGTAGCCGGTCGCGCGGATGCCGCGTGCCTCCGCCTCCTCGGCCATGGTCGGCCACGACCCGGTGGGCACGTTCACGACCAGACCGTGCGGGCGCAGCACGTCGAGCGAGCGCGTGCCCGTGTCATCCGCGACGTTGCCGACGAGGTCGATCACGACGTCCTGGTCGGCGACCACGTCCTCGAACCGCTCCGCCGTGTAGTCGACGACGTGCCGCGCGCCGAGCGAGCGCACGAAGTCCAGCGTTCCGCGTGGAGCAGGTCGCCGTGACGTCGGCGCCGAAGTACGCGGCGAGCTGCACGGCGAAGTGCCCCACCCCGCCGGATGCCGCGTGGACCAGCATCCGCTGACCCTCATGCGCGCGCGCGGTGTCGATCACGGCCCCCCACGCGGTGAGCGCGGCGAGGGGCACGCCCGCCGCCTCGACGAACCCGAGCGAGGCGGGCATCGGGGCGACGCTCATCGACGAGACCGAGATGAACTCGGCATAGCTGCCGCCGAGGCGGGGCACGCGTCCCATGCCGTACACCCGGTCGCCGGGCTGCAGCGGGTGCGCCGCGTAGGGCA
The DNA here is from genome assembly GCA_963802485.1 of uncultured Actinomycetota bacterium. Classification (GTDB taxonomy): domain Bacteria; phylum Actinomycetota; class Actinomycetes; order Actinomycetales; family Microbacteriaceae; genus Agromyces. The sequence goes on from CAWDJA010000006.1 coordinate 57,472, forward strand.
CCGCCTCGACGATGCCGGCGAAGTCATTGCCGAGCACCGCCGGGTAGGACGCGATCGCGGCCGAGACGCCGCGGCCGGCCCGGGTCTTCACGTCGATGGGATTCACGCCGGCGGCCACGACGCGCACGACCACCTCGTCGCTCACCCGCATCGGGCGCGGCACCTCGGCGAGGTGCAGCTCATCGGCGTCCCCGGTGCGGTCGATCACGAGCGCCTGCATCGTCCCGGTCATCGGCACTTCCTCCCCGTCTGCGTCCCCACGCACAACTATGCTGCACACAGTGCGTCGCGGAGCTGACGGATGCGGCGGGGACGGGGAATTCCGGTGAGGCGACTGTTCGGGGTGTTGCGGGTGCTCGCGGCGGCGGCGATCATCATCGCGATCGTGGGCCAGTTCGCGCAGAGCTGGTCGATGGTGCCGAACCGACTGGCGTTCGTCGTGAACTTCTTCAGCTACTTCACGATCCTCTCGAACGCCGTGTCCGCGATCGTCCTGCTCATCGGTGCCTGGCTCGCCTTCACCCGGCGAGGCGATCCGTACTGGTACAACCTCGTGCGCGCCTGCGTGGTGACCTACATGGCCACGACGCTCGTGGTGTACAACCTGCTGCTGCGTGAGGTGTCACTCGACCAGGCGACGACGGTGCCGTGGTCGAACGAGATCATGCACGTCTGGGCGCCGCTCTACCTGATCGTCGACTGGGTGCTCGCCCCGGGCCGTCGTCACGTCGAGTGGCGCCGCCTCTGGACCATCGCGATCTTCCCGATCGCCTGGGCGGTCTACTCGCTGATCCGCGGCGCGCTGGTCGGCTGGTACCCGTACCCCTTCATGAACCCCGCCCAGCCCGCGGGCTACGGCGGCGTCGCGGTGTACATCATCGCGATCGCCGCGTTCATCCTGCTCGTCGGCGCCGGCATCATCGCGCTCAGCCGCACGCCGTGGCCCCACGAGCCCGAGGACGAGCCGCCTGCCACGCCCGCCGAGGAACGCGAGGGCGCCATCGCGGCGTGAACCGCGCGGCGACGTCGCCGACGCCGCCGGTGCCGGCCTAGTCCTTCTGCAGCCAGCGCGCCACGCGCTCGCGCAGCACCGCCGTCTGCGCCGCCTGCCCGTCGTCGCGCGCCGGCAGGAGCTCGAGCATCGCGTGCAGGCCGCCGGCCCATCGCTCCGAGATCGGGAACGGGTGCACCGGGTCCCGAGGCGCGGCCACGACGAGCGAGCGGATGCCCCGGGCGTCGAGCTCGGCCAGCTCGGCGTCGTCGGCGAACGCGCGGTTGCGCGGGATCTCGACGAGGCGCATCGCCCGGCGGGCGGCATCCGGAGCCTGGAACTGCGCGAGCAGCGCCCGGCCCCCGGCCGGCGACGCCGCGGCGACCTGCTGGAAGACGGCGCGCTCCTGGAACTCGGCGGCGCCCGCCGGCCCCGCGTCGGCGAGGATCTGGCCGATCACCGGGAACGGACGCAGGTTGTCGGGCAGCGAGCGATCGTCGAAGGCCGGCCGCACGAAGACGGCGCGTCGCACGGGCAGCAGCCCGTCGAGGGCGATGCGGAGCGCGAGCGCGGCTCCCATCGAGATGCCGATGACGGTCACCGGCTCGGATGCCTCGAGTCCCGCGTGTCCCGCCTCGGCGAGTGCCGCGGGGACGTGCTCGCACACCTCCGCCGCGAGCCGATCGAGCTCGAAGTCGCCCGGCCCGCCGACGGCGAGGAACCCGCCGTGGGCGCGCACATCGGGCGCGACGATGAGCTCGTCGGGGCCGGACACCGCCTGCACCACGGGCTCGAAGATGCCGAGGGGCTGCCGCCGGTCGGCGCCCAGCCCGTGGAGCAGGACCGTCGTCACGCGAGCGCACCCGGACGGTAGACCGCCCGCGCCGGGTCGTCGGGGCGCAGGGCCAGCAGGAGCTCCTCGGCGAGGCGCACGAGGATCGCGATCTGGTCGTCGTCACGATCGACCCAGAGGCATCGCGGTTCGTCGGCGACCGGCACGAAGTCGACGTGCTGCTCCCACACGACGAGCGTGCGCTCGGCTCCCAGCACGTACTGCTGCCACCACACCTGGCGCAGGTAGCCGCGCGGGATGCCGCGCCACGGACGCGAGGTGGTCTTGATCTCGCAGAGCTCGGGGGTGCCGTCGGCCGCGACGCGGAGGCCGTCGGGCGTCGCCAGGTGCCGTCGATCGGATGCCGCATGGAAGAGCAGCGACGACGGCTCGATGCCGTGCGTGCGCAGCACCCACTCGGCGATCACGGGCTCGCGCGCTCGCCCGTGATCGGTGAACCGGCTGCCGCCGAATCGGCCGCGCGTGCCGTTCAGCTTCTCCCAGGCCGCCGAGCGCACCGCCGTGCGCGACGAGAGCTTCGCGGCATCCGTGGCGGTGATGCCCTGCGAGCGGGCCCGCAACCATGCCACGCGGTCGCTGGCGTCGGCCACGATCCGCAACTCGTGCGCATGCCGTACCGGCGGCGGGGGGACGCTGACCACCGTCGCCGCGCCCTCGAGGTCGAAGAGGGCGAAGGGCGTATCGGGCACGTCTTCGAGCGTACTCGCCGGCGCCCACACGTCTCAGGCGCACACGCGGCGTGATCGCGTCGGCGTGGGGAGTCTCAGCGCGCCGCGAGCGCGTCGATGCCCTCGGGCGACAGCGCGTGGTGGATCGCGAGCATGGCCGCGCCGAGCACCGCCGCGTTCTCGGCGGCGGCGGACTGCACGATCGCGAGGTGCTCGGTCGCCAGCGGCATCGAGCGGGTGTAGACCACCTCGCGGACACCCGCGAGGAGGTGCTCGCCCGCACGCGCCATCGACCCGCCGATGGCGATGACCGACGGGTTCACGAGGCTCACGCAGGCGGTGAGCACCTCGCCGATGTCGCGCCCGGCCTGGCGCACCGCCTGGATCGCGTCGAGGTCGCCGCGCTTGACGAGGTCGACGACCTCGCCGCCCGAGTGCACGTCGACGCCCTGTTCGCGCAGCGCCCGCGCGATGGCGGGGCCTGAGGCGAGCGCCTCGAGGCATCCGCGGTTGCCGCAGTGGCACGGCACGTCGGCGCCGCGGGCGACGCGCACGTGGCCGATGTCGCCGGCGATGCCCTGCGCTCCGCGCTGCAGCAGACCGCCGGAGATGACGCCGGAGCCGATGCCCGTGGCCACCTTGACGAACACGAGGTGCTCGACGTGCGGCCAGGCGAGCGCGCGCTCGCCGAGCGCCATGATGTTCACGTCGTTGTCGACGAGCACGGGCACCTCGAGGTGCTGCTGCACCCAACCCGGCACGTCGAAACGGTCCCACCCCGGCATGATCGGGGGGTTCACGGGTCGACCCGTGGAGTGCTCGACCGGGCCCGGCACGCCGATGCCGATCGCCGCGAGCTGGTGCCGATCGCGCCCGAGCTCCGCGATGAGCGCGAGGCCCGCGTCCACCATCCAGCCGAGCACGGCCTCGGGCCCCTGCGCGATGTCCATGCGCTCGCTGCGCTCGCTGAGCACCGTGCCGGCCAGGTCGGTGACCGCGAGCGTCGCGTGCGAGGCGCCGAGGTCGGCGGCGAGGACGATGCGGGCCGCGGGGTTGAGCGCGAACTGCGACGGCGGTCGTCCGCCGGTCGACGCGGCGTCGGCCACGGGGGTCACGAGGCCGAGCTGCATGAGCTCGTCGACCCGCGCGGCGACCGTCGAACGGGCCAGTCCCGTGGCCTGCGCAAGGGACGCGCGCGTGCGCGGCACACCGTCGCGGAGGAGCTGGAACAGCTCGCTCGCACCCGACGTGCCGAGCGCCGATCCCCGGCTGATGTCGACCATTCACTGAGTAAAGCACACCCGCTTGGGGGATGATCCGATAACGAAGGTGTCACAGATCAAACGGCTTTTGTCGAAGCACTAGCAAAAGTTGGCAACCCTGTGTCAGCATGGCCAGCATGACAACGGACGTCATCGCCCCGGCCCGCACGATTCGCGCCGGCTTCGTCGGCGGCGGCTTCATGGCCGCCGTGCACTCCCGGGCCGCTCGTGCCGCGCGCGCCGAGCTCGCGGGCGGTGCGTCCTCCTCGGCGGGCCGCGCTCGCGACGCCGCCGACCGCCTCGGCCTCGACGCCGCCTTCGACTCGGTCGAGGCGCTGATCGCCGATCCCGACATCGACGTGGTGCACGTGTGCACGCCCAACGCCACGCACGCCGCGATCGCCCGGGCGGCCCTCGAGGCCGGCAAGCACGTGATCTGCGAGAAGCCCCTGGCCACTCGTCGGCGGATGCCGCGGCGCTCGTCGACCTCGCCGCCGAGCGCGGCCTCGTGGCCGCCGTGCCCTTCGTCTACCGCTTCCACCCGATGGCGCGCGAGGCGCGGGCACGAGTCGCGGCCGGCGACACCGGTCGGCTGCTCAGCGTGCACGGCGCCTACCTGCAGGACTGGCTCGCCACCCCGCACGACGACGACTGGCGGGTCGACGCCTCGCTCGGCGGCCCGTCGCGGGCCTTCGCCGACATCGGGTCGCACCTCGTCGACCTCGTCGAGTTCGTCGCCGGCGACCGGATCGTGCGGCTCAACGCCTCGACGCGCACGGTGTACGAGCAGCGCGCCAGAACGTCGACATCGCGACGGAGGACCTCGCCGCGGTGGTCGTCGAGCTCGCCTCGGGCGCGGTCGGCACGCTGCTGGTGTCGCAGGTGGCGCCCGGGCACAAGAACGCCCTGACCGTCGAGCTGTCGGGCACCGACGCGAGCGTGCGGTTCGAGCAGGAGCGTCCCGAGCAGCTGTGGGTCGGGCGCGCCGACTCGTCCATGGTCGATCGATCGCGACGCCGCCCGCCTCGCGCCCGACGCCGCGCGGCTCGCGATCGTGCCGGCGGGGCATCCGATGGGCTACCAGGACGCGTTCAACGCCTTCGTGGCCGACGCCTACGCCGCGATCGGCGGCTCGCCGCCCGACGGGCTTCCGGCTTCGACGACGGGCTCCGCGCCGTGCGGGTGACCGAGGCCGTGCTCGCGTCCGCGGCATCCGGCGTCTGGGAAGAGGTGGTCGCATGACCGACGTGAACGAGACCGCCCGCCCGCGGTGCGGGAGCCTCGGTCGCGAGGCCGAGCCCGTGCTCGTCGCCGAGGGACTCGAGAAGTCGTTCTTCGGCGTGCAGGTGCTGCACGGCGTCGGGCTCACCCTCCGACCCGGCGAGGTGCACGGCCTCGTCGGCGAGAACGGCGCGGGCAAGTCCACCTTCATGAAGATCCTCGCGGGCGTGTACGACCGGGACGCCGGTTCGATCACGTTCGGCGGCAATCGGAGGTGCACTTCACCCACCCCGTCCAGGCGGCGCGGGCCGGACTCGCGACCGTCTTCCAGGAGTTCAACCTGCTGCCCGAGCGCACCGTCGCGCAGAACGTGTTCCTCGGACGGGAGCCCAAGCGCGGCGGCTTCGTCGACCGCAAGGCCATGGCCCGCGAGACGAGGGCACTGCTCGACCAGCTCGGCATCGAGGGGGTCGACCCCGATGCCCCCGTGCGCACGCTCACCGTCGCCGAGCAGCAGATCGTCGAGATCGTGAAGGCGCTCTCGGTCGACGCGCGGGTCATCCAGATGGACGAGCCGACCGCGGCGCTCGCCGACCACGAGGTCGAGCTCCTCTACGCGATCGTGCGGCGCCTCCAGGCGCGCGGCGTCGCGATCCTCTACGTCTCGCACCGGCTGAAGGAGATCTTCGACCTCTGCGACACCATCACCGTGCTGAAGGACGGCGCGCTCGTCTCGAGCGGCCCGGCGTCGGAGCTCGACACCGACGAGCTGGTGCGTCGCATGGTCGGCCGGCCGATCTCCGCGTACTTCCCCGAGGCCGAGGAGGGCACCGAGCTCGGCGAACCCGCCTCGAGCTGCGCGGCGCCGGCAACGGGTATGTCGACGACATCGACCTGGACCTCCGCGCCGGCGAGATCGTCGGCGTCGCCGGCCTCCAGGGGTCGGGTCGCACCGAGCTCGTCGAGGCGCTGTTCGGCATCGTCCCGTTCACGCGCGGCGAGATGCTGCTCGACGGGCGCCCGGTGCACATGACCGGCCCGCGCCAGGCGGTCAAGGCCGGCATCGCGCTGATCACCGAGGACCGCAAGGCCCAGGGACTCGCCGTCAACCAGTCGGTCGGCGACAACGCGCTGCTCGTCATCCGCTCGGTGTTCGCGCGCCGAACCGGCGAGGTGCGCCGCGAGCTGCCCGGGGTCCTCTCCTCGCTGGAGGTCGCCTCGCAGGGCCTCGACCAGGAGGTGCAGTACCTCTCGGGCGGCAACCAGCAGAAGGTCGTGCTCGCCAAGTGGCTCGCCACCAAGCCCCGTGTGGTGCTGCTCGACGAGCCGACCCGCGGCATCGACGTCGGCGCCAAGGTCGCCGTGTACCAGCTCATGCGCCGGCTCGCCAGGGAGGGCGTCGCCATCCTCATGATCTCCTCCGAGCTCCCCGAGGTCATCGGCATGTCCGACCGCATCATCGTGATGCACGACGGACACGCCTCCGCCGAACTGCCTGCGAAGAGCGACGAGACGACGATCCTGTCCGCCGCCACCGGCATGATCCGGGTGGGCACGGCGGGCCACGAGGCATCCGGGAGCATCGCCGCCGTCGGCGAGGCGGTCACGGAGGCGTCGAGCCCCGCGCCGCCCGGCGACGGGGACGACGGAGCCCCGCTCGCCCCCGACGCCCCGTCGGAGTCGGCCCCGCGGGCCATGCGCGACGCGGACGAGGAGGAGGCGTGATGACCACCACCACGGCCACCCCCGCCCGCCGCGGCCGCCGCCGGCGCCTCGACGCCAGCCTCATCGTGGGCATCGCGCTCGTCGCCGTCATCGTCGATCGGCGCGGTGCTCGTGGCATCCGTCGGCCGCAACTTCTTCAGCGCCGGCAACATCCGCGACATCCTCACCGGCATGAGCGTGCTCGGCTTCGTCGCCATCGGGCAGACGCTCGTCATCCTCTGCGCCTCGCTCGACCTCTCGGTGCCGTACGTCGTGAGCCTGTCGAGCCTGATCGCCGCCGACCTCATGGCCGGCAACCCGGCGAACATCCCGATCGCGGTGCTCGCCGTGCTCGTGGTCGCCGCGGCTGATCGGACTCGCGAACGGGCTCATCGTCACGAAGCTCAGGGTGAACGGCTTCATCGCGACCCTCGGCACGGGCCTGATCATCAAGGGCTACCTCGATACCAACTACCAGGGTACGAGCGGTGCGGTGCCGCCCGCGTTCCAGTACATCGGCGCCACCGGCATCGGGCCGGTGCCGATCTCGACGCTCCTCATGCTGCTCGTCGCGCTCGCCGGGGCCTTCTTCCTGGCGCGCACGCGCACCGGCAACCACATGTTCGCCGTGGGCGGCAACGAGCAGGTCGCCCGGCTCTCGGGCATCCGCACCGCGCGCCCGCTGATCGTGGCGCACATGCTCTGCTCCATCACGGCCGCGCTCGCGGGGCTCCTGCTCGCCAGCCGGCTCGGCGTCGGAAGCCCCACCGTCGGCATCCAGGGCGGCTACGACCTGCTCTCGATCGCGGCGGTCGTGCTCGGCGGCACGCTGCTCATGGGCGGCCGCGGCTCGATCTGGGGCACCATCGGCGGCGTCGCGATCTTCGCGGTCGTCGACAACGTGATGAGCGTGATGCAGGTGAACCCGTTCCTGAAGGACGTCGTCCGCGGCGTCGTCATCGTCGCCGCCGTCGCGGTGTACACGAGCCGCTCGCTCGACCGGCGCAGGCCGAGGTTCGCGACCGGCTCGGCGGGAACGTCGAAACCGGATGCCAAGCCCCGAGCAGGAGGTGTCGGCATGAGCGCCGTGACGACCGAACGGCCCGGCCTCGGCCGTCGACTCGCCGACCTCGGGCGCACGCTCGTGAGCCCACGCGGTGCGGTGTTCCTGCTGCTCATCGTGCTGCTCGTGGCCATCACACTGCTGAACCCGTCGTTCGCCGAGCCGTCGCAGCTCGTTCGATTCGTGCAGCGGGTCGCCCCGATCGCCATCGTCGCGATCGGCCAGTACTTCGTGATCGTCGGTGGCGAGTTCGACCTGTCGATGGGCTCGGTGGTCACCGCCCAGGTGGTGATCGCGGGCAACCTCATCGGGCAGGACGACGCGAAGGTCCTGCCCGTGTTCGCCTTCATGCTCGCGTTCGGCGCGTTCATCGGGCTCGTGAACGGCCTGATCGTGTCGTTCCTCAAGGTGCCGAGCTTCATCGTGACCCTCGGCATGATGCTCGCCCTCCTCGGCGCGACGCTCTACTGGACGGGCGGCGCCGCCACCGGCAATCCCGCCGACAGCTTCCGCGAGATCGGACGCGGTGGCATCCGCGACCTCCCGGTCGTCGAGATCCTGCCGTGGTCGGTCGTCATCCTGGCGGTCGTGCTCCTGGTGGCGGTCTGGTTCGCCAAGCGGCCCTTCGGACGCACCATCATCGCGCTCGGAGACAACGCCACCACGGCGCGCTTCTCGGGAACGCGGAGCTGGTGGGTCAAGACGTCGACGTTCATCATCTCCTCGCTCTCGGCGACCCTCGCCGGCGTGCTGCTCGTCGGCTACGCGGGCGTGCACCCGAGCGTCGGCCGCGGCTACGAGTTCACCGCGATCACCGCGGTCGTGCTCGGCGGCGTCGTGCTCGGCGGTGGACGCGGCTGGGTGGTCGCCGCGGCCGCCGGCGCGTTCGCCCTCGAAGCGCTCTTCACCCTGCTGAACTTCGCGGGCGTTCCCTCGACGTACCGCGACGCGGTGCAGGGCATCATCATCATCCTCGCGGTCGCCTACGCGGCGACCACCGTTCGCGCGCGCCGTCGTGGCCGCGCCCTCGAGACCTCGCCGGGGCCAGCCCCGACGAACGACACTTCGCCGGCACCGGCGAAGGAGCCCGATCCGTCACCGGATCCCGCTCGCCCTGCACCCATTCCCTCGACGCAGAGGGCTGACAACGAAACCAAGGGAGGTTCGTGATGCGACGCAGGTTCACTGTGGCATCCGCCATGGTCGGCGCTCTCGCGCTGATGACGCTCGCAGGCTGTACCACCGACCCCAACGTGGCCGCGCCGTCCGAGGACGCCGCCGCCACCGAGGATGCGGTCGAGTGGTTCGACCAGGAGCTGTACGACAAGCAGGACGCCGAACGGGAGGTCGTGCCAGAGGGGCCCGAGGGACAGCCGTGGCTGCAGCACATCAACGCGGAGTTCGTCGACACGTCGGGGTTCACGAGCCCGGGCGCGAAGAAGGCGTGCTTCGCCAACGCGTCGATCTCGAACCCGTGGCGCCAGACCGGCTGGATCACCATGAACCAGCAGCTCCAGGTGCTGCAGGAGGCTGGTGCCATCTCCGAGATGGAGACCCGCGACGCGCAGGACTCCGATGACACGCAGATCGCCGACATCGACTACTTCATCAACGAGGGCAACTGCGACGTCTTCATCATCTCGCCGAACTCCACGGCGGCGATGACCCCGGCCGTCGAGCGGGCGTGCGAGACCGGCAAGCCGGTCATCGTGTTCGACCGCGGCGTCGAGACCGACTGCCCGACCACGTTCATCCACCCCATCGGTGGATTCGCGTGGGGCATCGACACGGCGGAGTTCCTCATCGACGAGCTCGAAGAGGGCGACAAGGTCGTGGCGCTCCGCATCCTGCCGGGTGTGGACGTGCTCGAACAGCGCTGGGCCGCGGCCGAGAAGCTGTTCGACGAGGCCGGCATCGACGCGGTCGACTACTTCACCGGAGCCGACCCCGCCGAGATCAAGAAGATCATCTCCGACGAGCTCGCCAAGGGCGACGTGCAGGGCGTGTGGATGGATGCCGGTGACGGCGCCGTCGCGGCCATCGAGGCGTTCGAGGACGCCGGCGCGGACTACCCGGTGATGACGGGCGAGGACGAGATGAGCTTCCTCCGCAAGTGGAAGGAGACCGGGCTCACGGGCCTCGCGCCGGTGTACTCGAACTTCCAGTGGCGCACGCCGCTCCTCGCCGCGCAGATGATCTTCGCGGGCCAGGAGGTGCCGAAGGAATGGGTGCTGCCGCAGTTCCCGATCCCCGCCGAGGAGGTCGACCAGTACCTCGAGGCCAACGACGGCATGCCCGACGGCCACTACGCGAAGTTCGGCGGAGAAGACCTGCCGGGCTACCCGGAGGTCTGGCAGGAGCGGGTCATTCCGTGATGCTGGTCATATGACCCGTAAAGGGTGACGACCCGCCGGTCGAGTAGGCCCGCCAGGGCCGTATCGAGAACTGACACACTGGTCTCGATACGCGGCTCCGCCGCTACTCGACCGGCGATCACTTCTGCAAGGAGGCAGCATGCGCCGCACGATCGGCGTGAACACCTGGGTCTGGACCTCGCCGCTCGACGACGACGCGCTCGCCGTGATCGCCGCGAAGGCCGCGGGCATGGGCTTCGGCGCCATCGAGCTGCCGGTCGAGCAGCCGGGGGACTGGTCGCCGGATGCCGCGGCCGACGTGCTCGCCGAGCACCGACTCGCCCCCGTGGTGATCGGCGCGATGGGACCCGGCCGCAACCTCGTGGCCGCACCCGGCTCGGAGGTGGTGGCCACCCAGAACTACCTCGTGCACTGCGTGGGCGTGGCCGAGCGGCTCGGGTCCCGCGTCGTGGCGGGTCCGTTCACGGCCGCGACGGGCCGCGCATGGCGCATGGACGCCGAGGAGCGCGAGGCGCGCTACCGCGAGCTGCGTGCCGGCCTCGCGCCGGTGGTGCGCACGGCGGAGCGCAGCGGCATCCGACTCGCCATCGAACCGCTGAACCGCTACGAGACGAGCCTCGTGAACACCGTCGGGCAGGCGCTCGAGGCGCTCGGCCCGCTGCTCGGGCCGGGCCTCGGGCTCGCGCTCGACAGCTACCACCTCAACATCGAGGAGAAGGACATCGGCGCCGCCATCCGCGAGGCAGGGGAACACCTCGCGTACGTGCAGGTCTGCGGCAACGATCGGGGCGCGGTCGGCGACGACCACATCGACTGGCCGGCCTTCCTCGACGCGCTCGACGACGTCGGCTACGACGGTCCGCTCGGACTCGAGAGCTTCACCGGCGAGAACGCCACGATCGCCGTCGCCGCCTCGGTGTGGCGGCCGCTCGCGCCATCCCAGGACGAACTCGCGGAGCGCAGCATCCGCTACCTCACCGCACTGCAGGACGAAAGGGAACGACGATGACGGATGCCCCGGCCACCCACCCCGTGACGCTCTTCACCGGCCAGTGGGCCGACCTGCCGTTCGAGGAGGTCGCGCGCCTCGCGGGCGAGTGGGGCTACGACGGCCTCGAGATCGCGTGCTCCGGCGACCACCTCGACCTGAAGCTGGCCGATGAGGAGCCCGGCTACCTCGACGAGCGCCGCGAGATCCTGAAGCGGAACGGCCTCGAGGTGTACGCGATCTCGAACCACCTCGCCGGGCAGGCGGTGTGCGATGCGCCCATCGACTTCCGGCACGAGGCGATCCTGCGCTCGTACGTGTGGGGCGACGGCGACGCCGAGGGCGTGCGGCAGCGCGCGGCCGAGGACATGCAGCGCTCGGCGCGCGTGGCGCGCAAGCTCGGCGTCGACACGGTCGTCGGCTTCACGGGCTCGTCGATCTGGCCGTTCGTGGCGATGTTCCCGCCGGTGCCCGCGTCGGTGGTCGAGGGCGGGTTCGAGGACTTCGCGACCAGGTGGAACCCGATCCTCGACGTGTTCGACGCCGAGGGCGTGCGGTTCGCGCACGAGGTGCATCCCGGCGAGATCGCCTACGACTACTGGAGCTCGGTGCGCGCCCTGGAGGCGATCGACCACCGGGAGGCGTTCGGCTTCAACTGGGATCCGAGCCACATGATGTGGCAGAACATCGACCCGGTCGGCTTCATCCTCGACTTCAAGGACCGCATCTACCACGTCGACTGCAAGGACACGCGGCTGCGTCCGCACAACGGGCGGGCGGGCGTCCTCGGCTCCCACCTGCCGTGGGGCGATCCGCGCCGCGGGTGGGACTTCGTCTCCACCGGGCACGGCGACGTGCCGTGGGAGGACTCGTTCCGGGCGCTCGACGCGATCGGCTACACCGGCCCGATCTCGGTCGAATGGGAGGACGCCGGCATGGACCGGCTGCACGGCGCCGAGCAGGCGGTCGGGTTCATCCGCTCGCTGATCTGGCCGCAGCCGACGGCGTCGTTCGACGCCGCGTTCTCGAACCAGTAGCGGCAGCGGATGCCCGACCTCGACTACTCGGGGATGCTCCAGTAGTACGCCACGCCGCCGGGGTGGTATTCGGTGATCGCCCAGTCGACCGAGCGGTCCCACGTGGCATCCGTGTGGCCCGCGTACTCGATGGTGATCGACCCGTCGGCCTCGGTGATCACCGAAGTCACGACGCCGGTGTGGTCGCGGTCGCCCGAGTCGTCCCAGTCGAACTGCACGAGGTCGCCGACCTTCACCTGGTCGCGCTGGTCGTCGGTGAGCGCGGTGGCGCGCTCGGGGTGGTCCTCGAGGTACCACATCAGCATGGTCGAGCTGATCCACGCGTCGGACGAGGCGTAGGCGTCGCCGTCCTCGTCGTACCACCACTCGTCATCGACCTCCCACCCGCGGGCGAGGAGCGACTGGCTCGCGAAGTTCACGCAGTCGTTCTCGTCGATGACGCCGAACCGGTCGCTCGTCGTGTCGTCCCAGTGCGCGTGGACGTACTCCAGTTGCGCGGCGACCGACGCGCTCAATCCCGCGGTGTCGAGCTCGCCTTCGGAGCCGTCCGCGGCGGGCTCGGCCGTGGGCGCGATCGCGGTATCGGCCGCAGGGGCCGCGGCGGACGACTCACCGCCCTGCTGCCCCGCGGACCACACGATCGTGGCGCCGCCCGCGACGAGCACGATCATGGCGGCGGCGAGGACGAGGGCTCGTCGCCGGCGGAATGCTCGGTTCTGTTCCGGGTTCGACATCCACTCCACCGTATGCAGGCAGCCTGTGGGTCACCTTTGCACGGGGCATGGAATGGCCGGAACGGGCCACGCCGGAGTGGCCCGAACGCGCGATGCCTCCGAGGACCCATCGGACGTGGAATCGAAGGGTCGACCCGTCCGACCGGACGGCACGACCCCGAGGAGGGACCATGTCCACGATCACCAACACCGCAGCGGTGCACGCCGGCGAGGCCTTCGAGCGACGCGCGCGCGCATCCATCGCCTTCGGCCGCAAGCGCGGCTACTACCGCGTGCTGTTCGAATCCGGGCCCGTCGATGCCGCGACGTTCGCCGTGCTCGCCGGCGTCCCCGAGCCGAACGCCCACGCCTGGCTGGCGGAGCAGCTCGAGGCGGGACTCCTCCGCGTCGTCGACGCGCCCGACGGCGCGCATGAGGAGCTGCTGCTGCCCGGCGAGTACGTGCCCATCCTCCTCGGCGACCGCGGCGAGCCCGAGCTCGACGGCGCCCGCCGATTGCTCGAGCAGCACCGCGACGAGCTGCCGCGTGTGCTCGACCGCCTGCACGCCTTCGCGGATGCCGTCCGGTTCGCGCGAGTGGTGTAGTCCGAGCATCCCTCGCCTCCTAGACTCGGGGCGTGGAGCCCGAGGACCAGGTCATCCGCTACGCGGAGCACGACGGGGCGTCCATCGCGTGGGCGGCCGTCGGAGACGGGCCGCCGCTCGTCATCGGCGGCTGGTGGTCGAGCCACCTCGAGCTCGACTGGCGGAACGCGAGGTTCCGGCGGTTCACGGGTGCGCTCGCCCGGCACCGCACCGTCATCCGGTACGACCGCCCGGGCGCCGGCGTGTCCGACCGAGCCCGCATCCCCGCCCGGACCCTCGACGAGGAGCTCGCGACGCTCGAGGCGCTCGTCGACGAGGCGGCACCGGGCAGGATCTCCCTCTTCGGGGCGTCGTCGGGCGCGCGGCGTGGCGTCGATGTACGCGGCCCGGCATCCCGAGCGCGTCGAGCGACTCGTGCTCTACGGCTCCTACGCCCGCGGCGTCGACCTCGCTCCGCCCGCCGCGCGTGAGGCCATGCTGTCGATCATCGACCAGCACTGGGGCCTCGGCTCCCGCGTCCTGGCGGACCTGTTCCTCCCCGACGCGACGGCCGACGAGCGCGCCGAGTTCGTCGAGTTCCAGCGGCGCTCCGCCTCGCGCGAGGTCGCGCTCGCGTCGCTCCGCGCGGTGTACGACTTCGACTCCACCGGGCACCTCGGCGACGTGCTCGCCCCCACGCTCGTGCTGCACCGCCGCGACGACCGAGCGATCCCGTTCGCGCTCGGCAAGGACGTCGCGCGGCGCATCCGCAACGCCCGCTTCGTCGCGCTCGAGGGCGTCGACCACTTCCCCTGGCGGGGCGACGCCGATGCGGTCGTGCGCGAGACGCTCGGGTTCCTCGGCGTTCCCGTCGAGGCGGCGCCGGCCTCGCGTGCGGGGAGCACGGCTCGCCTCACGGAACGGGAGCGGGAGGTGCTGCGGCTCGTCGCGCGCGGGCACACGGATGCCGAGATCGCGGCGCAGCTCGTGCTGTCCACCCACACGGTGCACCGCCACATCGCGAACATCCGCACGAAGCTCGACGTTCCCTCGCGCACCGCCGCGGCCGCGTGGGCGCTCCGCAACGAGGTGATCTAGGGTCCTGCGGGCCATTGCGACGTGAGCGGATGCCGCGCGCTGGCCGGTTCCGGCCACACCGGGTTGGCCGGATCGGGCGATTCCGCCGCCGGGGCATCGGCGTTGACTTGCCTCCCGTGCCGCACTCCCGTGCGGCGGAACGACGACGCAAGGAACCACCATGACCGACATCCTGACCGACACCGACACCGACACCGCGACACGCACCGCACGACAACGACCGGACACGACCGACACCGACACGGACATCGGCGCCGTCGCCCCATCCGCCGAGGAGCTGGAGGCCGCCCGCATCGGCGAGTTCGCCGAGCAGCTCGTCGGCATGCTCGGCTCCGCCACGACGCTGCTCACCATCGAGCTCGGGCGCCGCTTCGGGCTGTATCGCGCACTCCGCGACTACGGGCCGATGACCGCCTCCGCTCTCGCCCGAATCACCGGCGCGGCACCCCGATACGCGAGGGAGTGGCTCGAGCAGCAGGCGGCGGCCGGCATCCTCGCGGCCCGCGACGCGGAGCCGAACGACGAGGCGCGACGCTTCTCGCTGCCCGCCCACCACGTGCCCGTGCTCGTCGACGAGACGCACCCGGCGCACGCCGCACCGGTGGCGGGACTGCTCGCGGGCATCGCCCTCGCGTTCCCCGAGGTCGTCGCCGACTTCCGCCAGGGCCGCGGCGTCGCGTTCGACGAGTACGGCGCCGAGCTGCGCCAGGGCCTCGGCGCGCTGAACCGTCCCGGCTTCATCCACGAGATGCGCGCCTGGGTGGACACGCTGCCCGACCGGGCCGCGGCGCTCGACGCCGGCGGCACGGTGCTCGACGCGGGCTGCGGCGTCGGCTGGTCGACCATCGCGCTGGCGACCGCGTTCCCCGAGGCTCGCATCGTCGGCCTCGACCTCGACGTCGCCTCGATCGAGGAGGCGCGGGAGCACGCCGCCGCCGCGGGCGTCGCCGACCGCGTGGCGTTCCTGGTCGGCAACGCGGGCGACGCGGCGACCGTGGTCGCCGCCGCCGCCGCGATCGGCGCCGAACCGGGATTCGACCTCGTGACCGTGTTCGAGGCGCTGCACGACATGGGCCGCCCGGTCCACGCGCTCGCCGCGTTCCGCGGACTCCTGCGGCCGGGCGGCGCGCTGCTCGTGGCCGACGAGCGGGTCGCCGACGAGTTCCGCGCCGACGCCGACCCGGTCGAGCGAATGCTCTACGCGATGAGCGTGCTGCACTGCCTGCCGGCGACCACCGCCGAGTCCGCCTCGGTGGCCAACGGCACCGTGCTGCGCGCGCCGACCCTGCGACGCTGGGCCGCCGCCGCGGGCTTCGGCCGGGTCGACGTGCTCGACATCGAGAACCCGTTCTGGCGCTTCTACCGCATCGGCTGATCGAGCCGGCGCGGGCGCACGACGAGCGACGCGGATGCCGCGACCCCACGCGGGTCGCGGCATCCGCTCGTCGGTCGCGCCGTGACCGGCGTCAGCTGCGCTCGGTGACCGTGCCGTGCTTGATGTGCAGCCGGCGCTCGGCGCGCTTCGCCACGGCCGAGTCGTGCGTCACCACCACGAGCGTGAGCCCTCGGTCGCGCCAGAGCCCCTCGAGCAGGTCCATGATCTCGTCGCGCGTCTCCTCGTCGAGGTTGCCCGTGGGCTCGTCGGCGAGCAGGACGTCGGGTTCCTTGACGAGCGCCCGGGCGATGGCGACGCGCTGCTGCTGGCCTCCCGACAGCTCGCCGGGCACGTGCCCGGCGCGGTCGGCGAGCCCCACCGAGGCGAGGGCGTCGAGCGCCCGCCGTCGACGCTCCTCGGCCGGCACGCCGAGCGGCGCGAGCGCCGTCTCCACGTTCTCCTGCGCGGTGAGGGTCGGGATGAGGTTGAAGCCCTGGAAGACGAACCCGATCTCCTTCGCACGGATGCCGCCGAGCTTGCGGTCGGGCAGGTGCGACAGCTCCGCCTCGCCGAGGCTGATGCGCCCCGACGTCGGCCGGTCGAGTGCGCCGAGCATCTGCAGCAGGGTCGACTTGCCGCCGCCGGTGGGCCCCTGGATCGCGACGAGCTGGCCCGACGGGATCGAGAGGGTCACGTCGGCGAGGGCGGTGACCTGCCGCTTCGACTGGGTGTAGGTCTTCGAGACGTTCTCGAGCGTGTACATGGTGGTCCTTTCCTGTGGTCCTGGACGTGGGTGTCGGCGGTCGCGGGTCAGGCGACGCTGCGGAGCGCCTCGGCGGGGCGGAGGCGCGAGGCGCGCCAGCCGCCGATCGCCCCGGCGAGGAGTCCGCCGAGGACGGCCAGCCCGATCGCGATCGCGACGACCGAGATCGTCACGGGTGCGTTGAGCACCACCTCGGTGGTGGCGCCCGCGGCATCCGCGAGCCGATCGCCGAACGGCCCGGAGGCGGTCGCCCCGCCGTCGCCGCCCGGCCCGGCCATCGCGGGTCCGCCGGCCAGCGTGCCGGTCGTGGCGCTGCCGCCGAGGGTGGGCGCGACGAGGTTGATCACCCAGATGCCGACGAGACCGACCACCAGGCCGGCTGCACCGCCGATGAGCCCCTGCACCAGCGACTCGCCCGCGACCTGTCCGACGACGCGGCGGTTCGACCAGCCGATCGCCTTGAGCGTGCCGAACTCGCGGGTGCGGCGCGTCACGCCCTGGATGGTGAAGAGGATGGCGATGAGGAACGCCGCCACCAGGACGGCGACCGAGAGCCACAGGCCGAGGTTCGCGATGAGGCTCGACGCGGTCGCGAGCGATCCCGACACCGACGCGGCGAGGTCGGCCTGCGTCGACACCGTCGCGTCGGGCAGTGCCTCCTCGATGTCCGCCTGCACGGCGGCGATCTGGTCCGACGAGGTCGCCTGCACGTAGAGGTCGCTGACCTGTCCGTCGAGCCCGGCGATCGACTGGGCGAGGTCGAGGGGGATGTAGACGTTCGAGGCCGTCGCGGCATCCGCCGAGGTCGAGGTCACCGTGCCGACGACCTCGAACTCCGTGCCGCCGACGTCGATCGTGTCGCCGACCGCGAGCTCCGCGCTGGTCGCGTAGCTCGCGTCGAGCACGGCGACCGCCTGGCCGGTGTCGGATGCCTCGAGCCCGCGCCCGTCCGCCAGCTCGACCGCCGACAGCGGCCCGACCGCAGCGCCGGCGGGGTCGATGCCCAGCACCGTGAAGCTGTTCACGTCGAAGGCGCTGCCGCCCGCGCCGTCGAACCCGCCGCTCGGCGGCTGCTGCGTCGTGTCGCCCTCGGCGGGCGGCGCGCCCTCGGTCCGCTGCGCGAACTGGGGCAGCTCGCCCGAGAACGTCATGTTCGTGAGCGAGAGCGCAGCGGATGCCGCCGCGACGCCGTCGAGGTCGGCCACCGTGTCGAGCGCCGCCGCGTCGAACGTCGTGCTGCCGAACCCCGCGGTGAGGCGGGACTGGCTGAGCTCCGTGGAATCGCCCGAGGTCGTGCCGTCGTCCGCGCCGAACTCGAACCGACCCGGCCCGGCGCCCGCCTCGCCCTCCTCCGGCGGCGCGGGGTCCTGCGAGACGGTGAGGTCGGTCCCGACGCCGTAGACGGATTCGAGCACGGACGCCTGGGCGTCGCGCACGCCGGAGGCCACGGAGTTCACGATCATGACGAGCGCGATCGCGAGCGCCATGCCGATCGCGACGATCGCGGTCTGCCTGCGGCGCCCGGCGAGTTCGCGCCGGAGGTAGGTGAAGAACATGATTTCCTCGGAGGTCGGGGGAGACGCACCGGGCGGGGCGCCGAACGCGACGCTAGGGAGCGGCGCTATGGGCGTTCCCTGCCGCGCCCATGAATCGCCTATGGCCGGCCGGCTGCGGCATCCGCTCGGGAAAGTCATAGGGAACGCATAGGGCGACGCGGATACTGGAGTCATGAGCACTGCGCCGACCACCCAGCACCGCGCCCCCCAGATCACCAAGGGCGACGGCTCCATGGTGCGAGTGCTCGTCGTGGACGACGAGCACTCGCTGACCGAACTCCTGAAGATGGCCCTGCGATACGAGGGGTGGGACGTGCGCACGGCCGCCGACGGGTTCAGCGCCGTGAAGGTCGCCCGCGAGTTCCGGCCCGACGCGATCGTGCTCGACATCATGCTCCCCGACATCGACGGGCTGGAGGTGCTGCAGCGCGTGCGCGCCGACGGCACCGAGACGCCCGTGCTGTTCCTCACCGCGAAGGACTCCCTCGACGACCGGATCGCGGGCCTCACCGCGGGCGGCGACGACTACGTCACCAAGCCGTTCAGCCTCGAGGAGGTCGTGGCGCGCCTGCGCGGGCTCATCCGACGCTCGACGCTGACGCTCGCCCAGGCGAAGGACCCGGTGCTCACCGTCGGCGACCTCACCCTCGACGAGGACTCCTACGAGGTCGCCCGCGGCGGCACGCCGATCGAGCTCACCGCGACCGAGTTCGAGCTCCTCCGGTTCCTCATGCGCAACCCGCGGCGCGTGCTCTCGAAGGCGCAGATCCTCGACCGCGTCTGGTCGTACGACTTCGGCGGCAAGGAGTCCGTGGTCGAGCTCTACATCTCCTACCTCCGCAAGAAGGTCGACGCCGGTCGCGAGCCGATGATCCACACGGTGCGCGGTGCCGGCTACATGCTGAAGGCCGTCGGATGACCCGTCCCGGCGATCCGGGCCACGCCGCCGCGTCCCGCGAGGAAGCGGCCACGCATGACGACGGCACGCCGCACGAGACGGCCACGCACGAGACGGCGACGGCCACGGATGCCCCACGCCGCCGCCGTTTCGCGTGGACCCTGCACCGCCGCCTGCTCGTCATCCTGGCCGCGCTGCTCGTCGCCGTGAGCGCCGTCATCGGGATCGCCAGCGTGGCCCTCTTCCACGCCTCGAGCGTCGAGCGCCTGGACTCCAGCCTCCGCGCCGCGTCGTCGCGTGCCGATGACGCCACCGGCCCCGGCATTCCCGGCGACCCGGGCCGCACGGTCATCGCCTTCCTCAGCGTGCCGGGCCAGCCCGAGGGCACGCTCGGCGGGATCGTCATCGGCGGCGAGGTCACGGCCGGGGTGATCGACGACGGGCAGATCCAGTCGCCCGCTCCGGGTGCCGCGGACGCCCTCGCCGACGTGCCGCCCGATCGGGCCGCCCACACGATCCAGGCCGGCGCGCTCGGCGACTACCGTGCGCTCGCCGCCGAGTCGCAGCCGGGCGTCAAGATCGTGCTCGCGCTCCCGATGGAGGGCGTCAACGCCCAGACCACCCAGCTCGCGCTGACGGTGGCGATCGTCGCCGTGCTGGGACTCATGGTCGCCCTCGTGATCGGTTCCGCCGTCGTGCGCCGGGCGCTCAGCCCGCTGTCCGAGGTCACCGCGACGGCGCAGCGCGTCTCCGAGCTGTCGCTCGACCGCGGCGACGTCGCGCTCGCCGAGCGGGTGCCCGTCGACGACGACCGCACCGAGGTGGGACGACTCGGCACCGCCTTCAACCGCATGCTCGGGCACGTGGCGTCCGCCCTGTCGGCCCGCGAGCAGAGCGAGCAGAAGGTGCGCCGCTTCGTCGCCGACGCCAGCCACGAGCTGCGCACGCCCCTCGCCTCCATCCGCGGCTACGCCGAGCTCACCCGGCTGCACGGCGGCGAGCTCCCGCCCGACGTGATGCACGCCATCGGCCGCATCGAGTCGGAGTCCGTGCGCATGACCGAGCTCGTCGAGGACCTGCTGCTGCTCGCACGGCTCGACGAGGGACGCGAGCTCGCCGCCCGTCCGGTCGACCTCGGCCGCGTCGTGGTCGAGGCGGTCGGCGACGCGCAGGCCGCCGGGCCCGAGCACGACTGGGAGGTGCGGCTCCCGGATGCCGCGACCGTCGTCACGGGCGACGAGCCCCGGCTCCGCCAGGTCGTCACGAACCTGCTCGCGAACGCCCGCGTGCACACGCCGGAGGGCACGAGCGTGGTCGCCATGCTCGAGCGCGACGGCGACGACGTCGTGCTCGCGGTCGAGGACGACGGTCCCGGCATCCCGCCCGACCTCGTCGGCTCGCTCTTCGAGCGGTTCGCCCGCGGCGACTCGTCGCGGTCGCGCCGCGCCGGGAGCACCGGACTCGGACTCGCGATCGTGCGGGCCGTCGTCGAGGCGCACCACGGCGACGTGTCGGTGACGAGCGAGCCGGGTGCGACCCGGTTCACGGTGCGGCTGCCCGTGGCCGGCCACGCCGGATGCGGCATGCGGATGCGACCGACGCCGATGCCGATGGCACCGCCGCGGGCGCCGAGGCCGCGGAGGAGTCGTCAGTCGCCGGACGCTGAGTCCGTCGTGGACGGAGCCACGACCTCGGACGTGAGCCGGGCGAGCAGTCGTGCGAGCTCGTCGACGTCGTCGCCCGACCAGGTGCGCAGCGCCGCGTAGAGCTGCTGCTGCATCCGGGAGCCCTTCTGGCCGATGCTCTCGATCGCGGCCGGCGTCGCCTCGACGAACCGGGCGCGCCCGTCGTTCGGGTCGGCGACGGTGACCACGAGCCCGAGGGCCTCGAGGTGCTTGACCTGGCGGCTGACGACGCTCTTGTCGATCTCGAGCGTGTCGGCGAGGGCGCCGGCGTGCATGCGCCCGCGGTGCACGATCGCCGAGATGATCTTGTACCCGACCGGCTGGAGGTCGGGATGCACGGCGGCGGCGGCCTCCTTCCAGACGGCCCGCACCCGGACGAAGAGCAGCCGGAGCTGCTCCTCGACCGAGGCGATCTCGTCGTCGGTGGCCGTGCGGATGACGGTCTCGGCGGTGGGGGTCATGCGGTGATCCTATTCGGCGCGCGAGCCGCTGTCGCGACCGCCGGCCGAGACGTCCTGCAGCGTCGCGACCGAGCCCGTGGCCGGGTCGTGGGCGAGGCCCACCGGGGCCAGGGCGACGGATGCCGCGGCCGCGTCGATCGCCGCGTCCTCGGCGTCCTCGAGCTCACGGGTGAGCTCGTCCTCGGCGTCGGCGGATGCGGCGGCGGAGGCCCCGCCGGCCCCGGGCGCGCCCGACTGCTCGGCGTTCGCACGCTGGACCGCGTTCTGGGTGCCGAGGGCGCCGTTGGGGAGGAAGATCACCGCGATGAGGGTGACCAGGGCGAGCGGGACGGCCGCGAGGAACACGCTGCCCACGCCCATGCCGTACGCCGACTCGACGATCACGCGGAGGAAGTCGGGCAGGGCGCTGACCTGCGGGATCGTGCCGGCACCGAGGGTCTGCGCGGCCTGGAGCTGCTGCTCGGGGGGCAGGTCGCCGACGCCGCTCTTGATGTTCTCGGCCACGACCGTGCCGAGGATCGAGCCCATCACCGCGACGCCGATCGTGCCGCCGAGGCTGCGGAAGAACGTGACGGCGCTCGTGGCGACGCCCAGGTTCCGCACCTCGGTGGTGTTCTGCACGACGAGCACGAGGTTCTGCATGAGCATGCCGACGCCCGCGCCGAGCACGAACATCGAGACGCCGACGTACCAGAACTCGGTGTCGTAGTGGAGCTGCGAGAGCAGCAGGCTGCCGATCACGAGGAGCACGCCGCCCGTGACCATGAAGCCCTTCCACTTGCCCCGGCGGCTCACGAGGGCGCCGATCACGGTCGAGGAGATGAGCACTCCCGCCATCATCGGGATGGTGAGCAGGCCGGACTCGGTGGGCGTCGCGCCGCGCGCGAGCTGCATGTACTGGCTGAGGAACACCGCGGTGCCGAACATCGCCACGCCGACCGAGATCGACGCGATCACCGAGAGCGTGAAGGTGCGGTTCTTGAACAGGCCGAGCGGGATGACGGGCTCCTTCACGCGGAGCTCGACGATCACGGCGATCAGGAGCAGCAGGGCGGCGCCGCCGACCATGAGGAGGCTCGGCACGGAGATCCACTCGAAGTCCTTGCCGGCGAAGGTGACCCAGAGCAGCAGCAGCGAGACGCCGGCCGAGATGAGCACGATGCCGAGGTAGTCGATGGTGACCTTGGTCTTCGCGCGCTTGGGCAGGTGCAGCGTGCGCTGCAGGAGCACGAGGGCGACGATCGCGATCGGCAGGCCGACGAAGAAGTTCCAGCGCCAGCCGAGGGTGTCGGTGATCACGCCGCCGAGCAGCGGGCCGCCGACCGTGGCGACGGCCATGACCGCGCCGAAGAGGCCGGCGTACTTGCCGCGCTCGCGCGGGCTGATGATGTCGGCCATCACGATCTGGCTGAGGGCCGCGAGGCCGCCGGCGCCGATGCCCTGGAACACGCGCATCGTGATGAGCGTGCCGGTGTCCTGCGAGAACCCGGCGACCGCCGACGCGACGACGAAGATGACGAGGGCGAGCTGCAGCAGCAGCTTGCGGTTGAAGAGGTCGGCGAGCTTGCCCCAGATGGGCGTCGAGACGGTGGTGGCGAGCAGGGTCGCGGTGACCACCCAGGTGAAGGCGGACTGGTCGCCCTCGAGGTCGGAGATGATGAGCGGCAGCGACGTGCCGACGACCGTCGAGGCCAGCATCGACACGAACATGCCGAGGAGGAGGCCCGAGAGGGCGGTGAGCACCTCGCGGTGCGTCATGCCGTTGTCGGAGAGCTTGGCGGGTGCGGCGGCATCCGTCGTCGTGCGTGCGCGAGTGCGCTGAGCGGTGGCCATGTGACTCCAGAAAATTGATTGACTGACGTCAACTATACGGAGATAGTGGACTTCTGTCAACTAATGCTCGGCCCTGGCCGCCTGCGCCGGCGAGCGGATGTCGCGGCTCAGTCGAGCGCTGCCACGACCTCGATCTCCACGAGCGCGTCGGGGCGCCCGAGCGCCGCCACGAACAGCACGGTGATGGCGGTCGGATGCTGCCCCCAGACCCGCATCGACGCGGCGAAGCCCTCGTCGACCGACTCCCCGGCGGCGACGTACACGGCCATGCGCACGACGTTCGACTGGTCGGCGCCGGCCTCGGCGAGCACCGCCAGCACGTTGTGCAGCGCCTGCTCGGTCTGGGCGCCGAGGCCGCCCTCGACGATGTCGCCCGAGGCATCCGTGCCGTTCTGGCCGCCGACGTAGAGCGTGTTCGACGCGCCGCGCACGAGCACGCCCTGGCTGAAGGCCGGATTCGTGAACAGCGAGTCGGGGTTCAGGTGTGTGATCTCCATGCCTCCGGTCTACCGCCACCCCCCGACGACGGACGGCATCCCGGATGACGCGCGGAACCGGGCCCGCTCGGAGCGGACCCGGTTCCGGCGCCGACGGGGCGCTACTGCACCGGCGCGTCGGGCGGCGGCAGCTGCACGTCGACCTCCGGCTCGACGGTCACCCCCGGGAGGCCGCGCAGGCGCTCGACGGCGTCGGGCGCGGCGCGGCCGGTCACGATGCCGAGGCCGCCGAGGGTCTCGTCCACCTCGAGCCCGGCATCCCGCAGGTCGGCGAGCGCGTCGTCGACGCCGCGGCCCGTCACGGTCACGTGCACGCGGGCGCCACCGGTGGCATCCGGCTCCGGCATCTCGATCGCTCCTACGGGATCCGGTTCGGCTCGAGCGGGCCGGGGTCGATGGTCGGACCCGGCTGCCACGGGATCGGCCGGTAGTCCCAGATCGGCCGACGCTGGGTCGGCACGACCGCGAGACCGGCGCCGACCTCCTGCGCGGAGAGCGGGAGCGGCACCGCCGTGCGCACGAGCTCCTGCCAGAGGGCGCGGCCGCGCAGGCCGGTCTTCCGGGCGAGGGTGGCCGCGACGCCCGCGACGTGGGGGTGGCCATGCTCGTGCCGCTCTTGAACCCGTACGAGCCCTTCGACACGGGCACGGAGGAGTACGTCGCGACGCCGGGCGCCGCGATGTTCACCTCGCCGCCGTTGCCGTTCAGGCCGACGCACGAGAACGGAGCGCGTTGGAGCGCCTGGTCGAGGGCCGCCACCGCGAGCACCGACGGGCTGTTGGCCGGGGCGCCGACCGGCGCCCATCCGCTGTTGCCCGCCGCGGCGACGATGAGCGACCCGGCGTTCAGGGCCGCGGTCGCCGCCTGCTCGTAGTACGTGTAGTACGTCTGGCCCACGGCGACGGCCGAGCCGAGCGACATCGAGATCACGTGGGCGCCCTGCTGGATGGCCCAGTCGATGCCGGCCAGGATCTGGCCGCTGGTCCCGCTGCCCGAATCACTGAGCACCTTGCCCACGAGGAGCCGCGAGCCGTGCGCGACGCCGTAGCGCCGCTTCGTGCCCGGGGGCCGCTTCGGTCCCGCGGCCGTGCCCGCGCAGTGCGTGCCGTGCGAGTGGCCGTCCTGCACCGGCTGCCCGGGGATGAACGACTGGCTCGCGATCACGCGGCCCGCGAAGTCGGGGTGGCCCAGGTCGATGCCGGTGTCGAGCACGGCGATCCTGATCCCCGATCCCGCCCACGGTGCGGTCGCCAGGATCGGCGGCACCGCGTGCACGGCCTTGAGGCCCCAGGCATAGGTGTCGGTGTCGGCGTACGTCTCGGCCGCGTCGACCTCCTCGTCGTCCGCCTCGGCGTCGTCCTGCGTCACTGCCGGCGCGGCGTCGATCGTGTCGAACGGGTACACGTAGACCTCGGGTTCCACCGCGAGGATCGGGCTCTCCGGGTCGCCGACCGCGCGCGAGAGCGCGCCGAGCTGGTCGGGCACGGAGTCGACGATCGCGATCCGGAGCTCCTCGAGGTACACGTTGCCCGTCGCCACCGCGGCCGGGTCGTCGAGACCACGGGCCGTGCCGACGTCGAGGCCGGCCACGTCGCGCAGCTCGCGGGTGGCGGTCGCGTCGTCCACGGGGGCGAACGTGATGATCTGCCGCCCGGTCGGGCCCTCGGGCACTCGTCCGCCGGCGCTGTCAGTGTTCATGATCGGTTCCTTCGTTCAAGGGCGCCGACGGGATGCCTCGCGGATGGGGGCACGACGCCCGCGGTGGGCACAGTCTCGATCCCGGAGGAGTGCGCCGCATCGGGGGATGCACTGAGGCATCCTCATCGTAGGGCGGCGCGCCGCCGAAGCCCGGAGGCCGCGGACAGTTGGCGAGGAGCCCGGCGGCCCCGATTTGGCGGCGGTCGCGGCATCCGCTACCCTTGTCGGAGCCGAAGACCGCTGGTTGTCGTGCGCCAGTGTGTTCATCACATGGTGGAGCCGACCGAAGTCTTGCGAAAGCAAGTGCCCGCGCAGGTGTGACGAAGACTTCCCGTTCGATCGGGCCGAGCTCCGCGCAACTGCGCCGGAGCTCTTTTCTTTCTCCACGACGTCTCAGACTGCCAGCGCTCCGAGGCCGTGCCCCGCTCCCGCGGGGCGCGTTGAAGACACAAGGAGTGGCCATGGCGAACAAGGAAGCCTCGGTTGCCGAACTCACGAACCTGTTCGAGAGCTCGACCGCCGTTCTGCTGACCGAATACCGCGGCCTCACTGTTGCGCAGCTCAAGACGCTGCGCACGTCCATCAGTGAGGACGCGAGCTACGCCGTGGTGAAGAACACGCTGACCAAGATCGCGGCGAACAACGCCGGCATCTCGTCGTTCGACGACGAGCTCGCCGGTCCTTCCGCGATCGCATTCGTGCACGGTGACCCGGTCGCCGTCGCGAAGGCGCTGCGTGACTTCGCCAAGGCGAACCCCCTCCTCGTGGTCAAGGGCGGCTATTTCGATGGCAAGCCCCTGACCGCCGAAGAGGTAGGCAAGCTCGCCGACCTCGAGTCCCGCGAAGTGCTGCTGGCGAAGCTCGCCGGTGCCTTCAAGGCCTCGCTGTTCGGAGCCGCATATCTGTTCAACGCACCGCTGTCGAAGGCCGTTCGCACGGTCGACGCGCTGCGTGAGAAGCAGGAGTCCGCTGCGTAGGCGCGAGCCTCTCAAGCGGTGAGTAACCAAGAATCTAAGGAGAAAAATCATGGCGAAGCTGTCCACTGAAGAGCTGCTCGAGCAGTTCAAGGGCCTGACCCTCATCGAGCTCTCTGAGTTCGTCAAGGCGTTCGAGGAGACCTTCGAGGTCACCGCGGCCGCCCCCGTCGCCGTTGCCGGCCCCGCTGCCGCAGGCGGCGGCGCCGCTGCCGAAGAGGTCGAGGAGAAGGATTCCTTCGACGTCGTCCTCGAGGCTGCCGGTGAGAAGAAGATCCAGGTCATCAAGGTCGTCCGCGAGCTCACCTCGCTCGGCCTCGGCGAGGCCAAGGCCGTCGTCGACGGTGCTCCCAAGGCCGTGCTCGAGGGCGCGAACAAGGAGACCGCCGACAAGGCGAAGGCCGCCCTCGAGGAGGCCGGCGCAACCGTCACCCTCAAGTAATCGCGTGCGCTCGCGAGAGCGCCGCAGCTTGAGGTGACCTGCGTCACCCTGCACCACACGGATGCCCCGTGCCGATTCGTTCGGCACGGGGCATCCGTCGTTCGTCGCGCTGCTCAGTCGTGCTCGCTCCGCAGGAGGAGCTTGGCGAGTCCGGCGTAGGTGTTCGGACCGGGAACGCCGTCGACCGGCCCCGCGTACCCGCCTCGCTGCGCGATGCGCTGCAGCGCCTTCCAGGTGTTCGGTCCGGGGACGCCGTCGACGGGGCCCGTGTACCCGGCGCCGGTGAGCACGGTCTGCACGCCCTTCCAGGAGTTCGGCCCGAGGACGCCGTCGTAGGGGCCGAAGTAGCCGCCGATGCGCGCCAGGACCTGGAGCGCCGTGTTCGTGGCCGGTCCCGGGATGCCGTCGATGGGAGCGGCGTAGCCGAATCCCGCGAGGACGGTCTGGACGCCCTTCCACGATGCGGTCCCCATGACCCCGTCATTGGGACCCGTGTATCCGCCCTTGGCGGCGAGCCGCTGAAGGGCATCCCACGTGGCCGGGCCCGGATGGCCGTCGAGGTGTCCGGCGTAGCCGTAGCCCTTGGCGGTCTGCTGGAGGCCCTTCCAGGTGTTCGGCCCTGGGATGCCGTCGTTCGGACCCGGGTAGCCGCCCGCGCGGGCCATCCTCTGCAGCGTGATGCCGTCGGCGGGGCTGATTGCCGCGCTCGAGGCGGCAGCGGTTTCGGTGGTCATCGCCGGGCCCTCGAAGCTTCAGCGGTGCTGGCGCACGTAAGGTGAGTCGATGAGCCCGGATCACGCCACCGAGACGTGAGCGTCGTCGTGTGCACGAGGAACCGCGCGGACTCCCTGAGCCGATCGCTCGAGACCATCGTCACGTCGATGCACGCCTCCGAGCTCGACATCGAGCTGGTCGTCGTCGACAACGGTTCGTCGGACCGCACCGCGTCCGTCCTCGCCGACCTGCGACGCGAGAATGCCGAGCTTTCGATGGTCGCCGAGGAGACGGCCGGCATCGCCCGCGCGCGCAACGCGGGACTGAGGGCGGCGCGTGGTCGTGCTGTCCTGTACACCGACGACGACACCCGGGTCCCGCCCGACTGGATCACGAAGATGGCGGCACCCCTGCTCTCAGGGGAAGCCGACGCGGTGGCCGGCGGAGTGGTCATGGCTGCCGAGCTGGAGCGCGACTGGATGACGACCGACCTCCGAAGCAGGTACTTCGCCGACAACCCGCAACGGACCGCGGTGAACCGGGTATGGTCGGCGCGAACATGGGCGTGACCGCTGCGACGCCGAGGAGTTCCGGTTCGACGAGGCACTCGGCACGCCGCCTGCCCGGGCTCGGAGGACGTGGTGTTCTACTTCCAGATCGTTGCGGCGGGCAAGCGGATCGTCGGTGTCCCGGACGCCGCCGTCGAGCACCATTTCGACCCCGCACGGTTGACGAGCGATCGGCTCCGCAACCTCGCGCGCGGCTACGGCAGATGCGACGCCTTCCTGTTCCACCACTGGCTCCACAGCGAGCTCAGCCACCAGCGGGCGAGGCTGGCCTGGCACGACGCACAGCTGCGGGGGCGCGCGCTCACGCACCGGCGGAATCCGTTCGACGAGACCACCCTTCGCCTCGAGCGCGAGGTCGCGTTCCATCGCGAGATGCTCCGGCTGAGGGGCACGCCCCGGCGGTACGCCTGTCGAGGCCTCCGGCTGCTCACCTGAACACACGGATGCCCCGTGGCCGATCATGGCCACGGGGCATCCGTCGTTCCAGCTGCGGCGTTCGCGGCCGCCTCAGCGATCGAAGCGCGCGCCCTCGGGGTTGGGCGGCAGCAGGAAGAAGACGAGCAGGATGATCCAGCCGACGAACGGGATCAGGCCGATGAACCACCACGCGCCCGACCGGTTGGTGTCGTGCAGTCGGCGCCACGCGAGGGCGAGCCACGGGATGAACGTCGCGAGGCCCCAGATGTAATACGGGATCAGGACGGCGCTGAAGACCGGCGTCGGGACGCCGTCCTCGTTGACCATCATGGGATTGCCCACGGTGTAGACCAATCCGTAGAGCACGCCGCTGATGACGATGCTGGCCAGGTACCACCACCAGAACTCGCTGCGACTCGCGCGTCCGTGGAAGACCACGTACTTCTTGAAGAATCGGACGAAGGCCTGCCCGAAGCTCGCTCCGCGAAGCGGAGCGTCGAGCGGCACCTCGCCGCTGTTGGGGGTGACGTCGGTCACGGGGAACTCCTTGCGTCGAGTGGAATCACGCCCCGGCGTGGGTTGCCGAGCTCAGGGTCATGATCGCGCGAGAGCGACGTCGCGCGTGCGCGCCGCGCCGGAGCGGCGCAGGCGCCGACGGCCCGCGGCTCAGGCGCCCCGGGCCCACGGCGCGCCCAGTTCGGCGAACGTGCGGCCCTCCGTGACCACGCGCGCGCTCCAGGCCTCGAGGTCGCGCACCACGCGGTGCGTTCCCTCGTCGCCCACCCGTCGGTCGACGAACGCGGGGTCGATGGGGGTCGGTGGCGCGCCCGTGCGCACCGCTTCGAGCACGCGCATGAACGCGCCCGTCGACGCGGCCGGCACGAGCAGCGGCACGCCGTCGACGACATGGTCGACGAGGTTCGCCAGCAGGCCCCTGCGCGCATGGTCGGTGGTCGTGGGGAACCGGGCGCCCGGCTCGAAGTGCTGGATCACGTCGAGCGTGTACCAGAGCACCAGGCGGCCGGCCGTGCCCTCGACGACGATGCACGGCTCGCTGCGCTGCGACGCGGTGAGGCTCAGGGCACAGGCCAGGGTGCCGCCGCCGACGAGGTCGACGACGAGCGAGGACGTGTCGTCGGCCTCGATGTCGTTGGCGCGGTACAGGTCGAGGCGCACGCCGGCGACGTCCGATTCGCGCGTGGCGCCGGCGATCGCCAAGCCGGTGGCCACGGCGTGCGCGAGCGGGTTGGTCACCGCGCCGTCGACCACGGGCACCCCGTCGAGCGCGCGCCGCCCCGCCCACGGCGTGCGCCGCCAGTACTCCTCGGTTCGGACCCACGTGGCGAGCGCGCCGTAGCGCACCGGTTCGCCGACCGCGCCGTCGGCGACGAGCCGGCGCATCTCGGGCACCGCCGAGGAGCCGAGGCTCTGGAACCCGAGCTGCACGGCCCGGCCCGCCGCGTCCGCGGCGGCCAGCAGGCGGTGGAACTCGTCGAGCGTGGGCGTCGGCGGCTTCTCGAGCAGCACGTGCGCGCCCGTGGCCAGCGCCGCCTCCGCGAGCGGGAGGTGCGTGTGCATCGGGGTCGACAGGACGACCACGTCGAGCTCCTCGGACGCGATCATCTCGCTCGCCTCGTGGTAGGCCGGGAGGCCCGCGAGTTCGGGACCGGGTGCCCGGTGGTCCGCCACCGCCGCGAGCACCGCGCGGCCCTCCCGTTCGAGCGCGAGCGCCGCGGCCACGTGCGTCGCACCGTGGCCGTGCGTGCCCGCGACGCCGATCCGCGGCATCCGATCGCTCATGCGAGCCCGTCGGGGATCGCCCGAGGTGTCCGCCCGCCGTGCGCCGACCCCGATCCCCTCATCGTGGCGCGCTCGTCGTGGAACGCACCACCAGCCTGGTGGGCATCGGCGCACCCGAGTCGGGCAGCGGATCGGCCGTCGCCTCGTCGAGCAGGCGCAGCACGACGTCGACGGCGAGCCGACCCTGCTCGCCGGGGTACTGCTCGACGGTCGTGAGCTCGAACATCTCGGCGTACTCGTGGCCGTCGACGCCGATGACCGACAGGTCGGCCGGAACGTCGATGCCGAGCCGCTCGGCCGCGCGGATCGTGCCGAAGGCCATCTCGTCGGATGCCGCGAAGAGGGCGGTGGGCCGCCGGCCCGGATGACCGAGCAACTGGAGGGCACCGGTGTGGCCGCCCGGCATGCTCATCTCCGCCTCGAGGATGTGCGCGTGCTCGCCCGCCGGGATCCCGGCCGCCGCGACGGCGTCGAGGAAGCCCTGACGGCGCTGCCCCTGCACGCTCGCCGGCATGGCGGCCGCGCCCGTCGCCGGCCAGGTGCGCGATGCGCGTGTGCCCGAGGTGCAGCAGGTGCTCCGTCGCCAGCTGCCCCACGGCCCGGTCGTCGACCGAGAGCCGCGCCGCCGCGCCGCCGCTCCCGCCGAGGCAGACGAGCGGCTTCTCGCGCCGGTCGAGGGAGGCGACCTCGTGCTCGTCGAGGTCGACGCCGACGGCGATCACCGCGTCGACGCGCTTGCGGGCGAGGAAGAAGTCGAACACGCGGGCACGGCCGGGCCCGGGCTCGGAGAGGTTGTAGAGGGTGAGGTCGTAGCCGGCGCCCAGCAGTGCGCGCTCGATGCCCTCGAGCACCTCGCCGAAGAACCAGCGGTTCACGAACGGGATGATCACCCCGACGTTCTTCGTGCGGCCCGTGACGAGGCTCGCGGCATCGGGCGACGCGATGTACCCGATCTCCGCGGCGGCCGCCTCGACGCGGCGACGCGTGTCGTCGGCGACGTAGCCGCGGCCCGAGAGGGCACGGGAGGCGGTGGCCTTCGAGACCCCCGCGAGGCGCGCGACATCGCCGATGGCGGCCATCAGCGCCTCCCTCCGTCGGGCTGCTCCGATGCAGAGTGTAGTGCTCGGGGGAGCGAATGTGGAACCGTTTCCGGATGCTCCGGATGCCGGCACGTCGACTGGGCGGTCGCCAGCGTCGTGGGAGCGCTCTCGCGCGGGGTTCCCGGCGGATCGGCGTTCGGTGTCCGAACCGTGACCTCCCGTCTCTTGTGAGGAATCGCCCTGTTGTCCTACCGTGGAGGCTGGAACCGGTTCCCGGCTTTCCCCTTGCACCACACTCAACGAGGAGATGACATGAGACTCACACGGCATCGCCGTTGGATGGCCCCCGTGGTGGCGGCCGCCGCGGTCGGCCTCGCACTCACGGCCTGTACGGGCGACATCGCCGAAGAGGACGCGGCCGACGTGGACTGCGGCGCCTACGAGGAGTACGGCACATTCGACGGCGCCGAGGTCACGGTGACCGGCACCATCCTCGACCTCGAGGCCGACCGGCTGAACGAGTCCTGGGCCGACTTCGAGACCTGCACCGGCATCTCGGTCGAGTACCAGGGATCGAGCGAGTTCGAGGCGCAGATCGCCGTGCTCGCCGAGGGCGGCAACGCGACCGACGTCGGCTTCGTGCCCCAGCCGGGCCTGATGAACCGCCTCGCCGCGGGCGGCTGGCTCATCCCGGCCTCCGAGGCGGTCGAGGCGAACATCGACGAGTTCTGGTCCGAGGACTGGAAGGCGTACGGCACGTACGAGGACACCTTCTACGGGGCTCCGCTCATGGCGAGCATCAAGGGCTACGTCTGGTACTCGCCCGCCGAGTTCGAGGAGAAGGGCTACGAGATCCCGACGACCCTCGACGAGCTGACCGAGCTGTCCGAGACGATCGCGGCCGAAGGGCGACCACAAGCCGTGGTGCGTCGGCCTCGAGTCCGGTGACGCCACCGGCTGGCCGGGCACCGACTGGGTCGAGGACTACATGCTGCGCCTGCACGGCGCCGAGGTGTACGACCAGTGGGTGACCCACGGCATCCCGTTCAACGACCCGCAGGTCGCCGAGGCGTTCGACGCGGTCGGCGAATACCTGAAGAGCGACGACATGGTCAACGGCGGCATCGGCGACGTGTCGACGCTGGTCACCGAGGCCTTCCAGACGGCTGGCCTGCCCGATCCTCGACGGCGACGTGCTCGCTGCACCACCAGGCCTCGTTCTACGAGACCTTCTGGAACCCCGAGGGCGGCGACGAGAACGTGGTCGCCTCCGACGGCGACGTGTTCGGCTTCCTGCTCCCGCCGGCGAACGCCGATGACCCGCTGTCGGTCACCGGCGGCGGCGAGATCGTCGTGGCGTTCCGCGATGCGGAGGAGGTCGAGGCGTTCCGCGCCTACCTGTCGAGCGACACCTGGGCGAACAACCGCGTGAGCCTCGGCGGCGTCATCAGCGCGAACAAGGGCGTCGACCCCGAGAACGCGTCGAGCGAGCTGCTCGTGCAGTCGATCGAGATCCTGCAGGATCCCGAGACCACGTTCCGCTTCGACGGATCCGACCTGATGCCCGGTGCCGTCGGCGCCGACTCCTTCTGGAAGGGCATCGTGGCCTGGGTCGGCGGCGACGAGCACCGACGCAGGTGCTCGACACCATCGAGGCCAGCTGGCCGGCGAGTTAGTGGCGTCGCGCATCACGCCGCACGCGGCATGATCGAGGGGCGGGGTTCCACGACCCCGCCCCTCGTCACCCCACCACGACGCTTCAATGAAGAACCTGGGAGGCACGATGACCACGGCCGATCTCCTCGGCAAGATCCTGCAGGTGGTGATGGGCCTCGCCGTGTTCGCCGCGGTCGTCGGCCTGCTCATCTTCTTCATCGACAAGGCGCCGAAGAAGGGCCGCGACTACTGGCAGCTGGCGGGGTTCCTGCTCCCGGCGATGATCTTCGTCGCGATCGGCCTCGTCTATCCCGCGATCCGCACGAGCCTCCTCGCGTTCCAGGACTCGACGCGGCGAGTGGACCCTCGACAACTTCATCTGGATGTTCACCCAGCCCGCCGCCATCCGCACGCTGATCAACACGATCATCTGGGTGCCGCTCGCGCCGACCATCTCGACCGCGATCGGCCTCGCGTACGCCGTCTTCATCGACAAGTCGCGCGGTGAGAGGTACTACAAGGTGATCCTGTTCATGCCGATCGCGATCTCGTTCGTCGGCGCGAGCGTCATCTGGCGCTTCGTCTACGAGTACCGATCGGCGATCGCGAGCAGATCGGCCTGCTGAACGCGATCGTCGTCGCGTTCGGCGGCGAACCGGTGCAGTGGCTGCAGACCGACCCGATCAACACCATCCTGCTCATCGTCATCATGATCTGGATCCAGACCGGGTTCGCGATGGTGCTGCTCAGCGCCGCCATCAAGGGCGTCCCGACCGAGCAGATCGAGGCGGCGCAACTCGACGGCACCAACGCGTGGCAACGGTTCAGGAACGTGACGGTCCCGGGCATCCGAGGTGCCCTCGTCGTCGTGTTCACGACGATCTCGATCGCGACACTGAAGGTCTTCGACATCGTCCGCACGATGACCGCCGGCAACTTCAACACCAGCGTCGTCGCGAACGAGATGTACACACAGGCGTTCCGGGCGAGCGAGATCGGGCGAGGGTCCGCGCTCGCGCTGATCCTGTTCGTGCTCGTGCTGCCGATCATCATCTACAACGTCAACGTGCTTCGCAAGCAGAGGGAGATCCGATGAGCAGCGTCGCCCCCGCCGACCTCCCCGTCGGCAAGGAACTCGGCGCCGTCGAGGCCGCCGAGCAGGTCACGTACGGCGAGACGAAGGCCGCACGCGTCAAGAAGCGCCTCACCTCGCGCACCGCGACGATCGCGTCGCTCATCATCGCCGTGCTCTGGACGATCCCGACATTCGGCCTGTTCATCTCGTCGTTCCGCCCGGCGGAGCTCATCCGCACCACGGGCTGGTGGACGATCTTCCAGAACCCGGGCTTCACGCTCGAGAACTACGCGACGTGCTGTTCTCGACGTCGTCGTCGTCACCGCAGCTCGGCTCCTACATCGTGAACTCGATCGCGATCGCCCTGCTCGGCCACGCTGATCCCGCTGGTCTTCGCGTCGATGGCGGCCTACGCGTTCGCGTGGATCAGGTTCAAGTGGGTGAACTGGCTGTTCATCTTCGTGTTCGCGCTGCAGATCATCCCGCTGCAGATGGCGCTCGTGCCGCTGCTGCAGATCTTCTCGACCTGGCTCCGGCCGATGCAGGCATGGCTGCACGACGTCATCCCGATCATCCCCGAGCAGAACTACCTGCCGCTCTGGCTCGCGCACGCGATGTTCGGGCTGCCGCTCGCGATCTTCCTGCTGCACAACTTCATCTCGGAGATCCCCGCCGACGTCATCGAGGCGGCGCGGGTCGACGGTGCGACGCACGGGCAGATCTTCTTCCGCATCGTGCTGCCGCTCGCGACGCCGGCGCTCGCGTCGTTCGCGATCTTCCAGTTCATCTGGGTGTGGAACGACCTGCTCGTCGCGCTGATCTTCTCGGGCGGCACGCAGGACGTCGCGCCACTCACCCAGCGATTGGCGGAGCTGGTCGGCACGAGAGGCCAGGACTGGCAGCTGCTGACGGCGGCGGCGTTCATCTCGATCGTCATCCCGCTCATCGTGTTCTTCAGCCTGCAGCGCTACTTCGTGCGCGGGCTGCTGGCGGGATCCACGAAGGGGTAGGCGCCGGGTCACGACCCGGACGGGCAGGGGGAACGGATGCCGCGAGCGGGGGCTCGCGGCATCCGCCATGCAACCCATGGCACTGCGGGACGCGACGCGGTAGAACGGGATGCATGGCGACCTCGCCACTGGTACTCGGTCCGATGCTGCGGTTCGTCGACGAGACATCCGCGAGCATCTGGGTGGAGACGCGAGCCGATTGCCGCGTGACCGTCAGCGCCGAAGGGCGGTCATGGCACGCCCGCACCTTCGCCGTCCACGGCCACCACTACGCACTCGTGGAGGTGGACGGCCTGGAGCCGGGCACGGCGCGACCCTACGACGTGCAGATCGACGGCCGGCGCGTCTGGCCCGAGGCGGAGTCCGAGTAC
The DNA here is from genome assembly GCA_963802485.1 of uncultured Actinomycetota bacterium. Classification (GTDB taxonomy): domain Bacteria; phylum Actinomycetota; class Actinomycetes; order Actinomycetales; family Microbacteriaceae; genus Agromyces. The sequence goes on from CAWDJA010000006.1 coordinate 92,863, forward strand.
CCGCCGCCGGTGATCGCGACGCGCACGCCGGGGCGGCCGGTGCGGATCGCCTTCGGGTCGTGCCGCACGAGTGTCTCCCACGACCGGCACGGGAATCGCACGCACGGCGTGGACTCGCTGCGCGCCTTCGCCCTCGCGGTCGCCGAAGGCCGAGCGGAGCGTCCCGACCTGCTCCTCTTCCTGGGCGACCAGGTGTACGCGGACTCGACCTCGAAGGAGATGCAGGACTTCATCCGCAGCCGGCGCGACATCCGCGAGGAGCCGGGGAAGGAGCTCAAGGACTACGAGGAGTACGGGCATCTCTACGAGCTCGCATGGTCGGACGCAGCCAATCGATGGCTCCTGTCCACGCTCCCCAGCGCCATGATCTTCGACGACCACGACATCCGCGACGACTGGAACGCCTCGCTCGACTGGAAGCGGAAGATGGAGGCGACGTCGTGGTGGCACGGGCGCATCGTCGCCGGCCTGGCGTCGTACTGGGTGTACCAGCACCTGGGCAACCTGTCGCCCCGAGCACGAGCAGCCGACGAGGTGTGGCGTCGCATCATCGGCCACGACGGCGACAGCGGAGCTCGACCTCACCGACGTGCTCGACGAGTTCGCCGAGCGATGCGACGCGGATCCCGACGGCTACGGCTGGAGCTACTGCCGGGACTTCGACGACGTGCGGCTGATCGTCGTCGACTCGCGGGTGGCCAGGGACCTGACGCCGTCGGCTCGTGGGCTGTTGGATGCCCAGGAGCTCGAATGGCTCGACGAGCGGATGCGCGGTGGGTTCCGGCACGTGCTCGTGGCCACCTCGCTGCCGTTCCTGCTGCCCCTCGGCCTGCACCACGTCGAGGCCTGGGATGAGGCCGTCGCCCAGGGTGCGTGGGGGCGACCGGCCGCATGGGTCGGCGAACGGCTGCGACAGGCGGTCGACCTCGAGCACTGGGCGGCCTTCCAGAACAGCTTCCAGGCCGTGGCCAGGATCGCGACGGAGGTGGCCGACGGTGAACGCGGCCCAGCGCCGCAGACCGTGACGTTCCTGTCGGGTGACGTGCACTACTCCTTCCTGGCGGAGGTGGAGCGCGAGAGCGGCGGCCGCATCCTGCAGGCGGTCTGCTCGCCGGTGCGCAATCCGCTGCCGCGGTTGCTGCGCTGGTTCGCCGTCGTCATGTCCTACGGCGTGGCGACCCCGATCGGCGCCGCCGCGGCCCGCTCGGTGCACGTGCCCGATCCGCCGTTCCGCTGGCACACGGTGAAGGGCCCCTGGTTCGACAACAACCTGGCCCTGCTCGAGGACGGTCCCGACGGGTTGACGATGACGTGGCACACCGGCGTGGTCGAGCACGGCGACGAGGCGCACCCTCGACTCGAGGACGTGGCATCCGTCACCGTGCCGGCGAGGCGCGAGGCCGACTGGTGTCGCGGAGCGGGTCGTCGCGCTGACCGCGGAAGACTGGCGGGCGTCCGCTCGGACGCCCGCCACTGCTGTGTCAGCGATCACTCACCGCGATGGAGGCTCCCCTCACGACGAGCGCGTGCGACGAACGCGGCGCCGCCGAGGCCGAGCAGCAGCAGGGCTGCCGCGATCGGACCCGTCGGGTCGTTCACGCCGGTCGCTGCGAGACCCGCCGGCGTCACCGGCTTGGCGGGGCAGGGCTTCAGGGTGAAGTCCACGCTCGTCTCCAGGACGTACCGACTCGTACCGCTTCGGGCACCTCGACGCCGCTCGGGAACCATCCACACGCCGCTGCACCCACGCTGTGTAGCTCATCACCCGCCGGGAGCGAGTCGCGGTCGTGATCTGAGCGCGTGTGGCTCGGAGTCGCCGATCGACGCGTCTGCACGTCGCCGTAGACGGTGCCGTTCACGTCGCCTTGGCCGTCACCCAGACGTCGTACGTACGACAGCCCTCGAGCACCGACGGTCCGACGAGAGCTGGAGAGGCGAGCACGCCGAGCCCTGACCACCGTACGCCGGGCACTCGCGTGACCACGACCGTGATCGACGGGCTGGCACGGCTCGACGAAGAAGGAGGTGTACGCCAGGACGGACGCCGGCTCATCCGCCTACCGGATGCTGATCTCGAAGAAGTAGTTGCCCGGTGGCAGGTCGCCGAACGGCACGTCGATCGACGTGGATTCGACGTCGACGAGCGTGCCCTCGAGGTAGTCGTACTGCGTCGCCGGCTGAGGATACCAGTCGTACGTACTCGCCGACGAATCGAGGCCGGAGATGCTCACCAGCGCGGAGCCGTCATCGCCGAGGCTGCAGGCCGTGCCCGCCGCCGTCACGGCGAGCGGGCATTCGTCGACCGTGAACTCGATCGTGTCCACGAGCTCCCACTCCTGGACCTCGCTCGTCATCGTTGAAGACCCAGACCTCGACGTAGTACCCGCCCGGGGGCAGGTAGTACGAGCCGGTGAAGGAACCCTCGGTGTCGGTGATCGTCCAGTACTCGACGCCGGATCCGCCCGCGGTGTAGAGGTCGACGCGGTACTGGACCGTGTCGAGCAGCCCGCTCAGCGTGAACTCGAAGTACTGAGGTCGCCGTCGACGCACGCGTCGATCGTGTACTCGAACGTCGGGTTCGGAACGGCGAACGCGCAGTCGGCGGCGTAGATCGCCTGGCCCTGGGCATCCCAGTTGTAGCCGGGGAAGGACTGGACCTCGGTCCTCGTCATCGAGGTAGCTGAATGGGGGGATGATGTCGCCCCACTCGGTGTGCTTCGGGATGTCGGGGGAGAAGATCGGACCCTGGTGCTCCTCGTAGTGCCCGTCCTGCCCGTTGTTGCTGCCGAGGATCGAGTCGATGCTCGGCTCGATGTCGCGGTACGGGTTGCGGTAGGAGTCCGTGCGGTGGCAGATCTCGACCTTGTCGACGACCTCGCCGGGCTCCGGCGGCACGAGCAGCAACTGCACCTGGGCGGCCGCGGCATCCTCCGTCGCCGGCGCCACTGCCTCCTCGGCGGGCGGTGCGGCGGCGGCCTCTTCGGCGGGCGCGTGCCGCGGATTCCTCGGCGGGCGGCACCGTGGCGGCCTCGTCGGGCAGGTGCCGTGGCCTCCTCCGCGGGCGGGGCGGCGGACTCCGTCGCGGGTGCCTCGGCGGCCGGCTCCTCGGTCGCCACCGCCGACTGCTGGGCGGCCGTGTCGTTCTTGCCGGGGTGCGGCGGCCGCGGGTGAGGCGAGCGCGGTGATTCCGAGCGTCGCGAGGCCGGCGACGAGCAGGGTCGCGAGCAGGGCACGGCCTCTCGGGCGGGCACGATGGGCCGGATGTTTCGCGGGCATGACGATGTGCGGCATGACAACACTCCCTCGGGTCGGCAGAGCCGAATTTTGCTCAACATATACCCGCGCGGATCACGTCCGAACGACCCCAGTTCGGGGTCGGGCGGCACGCCATGTCGCGGGGCGCGGATCACGCGGTGAGCGAACGCGCACCGCGACGCCCTCGCGCACGGGAGGCTGCGTCGCGGGTGCGACGTAGGGTGAATGCATGAGCATGCACGGGAGCGCGCCGGGCGGGCAGACCGGCAGGTACGGCAAGGCGCGCACCCGCATCGCGTCGGCGGACGAGTCGGCGCAGCGCGCGGAGAATGCCGACGCGCCGAAGATCCCGCACCTCTTCCGTCGCATCTCCGAGCTGTTCGCGCCGCACAAGGCCGCACTGATCACCACGGTCGTGCTGGTGCTCATCGGCGCGGCCCTCAGCGTCATCCCGCCGCTGCTCACCCAGCGGGCCTTCGACGACGGGCTCTTCCCGGTCGGCCCCGACGGCGACGTCACGGGGCCGAACCTCCAGGTGCTCGTGGCGATCGTCGGCGCGATGATCCTCGTCTACGTCGTCTCGGCGCTGCTCGGCGTGTGGCAGACCTACCTCACCGCCACCATCGGCAACAAGGTCATGGGCGCCCTGCGGGTGCGCCTCTTCACCCACCTGCAGTCGATGGAGCTCAGCTTCTTCACCCGCACGAAGACCGGGCGTCATCCAGTCGCGCCTCCAGAACGACGTCGGCGGGGTGGCAAGCGTGCTGACCAACACCGTCTCGAGCGTGCTCGGCAACACCGTCACGGTGATCTCGGCGTTCGTCGCCATGCTGATCCTCAGCTGGCAGCTCACGATCATCGCGCTCGTGCTGCTGCCGTTCATGGTCATCGCGCAGCGACGCGTGGGGCAGGTGCGGGCCCGTATCGCCGGCAAGACCCAGGAGTCGCTGTCGGAGATGACCGCGATCACGCAGGAGACCCTGTCGGTCTCCGGCATCCTGCTCTCCAAGAGCTTCACGCGGCAGCGGAGCGAGATCGACCGCTACGCCGACGAGAACCAGAACCAGATCCGGCTCCAGGTGAAGCAGCAGATGACGGGCCAGTGGTTCTTCGCGATGGTGGGCATCTTCATGTCCGCGATACCGGCGATCGTCTACCTCGTCTCGGGGTGGCTGATCGCCGGGGGCACGGCGGATGTCACGGCCGGCACGATCGTGGCGTTCACCACGGTGCAGGCGCGCCTGCTGTTCCCGCTCATGGGCCTCATGCGCGTGGCGCTCGACCTGCAGACCTCGAGCGCCCTGTTCGCGCGCATCTTCGAGTACCTCGACCTGAAGCCGTCGATCACGGATGCCCCCGCCGCTCGCGACGTGGCGACGGGCCCGGCGCTCGGGCGCGTCGAGTTCGACGACGTCACGTTCCGCTATCCCGACGCCGACGACGAGACGCGTCCGACCCTCGACGGGGTGAGCTTCACGATCGAGCCGGGGCAGTACGCGGCGTTCGTCGGCCCGTCGGGCGCGGGCAAGACGACGGTGTCCTACCTCGTGCCGCGCCTCTACGAGGCATCCGACGGCACGGTGCGGTTCGCCGGCGACGACGTGCGCGACCTGCGCCAGGAGTCGCTCATCTCGCACATCGGCATCGTGAGCCAGGAGACCTACCTCTTCCACGCGTCGATCGGCGAGAACCTGCGGTACGCGAAGCCCGACGCCACCGACGCCGAGCTCGAGGCGGCGGCGCGGGCCGCGAACATCCACGAGACGATCGCCTCGTTCCCCGAGGGCTACGACACCGTGGTGGGCGAGCGCGGCTACCGCCTGTCCGGCGGTGAGAAGCAGCGCATGGCGATCGCACGCGTGCTGCTGAAGGACCCGGCCGTGCTCGTGCTCGACGAGGCCACGAGCGCGCTCGACACGATCTCGGAGCGCGTGGTGCAGCAGGCGCTCGACGATGCCGCCCGCGGGCGCACGACGATCGCGATCGCGCACCGGCTCTCCACGGTCGTGTCCGCCGACGTGATCTTCGTGATCGTCGCCGGTCGGGTGGTCGAGCAGGGCACGCACGCCGAGCTCGTGGTGTCGGAGGGCGTGTACGCGTCGCTCTACCGGCAGCAGGAGGAGCGGCCGGTCTTCGAGAACTGACGCCCGTCGCGTCGCGGGTCGGCCGGGGTCGGCCGGGTCAGCTGCGCGCGGCGAGCAGGTCCTCCATGAGGGCGATCTCGGCCTCCTGGCTCTGCACGATCGAGCGGGCGAACGGCACGACGACGTCGTTCGAGGAACGCGCGAGCGCGGCATCCGCCATCTCGATCGCGCCGCGGTGGTGGGCGATCATGAGCTCGAGGAAGCGGCGCTCGGCGTCGACGCCCGTCGCCGCGCGAAGGGCGGCGACCTGCTCGGGCGTCGCGAGCCCGGGCATCGGCGCGCCCGGCGCGTGGGCGTCGGCGTCATGCGTCTCGTGGCGCGGCGGCGTCAGCGGCCGGTCGCGTCATCCACGTCATCGACGGCTCCGTGCCGGCCTGCGGCAGGCCCCAGCCGCGCAGCCAGCCGTAGAGCTGCCCCGACTGCTGGGCCTGGGTGGTGGCGATGTCGTAGGCGAGCAGCCGCACGTCGGGGTCGTCGCTCTCGTCGCGCACGATCATCGCGAGCTCCACGCCCTGCTGGTGGTGCACCTGCATGTCGCGCGCGAACCCCGCCTCGGCGCTCGTGTCCGTCGGCGGCGCGTCGGCGAGGGTGCTCAGCCGCCCGGCCGAGAAGGCCACGACGGCCACCACGACCACGGCGACGGATGCCGCGACGAGCACCGCGACGCGGCCGACGCGCGTGACGGGCGCGGCATCCGTTCGGCCATCGCTAGGAGACCTTGCCCGGCGCGTCCACCGCGCCGGTGCAGAGGGCGCCGGGCTCGGGCACGTTCTGGCTCTGCCAGTACTCCTCGATGAACGCGGCGATGCGCGGGTCGTCGGCGTCGTCGACCTGCAGCTGGCTGTTCCAGCCGCTCAGCACGATCGGCGCGGGCAGGTCGTCGAACGGCGAGAGGATGACGTAGGTCGACGGCAGCACGGACCGCAGCGACTCGAGCGCGGCATCCGAGATCGACGGGTCGTAGGTCACCCAGAGGGCGCCGTGCTCGAGGGAGTGCACGGCGTTCTCGGCGGGCACGGGCTCGGTGTACACGCCGCAGTTCAGCCACGCCGGGTTGTGGGGTCCGCCGGCGGGCGGGGTCTGGGGGTAGTCGACGACCCCCTCGACGTGCGTCGAGGTGTTGTCGAACGTCTGCACGCCGTCGACCTCGGTGCCGTCGCCGCCCGCGCTGTACGACGCCGCCTGCGGCGTGAGCACGACCGTCGTCACGATGAGGGCGACCACGGCGACGCCGCCCGCGATGGCCGCGCCGATGCCGATGCGGCGGTTGCGGCGGGCCCTCGCCTCCCGCAGCCGGTGCTCCTCGAGCTTCTTCGCGCGGGCGTCCGCGCGCTGCTGCTTGACGCTCGCGGCCTTCTTCGCAGACGGGGGGATGGGCGGGGTCGCGGTCACTCGGGGGCCTCTCTCATCGGGACGTAGGTTCCATACGAACGCATGCGGCTGGGAGAACGCCCGGCGAGCCGCGAGACCAGTGTTCCCGGCGAGGAGATCGGCCGAGCGTGCGGCGGCGAAGTCCCGCTAGTCTGAGTGCGTGAGCTCTTCCATGCTGTGTTGTCGTCGCTGAGAGAGGCGACCCCTTTTCAGCGTCGCGCACCGCATCCGGCGCCCAAGACGCACCCACACGAGGAATGAACACGGCATGAAGTACGCAGAGACCATCGTCGATCTCGTCGGCGACACCCCGCTCGTCAAGCTCCACCGGGTCACCGAGGGGGTGACGGATGCCACGGTGCTGGTGAAGCTCGAGTACTTCAACCCGGGCGGCTCGGCGAAGGACCGCATCGCGGGGCGGATCATCGACGCCGCGGAGGCCGAGGGCAAGCTGAAGCCCGGCGGCACGATCGTGGAGCCGACCTCCGGCAACACCGGCGTGGGCCTCGCGCTCATCGCCCAGCAGCGCGGCTACAAGTGCATCTTCGTGTGCCCCGACAAGGTCGGCGAGGACAAGCGCAACGTGCTCACGGCGTACGGCGCCGAGGTCGTGGTGACGCCCACGGCCGTCGCGCCCGACAGCCCCGAGTCGTACTACGGCGTCTCCGACCGCCTCGCACGTGAGATCCCCGGCGCGTTCAAGCCCGACCAGTACTCGAACCCCAACGGTCCGCGCTCGCACTACGAGACCACCGGCCCCGAGATCTGGCGCGACACCGACGGCACGGTCACGCACTTCGTGGCGGGCGTCGGCACGGGCGGCACGATCACGGGAGCCGGGCGGTACCTGCGCGAGGTGTCGGGCGACACCGTGCGCATCATCGGCGCCGACCCCGAGGGCTCGGTCTACTCGGGCGGCACCGGGCGCCCGTACCTGGTGGAGGGCGTCGGCGAGGACTTCTGGCCGGCGGCATACGACCCCGCCGTGCCGCACGAGATCATCGCGGTGTCCGACGCCGAGTCGTTCGAGATGACCCGGCGGCTCGCGCGCGAGGAGGGCATCCTCGTCGGCGGGTCGAGCGGCATGGCCGTGGTCGCGGCGCTCAAGGCCGCGGCATCCGCCGGCCCCGACGACGTCATCGTGGTGCTGCTGCCCGACGGCGGCCGCGGGTACCTCGGCAAGATCTTCAACGACAAGTGGATGCGCGCGTACGGCTTCTCGAACGCGCCCGCCGGCCACACGATCGCGCAGCTGCTCGCCGCGAAGGCCGACCGCACCGCGCCCATCGTCTACGTGCACCCGAACGACACGATCCGCGAGGCCATCGACACGATGACCGAGGCCGGGGTCTCGCAGCTGCTCGTGCTCTCGGCCGAGCCGCCCGTGGTGCTCGGCGAGGTCGCCGGCGCCCTGCACGAGGAGGAACTGCTCGAGCTCGTGTTCTCGGGGCAGGCGAAGCTCACCGACAAGGTGTCGAGCGTCGTGGGGGAGTCGCTCCCGCTGATCGGCGTGAACGAGCCCGTCGCCGCGGCCCGCTCGGCCTTCGCGTCGGCGCCCGCGATGCTGGTGACCGACGGCGGCAAGGCCCTCGGCGTCATCACCCGCACCGACCTGCTCACCTACCTCTCGGCCTGACCGCCGGGCCACCCCAGGAAAGAACGCACCATGCAGCTCGACGACGCACGCTTCGACACCCGCGCCATCCACGCGGGACAGGAGTTCGATCCCACCACCGGCGCGGTCATCCCGCCCGTGTACCTCACCTCCACCTACGTGCAGGACGGCATCGGCGGCCTGCGCAACGGCTACGAGTACTCGCGCGGCGGCAACCCCACGCGCACCGCGCTCGAGACCCAGCTCGCGGCGCTGGAGGGCGGCATCCGCGGCCTCTCCTTCGCGTCGGGCCTCGCCGCGGAGGACGCCCTGCTCCGCACCGTGCTGGCGCCCGGCGACCATGTCGTGATCGGCAACGACGTGTACGGCGGCACCCACCGCCTCGTGCGCCGGATCTTCGGCGCGTGGGGCATCCGTCACACCACCGTCGACACCAGCGACCTCGACGCGGTGCGCGGGGCGATCGAGCTCGGCAGCACCAAGGTGCTCTGGGTCGAGACGCCCTCGAACCCCCTGATGAAGATCTCGGATGTCGCGGCGCTCGCCGAGCTCGGCAACGAGGCGGGCGTGCTCGTGGTCGTCGACAACACCTTCGCGTCGCCCGCGCTGCAGCAGCCCGTGGCGCTCGGCGCCGACGTGGTCGTGCACTCGACCACGAAGTACCTCGGCGGCCACTCCGACATCGTCGGCGGCGGCCTCGTGTTCGCCGCCGGGCAGGAGGAGGTGGCCGAGCAGGTCGAGTTCACCCAGTTCGCGGCCGGCGCGGTGTCGAGCCCGTTCGACGCGTTCCTCACGTCGCGCGGCATCAAGACCCTCGGCATCCGGATGCAGCGGCACAGCGAGAACGCGCTGGCCATCGCGCAGCGCCTCGAGGGCCACGCGGGCATCGAGCACGTGTTCTACCCGGGCCTGGCGTCGCACCCCGGACACGAGCTCGCCGCCCGCCAGATGTCGGGCTTCGGCGGCATGATCTCGATCTCGCTCACGGGCGGCGCCGAGGCGGCACGCCGATTCGCGGAGTCGACGACGCTGTTCCAGCTCGCCGAGTCCCTCGGCGGCGTGGAGTCGCTCGTCAACTACCCGTCGGAGATGACGCACGCCTCCGTGCGCGGCACCGAGGCGGAGGTGCCCGAGTCGGTCGTGCGCCTCTCGGTCGGCATCGAGGACGTCGACGACCTGCTCGCCGACATCGACGAGGCGCTCGCCCGGCTGTAGCGGTCGATCGACGGAGCGTTCGAGACCACGTGCACGCAGGTCTCGATCCGGCGCCGGCGCGCCTCCGACCGAGGTGGGAGAATGGAATGCGGCGCGCGGCACGTCACCGGCGCCCGAGGAGATGATCTCCATGGTGTGGTTCTGGGTGACCCTGGTCATCGTCGTGGTGATCGCCATCGTGCTGTTCTTCATGTCGGTGAAGATCGTGAAGCAGTACGAGCGCGGCGTCGTGCTGCGCTTCGGCCGGCTGCACAACGTGCGCGATCCAGGCATCCGCTTCATCATCCCCATCGTCGACGTGATGACGAAGGTGTCGTTCCGCATCGTCACGCTGCCGATCCAGTCGCAGGGCATCATCACGCGCGACAACGTGAGCGTGGGCGTCTCGGCGGTCGCCTACTACCGGGTGGTCGAGCCGGTGAAGGCGGTCATCGCGATCGAGAACGTGCAGTCGGCGATCGACCAGATCGCGCAGACCACGCTGCGCAAGGTGATCGGCCAGCATCACCTCGACGAGGCGCTCTCGGACACGGCCACGCTGAACGCCAACATCCGCGAGATCCTCGACGTGACGACGACCGAGTGGGGGGTCGAGGTGACCCTCGTGGAGCTCAAGGACATCCTGCTGCCCGACTCGATGAAGCGGGCGATGGCCCGGCAGGCCGAGGCCGAGCGCGAGAAGCGGGCGAAGATCATCGCCGCCGAGGGCGAGGCGCTCGCCGCGGCCCAGCTCGGCGTCGCGTCGGACACGATGATGGAGCATCCGCTCGCCCTGCAGCTGCGCACGCTGCAGACGCTCGTCGAGGTCGGCGTCGACAAGAACACGCTCGTCGTGGTTCCCGCGCCGCTCCTGGGCTCGATCGAGGGGCTCACGGCGTTCATCGATCGCGAATCGGCGGTCGCCCAGGTGCGCGGCAGCCGCTGAGCGCACCCGAGTGGCAGGATATCGATGAAACGTGTCGATCCTGCCATCGCGGCGCGTCGGTGGGATGCCCCAGAATGAGCGGGTGACTTCGAATCAGACCGGCACCGGGGCGGGCGTCGACGCCGGCACGCAGCCGCAGCGCGGCTCCCTCGGCCTCGGCCAGGGCACCGCGCTCTACATCGCCAGCGTGCTGGGCACGGGCATCCTCGTGCTCCCCGGGCTGGCGGCCGCGGCGGCAGGCCCGGCCTCGATCGTGGCCGTGGCCGTCGGTACTCGTCCTCTCCATCCCGCTCGCGGGCACGTTCGCCGCGCTCGCGTCGCGCTACCCCGACCCGGGCGGCGTGGCGAGCTACGTGCGCCGCACGCTCGGCGACACGGCCGCGCGCATGACGGGATACTGGTTCTTCTTCGGCGTCTGCATCGGCGCACCCGTGCTCGCGGTGCTCGGCGGCGAGTACGTCGTCGCCGTGCTCGGCGTCGACCGGGCCGCCGTGCCGATCATCGCGTTGGCGATCTTCGTGCCGCCGTTCGTCGCGAACTGGTTCGGCGTGCGCGTCGCCGGCTGGGCGCAGTTCGTGCTCACCGGACTGCTGATCGCCACCGTCGTCGGCGTCGTCGCCGTGACGTTCCCGGCGGTCGAGGCGTCGAACTTCCAGCCGTTCCTCCCCAACGGATGGGGCGGCGTCGGCACCGCGATCAGCCTCTTCGTCTGGGCCTTCGCGGGCTGGGAGGTCGGAACGCACATCGCCGGCGAGTTCAAGAACCCTCGCCGCATCATCCCGCTCGCCACCGGCATCGCGATCGTCGTGGTCGGGGCGGGCTACCTCGCCCTGCAGGTCGTGACGGTGGGCGTGCTCGGCGATCGGGCGGGTGCGGGTGTGGTCCCGCTCCTCGACCTCGTGGACACGACGGTGCCCGGCATCGGGTCGACGCTGGTGGCGATCGTCACGGCGATCGTCTGCCTCGGCGTGATGAACGCGTACCTGCCGGCGTTCGCGAAGCTGGGCGCGGCGCTCGGTCGCGACGGCGACCTGCCGCGGTACTTCGCGAAGGGCGCCGCGTGCAGGCGAGGTGCCGCGTCGCGCGCTCATGCTCACCGCCGTGCTCGTCGCCGTGTACTTCGTGCTGATGCTCCTCAACGGCATGAACCTGTCGGCCTTCATCCTCATCCACACGAGCAACATGGTCGCGATCTACGCCGCGGGCATGCTCGCGGCGACCCTGCTGCTGCGCCGCTGGTCGTTCGGCTGGTGGCTGGCGGTCGTCGCCACCGTCATGACGGTCGGCCTGCTGGTGCTGGCGTGGGCGAACCTCATCGTGCCGTTGGTGCTCGCCGTGGCGGCCGTGCTCGTCACCGTCGTGCGCCGACTGCGCAGGCGCTCGCGGCCCGCGGAGTCGCCGGCCGCCCCCGACGCCGCGCCCGAGGCCGCGCCGTCCGAACTCGTGGCCGCCTCGATGGCGTCCGACCTGCGCACCGCATCCGAGACCCCCGTACAGGAGACCCGTTGACCGAGTACCGCGCCCACTTCGACGCCGAGATCGACTTCGTCAACGGGGGAGGCCTGCGGGCCGAGGGCTTCCGCCTCGACCTGCCGTCGGCCGACCTCACCGAGGCGCAGATCGGCGAGCTGCTCGTGCGGCACCTCGGTCTCGCGCTCGTCGGTCGCGTCGCCCTGTCGAACCTCGAGATCGTCGAGGAGGCGCACCGCGGGTCGCGCGGCGTCGCGGAGGCGTCGACGGATGCCGCGGCGGCATCCGCGGGGCTCGGCACCTCGGCGGGCGCGCGCGGCGAGCTCGTCGACCTCAGCCACCCGATCCACGCCGGGCTCGTGACCTACCCGGGCATCCCGGCCCCGACGATCACGCCGCACCTCACGCGAGAGGCGTCGCGCGAGCACTACGCGCCCGGCACCGAGTTCGCGATCGACCTCATCACCATGGCCGGCAACACCGGCACCTACCTCGACAGCCCGTACCACCGCTATGCGGAGGGCGGCGACCTGGCGAGCCTCGACCTGGCCACGCTCGTCGGCGTGCCCGCCGAGGTCTTCCGGCTGACGGATGCCGCGAGCCGCGGCATCCCGGCCGAGGTGTTCCTCGACCGCGACCTCGCGGGCACCGCGGTGCTCCTGCACACCGGCTGGAGCCGTCACTTCGGCACGCCCGAGTACGCGCAGGGCTCGCCGTTCCTCACGGAGGCGGGTGCGCGGCACCTCGTCGAGGCCGGCGTCGCCATCGTGGGCATCGACGCGTTGAACATCGACGACACCGAGTCGGGCGGCGAGCGTCCGGCGCACTCCATCCTGCTCGCCGCCGGCGTGCACGTGGTCGAGCACCTCACCGCGCTCGAACGGGTGCCGGTGCGGGGGGCGCGGTTCACGGCGGTCCCGCCGCGCGTCGAGGGCTTCGGCACCTTCCCGGTGCGGGCGTTCGCCGAGCTGCCCGTCCGCTGAACCCGTCGCGCCGGCGCGGAGCGGCGCGGGGCAGTGGCATCCGTCGCCCCCGTGGGTCAGGATGGGGGAATGATCGCACCCGCGTACTCGCTCCGCGACGGCAACTGGATCCCGGCGATCGGGCTGGGCACCTACGGGCTCAACGACCAGGCGGGCATCGAGTCGATCGTGTCGGGCATCGCCGACGGGTACCGGCTGATCGACACCGCGTACAACTACGGCAATGAGGACGTGGTCGGCGAGGCCGTGCGACGCACCGACGTCGACCGCAGCGACCTCATGATCACGACGAAGCTGCCGGGCCGCCATCACGGATTCGACGAGACGCTCGCGAGCTTCGAGGAGTCGCGCCGCCGCCTCGACCTCGACTGGGTCGACCTCTACCTCATCCACTGGCCGCTTCCGCGCATCGACAAGTACGTCGACACGTGGCGGGCGATGATCCGGTTGCGCGAGAAGGGGCTCGTGCGGTCGATCGGGGTCTCGAACTTCACGGCCGACATGCTCGAACGCCTCGAGCGCGAGACGCACGTGGTGCCGGCCGTGAACCAGGTCGAGCTGCACCCGTACTTCCCGCAGGAGGAGCTGCGCGCCTACCACGACGAGCACGACATCCGCACCGAGTGCTGGAGTCCCCTCGCGAAGCGCAGCGAGCTGCTGCAGGAGGACGTCATCACCTCGCTCGCCGCGGAGAAGGGCGTCACTCCCGCGCAGGTCGTGCTGCGCTGGCACGTCGAGCTCGAGGCCGTGCCGATCCCCAAGTCGGCGGATGCCGCGCGCCGTCGTGAGAACCTCGACGTGTTCTCGTTCACCCTCCTGCCCGAGGAGGTCGAGGCGATCTCCGCGCTCTCGCGCGGACGCCTCTGGGGCGCCGACCCCGACACCCACGAGGAGTTCTGAGTCCACTCCGCGATCGGCGGCGGCTGCCGTGGGCGCCCATCCGCCGGCGGCGACGCGGGTGTCGGGCGGCCGGGGATAGGCTCGATCGAGTGAGCGATCCGACGAAGCACCCCACCACCGACACGTCGGGGCATTCGGTCGTTCCCGCCGCCGAGGCCTACACCTCGGCTGAGGCATCCGCTCACTCAGCGCACGTCGCCGGGGCCCGAGGGCCGCTCTCGAAGCCCTTTCGCTGGCTGTCGATCGGCATGTTCTCGATCATCTTCCTCGCGGCGTTCGAGGCGATGGCCGTCACCACGATCATGCCGCTCGTGGCACAGGACCTCGATGGTGAAGGGCTCTTCGCGCTCGCCTTCGCCGTGCCGCTCGCCGCCGGCATCATCGGCATGGTCATCGCCGGCAACTGGACCGACCGATCCGGCCCCCTGCCGTCGCTCGTCACGTCGGCGGTGCTCTTCGTGATCGGGCTCGTCATCGCCGGAACGGCCGTGAACATGGAGGTGTTCATCGTCGGCCGGTTCGTGCACGGGCTCTCCGGCGCGGCGGTGATCGTGCCCCTGTACGTGATCGTCGGTCGCCTCTACCCCGAGCACCTGCGCGCCCGGGTGTTCGCCGGGTTCGCCGCGGCCTGGGTCATCCCGTCGATCGTCGGGCCCGCCCTCGCGGGCGTCGTCGCCGAGGCGTTCAGCTGGCACTGGGTGTTCCTCGGCGTCATCGGCCTGCTCGTGCCGGCGGCGGCGATGATGCTGCCGCCGATCCTGCGGGTCCGCGACCAGGTGCAGGGCGACCCGTCCGTCGCCTGGAGCGTGAGCCGGGTGGGCTGGTCGGTGCTCACGGCGGCGGCGGCCCTGGCCGTGTCGTTGTCGAAGGAGCTCGGCGACCCGTGGCGGTGGATCGTCGCGATCGCGGCCATCGCGGTGGCCGCCGTGGCGGCGCGGCCGCTCATGCCCCCGGGAACCCTCCGCGTGGCACGCGGCATGCCGGCGACGGTGATGCTCAAGCTCATCGTGGCGGGCGCGTTCTTCGGCAGCGAGATCTACCTGCCCTACCTCTTCATCGAGCGCTACGACTTCTCGCCGAGCCTCGCGGGCGCCGTGCTCACCGGCGCCGGCGTCTCGTGGGCGGCGGCGTCATGGCTGCAGGGCCGGCTCACCGACCGCGTCTCCAACACGCAGGCGGTCGTGATCGGGGCTGCGACGCTCACGATCTCGCTCGCGGTCGTGCTGGTGGTCGCGGCGTTCACCCTGGCGCCCGCCATCGCGTTCGTGGCATGGACCCTCGCCGGGGCCGCGATGGGCTTCATGTACCCCCGGTTCTCGGTCGCGGTACTCGCGCTCTCGCCGGTGTCGGCGCAGGGCTTCAACAGCGCGGCGCTCACGATCTCGGAATCGCTCGGCGCCGCGATCGCCCTCGCGATCACGGCCCTCGTGTCGAGCGCGGCCGGAGCGGGCATGTTCACCGCCGACTTCGCCGTCACGTTCGCGATCGCCGTCGTCGCCCTGCTGCTCGCGAACCGCGTCAGGCCGCTTGCGGCCACTTCCGCGGCTCGCTGAGCTCTGTGACTGTCACATCTGTGACAGTCACATTCCCGCCCGGGAGTGTGCATAATGGGGTGCCGGCGAATGTGACCGTGCACATGCCGAGAGCCCGATCGAGGACGACGTGCCAGAGGAACTCCAGCGGGCCAAGGCCCCCAGCATCCGCGATGTCGCACGGTTGGCGGGTGTCTCGCACCAGACCGTGTCCCGGGTGCTGAACAACCACCCGAGCATCCGGCCCGAGACGAAGCAGCGCGTGCTCGACGTGATGGAGCGGCTGCAGTACAAGCCGAACCGGGCCGCGCGGGCGCTGGTGACGAGCCGTTCCCGCACCATCGGCATCCTCTCGGCGTCGAGCACGCAGTACGGCCCCGCATCGAGCATCGCGGCGATCGAGGAGGCCGCCAGGGCCTCGGGCTACTGGGTCAGCACGGCGAACATCGAGTCGGTGGACGCGCGTTCGATCGCCGACGGGCTCGCCCACCTCGCCGCCCAGGGCATCGAGGGCCTCGTCGTCATCGCCCCGCAGGTGCGCGTCTTCGACACCCTCGCCCAGCTCTCCATCGACGTGCCGTACGTCAGCCTGCAGACCACCGGTCGCGACCCCGACCACGCGCTGTCGGTGGACCAGATCGCGGGGGCGCGCATGGCGACGCGCCACCTGATCGGACTCGGCCATCGGAGCATCTACCACCTCGCCGGACCGCAGGACTGGATCGAGGCCGAGGCGCGCATGCGCGGGTTCCTCGAGGAGATGAGCGCGCAGGACGTGCCCACCACCGCCCCGATCCTCGGCGACTGGACGGCCGACTTCGGGTACTACGCGGGCCGCGAGCTGCTGACCGTCCGCGACTTCACCGCCATCTTCGCGTCGAACGACCAGATGGCGCTCGGGCTCATGCACGCCGTGCGCGACGCCGGCCTCGAGATCCCGCGCGACGTGTCGATCATCGGATTCGACGACATCCCCGAGGCGGCGCACTTCTGGCCGCCGCTCACGACCGTGCGGCAGGACTTCGCGGAGCTCGGGCGCCGGTGCGTCGCACTGCTGCTGGGCGACATCGAGGATCTCGCGGACGACCAGGCGCGCACCACCATCGTCCCCGAGCTCATCGTTCGCGACTCGACCGGGCCGGCCGCGTTCTGAGCCGGTGCACCGGCGACGGGGTGCGCGCCGGCCGGCGTTATCGTTCCGTGACCTTGATGAGTTGACAGTCCGATCCGGATTGTGGCTAACATGAGACTCGCCATGTGAACGGTCACATCGAGACCGAGATCGTGGTGCACCTCCCGCCTCGACGAAGGAGTCTCCCAGTGCCGAACACCGCCGCCCATGCGTCGCACGATCTGATGTGCGCGAGCGGCCGGGCCGGGAACGTCGCCGAGGCGGTGACCGCGTGAGCAGCTACGGGCCGCAGGTCGAGGTCGCCATCGCACGGGTTCGTGCCGACGTCGCGAAGTTGCACGCGGAGCTGACGCGGAATGGGCTGGTGGTCTGGACGGGCGGCAATGTGTCGGGTCGGGTGCCGGGCGCCGACCTGTTCGTGATCAAGCCGTCGGGTGTCTCGTATGACGATCTCGCGCCGGAGAACATGATCCTCTGCGACCTGGACGGGAACGTCATCGAGGGCACGCCGGGTTCGGACCGGCAGCCCGTCGTCGGACACCGCGGCGCACGCGTACGTGTACCGGAACATGCCCGAGGTGGGCGGTGTGGTGCACACGCACTCCGCGTACGCCACGGCGTGGGCGGCGCGGGGTGAGGAGATCCCGTGCGTGATCACGGCGATGGCCGACGAGTTCGGCGGGCCGATCCCGATCGGTCCGTTCGCGATCATCGGCGACGACTCGATCGGGCGGGGGATCGTGGAGACCCTCACCGGGCACCGGTCCCGTGCGGTGCTGATGCGCAATCACGGGCCGTTCACGATCGGGTCGAGCGCGAAGGATGCCGTGAAGGCGGCGGTGATGGTCGAGGATGTCGCCCGCACGGTGCACCTGGCCCGTGAGGCGGGCCCGTTGGTGCCGATCCCGCAGGACGCGATCGACCGGCTCTACGACCGATACCAGAACGTCTACGGACAGGCGAGCGACGCCCGCCGAAGCGGCAGCGCCGCCGGAAAGCCGGCCGGCCGCCGCCCCAAGAGCACGGGGAAGGCGTCCGACGCCGGCTCCGCGAAGACCCCAGGGCAGGCGCCAGACGCCCGCCGGAAGGTCGCCGACCGACGATGAACCGTCGATCGGTCCCCGAAGACTTGCGCACCCCGCCCCCACGGGCCAGGCGCGAGGGGAGACGGCTGGCATGGACGCGGCCGACTCCGACTGTCACCAAGACAACGACGTCCATGACGGACACACAGTGAAAGGACACACCGTGAAGAACACGAAGAAGGTGCTTCTCGCCACGCTCGCGGCCGGTTCCATGCTCGCGCTTGCCGCGTGCTCGGGCGGCGGCGGCGGTGGCGGCGACGAGGGCGGCGGCGACGGCGGCCTCATCGGCGTCGCGATGCCCACCAAGAGCTCGGAGCGCTGGATCCAGGACGGCGACTCCGTCAAGGAGCAGCTCGAGGAGCAGGGCTTCACCGTCGACCTCCAGTACGCAGAGGACGACATCCCCACCCAGGTCTCGCAGATCGAGAACATGATCACCAAGGGCGCCGAGGCGCTGATCATCGCCTCGATCGACGGCACGACGCTGTCGCAGGTGCTCCAGGACGCCGCTGACGCGGACATCCCGGTCATCGCCTACGACCGCCTCATCCGCGACTCGGAGAACGTCGACTACTACGCCTCGTTCGACAACTACATCGTCGGCGTGCAGCAGGCGACCTCGCTCCTGAACGGCCTCGGCCTGACCGACCTCGAGGGCGCGCCGGCAGCGGACGCCCCCGCCGGTCCGTTCAACATCGAGCTGTTCGCCGGTTCGCCCGACGACAACAACGCCACGTTCTTCTGGAACGGTGCGATCGACACGCTCCAGCCGCTCATCGATGACGGCACCCTCGTGGTGAAGTCGGGTCAGACCGACTTCGAGCAGGCCGCCATCCTCCGTTGGGACGGCGAGGTCGCGCAGGAGCGCATGGAGAACATCCTGACCTCGACGTACTCCGACGGCTCGACGGTCAACGCGGTGCTGTCGCCCTACGACGGCCTGTCGCGCGGCATCATCTCGGCGCTCACCGACGCGGGCTACTCCGTGGGCGAGGGCTGGCCGATCATCTCCGGCCAGGACGCCGAGCTCGACTCGGTCAAGGCGATCAACTCGGGCGAGCAGTTCGCGACGATCTTCAAGGACACGCGTGAGCTCGCGACCGTCGCGGTCGACATGGCCTCGGCCATCCTGAACGGCGAGGAGCCCGAGGTGAACAACACCGAGGACTACGACAACGGCGTGAAGGTCGTGCCGTCGTACCTCCTCGAGTCGGCCATCGTCGTCAAGGACAACATCACCGAGATCCTCGTCGACAGCGGCTACTGGACCGAAGAGGAAATCAACGGCTAGTCACCACCGGTGAACACGCCGGCCGGATGACGGTCAACCCCGCGTGTCGGGGCCTGAGCGGGAGTACTCTCGCCTCAGGTCCCGACCGCGGCGGCATCCGTCATCCGGCCGGCCCCACCCGGCAATGAAGCAGGAGCAAGGATGACCACCAACATTCTCGAGATGCGCGGCATCACGAAGACGTTCCCCGGCGTGAAGGCCCTGTCGAACGTCACCATCGGGGTCGAGCGCGGCGAGGTGCACGCCATCTGCGGCGAGAACGGCGCCGGCAAGTCGACCCTCATGAAGGTGCTGTCGGGTGTGTACCCGCACGGCACCTACGACGGCGACATCGTCTTCGAGAACGAGACGGTGGAGTTCAAGGACCTCACGGACAGCGAGGCCAAGGGCATCGTCATCATCCACCAGGAACTCGCGCTCAGCCCGTACCTGTCGATCGCCGAGAACATCTTCCTCAACAACGAGCTGAAGGGCCGCGGCGGCCTCATCGACTGGAACAAGACCAACTTCGAGGCGTCGAAGCTCCTCGCCCGGGTCGGCCTCCGCGAGAACCCCACGACGAAGATCATGGACATCGGCGTCGGCAAGCAGCAGCTCGTCGAGATCGCGAAGGCGCTCTCGAAGGAGGTCAAGCTGCTCATCCTCGACGAGCCCACCGCCGCGCTCAACGACGAGGACTCCGACCACCTGCTCGACCTGATCCTGCACCTGAAGGGGCAGGGCATCACGTCGATCATCATCAGCCACAAGCTGAACGAGATCAAGAAGGTCGCCGACTCCGTCACGGTCATCCGCGACGGCAAGACGATCGAGACGATCGCGAAGCAGGATGTCACGGAAGACCGCATCATCAAGGACATGGTCGGCCGCGACCTCGAGCACCGCTACCCCGACCACACGCCGAACATCGGCGACGAGCTGCTCCGCGTCGAGGACTGGACCGCGCACCATCCGCAGGACACGTCGCGGGTCATGGTCGACAACGTGAACCTCCACGTGCGGGCCGGCGAGATCGTCGGCATCGCGGGCCTCATGGGCGCCGGACGCACCGAGTTCGCGATGAGCCTCTTCGGCCAGAGCTACGGATCGAAGATCACCGGCAAGGTGTTCCTCCGCGGCAAGGAGATCAAGACCCGCACGGTCGCCGAGGCGATCGACCACGGCATCGCCTACGCCACCGAGGACCGCAAGACCTACGGCCTGAACCTCATCGAGGACATCAAGCGCAACATCTCGATGGCGTCGCTGAAGAAGCTCGAGAAGTACGGCCTCGTGCACGACAACGAGGAGTACGCGGTCGCCAACGAGTACCGCAAGTCGATGAACATCAAGGCGCCGAACGTCCTGGTGAAGACCGGCAAGCTCTCGGGCGGCAACCAGCAGAAGGTCGTGCTGTCGAAGTGGATCTACTCGGATCCCGACGTGCTGATCCTCGACGAGCCGACGCGCGGCATCGACGTCGGCGCGAAGTACGAGATCTACACGATCATCAACCGCCTGGCCGCGGCCGGGAAGGGCATCATCGTGATCTCGTCGGAGCTGCCCGAGCTCCTCGGCATCTGCGATCGCGTCTACGCGCTCTCGGAGGGTCGCATCACGGGTGAGCTCCCCGTCGAAGAGGCCACCCCCGAGGCGATGCTCAAGCTCATGACCATGGAAAAGCCCCGCTAGCCGGCGCTGGCGGAAACACCAGGAGACACCATGTCGAATCCGAACCCCACCACCTCCGAGGAAACCCAACTCGGCGGCGGCAACGTCAACCCCGTCGAGAACAAGTTCACCGACCGTCTGAGCCACGTGCTCTCCGACCTCGGCAAGAACGGCATCTTCATCGCCCTCATCGCGGTGGTCGTGCTGTTCTCGATCCTGACCAACGGCATCCTGCTTCGGCCGCAGAACATCTCCAACCTGGTCGTGCAGAACGGGTACATCCTCGTTCTCGCGATCGGCATGGTGATGGTCATCATCGCCGGCCACATCGACCTGTCGGTCGGATCGGTCGCGGCCTTCGTCGGCGCCTGTTCGGGCGTGTTCGCCGTGCAATGGGGCCTGCCATGGTGGCTCTCGGTCATCCTCTCGCTCGGCATCGGCGCGCTCGTCGGCGTCTGGCAGGGCTTCTGGATCGCCTTCGTCGGCATACCAGCCTTCATCGTGACCTTGGCGGGCATGCTCATCTTCCGAGGGCTCGCCCTGGTCGTGCTCGGCAACGCGAACATCGGCTCGTTCCCGGCCGAGTACCGCGCGCTCGGCAACGGCTTCCTCTCCGACGTGTTCGGCGAGTTCGAGATCGATCCGCTCACGCTCGGCGTCGGCGCGCTCGCGATCATCGCCATCATCGTGCAGCAGGTGCGCACCCGTCGCGGCCGCCAGAAGTACGGCCAGGACGTCGAGCCCATGGCGTGGTTCATCACGAAGCTCGTGCTCGTCTCGGCGGCGATCGGCTTCTTCGCCTACTCGCTCGCCTCGTACAAGGGCATCCCGATCACGCTGATCCTCCTCGCCGTGCTCGTGCTGGTGTACGGCATCGTGATGAACCGCACGGTGTTCGGCCGCCACATCTACGCGATCGGCGGCAACCGCCACGCCGCGGAGCTGTCGGGCATCAAGACGCGTCGGGTCGACTTCTGGCTGTTCGTGAACATGGGCACCCTCGCGGCGCTCGCCGGCCTCATCTTCACGGCGCGACTGAACCTCGCGGGGCCGAAGGCCGGTGACGGCTTCGAGCTCGAGGCGATCTCGGCGGCGTTCATCGGCGGCGCGGCCGTGCAGGGCGGCGTCGGCACGATCGGCGGCGCCATCATCGGTGGCCTGATCATCGGCGTGCTCAACAACGGCATGTCGATCCTCGGCATCGGCATCGAGTGGCAGCAGGTCGTCAAGGGCCTGGTGCTGCTGCTCGCGGTCGCGTTCGACGTCTACAACCGGCGCCGCTCCGGCAGCTGACACGTGGTCGCAGGAGGGGCGGATGCTGCGGCATCCGCCCCTTCGTCGTTTCCACCCGGCGCCGGACGGATGCCGCGGCACCCGCCTCGTCGTGCCCGGATGTTGCGGCACCCGCTGCTCGGCGGATGCCGCTCGCGAAACGCAGGAACTTCCGGCGGCAGCCCGGTGCGTCGCCGGCGCCGGACCGGCGTGTCGGGCGGTTCTTCCTGCATCTCGGGCGCCGTGGGTCGTCGAGGGCACGCCGGCGGCTTGAACGGAGGGTTCGTTAGCGCTAACATCGAGTCTCGTTAGCGCTAACGAAGGACGTGGACGAAGGAGTCGCATGATGTTCGCGCCCGAGGTCGAGGCGTCGATCGCACGGGTTCGTGCCGACGTCGCGAAGTTGCACGCGGAGCTGACGCGGAATGGGCTGGTGGTCTGGACGGGCGGCAATGTCTCGGGTCGCGTGCCGGGCGCCGACCTGTTCGTGATCAAGCCGTCGGGTGTCTCGTATGACGATCTCGCGCCGGAGAACATGATCCTCTGCGACCTGGACGGGAACGTCATCGAGGGCACGCCGGGTTCGGACCGCAGCCCGTCGTCGCGACACCGCGGCGCACGCGTACGTGTACCGGAACATGCCCGAGGTGGGCGGTGTGGTGCACACGCACTCCGCGTACGCCACGGCGTGGGCGGCGCGGGGTGAGGAGATCCCGTGCGTGATCACGGCGATGGCCGACGAGTTCGGCGGGCCGATCCCGATCGGTCCGTTCGCGATCATCGGCGACGACTCGATCGGGCGGGGGATCGTGGAGACCCTGACCGGGCACCGGTCCCGTGCGGTGCTGATGCGCAATCACGGGCCGTTCACGATCGGGTCGAGCGCGAAGGATGCCGTGAAGGCCGCGGTGATGGTCGAGGATGTCGCCCGCACGGTGCACCTGGCCCGTGAGGCGGGCCCGTTGGTGCCGATCCCGCAGGACGCGATCGACCGGCTCTACGACCGATACCAGAACGTCTACGGACAGAGCGGAGATGCACGCCGATGACCGAGTCCACGAACCTGCAGGCCGAGGCCGATGCACGGACGGCGATCCTCGAAGGACGCACGTCGCTCGGCATCGAACTCGGGTCGACCCGAATCAAGGCATGCCTGGTCGGGGCGGATCCGACCGACGTGCTCGCCGTCGGCAGCCACGACTGGGAGAACCAGTTCGTGGACCGCGTCTGGACCTATTCGCTCGAGGACGTCTGGTCGGGACTCCAGGCGGCGTACGCCGACCTCGTCGCCGACGTGCGACGCCGCTACGACGTGCAGCCCGAGACCTTCGGCGCGATCGGCGTGTCGGCGATGATGCACGGCTACCTCGCGTTCGACGCGGACGACGAGCTGCTCGTGCCGTTCCGGACGTGGCGCAACACGTCGACGGGGCCGGCGGCCGCCGAGCTCAGCGAGCAGTTCGGCCTCAACATCCCGCTTCGGTGGTCGATCGCCCACGTGCACCAGGCGATCCTCGACGAGGAGCCCCACGTCCCGCAGATCGCCTTCCTCACCACCCTCGCCGGTTACGTGCACTGGCGTCTCACGGGCCGCAAGGCGATCGGCGTGGGCGACGCTTCGGGGATGTTCCCGATCGACTCCGCGACGGGCGACTACGACGCGGGGCTGATCGAGGTGTTCGACCGGCTGGTCGCCGACCGTGCGCCCGGACTGCGCGTGGCCGACCTGCTTCCCGAGGTGCTGCCGGCCGGACGGCAGGCCGGGCAGCTGACCGCCGAGGGCGCCGCGCTGCTCGACCCATCGGGTGCGCTCCGGCCCGGCGCCGCACTGTGCCCTCCCGAGGGGGACGCCGGCACCGGCATGGTCGCGACCTGCTCGGTCGCGCCCCGAACCGGCAACGTCAGCGCCGGCACGAGCATCTTCGCGATGGTCGTGCTGGAGCGGCCCCTCGGGCACGCCCACCACGAACTCGACCTGGTCACCACGCCGGCGGGAGACCCCGTGGCGATGGTGCACTGCAACAACGGCGCGAGCGAGCTGGCGGCGTGGGTGGGCGTGTTCGCGCAGTTCGCCGCCGTCACCGGGCTCTCGGTCGACACCGACGCCGTGTTCGAGGTGCTCTTCCGCGAGGCGCTCGCGGGTGAAGCGGATGCCGGCGGCCTGCTCGCCTACAACCACCTCGCGGGGGAGCCGATCGCCGGCCTCGCCGAGGGGCGGCCCCTGTTCGTCCGAACCCCCGAGAGCCGGCTCACGCTCGCGAACTTCATGCGTGCCCAGCTGTACGGCGTGTACGGCACGCTGGCGCTCGGCATGCGCGTGCTCGCCGACGAAGGCGTCGAGCTCGACCGGATGTTCGCCCACGGCGGCATCTTCCGCACCGCCGGTGTCGCCCAGCGGCTGCTCGCCGGCGCCCTCGACGCACCGGTCGCGGTCGGCGAGACGGCGTCGGAAGGCGGCGCCTGGGGCATCGCGGTGCTCGCGTCGTACCTCTCCGCCGCCGACGAGCTCGACCTCGGCACGTACCTCAGCGAGCGCGTCTTCGCGGATGCCGCGTTCGACACCGTCGACCCCGTCGCCGAGGACGTCGCCGGGTTCGCCGCCTTCCTCGACCGCTACCGGGCAGGCCTGGCCGCCGAGGCCGCCGCCGTCGAAGCGCTGTGACCGAGCGCACCCGATCCACTGAATCTCGTACCAAGGAGACCCGCATGGCCCGCACCCCCCTCACCACCTCGCTCGATCACTACGAGGTCTGGTTCCTCACCGGCAGCCAGCACCTGTACGGCCCCGAGACCCTCAAGCAGGTCGCCGACCAGTCGCGACAGGTCGCCGAGACGCTCGACGCGGCATCCGGCGTGCCCGTGAAGGTCGTGTGGAAGCCGGTGCTCACCGACTCCGACGCGATCCGCCGCACGGCCCTCGAGGCCAACGCGGCCGACCACGTGATCGGCCTGGTCGCGTGGATGCACACGTTCAGCCCCGCCAAGATGTGGATCTCGGGCCTCGACGCGCTGCAGAAGCCGCTCGCGCACCTGCACACGCAGGCGAACGTCGAGCTGCCGTGGGGCGAGATCGACTTCGACTTCATGAACCTCAACCAGGCGGCGCACGGCGACCGCGAGTTCGGATACATCCAGACCCGCCTCGGCGTGCCCCGCAAGACGATCGTCGGCCACGCCTCCGACCCGCGCGTGCAGGCCGAGTTCGGCACGTGGCAGCGCGCTGCGGCGGGCCTCGCGGCATCCCGCAGCATGAAGCTCGCCCGCTTCGGCGACAACATGCGCTACGTCGCGGTGACCGAGGGCGACAAGACCGAGGCGGAGCTGCGCTTCGGCGTGCAGGTCAACACGTGGGGCGTGAACGAGCTCGCCGAGGCGGTCGCCGCGGCATCCGAGGCCGACGTCGACGCGCTCGTCGCCGAGTACGAGGAGCTCTACGAGGTCGTGCCCGAGCTGCGGAAGGGCGGCGACCGCCACCAGTCGCTGCGCGACGGCGCCGCGATCGAGCTCGGCCTGCGCTCGTTCCTCGAGGAGGGCGGCTTCGGCGCGTTCACCACGTCGTTCGAGGACCTCGGCGACCTGAAGCAGCTGCCGGGCCTCGCGGTGCAGCGCCTCATGGCGGAGGGCTACGGCTTCGGCGCCGAGGGCGACTGGAAGACCGCCGTGCTCGTGCGCATCGCGAACGTCATGGGCGCCGGGCTCCCCGGCGGCGCCTCGCTCATGGAGGACTACACCTACGACCTCACGCCCGGCGACGAGCTCATCCTCGGTGCGCACATGCTCGAGGTCTCGCCGTCGCTCACCACGACGAAGCCCACCCTCGAGATCCACCCGCTCGGCATCGGCGGCAAGGAGGACCCCGTGCGCCTCGTGTTCACCGCCGACCCCGGCCCCGCCGTCGTGGTCGCGATGAGCGACATGCGCGATCGGTTCCGCCTCACGGCGAACGTCGTCGAGAACGTCGAGCTGCGGCATCCGCTGCCGAAGCTGCCCGTGGGCCGCGCCGTGTGGAAGCCGGCGCCCGACTTCCAGACCAGCGCCGCCGCCTGGCTCACCGCGGGTGCCGCGCACCACACGGTGATGTCGACGGCGGTCGGCGTCGACGTGTTCCGCGACTTCGCCGAGATGGCGAAGGTCGAACTGCTCGTGATCGACGAGCAGACCACGCTGCCCGGGTTCCAGCACGAGGTGCGCTGGAACCAGGCCTACTACCGCTTGGCGCAGGGCTTCTGAGCGAGGTCGGCATGAGCGACACGGATGCCCCTGGCCCGCCGGTCGAGCCGGAGGAGCCGGCCGGGGCATCCGGCGTGCCGACGATGTTCGACGTCGCCCGTCGGGCCGGCGTCTCGCACCAGACGGTGTCGCGCGTGCTCAACGACCTCACGGGCGTCGCGGCGTCGACCCGGGTCCGCGTGGAGCAGGCCATCGCGGAGCTCTCGTACACGCCGTCGCCGGCCGCCCGCGCCATGGCGAAGCGGCGCTCGGGATCGATCGGGCTGATCCAGGCGGGGCGGCCCGACTACGGTCCGTCGAACGCGGCGCTCGGCTTCAACGAGGCGGCGCACGAGGCCGGCTACACCGTGACGCAGGCGAGCATGCGCTCGCTCGACGGCGAGGTGCTGCGGCAGGCCGTGCACCGGCTCGCACTGCAGCGCGTCGAGGCGATCGTGCTCATCTCGGGGGAGCGGGAGGGCGTCGGCGTGCTCACGGGCATCGACGCGGGCGTGCCCCTCATCGTGGTCGCCTCCGAGCCGACGCCGGGCCTGCACCGGGTGTCGATGGACCAGTACGGAGGGGCGAGGATCGCCACCGAGCACCTGATCGGGCTGGGGCACCGCGAGATCCGCCACGTCACGGGTCCGGTCGATTCGATGGATGCCTCGGAGCGCCGCCGCGGCTGGACGGACGCCATGCAGGCCCACGGGCTCGAGGTGCACGAGCCCATCGTCGGCGACTGGCTCGCGGCATCCGGTGACGCGGCCGGACGCGAGGTGCTCGCGGACGGTGCCGCGACCGCGGTGTTCGTCGCGAACGACCAGATGTCGCTCGGACTGCTGCACGCGTGCCACGACGCGGGCGTGCGCGTGCCCGACGACCTCAGCGTCATCGGCTTCGACGACATCCCCGAGGCGGCCTACTTCACGCCCGCCCTCACGACCGTTCGCCAGGACTTCGAGGCGCTCGGCCACGACGTCATGGCCACGGTGCTCGACGTGCTGCGCGACGAGCCGGATGCCCCCGACCGCACGTCGCGCGTGCCCGAGCTCGTCGTGCGGGGGAGCACGGCGGCGCCGACGCGCTGAGGCGCGGGTCGACGCCGCCGCGCGGCATCCGCTCGTCAGCCCTCGGTGGCGTCCGCCGAGTAGTCGGGCAGCTCCTGCAGGGTCCAGCGGTTGCCGTCGGGGTCCTTCAGCGTGACGAACCGGCCCCACTCCTGCTCGTCGACGCCCTCGGCCTCGACGCCCTTCGCGCGGAGTTCGGCGAGCACGGCATCGGCGTCGGGGATCACGACCTGGATCACGTCGAGGGTGCCGGGCTCGAGCGTGGCGCCGAGTCCCTCGCCGATCGCGATCGAGCACGCCGAACCGGGCGGCGTGAGCTGCACGAAGCGCAGCCCTTCGTGCACCGTTCGGTCGTGGTCGGCGTTGAAGCCGAGCTTGTTCACGTAGAAGTCCTTCGCGCGGTCGACGTCGCTGACGGGCACGTGGATGAGTTCGATCTTCCAGTCCATGGGTTCGCTCCTCGGTAGGGTGTGCGGCACGATCCGTCCCATCGAATCGTCCTGCTCCGAGGCTAGGCAACGATGCGGTCGGTTCCTGTCCGCTTCCCGTTCTCCTGCTGTCCGTCTCCGACGTGACGGCCGCACCGCGCGATGGAAGGATGGAGCCCATGGCACTGCACATCACCGGGGACACCGCGGCCGACGAACTGCTCAGCACCGACGCCTTCGCCCTCCTCACCGGCATGCTGCTCGACCAGCAGGTGGCGATGGAGACGGCGTTCGCGGGCCCGCTGAAGATCAAGGAACGTGCCGGCTCGATCGAGCCCCAGGCCGTGGCGGGCTACGATCCCGAGCGCTTCGTCGAGCTGTTCAAGCAGACCCCGGCGGTGCACCGCTACCCGGCTCGATGGCCGGCCGCGTGCAGGCCCTCGCCCAGGCGGTCGTCGACGACTGGGGTGGCGACGCCGCCGCGATCTGGACGCAGGGCGACCCCGACGGCGCGGAGGTGCTGAAGCGACTGAAGGCGCTGCCGGGCTTCGGCGACCAGAAGGCGAGGATCTTCCTCGCCCTGCTCGGCAAGCAGCTGGGGCTCGAGGCGCCAGGGTGGCGGGAGGCCACCGGCGCGTACGGCGAGGACGGAAGCCACCGCTCCGTCGCCGACATCATCGACCCCGATTCGCTCGCCAAGGTGCGCGCGACGAAGCAGGCGGCGAAGGCGGCGGCGAAGGCGTCGAAGTAGGGCGCGATCACGTCGGCGAGCTGCGGCGTCGCACCGTGCGGTCGCCTCGCGCGTTCGCCGGTGCCGTCCGTCCACGGCGACGCCGACTACTGCGAGCAGCCGTAGGAACGACGTCGAGCCGCCGAGGTCCGGGCGGTCGGAGCAGCCTTCCTTCCGCGATTCCGGTAGCGAAGTAGCGAAGTAGCGAAGTAGCGAAGTAGCGAGGTTCGCCGGGTGGACATCATCGTCCGCTGACGTGAGGTGTCGCGATCGCGCGCGTCGGCGCGAGCGGGTTCGCCGATGGCCCGGCCCGCGCACGAGGTTCGCCGATGGTCTGGCCCCGCACGAGGGTCTGCCGGTGGCCTGTGCGCCATGCGCGATCCGCGCTCGTTTGAGCGCTCACATTTCGTCCGCCGTCGAACCCTGACGCGCACTCGGCATCCTCGCCGCAGACTCCCGGCGATGCCCTTCCACAGGGCGCGAAAGCCCGTGAATCCGGGGCGAGCGGCGCGCGTTACGCATCCGTTATGAAACTCGCACTTGTGAGCGCTAACAAGTGAGCGCTAACATTCGAGGGCGGCCAGGACGGACTGGCCGCCCGGCGCACCAGGAAACGCAGCAGCGCGACGCCGCCGGCACCACTGAACAAGGAGGTTCACACTGATGAAGAAGCTCATCGGAATCGCCGCGGCGGGCGCCATGCTCGTTGCACTGGCCGGCTGCGCGGGCGGCGGGGGTGCCGCTTCGGAGGGCCCCAAGGCCATCGACGAACTCGTCGTCGGGTTCGCGCAGGTCGGTGCCGAGTCGGGATGGCGCACCGCCAACACCAAGGACATCCAGGCGGCGTTCGAGGAGGCGGGCATCGAGCTCAAGTTCTCCGACGCGCAGCAGAAGCAGGAGAACCAGATCAAGGCGATCCGGTCGTACATCCAGCAGGACGTCGACTACATCGCCTTCTCGCCCGTCGTCGAGACCGGCTGGGACGCGGTGCTCAACGAGGCCAAGGCCGCCGGCATCCCCGTGGTCCTCACCGACCGCGCCGTCGACAGCAAGGACACGTCGCTGTACGTCTCGTTCCTCGGCTCCGACTTCATCGAGGAGGGCAAGAAGGCCGGCCTCTGGGTGCTCGACCAGTACAAGGACAGCACCGAGAAGGTCAACATCGTCCAGCTCGAGGGCACGACGGGCGCCGCGCCGGCGATCGACCGCGCTGAGGGCTTCGCCGACGTGATCCGCCAGAACCCGAACCTCGAGGTCGTGGAGAGCCAGACCGGCGACTTCACCCGCGCGGGCGGCAAGCAGGTCATGGAGGCGATGCTGAAGTCCAACCCCGACATCGACCTCGTGTACGCGCACAACGACGACATGGGCCTCGGCGCGATCGAGGCGATCGAGGCCGCCGGCCTCGTGCCCGGTGAGGACATCAAGATCGTCACGGTCGACGCCGTCAAGGACGGCATGCAGGCGCTCGCCGACGGCAAGATCAACTTCATCGTGGAGTGCTCGCCGCTGCTCGGCAACCAGCTCGTCGACATCATCAAGACCCTGAACGACGGCGGCACGGTGGAGGAGCGCATCATCACCGAGGAGACGACGTTCGACCAGGAGCAGGCGATCGAGGCGCTGCCCGACCGACAGTACTGAGTTCCGGGCGAGCGGATGCCGCGGCATCCGCTCGCTCGAGGCTCGGCGGGTGTGCGGACGTCCATGCCGCACACCCGCCGTGCCCTACTCTCGACCCACGGCATCGCATCGAGCTGATGCCTCCACAACCTCGATGGAGAGACTCGTGACCCAGGCATCCGTCGCCGCGCCGGTCATCGAGATGCGCGGCATCTCGATCACCTTCCCCGGCGTGAAGGCGCTCGACGGCGTCGACTTCCGCATGTTCCCCGGCGAGGTGCACTCGCTCATGGGCGAGAACGGCGCGGGCAAGTCCACGCTCATCAAGGCGCTCACGGGCGTCTACGGCATCGACGCCGGCACCATCTCCCTCGCCGGCGAGCAGGTGTCGTTCAGCGGTCCCGCCCAGGCGCAGGCCTCGGGCATCTCGACCGTGTACCAGGAGGTCAACCTCCTGCCGAACCTGTCGGTGGCCGAGAACATCATGCTCGGACGCGAGCCGCGCCGCTTCGGCTCGATCGACTGGCGAGCCATGCGCCGCCGCTCGATCGAGCTGCTCGCGGGCCTCAACCTCGACCTCGACCCCGGATCGCTCCTCGGCGACCACTCGCTCGCGGTGCAGCAGCTCGTGGCGATCGCCCGGGCGATCGACGTGCAGGCGAAGGTGCTCATCCTCGACGAGCCCACCTCGAGCCTCGACGCCGACGAGGTCGCCGAACTCTTCCGCGTCATCCGCTCGCTGAAGGAGCAGGGCGTCGCGATCCTCTTCGTCTCGCACTTCCTCGACCAGGTGTACGAGATCTGCGACCGCCTCACCGTGCTGCGCAACGGCAAGCTCGTGGGGGAGTACCTCGTCGAGGAGCTGCTTCGCATCGACCTCGTGCAGAAGATGATCGGCAAGGAGCTCACCGCGCTCGACGACCTCGAGCAGCGCGCCCGCTCGGTGGTCGTCGACGAATCGGATGCCGCGACCTTCGTGCAGGCGACGAAGCTCGGCCGTCGCGGTGCCGTGCACCCGGCCGACCTGCCGATCGCGGCGGGCGAGGTCGTGGGTCTCGCCGGCCTGCTCGGATCCGGCCGCACGGAGTTCGCGCGCCTCCTCGGCGGCATCGACCGCGCCGACACGGGCGAGCTCGTCATCCGGGGCAAGGCCACGAAGCTCCGCACGCCGCGCCAGGCCATCTCGCACCGCATCGCGTTCTCGTCGGAGAACCGCCGCGACGAGGGCGTCGTCGGCGACCTCACCGTGCGCGACAACATCGTGCTCGCGCTGCAGGCCGACCGCGGATGGTTCCGCCCCATCCCGGCGAAGCGGCGCGACGAGCTCACGCAGAGCTACATCCAGGCCCTGAACATCCGGCCCGGCAATCCCGACGCCCTCGTGCGCAACCTCTCCGGCGGCAACCAGCAGAAGGTGCTGCTCGCGCGCTGGCTCGCCATCGCCCCCCGGCTCCTCATCCTCGACGAGCCCACGCGCGGCATCGACATCGGCGCGAAGGCCGAGATCCAGAAGCTCGTCTTCAACCTCGCCGAGAACGGCATGAGCGTGCTGTTCATCTCGGCCGAGCTCGAGGAGGTGCTGCGCCTCAGCCACCGCATCGTGGTGCTGCGCGACCGCCACGTCGTCGCCGACCTCGAGAACGACGGGCTCACCGTCGATTCCCTGCTCGCCCTCATCGCCGAGGGCTCGAACGACGACGACGTTCCGGATGCCGCGGGCGCCGTTCCGGTCGGCGCGCTCGGCGCGACCGGCGCGCTCGGCGCGACCGATCCCGCCGCGGCATCCGACCCCGACCCGACCACCACCGACTCCACAGGAGGAAGCCGATGAGCGCCCTGCTCGCCCGGCTCATCGCGAACCGGCTGTTCTGGCCGATCGTGATGCTGCTCGTGCTCTTCACGATCAACCTGATCGCGTTCCCCGGCTTCTTCGCGGTGACGCTGCGCGACGGGCACCTGTTCGGGAGCCTGATCGACATCCTGCGCAACGGCGCGCCGACGCTGATCATCGCGGTGGGCATGACGCTCGTCATCGCCACGCGGGGCATCGACCTCTCGGTCGGCGCCGTCGCCGCCATCGCCGGCGCGGTCGCGTGCTCGATCATCCTCGGGTCGCCCGAGCCGGCGAACCCGGCGACGGTCGCCGTGGCCGTGACGGTCGCGCTGCTCATCTCGCTCGTGCTCGGCATGTGGAACGGATTCCTCGTGGCGGTGCTCGGCATCCAGCCGATCATCGCGACGCTCATCCTCATGACCGCCGGCCGAGGCGTCGCGATGCTCATCACCGAGGGGCAGATCCTCACCGTGAACAGCCCGCCGTTCAAGGCGCTGGGCTCGGGCTTCTGGTTCGGCGTCCCGATCGCGGTGATCATCGCCGCCGTCGTGTTCGGCGTCGCGGCGCTCGTCACGCGCCGCACGGCGCTCGGCATGTTCATCGAGTCGGTCGGCATCAACCCCGAGGCGAGCCGCCAGGCCGGCGTGCGGGCGAGGGGGCTGCTCTTCGTCGTCTACACGTTCAGCGCGTTCTGCGCGGCGATCGCCGGCCTCATCCTCACGGCGAACACGGCCGCGGCCGACGCCAACAACACGGGCCTGTTCATCGAGCTCGACGCGATCCTCGCGGTCGTCATCGGCGGCACGTCCCTCGCCGGCGGCCGGTACTCGCTCGTCGGCACGCTCGTGGGCGCCCTCGTCATCCAGACGCTCGTCACGACGGTGTACACGGTCGGCATCCCGCCGATCGCGACGATGGTGTTCAAGGCGGCGGTCGTGACGATCGTCTGCCTGCTCCAGTCGCCGACCACCAACGAGGCGCTGAGCGGCTTCCGACGACGACTGGCCCTGCGAGCCGGCAAGGGGGTGGCGGCATCATGACCAAGCTCCTCGACGCGCCCGAGCGTCCCGTCCGCACCGGAGGCCCGGCCGGCCCGAGCCCTCGCGTGAGCATCGCGCGACGCATCCGGAACCTGCTCACCAGCCCGAAGTACGGGCCGGTCACCGTGACGGCCGTGCTCTTCGTCGTCATCTTCATCGTCGGCGGCGTGCGCTATCGCGGCTTCTTCTCGGGGCAGGTGTTCCTCAACCTGCTCGTCGACAACTCCTACCTGATCGTGCTCGCCGTGGGCATGACGTTCGTGATCCTCACGGGCGGCATCGACCTGTCGGTGGGAGCGGTCGTGGCCCTCAGCGGCATGATCGCGGCGAGCCTGCTGCAGACGGGGTGGTCGCCCGCCGTGGTGATCCCGCTCATCCTCGTGCTCACGAGCGTGCTCGGGCTGCTCGTCGGCCTGATGATCCACATCTTCAAGGTGCAGCCGTTCATCGCCACCCTGGCGGCGATGTTCCTCGCCCGCGGCCTCTGCTACGTGATCAGCCAGAGCTCGATCTCGATCACCGACGCGACCTTCGTGCAGCTGGCCGTCACCCGCATCCCGCTCGGCGGCAACCTCTCGATCACCCCGAGCGTCATCATCGCCGTGGTCGTCGTGGCGATCGCCGTCTGGGTGCTGCACGCCACCCGGTTCGGTCGCACGGTGTACGCGATCGGCGGCGGCGAGCAGAGCGGCCTGCTCATGGGCCTGCCCGTGGCGCGCACCAAGGTGCTCGTGTACGTGATCAGCGGGTTCTGCTCCGGCCTCGCCGGCGTGCTGTTCACCTTCTACACGCTGTCGGGGTATCCGCTCACCGCGATCGGCACCGAGCTCGACGCCATCGCCGCGGTCGTCATCGGCGGCACGCTGCTGACGGGCGGCTACGGGTTCGTGCTGGGATCGGTGCTCGGCGTGCTGGTGCTCGGCGTCATCCAGACGATCATCACCTTCGAGGGCACGCTCTCGTCGTGGTGGACGAAGATCTTCATCGGCGCCCTGCTGCTGGTGTTCATCATCCTGCAGAAGGTGCTGACGGCCAGGCGGCGCTGAGCCGCATCCGCGGGGCGGAGCGCGTCCGGGCAGTGCCCGGGCAGGATAATCGACGTAACGAGTGCGCCCGAGGGCGCGAGGCAGGAGCGCAGCGCGAGTGAGCGACCGGGACGACAAGGCGCGCGTCGCGACGATCTTCGACGTCGCGCGACTCGCCGGCGTGTCGCACCAGACGGTGTCACGAGTGCTCAACGACCTGCCCAACGTGCGCCCGGCGACGCGGGCCCGGGTGGAGCAGGCGATCAAGCAGCTGCGATACGTGCCGTCGCCGGCGGCCCGCGCGCTGGTGACCCGGCGCACGCGCACCCTCGGCCTCATCGTCACGGGCGCGCCCGACTACGGGCCCTCGAGCACGGCGCTGCACTTCAACGAGGCCGCTCGCGACGCGCGCTACTCGGTGATCACCGCGAGCATGCTCGAGACGGATGCCCCGAGCATGCGCTCGGCCGCCGAACTGCTCGTGCGCCAGAACGTCGAGGCCATCGTGCTGATCGCCGCCCAGCGCGCCGCGCTCGACGCGCTCGACGGCGTGGAGCTCGGCGTGCCGATCATCGCCGTGGCCTCTGAGGATCGCGGCGGCATGCACCGCGTCTGGCTCGACCAGTACGCGGGCGCCCGGCTGGCCGTCGAGCACCTCATCGCCCTCGGGCACCGCGAGATCCGGCACGTCAGCGGGCCGGCGAACGCGATGGATGCCGCGGAGCGCGTGCGCGGCTGGTCGGCCGCCCTCGGCGAGCACGGGCTGCCCGCCCGGGAGCCGCTCGTCGGCGACTGGTCGCCCGGCAGCGGGTACGAGGCCGGACGCGCGCTCGCCGCCGACCGCGAGATGACCGCGATCTTCGTGTCGAACGACCAGATGTCGCTCGGGGTCATGCACGCGCTCGCCGAGGCGGGCCTCTCGGTGCCCGGCGACGTCAGCGTGGTCGGGTTCGACGACATCCCCGAGGCGGCGTTCTTCGCCCCGCCGCTCACGACCGTGCGCCAGGACTTCGACGCGCTCGGCCGCGACGCCATGGCCGGGGTGCTCGCCGTGCTCGGCGACGACGACCGGCTGATGCCGCCGCCGACCGTGCCCGAGCTCGTCGTGCGCACGAGCACGGCGGCGCCGACCCGGGATCGGGTCGCCGTCACGTCCTGAGCGTCGCACTCGCCGGCCTCAGTCGACGAGGAACTCCGCGATCGTGAGCGCCAGCGTGCGCGGCTCCCACCGGTGGTCCGCCGCCGGGATCGTGCGGCTGCGCGCGTTCGGCATCGAGGCGACGACGGATGCCGCGGCCGAGGTCATGATCGGCATCGTCTGCTCGCCGACGAGCGCGAGGGTCGGTGCCGTGATGCCGCGCCAGAGCTCGGCGCGCGGCGCCGACTGCGTCCAGGCGAGGGACTCCGCGTCGGGCTCGAGGCTCGGCGCGATCTCGAGCATCGTCGGCCACCCCGGACTCTGCTTCGCCCCCTCGAGCCACTCGGGCGGCATGTCGGCCATGTACACCTCGAGCGTGCCGACGCGGTCGCCGGCCGCGATGCGTTCGCGCAGCTCCTCGAGGAACACGGCGCCCTCTTCGCCACCCTCCGCGTCGAGGGGCGCCTCGAAGAACACGAGCCTCGACACCGGCAGGCCCGCGGCGGCGGCGGCGAGGGCGATCGACGCACCGGACGAGTTCCCGAACAGCGCCACCGCGTCATCCGCCCCCTCGGTGAGCTCGTCGGTGAGCGCGCGCAGGTCGTCGATCGTCTGGGCGAGGGTGATCGGGGCATCCGCCGGGCTCTCGCCGCGCCCGCGGCGGTCGTAGTTCACGACGGTGAATCCGTGGGCCGCGAGGTGCTGCGCCATCTCGCTCGTGATCGGGTCGAACGCGCGGAACTGCATCGCCCCGCCGATGAGGATCACGGGCGGCCCGGATCCCTCGACGTCGTACGCGATGCGCGTGCCGTCGGCGGATGTCACGAACTCGGTCATGCTGCTCCCTCGCGGTCGGGGCGTCCTCGCGGTCCGGGCGACAGGCTACGCCGCCCGGCCGACGTCCTCCACCCGGCTCACGGCATGCCGCGCCGGCTCCCGGCGTCACCCGAGCCGGATGCCGCGACCGCGCCCCACGACACGCGCACGCCGCCCCGGGCAATGTCGGTGGGTAGTGGCAGTGTTGAGGTCACAACACCATATGTAGGGGTAGCGGCATCCGATGGCCCCAAGGTGTCGGGATTCACGACACGCCGGGCGATCCGTCCACAGGCGAGAAATCTCGAAACCCGCAGGCTGTGGATAACCCGGCGGGGCTCCGCGGGAATCCGCGGGTCACCGGGGCATCCGGTTGGGGATGAACAGTGGATAACCCGGTGGAAAACTACAGGGATGTAACTACAGCATGTTGTGGCGGTTCAGTTCCGCAGACACTAGATGTAGTATTGAAGAAGCGAAAACGGCAGTACGGGGGCGGGCTCCTCCGGGGCTCGAGAACACGAAGAGAACGAGGGGAAACCATGACGGTCACGGTCTACACCAAGCCTTCCTGCGTCCAGTGCAACGCCACCTATCGTGCGCTCGACAGCAAGGGCATCGAGTACGAAGTGCTCGACCTCTCGGAGGACGAGAGCGCCCTCGCCCAGGTCAAGGAGCTCGGGTACCTGCAGGCCCCGGTCGTCATCACCGACGAAGACCACTGGTCGGGCTTCCGTCCCGACAAGATCGCCGAACTCGCCTCTCGTCTCGCCTGAGCCGGCGCCCGAACACGGCAGCGGCACGGGATCGCAGAGCCGAAAGAACGGGAATGCGGCGAAGGATGCACCATGACGAACCTGGTCTACTTCTCGAGCGTCTCGGGCAACACCAAGCGCTTCATCGAGAAACTGGGCCGCCCGGCAGCGCGGATTCCGCTGCATGCGCGCGACGAGGCGCTGCACGCTGAGGAACCCTACGTGCTGGTCGTGCCCACCTATGGCGGCGGCGACGGCCACGGCGCAGTTCCCAAGCAGGTCATCAAGTTCCTGAACGACCCGCGGAACCGTGCCCTCCTGCGCGGCGTCATCGCCGCCGGCAACACCAACTTCGGGAGCGCCTACGGCCTCGCCGGCGACATCATCGCCGCGAAGACCGGGGTGCCTCACCTCTATCGCTTCGAAGTATTCGGAACCCCTGACGACGTTCGCGCCGTCGACGAAGGATTGGACGCATTTTGGTCAACTCAGCGGCAACTGACGGCGTAGCCCTCATGGACGCGCCCCGCGCGGGCAGCGGGATGGACTACCACTCGCTCAACGCGATGCTCAACCTCTACGGCGAAGACGGCACGATCCAGTTCGACAAGGACCGCGAGGCGGCACGCGAGTACTTCCTCCAGCACGTCAACCAGAACACCGTCTTCTTCCACTCGCTCAAGGAGCGCCTCGACTACCTCGTCGAGAAGCAGTACTACGAGCCCGAGGTGCTCGCCCAGTACGACTTCGCCTTCATCCAGAAGCTCAACGACCTCGCCTACTCGAAGAAGTTCCGCTTCGAGACGTTCCTCGGCGCGTTCAAGTACTACACGAGCTACACGCTGAAGACGTTCGACGGCAAGCGGTACCTCGAGCGCTTCGAGGACCGCGTCGTGATGACCGCGCTCGGGCTCGCCCAGGGCGACGAGCAGCTCGCCACCGACCTCGTCGAGGAGATCATCGGCGGCCGCTTCCAGCCGGCGACGCCCACGTTCCTCAACACGGGCAAGGCGCAGCGCGGCGAGCTCGTCTCCTGCTTCCTGCTCCGCATCGAAGACAACATGGAGTCGATCGCGCGCGGCATCAACTCGGCGCTGCAGCTGTCGAAGCGCGGTGGCGGCGTGGCGCTGCTGCTCAGCAACATCCGCGAGTCGGGCGCGCCCATCAAGCAGATCGAGAACCAGTCGTCGGGCATCATCCCCGTGATGAAGCTGCTCGAGGACTCGTTCAGCTACGCCAACCAGCTCGGCGCACGCCAGGGCGCCGGCGCGGTGTACCTGTCAGCGCGCACCACCCCGACATCATGCGGTTCCTCGACACGAAGCGCGAGAACGCCGACGAGAAGATCCGCATCAAGACGCTGAGCCTCGGCGTCGTGGTGCCCGACATCACGTTCGAGCTCGCCAAGAACAACGAGGACATGTACCTCTTCTCGCCGTACGACGTCGAGAAGGTCTACGGCAAGCCGTTCGGCGACGTGCCGATCACCGAGAACTACCGCGCCATGGTCGACGACCCGCGCATCAAGAAGACGAAGATCAACGCGCGCGAGTTCTTCCAGACCCTCGCCGAGATCCAGTTCGAGAGCGGATACCCCTACATCGTGTTCGAGGACACGGTGAACAAGGCGAACCCCATCAAGGGCCGCATCAACATGTCGAACCTGTGCTCCGAGATCCTGCAGGTCAACACGCCGACCACCTACAACGAGGACCTCAGCTACAACCAGATCGGCAAGGACATCAGCTGCAACCTCGGTTCGCTGAACATCGCGCTGACGATGGACTCGCCCGACTTCGGCAAGACCGTCGAGACCGCCATCCGCGGCCTCACCTCGGTGTCGAACCAGAGCCACATCGCCTCGGTGCGCTCGATCGAAGACGGCAACGACAAGTCGCACGCCATCGGCCTCGGCCAGATGAACCTGCACGGCTACCTCGCCCGCGAGCGGGTCTTCTACGGCAGCGAAGAGGGCGTCGACTTCACGAACATCTACTTCTACACGGTGCTGTTCCACGCGCTGCGCGCATCCAACACGATCGCGATCGAGCGCGGCGAGGTCTTCGACGGCTTCTGGGACTCCAAGTACGCGTCGGGTGAGTTCTTCGACAAGTACACGGATGCCGCGTGGGTGCCCGAGACCGCGAAGGTCACGCAGCTCTTCGCCGACGCCGGCGTGCACATCCCCACCCAGCAGGACTGGCAGGAGCTGAAGGCGTCCGTGCAGGAGCACGGCATCTACAACCAGAACCTGCAGGCCGTGCCGCCCACCGGGTCGATCTCGTACATCAACAACTCGACGGCGTCGATCCACCCGATCGCGTCGAAGATCGAGATCCGCAAGGAGGGCAAGCTCGGGCGCGTGTACTACCCGGCGGCGTTCATGACGAACGACAACCTCGAGTACTACCAGGACGCCTACGAGATCGGCTACGAGAAGGTCATCGACACGTACGCCGCGGCGACGCAGCACGTCGACCAGGGCCTCTCGCTCACGCTGTTCTTCAAGGACACGGCGACGACGCGCGACATCAACAGGGCGCAGATCTACGCGTGGAAGAAGGGCATCAAGACCATCTACTACATCCGCCTGCGCCAGATGGCCCTCGAGGGGACCGAGCTGGATATGTGCGTTTCGTGCACATTGTGAGCATCGCTCACGTCTGAGACGCCACCACGAGACATCCGCTCGCGACATCCGTTCAGAAGGAACTGACATGACTCTCACCGATCCGGTCAACTCGGCCAAGAACGACCCGGCGCACACGGGCGGCAAGCTGAAGCTCGTCAGCCACGTCAACGCGATCAACTGGAACAAGATCCAGGACGACAAAGACCTCGAGGTCTGGAACCGCCTGGTGAACAACTTCTGGCTGCCCGAGAAGGTGCCGCTGTCGAACGACATCCAGTCGTGGAACACGCTGACGCCCGACGAGCAGACGCTCACGATGCGCGTGTTCACCGGGCTCACCCTGCTCGACACGATCCAGGGCACGGTCGGCGCGGTCTCGCTGATCCCCGACTCGCTCACGCCCCACGAGGAGGCGGTGTACACGAACATCGCGTTCATGGAGTCGGTGCACGCGAAGAGCTACTCGTCGATCTTCTCGACGCTGTGCTCGACGAAGGACATCGACGACGCGTTCCGCTGGTCGGTCGAGAACGAGAACCTTCAGAAGAAGGCCGCGATCGTCATGGAGTACTACCAGGGCGACTCGCCGCTGAAGCGCAAGGTCGCCTCGACGCTGCTCGAGTCGTTCCTCTTCTACTCGGGCTTCTACCTGCCCATGTACTGGTCGTCGCGGGCGAAGCTCACCAACACGGCCGACCTGATCCGCCTCATCATCCGCGACGAGGCCGTGCACGGGTACTACATCGGCTACAAGTT
This sequence comes from uncultured Actinomycetota bacterium, assembly GCA_963802485.1. Classification (GTDB taxonomy): domain Bacteria; phylum Actinomycetota; class Actinomycetes; order Actinomycetales; family Microbacteriaceae; genus Agromyces. The sequence continues at coordinate 132,759 of CAWDJA010000006.1, forward strand.
CCAGAAGGGGCTCGAGCTCGTCAGCCAGGAGGAGCGCGACGACCTCAAGGACTACACGTTCTCGCTGCTCTACGAGCTCTACGACAACGAGGTGCAGTACACGCAAGACCTCTACGACGGCGTCGGCCTGACCGAGGACGTCAAGAAGTTCCTGCACTACAACGCGAACAAGGCCCTCATGAACCTCGGCTACGAGCCGATGTTCCCGAAGACCGTCACCGACGTGAACCCGGCGATCCTCTCGGCGCTCTCGCCGAACGCCGACGAGAACCACGACTTCTTCTCGGGGTCGGGCTCGTCGTACGTCATCGGCAAGGCCGTGGTCACCGAGGACGAGGACTGGGACTTCTAGGTCTCTTCGGTTGATTCCCGCAGCCGGTATGGCATGACGACGCCGGCCGAGTTCATCGACCGCACGCTCCGGGCCGAGGGCACCGACGTGCGGGCGGATGCGGACGCCGACCGGATCGGCGCAGGCCTGAGGTTCTACGGCGCCTCGGTCGGCGCGGTGCGCGGCACGGTGCGGGACGCGGATCGACGGTATCCCGGGATGTCGCACGACGAGGTCACGGCGCTCGCCGCGGAGTTGTGGTCGGAGCCGGTGTACGAGCGCCGGCTCGCGGCGATCGTCCTCCTGCAGCGCTATCTGGCAGTGTTGCGAGGGAGCGACCTCACTCGGGTCGAACAGTTCCTTCGTGACGCGCGTGTCCCTGAGCTCGTCGACCCACTCGCCATCGACGTCGTCCGTCCCCTGCTCGAACGGTTGGCGGAGCCGGAGGCGACGCGCGCACGACGGATCATCGATCGGTGGTCGGAATCCGAAGACGAGAACCTGCGCCGTGCCGCCGGGTTGCTCTGAGTGTGGATGAGAGGAGACGGCACCGGTGACGGACATCGAACTTGCTCGGATCGCGGCCGGCACCGTCACGCTGCACGACGCGCGCCGCAAGGTGCGGTGGAGCGTCGACCTCGAGCCGTTCGAGATCGGGGTGTACCCGGTGACGCAGGAGCAGCTCGCCGAGATGATCGGGGAGACGGCGTCGCATCCACGCCGGCCGGCGACCGGCGTGAGTTGGCTGCGTGCGATCCGGTTCTGCAACGCGGCATCCGAGTGGGAGGGGCTCGACCCCGTCTACACCTTCGACGGCGAGGACGTCACGTGGCACGTCGACGCCGACGGGTACCGACTGCCGACCGAGGCGGAGTGGGAGTTCGCGTGCCGGGCCGGGTCGAGCGGTCCGCACTACGGCCTGCTCGCCGAGGTCGCGTGGACGAGCGCTGACGGGGTGACGACCCCGCAGGAGGTGGGTGCCAAGCTGCCGAACCTCAACGGACTGTTCGACACCCTCGGGAACGTGTGGGAGTGGTGCTGGGACCTGCTCGATCCCGCCCGCTACGACGCCTACCGCGTGTTCCGCGGCGGCGGGTTCGCGGATGACGCCTGGAGCGTCAGGGCGTCGACCCGGCGGGGCGGTGCGCCGCGCATGCACCACGAGGACGTCGGGTTCCGCGTCGCGCGCGGTGGCTTCGATGCGACGGATGCCGCGCAGGGATGGTCCGCGGAGGCGGACCGTGGAGCGGGCCGCGATCGACGGTCCGCTGCCATCCGGGTGGACGCCGCGCCGCTGAGGGCTCAGGCCCTCCGGCCCCACGGCAACGCGCGGTCGGCGGTCGCGACCTGAGGTTCAATCTGTGACGGCCGATTCTCGGGGCGGGCTCGTGTGGTTTGGAGCTACTCCACAATGATCAGCGCCTCGCATCGAGGTTTTCTCAGTAGTCGTGCCAGAGTTTGGGCAGCAGAGTGGCGCGAGCGCTACAAACATCCTCAACCCGAATTCATTCGCATCGAAACTGGGGGGTCTCATGCGCTGGGTATGGTTCAGGGTCACTGCCGCAATCGTCGCGAGTTCGGGTGTCGTCGCCGGACTTCTCGTCAACATCGATCGCGCGACGCGCGAGGGTCAAGTTCGCGGCGACGTGCTGGCGAACTACTTCAGCCTGTTCACGATCGTGTCGTCGATCCTCAGTGTCGTTGCGCTGACGATCGCGGCGCGATGGATGCTGCGGCACCCCGGCCCTTCGCCTGAGCCGGTCGGCATCGCCATGGCGATCGCCGCGGTCACCGGGCCGGTGATCCTGCTCGGCATCGTGTTCAACGTGCTGCTGCGCGGCGATCCGGCCCCGATCGCCGCCACCGACCCCGGCTGGGTCTCGTTCATGGACTCGTGGGCCACCGAAACGCTGCACGTCGTCCTGCCGATCTACTTCGTGATCGATCTGCTGTTCGCCGGCAGACGCCGTGGGCTCCCGTGGTCGTCGCTTGCCGTCATCGTCAGTTACCCGCTCGTGTGGACGACCTACACGATGATCCGCGGGGAACGCGTGGTCAACCCTGACGGCAGCACGCCCTGGTGGTACCCCTACGGGTTCCTCGACCCGCACACTGCCGGGTACGGGTCGGCGCTCACGTACATCGGCGGCATCCTGTTCGCGTTCGTGCTGCTCGGCATCGCCATCATCGGCATCGGTCGGGCCCGTGAGCGCCACTCCTCCCGCCACGACGCGTCGACGCGGCCGCGGATCGGTGGCCTGCCGGCCTGAACGTCACTCGCCTGTCGGCGTCGGCGTCGTCGCCGTGGACGTCGACGATCGACCCTTGACGAACGGCTACGCGGTCGTGTTCCCCGCGCGACGACTGATACGTGCTCGCCAAGCATGACGGAAGGTCACCACGTGCTGGACACCGCTTCGCTCCACCTCCCCGCACCGCCGACCGCACGTCAAGTTCGTCGGTCGGGTCTCACATCGTACTGGCGATCGAAACTCTGGGGCCTCTTCCTTTCGATCGTCACCGATGGGGTGACGACCATCCCAGCCGACGCTGGTGAACCGGTCCCGCTCGCTCGCAAGCCACGAGTGCCGGACGGGCCGCTCATCGTCATCGCCAACCATTCCTCCCATGCCGACACGGCCGTGCTGCTCGCAACGCTTGGTCGGTCCCGACCGGTCAAGTTCGTTGCCGCGGCCGACTATTGGTTCGGCAAGCGGCGGAACAAGCTCCTCGCGAAATGGCTGGTCGGCATCTGGCCCATCCGGCGTGACCGGAACGGCATGAAGGATCTGCTCGCCGCCGCTCCGACCGTCGCAGCGGGAGTCGTCGTCGTCGTGTTCCCGGAGGGCAGCCGCCGCCGCACACCGAAGCTCTCCGGCTTCAAGCGCGGCGCGTTCGAACTCGCCGCGGCATCGGGGGCGAAGATCCTGCCTGTCGGCTTGGTCGGCGCCGGCGATCTGCTCCCGGCGGAACGGAAGCTCATCCGTCGCGGGCCGGTGGAGGTGCGCTGGGGTGAACCATTCACCGTTGAAACCGGGCATGCGGAGGAGGCCGCCGCAGCAGCGTTCGAAGCCATCGACAAGCTCATCGAAGAGCCTGCCTCCCAGCGCCCGGGCCGGGCGTGGACTCGCGTGCGCCGCATGGCGTTCGCCACAGCCGGGTTGGCGCTGGTCACCGGGTGGGCGTACGCGGAAGGCATCATCTGGCCGCTTGTCGCGGAGATGCCGCTCCTGCTGCTCGTCTGCACCGTCGGACGATCATGGCGCGGCCCGATCCTGATCACGGCAACCGCGATCGCGTCCGCTGCCGGGATCCTCACCACGTGGTGGCTGGTGTCCCACGGTATCGACACACCCACTCCGTTGACCACTGCGCGGATGCACGAGACCGCACTCGACGAGCTCTCCACCGACCCGTCGAGCGCCTTCGCGAACCAGATGTTCAACGGCATCCCCGTGAAGGTGTACGCCCACAGTGCGGGTCAACTCGGAATGGACTTCCGCGAAGTCTTCTCCTCGATGCTCCCGAGGCTCGCGCGCATCGGAATCGTCGGCGGCATCGGATGGGTCGGCGGTGGTCTTCTGTCCCGGTACCTGAAACCGTGCCTCGGCACCGTCCAAGCCGCCTGCCTGACGGTGTTCCCGCTCGGGCTCGGCCTCGTCATCTGGTGGTGGTCGTGATGCGCGGCCTGTACGCGGCGAAGCCGTGGTTCACCCGGCAACTCGAGGGATTCGTGACCGTTGCGGTCAACCGCGGATGGTCACCCGATGCATTCACTGCTGTCGGTGTGGCGTTCGCCGTTGTGGCCGCCGCCGGCCTGCTGGTCGGATGGTGGCCACTGGTCCTCATCGGCCTTGTCGGACGGCTCGCCGGTGCGAACCTGGACGGCGCTGTGGCTCGAGCCAGAGGTGTCAGCCGCCCATTCGGGTTCGTCCTCAACGAGATCGGCGACCGCGTCTCGGACCTTCTGCCATTGGCTGCCCTCAGCATCCTCGCCTGGCAGACCGGCTCGGTACCCGCACTGGTGGCGGCCTTGGTCGCGATGACCGCGGCGTCCTGGCCGACCTTCATCTCGCTGGCTGCAGCCGCGGCCGGCGCGCCGCGGATCAACGGCGGGCCGTTCGGGAAGACGGAACGCACCCTCACCGTGTTCCTCATGTCGGTCGCGTTCATCTGGTTCCCCGTGGATGCGGTGATCGGCGTCGGCTCGGCTGTGATCATCGCCGGTTCAACGTTGACTGCTGCGACCCGAGCTCGAGCAGCTCATCGCCACTTCCGGCTGGTTGACGTATGACGTGGCTCGGGTTGAGCGCCCCTGCGACCGTCGGACTCATCGTGCTCGTGGCCACCGCACTGCCCGTGCTGCTCTTCGGCAACTCGACCATCCGAAGCAGGTGGCTGACCTGGGCGGTCATCGGGTTGATCGTCGGCGCAGCGGAGGCGATCGGCGTCGCCGGTGCTGTCGTCGTCGCAGTTGCGGTCAGCGTCGTCTGCATCTTCGAGTACGTGAAACTGGCCGGCCTCCGCACCGCCGATCTCTGGGTGCTGATCACCGCTGGAGTCGGCGCACCAGTGTTGGCAGCGGCGAATCCGGCCGCGATCAACGCGTGGCTCCCGTTCGCGTTGCTGGCCGCCGCTGTACTTCCTGTGCTCAGCCGGGATCCGGAGTCCGCCCTCCCACGCGCCACAGCTGCAGTGTTCGGGATGCTGTGGCTGGTTTGGGCGCCCGCGCAGCTGGTGATCATCCACAGGACCTGACCTTGTTGATCCTGACCGTCGCGGTCACTGACGTGGCCAGCTGGGCAGCCGGAAAGAGCCTCGGACGGCTCCCCGTGGGGCGCGTCCGCCCCTTCGCGGTGTCGCCGAACAAGACGGTCGCCGGGCTGCTGGGCGGCGCGGTCGCCGCCGCGGCCGTCTTGGCGGTCACCGGGCAGTTCAGCTGGGTGTTGCTCGTGGCAGCGGCGGTCGGTGCCCCGCTCGGTGATGTCATCGCCTCGATGGTGAAACGGCACGCCGGAGTGAAGGATGCCGGGACATGGCTTCCGGGATTCGGAGGGCTGCTGGACCGGGCTGACTCATTGCTCGTGGTGGCACCACTCTTCTCGGTCACCCTCGCGCTAGGTCAGAAGCTCGAAGGTGATCGATCCAGCTGTCAGGTCGCGCGGCGATAGCGGATATGCGTGGCCAGCGGCGCATGCAGCACCTCGACGGGCTCGCAATGCGAAGGAGTCGACGCCGTCGAAGATCGGGTCGCCCGGACCCGAGCAGGACCGGGGAGATGTCGAGCGTGAGCTCGTCGACGACCCCGGCGATGAGCGGCTGGCGCCGGTCGAGGCGCCGACCGGGAGGTCGACCCCGTCTTCGACGGCCGTCTCACGCGCACGTGCGTAGGCGACGTCGAAGCCGACGGTGACGAAGTGGGAGTTCGTGCCGCCCTCCAGCTCGATCGGCTCGCGCGGCCTGATGGGTGAGCACGAACACCGGCGCGTGATACGGCGGCTCGGGCCCCCACCACCCGCGCCAGTTCGTCATCCCACTCGCCGCGGATCGGCCCGAACATGTTGCGGCCCATCGCATAGGCGCCGCGCGGGCGCATCAGCCAGCCGGTCGCGATCGCGTCGGCCTCGTTGGCGCGCTCGTCGGGGATGTGCCAGCGCGTGCAGCTCGGATTCCGCGCTTCCCGAGCGGGTGCTCGCGACTCTGGTCCGGCCCGGCGACGAAACCATCGAGCGAGATCGACATGTGGCAGGTGGTGTCCGGCATCCGCCGACCCGTTCCAAGCTGATCGGGACTGGCACGTAGTGGCTCGCAATCTACTCGAGTACGAGACGAGCCAGGAAGTTCGCGTCGGGCTCCCAGCGGTCGCGGACGAAGGCGATGTGGATGGGGTGCGTGTTGTAGGCGTCGTAGGCGGACTGGTCGGCGAACTCCATCGAGAAGCCGAACGAGAAGGAGTTCTTCGGGCTCACCTGGTCGAATTGCTCGAAGCGTTCGACGCCGGGGATGTCGGCCAGTGCGGTGGCGGCATCGAGGAAGGAGCGCTCCTCGGTGGAGCCGGAGGGTGGCGCAGTCGGAAGGCGACGGTGTGTTGGATCATGGCTTCACTGTAGGGGCGGCCGATTCTCGGGGCGGGTTGTACATGAACTCGATGCGGATGCCGTTGTCGTCCTCGACGAAGGACGCGTAGTAGCGATCGTTGAATCGCGGGTACAGCTTGGGCTCGCGCACTGCCGTCCAACCCGCGTCGAGCGCGATCGCATGCAGGCGATCGACCTCCGCGCGTGAATCGACGGCGAAGGCGAGGTGCTGCCAACCGACCCTTCCGTGCCGGTGCGGGCCGGTGCCCGCCTCACGGGCGGGGCGGAGGATCAGCTCCTCCTCGCCCTTGTACCAGGACACGCCGTTGTCGGCATCGAGCCGCGTGCAGCCGAGCGCCTGCATCACCGGATCGAACTGTGCGATCGAGCGAGGCAGGTCGTCGACGGTGATTCCGAGGTGGTCGAAAAGGGGCACCGGGACATCCTATGGGGAGCTGTTCGGCCGGCGCGGGCGCGTTCGGAAGGTCACAGGAGCGCGTCGGGAAGCACTGCGACCGGGCTACTCGACGAGCTTGCCCGCCACCGACACTTCGCGCATGAGCGCCGCGATCTCCTCGGGGATCGGCGGGATCTCCTCGCGCGTCACGCCGGTGGAGGGCGACCAGACCAGGTTCACCTGCAGCGACTCGTCGAGTCTCGGGGTAGTCGCTGCGGTTGTGGCATCCGCGGGTCTCGCGTCGTTCGAGCGCGGCCTCGAGGGTGGCGCGAGCGGCCAGCGCGGCCGACTTGAGGTCGAAGGCGTGCGCGAGGTCCTGGTAGCCGGCGATGTCGGGGTGCACGCCGATGTCGCCGATGCGGGCCTCGATCGCGTCGAGCTCGGCGAGCCCGGCGAGGAGGCCGTGCTTCGTCGCGCACCACTCCGGCGTGCTCGGTCATGGTGTCGCGGATGGCGCGCTGCAGGGCGCGCACGTTCTCCGAACCATCCGAGGCAGAAGCGATGCGATCTCGTCGCGCGCGGTCTGCACTGCGGACGCCGAGCGCTGCTGCGCTGAGAGTGACGCCGAGTACTCGACCGCGGCCTGTCCCACGATGCGTCCGAAGACGAGCAGCTCGATGAGCGAGTTGCCGCCCAGGCGGTTGGCGCCGTGCAGCCCAGAGGATGCCTCGCCGATGGCGTAGAGCCCCGGGACATCCGTGCCGTGGTCGTCGGGTCGCACCCACACGCCGCCCATCGAATAGTGCGCGGTCGGCGCGATCTCGATCGGCTCCTTCGTGATGTCGAGCATCTGCAGCTCGAGCATGGTCTGGTAGACGCGGGGGAGCCGGGTCATGATCGTCTCGCGGGGAAGGTGCGAGACATCCAGCCAGACACCGCCGTTCGGGGTGCCGCGGCCCTCCTTGATCTCGGTGTAGCAGGCCAGGGCCACGCGGTCGCGCGTCGAGAGCTCGAGTCGCTCGGGGTCGTACTTGGCCATGAAGCGCTCGCCCAGGCCGTTGGTGAGGATGCCGCCCTCACCTCGGGCGGCCTCGCTGATCAGGGTGCCGGCCGCGTTCTCGGGCTCGATGATGCCCGACGGGTGGAACTGCACGAGCTCGGGGTCGCGCAGCCGTCCGCCGGCCTCGACGGCGAGCCGGAACGAGTCGCCCGTGTTCTCGTCGCGCCGCGACGAGGTGCGCCGCCAGATGCGGTTGTGGCCGCCGGCGGCGAGGATGACCGCGTCGGCGTGGATGAGGTAGCGGGTGCCGTCTTCGAGGTCGAATCCGTAGGCCCCGAAGACCGCACCGTCGTCGTTGACGAGGATGCGCGTGACGTAGACCGTGTCGAGGATCGGCACGTTCAGCTGTGCGGCCCGGTTGATCAGCGTGCGCTGGATCTCGAGCCCGGTGTAGTCGCCCGCGAACGCCGTGCGACGGTAGGTGTGGGCGCCGAAGAAGCGCTGCGAGATGCGGCCGTCCTCTTCGCGGGCGAACGGCATGCCGTAGCGCTCGAGGTCTTCGATGCCGCGGGCCGCGCCCGAGGTGACGATCTCGACCGTGTGCGGGTTGGCGAGCAGGTAGCTCTCCTTCAGCGTGTCGGCGGCGTGCTGCTGCCAGCTGTCGTCGGCATCCATCGTGGCGAGCGCCGCGTTGATGCCGCCGGCCGCGAGCGAGGTGTGGGCGTCGGACTTGGGGCGCTTGCCCAGGGCGAGCACGTCGACTCCCGCCTCGGCGAGCTCGATGGCGGCGCGCAGGCCCGATCCGCCGGTGCCGATCACGAGGACGGTCGTGGAGATCTGGCGCTCTGAAGTGGTGCTGCCTGGGTGTCGAGGTGCTCATGGCGTCAACGCTAGGCAAGGCGTCCGATTACTCCAATGCATATATATCGTGATGACGATAGCGCGTAGGCTATCGATATGAACCTCGAGCAACTGCGCAGCTTCGTGGAGGTGGCTCGGTTCGGCAACTTCACTCGTGCCGCCGAGGAGCTGTACCTCGCCCAGCCCTCGCTGAGCCGCCAGATCGCCGCGCTCGAGCAGGATCTCGGCGCCGAGCTGTTCCACCGCGCCCGCGGCGGCAGCACGCTGACGGTCGCGGGCGAGTCGCTGCTGCCGCTCGCGCGCCGCATGCTCGCCGACGCCGAATCGGTCAGGCGCGAACTCGCCGAACTCGCCGGCCTCGAGCGCGGCCGGGTGCGGCTCGGCGCCACCCCCACCCTGTGCATCAGTCTTGTCGCCGAGGTGCTCAGCATGTTCCACGCGGAGCATCCGGCCATCGAACTGCACCTCTCGGAACAGGGGTCGCGCCGACTGCTCGACGAACTCGCCGGCGGCGAGCTCGACCTCGCCCTGATCACCACGTCGGATGCCACGACCGCCGAGCGATTCACCGTGACCCCATTGCTCGTCGAGGAGCTCGTGGTGATCTCGTCGGCCGGCGCACCGCCGGTCACCACCCGCGACACCATCGGGCTCGAGGAGGTCGCGGGTCTGCCGCAGATCGTCTTCAGCTCGAGCTACGACCTGCGCAGCGCGACGGATGCCGCCTTCCGCGCGGCGGATCTCACGCCCGAGGTGGTGCTCGAGGGGGCGGAGATGGATGCGGTGCTGCGGTTCGTCGAGCGCGGGCTCGGCGTCGCGATCGTCCCGGCGATGGTGCTCATCGATCGCCCCGGACTGCGATCGGTCCGACTCGGCGGGCCGACGCTCTCCCGCACGATCAGTGTCGCCCGCCCGGCGGACGTCGCGCCGACCACGGCGGTCGAGGTCATGCGGCACACGATCACCGCCAGCGCCACGGCGTTCGCGGCCAGGGCGGGGGCGACCATGCGGCTCGCCGGTGCGAGCGCGTGACTGACGGACCCGCGGACGGCGGATCAGGCTCGTGTGCCACGGTCGACGTGAGGTGGGGAGCAGCTGGGCACGAGGTCCTCCCGCCAAGTGCGCAGAGTTCCCCGGGGGGCGCCGTCGGGACCGCTGCTGAACACGGGTACCCCGTCATCCCGGGCAACGTCGCGTACGCGTCGACGCACGACGACCCGCGCCGGTGCAAGGTCGGCGAGGGCGCCGAGCCCGCCATCGGCGGCGACCCGACCACCCATACACGTCCGTGAGCTCGCCACGAGGCTGCGGGATCGCGTGCGAGCAACTTCCGGCCCGCGCCAGGTCGGCGAGGCGCCGGCCCGGTATCCCGTCGAGCCAGGCCGAGCTGCTCGGTGCGCGAGCCCCAGCAGCAGCTGGGTATCCACTGCGCGAAGGAGAGCAGTCTCGACCAGCGGATGCTGACGGCGGTGGGTATACGCGACGACGCGCCGATCGGTGTGGCCGGCATGGAGAACAGTCCCGGGAACCGCGGCGCGATCCTTGAAGACCAGGGCTGGATGGACCTCGACCGGGAGCAGGACGAGGTCGTCAGGACCGCCGTGCGCCGGTGACCGACCACCCCGAGATCGGCGCTCTGCCGCTCGAATGCAGGGACATGCCCCCGTACGCCAAGCAGATCCAGGATGCGACCGGCCTGCCGGTGTGGGACTACGTCACGCTCATCGACTGGATTTATTTCAGCGTCGTCCGTCGCACCTACGACGGCTTCATCTACGTACTTGGGCGCGCGGACCAGCGACGGATCGACGCGCTGGGCATACGTGTCGGACCAGCGGGGTCCGCGTGCCCGAGTGTCATCACCATGGGCACGAGGTGTCGAAACTCACTCGGCATCGCCGCCTTCCGGGCGACCCGGAAATCGACAACGATGGGCATCGCGCGGTCGGCGGCGACGTAACGTCACCGAGCACATTAGCCGAGGTGCGTCGAGCCACCGGCATCCGGAGCGGCACGACGTCGACGAGCACGGCGAGCCGACCGAGACCAGGTGCTCGCGGTCAAGGCTGTTCGCGCGGCGCGACGATCGCGGGGTCGCCCCGGACGACGTGCGGATGCTGGCTGCTCGACGACGATGCGCGCGAGCTCGTGCCGGGCGTCGCGTCGATGGTGCACGGTCGTCACGGCGGCGGACCATGGAGCTGCTGTCCGATCGGCCTGGGCATCCGCCTGGCCGCGCACGATGCGGCCGTGAGCAAGATCCGGCTCGGCGACCATCCGCGCGTTGCCGTCGTCGGCTCCGGCTGGCGAGCCGAGCCTCCGGAGCGTCACATCGATGGCATCCGTGCCGACATGACTCTCAGTTCCTCTGCTGGATCCCGTCCGACGGCGCGATGCCGTCGTCGTCGAGATCCAGCCGCACCGAGCGGCCGTCGTGCGGGTCGACGGGGTGTGACATGTCTCCCTCGCCAACGAGCACGAAGAGTGCATGCGTGCCGGCATGGACGGAATCGAGCCGAGCGTGGGCGCACCTGTCAGGACGCGGCATCGCCACGCAGGCTGCGGGCATTCGAGCGGCGGCAGGATGTCAGCGATGCTCGACGAGCTCGCGAGGCCGGCTCCGGCAGTTCGACGAGCTCGTCGACATCGGGAGCGTCGACGTCAGGCCCTCGACCACGTCGTCTGCCACTACAGAGCAACGTCTTGCGCGACCTCCCGCTGATGGCTCTGCGCCGCCGCATCCCGACCCTCGACACCGACCGCTGATCGCGAACCTCGAGACCCGCGGCACACCGGCATCGGCGAGCATCTTCATCGCGGTCGAGGAGGCGTGGCGAACTGCCGTTCGCCCCCGGCGAGACGGCGCTGCTCTCGGCGCCCGAGACGGGACGATTCACGTGCGCCTTCGCCCACCTCACCGTGGTCGCCCCACCGGATCAGCAAGGAGCACCGGCAGGACGACCGACACCACGACCGCGCGCAGCATGCGACGCCGCGTGCGCCGAGACGCTCGCTCGACCGGATCGCCGACGGTGGATCGGCTCTAGAGCCCTCGCCGACGGCCGGAGCTCGCGCGGGCTCGCCGACGGCACGGTGACCTCGACGATACCGGCGGAGCTCGCGACCGCCGCCAGCAGGTCGTCGACGGATCGCCGTGGACTCGCGCGCGGCATCCACGGCGACATCGACCGCTTCGAGCTGCGCGTCGACGGCACCGTCACGCCGAGGGGGAGCACGCGACTACCTCATGATCGAACGCGACTACGTCGCGATCGTCGGCTCGCTCGAGGAACTGCGCAGCGGCCGAAGAACCTCGGCTCCGAAGCACTCGCCGGGTACATGTTCCAGGACGCCGACCAGCCGAACCCGGTGGGCCTCTCGGAGCGATGTTCATCATCGAGGGCTCGGCGCGAAGCGCGCCGCCGGATGGGCCGAGCGGTTCCAGGAGGAGCGCGGACTCGCCGACAACCAGGTCCACTTCATGCAATACGACATGGAGGCCGACAGCGAGCACATCGTCAACCTCGAGGCGATCCTGACCTCCGGCATCATCGACGACGCGACCGCCGACGAGATCGTCCGCTGCGCCCAGGTCGTCGCCGCTCTACGCGCTGCAGCTCGAAGAACTGGACCGCTGACGTGGCGGAGTTCATCCGTCCGAGCCGAGCATGGGAGGCGGTGTACGCGACCCGCCGTCCGCTGACCGCCCGCTGGTGCGGCAGATCATCGACGACCAGCGCCGTCTGTCGCGGCGCTGGCTCTACCCGGTCGTGCGCGTGATCTCCCGCATCCTGGTCGCGCTCATCACGATCGTGAACCGCGTGCTGCCGTTCCGGTGGATGCCGCTCCGAACCATGGACGTGCTGTGCGTGGTTCCTGCGACGGTTCGTCTCGCCCGACGCCGTCGACCTGCTCATCAGGCACTTCGTCGTCGAGACGAACCTCGTGAACTTCATCATCCGGAACACGCCGGTCGACATGGAGCCCGTGACGCTGCGACCCGAGGCCCTCACCGGGCCGGCGACCACGCCGTCGTCGAGCATGACGTCAACGTCACGACGTGCTCATCGCCCTCGACACCGTGCCGCTGACCCGACCCGACAGGCTCGACTTCACGCAGCTCGACATCCCGCCCCTCGACGCCGAGCGGCAGCGCCGCCGGCTGCCCGCCTCGACATCCAGACCGCCCGTGCTTCATGAACATCCCGTTCTCGATGGCGCTCACGGTCGAGGAGTACCGCCGTGCGGTGCACTCCATCCGGTTCGACGACTCGTTCCTCGAGATCCTCGCGATCGTCTGCGACGACGAACGTTCCGGCATGGAAGATCGGCGGAATGAGCCTCTGGATGGACTCCAACGTGGATTGCCGCAGATGGTCTACCGTCACGCGCTCGTGTGCGAGTACGCCCACGCGCGCCTCGTGAAGCTCGCCCACGGGGCCTATCCGCGCCAGACGGCCGTCGAGTTCGACTGATCGAGCCGGCGTCACGTACCAGCGGCTGCGCGGGCGGCCGCCGCGGCTCGCTCCACCCACTTCGGCGTCTCGCCGTAGCGCTGGAAGGACACGAGCCGGCCCGCCGCGCTGGCTTCGATGAGCTGGGTGAGCCGTCGTTCACGGGTGGACTCCTGCTTGGCGGAGAGCACCCAGTGCGTGACCTGGCGGCGGTAGGTCGGCGGTTGCGGCGTCCCAGAATGCGGATGCCGCGGCATCCGCTGCCAACCGTGCAGCTGACTCGGGCGGCAGCCCGCTGTCGGGATTCTCGTGGGAGTACACGCCCGACCGGTCTTCGCGCCGCCGCTCGAAGGCGGCGATGCCGGCGGGGTGCATGCGCCCCTCGGCGGTGAGTTTCTCGACGAGCGCGATGTTCACGCTCGACCAGATGCTCGAGGGCTTGCGGGGGGTCCATCGCTGACGGCGCGAATCGTCGTCGATGCGCTGGGACACCGAGTCGATCCATCCGAAGCACAACGCCTCGGGCACGGCCTGCTCCCACGTCAGCCCACGGTCGGGGACGTGCCGTTTGTACAGGCCCATCCACAGCTCGGTCTCGGTGGCGTGGTTCTCCTCGAGCCAGGCGCGGAACTCCTCGGGCCCCAGAAGAAGACGGCGGGCCGCTCGAGTGTGCCGCCGGGAGTGCCGATCCTCGTGGTCATGACTCGAGTCTGCCAGCGCCCACCGACCGTGATCCCAGTTGGTGCACACTGGTCGAGTGCAGCAGGATCGAGCGGATGCCGCAGGGTGACGCCGAGCGGATGCCGCGTGCGTCCCGCGGCGGCGAATCCGCCCGGGTGACCACCTTCGAGTTGTTCTTCGACCTGGTGTACGTGTTCGCGTTCACGCAGGTGAGCGGGCTCATGGCCGACACGCACAGCGCGCTCGGCGTGCTGCAGGCGCTCGTGGTGCTCGGCCTGCTGTGGTGGATGTGGTGCTCCTACAGCTGGCTCGGCAACCAGGCGCCCGCAGACCGTGGCGTCGTGCAGGCCGGGATGGGCATCGCCATGATCGCGGTGTTCATCGTCGCCCTTGCGATCCCCGAGGCGTACGACGACCTCCCGGGCGGATGGTACGCGCCGCTGGTCGTCGCGCTGGCGTACCTGTTCGTGCGCATCGTGCACGCGACCCTCTACGTCATCGTCGCCGGCGACGACCGTGCGCTCCGCCGCCAGGTGCTCGGCACGCAGGTCGTCGCATTGGTGCCGTCGGCGACCGCCCTGATCGTCGGTGCGTTGATCGGCGGCGCGGCGCAGACGTGGATCTGGCTCGCCGCCTTCGTCTGGGACGTCATCTTCACCTACGTGAGCTCGCGCGGCGGCGGCGGCTGGCGACTGCACTCGCCCGTGCACTGGGCGGAGCGATACGGCCTCATCGTGATCCTGGCGCTCGGCGAGTCGATCGTCGCGATCGGCGTCGGCGTCGCACGGGAGCCGATCGACGGGCCGATCGTGCTCGGCGTCGCCCTCTCGGTGACCCTCTCGATCCTGCTCTGGCGTGCGTACTTCGCGCGCATCGCGCCGGCCGGCGAGCACGCCCTGCAACGACGGACGGGCGCCAGACGGGTCGTGTTCGCCGCGACGCGTACACGTACATCCACTTCGCGATCGTCGCCGGCGTGATCCTCGCCGCGCTCGGGGTGGAGGAGGCGATGGCGCACATCGCGGATCCCGAGGCGTTCGGCTGGTTCGGGGCATCCGCCCTCGGAGCCGGAATCGCGCTCTACGCAGCGGCAACCGCGGCGTTCGGCCGGATGGCGAGCCTGCCCTGGCCCGTCCTGCGGATCGGTGCGGCGGTCGCGCTCGCCGCCGCGATCCCGCTGCTCGCGGTCGTCGCCGCGATGTGGGCGCTGGTGATCGTCGTCGTGCTGCTCGCCGCGATGCTCGTGCTCGAGGGTCTCCGACCGGCATCCGCTCTGTATACGGCTCGCGGCGCGGTGGGTAGTCTGTAGGGGCGGGTCGGCGACGCGCATCTCGAAGGGGATGGCGACGTTCGACCCGGCGGGCAACCCATGAACCAACGCCCGAACGGAGCACCCACCGATGTCCTGGGATGACGATTCCAACGCCGACGAGTTCGGCGAGCGTCGCCCGGCGCGGGAGAAGGTGCCCACCACGGGGTGGCAGGTCGCACGCCGAATCGCGGGATATGCGGGCGTCGTGGCCGGAGTCGTCGCACTGGTGGCCGGGGCGGTCCTCGCGGTGAACATGGTGGGGCTCGCGGCGAAGCCCGGCGGATTCGGGGCGCCGCCTGCGAAGCCGGCGAACGTGGCGCTGCCTCCGGTCGTCTCGCCGACCGAGCAGGTCGACGAGGCCGACGCCGAGGGGGTCGAGGGCGAGGCGGGGGCGCAGGATTCCGCGGTGGTGTCGGGCTCCGGAGTGTCGCCGATGGCCCAGATCGATCCCGAGTGGATGTCCCGGGTCGCCGGCACCACGGGCATTCCGGTACGTGCGCTCTCCGCGTACGCGTTCGCGCACATCTCGATCGCTGCTGAGGAGCCGGAATGCGGCCTCGACTGGACCACGATCGCTGCCATCGGCGCGATCGAGTCGGGTCATGGGAGCCATGCCGACGCGGTGCTCGATGAGAACGGGTACGCCCAGCCGGCGATCATCGGCCGGGCACTCGACGGCGACGGCGTGGCCAGGATCACGGACACCGACGACGGGGTCTTCGACGGTGACGCCACCTGGGACCGCGCGGTCGGGCCGATGCAGTTCATCCCCTCGACGTGGGCCAAGTGGGGGAGCGATGCGAACGGCGACGGCATCGCGGACCCGAACCAGATCGACGACGCCGCTCAGAGTGCGGCCCAGTACCTGTGCGCGTCCGGTCCGATGACCAGCCCCGAGGGGTGGCGGGCGGCGGTGTTCTCGTACAACCACGACAACGACTACGTCGACAAGGTCGCGAAGGTCGCCAACGGGTTCGCGGCAGCCGCCGGGTAGGGATCCGCAGGCAGGGACTGCCGTAGCCGCCGGACCCGCTACTGCTCGAGGGGCACGCCCATCACCCGCAGCACCGCGCGCATGCCCTGCTCGAGCGCGCGCAGGTCGTCGAGTTCCAGCTTCTCGAGCGGGTCGCGGCTCAGCTGCGACTGCGCCGAGACGAGGCGGTGCACCGTCTTGCGGCCGAGCGGGGTGACGAGCACCCGACGGACCCGGTGATCGCGCTCGTCCTCGACCCGCTCCACCATGCCGTGGCCCTCGAGGCGGTCGATGATGCCCGACACGCTGGCGAGCGAGATCCCGAGGGCCCGGGAGAGCCCCTGCCCGGTGCCGCCCTCGTCGGAGCTCACGAGGATCACCAGCACCTTGAGCTGCTGGATCGTGAGCTCCATCGACATGAGCGGCTCGAGCATGGAGGGCAGGGCGGTCGTGTCGAGCGCGTCCTGCATCGCCGCGATCCGGTCGAGCAGCGCACTGCGCTCGTCGCCCTCGTTTCCGCTGACCGTGCTCACACTGCCTACCGTAACGACTCCGTCGGCTCCCAGCGCACGTCCAGCGCAATTTAGTTAGCTTGTGACTAAGCTTCGCGTCAGGCTAACCATCTGTCGGAAGCCAGCACCCCGCCGTGTGCGCCTCGTCGACGATCCCCAGGCGTAGCGCCCGCGAAGCCGCCCCGTCGTCAGGCGGGGCGGCTCGGCGCCGGTCGGACGTACGATGGCAGGGTCACGCCCGATCGCCAGACGGGAGGCGCCATGGTCCAGGTCCGCGTCCTCGGCGTAGCGCTCGATGCTGCCGGCCAGCACATCGTGCTGCTGAAGCCGCTGCTCATCGAGCCGGGCGAGGGCCGCGTGCTGCCGGTCTGGATCGGCGGCCAGGAGGCGACCTCCATCCTCATCGCCGTCGAAGGCCAGCAGGCGCCACGGCCGCTGTCGCACGACCTCATCACGACGCTGTTCGCCGCCGTCGGGGCGAGGGTGGAGCGGGTGGACGTGACCCGCATCGAGGAGGGCACCTTCTACGCGGAGCTCACCCTCACCACGCCATCGGGCCCGCAGGTGCTCGACTCGCGACCGTCGGATGCCATCGCACTCGCCCTCCGGGCCGACGCCCCGATCTGGGTCGCCGACGAGGTCATCGACGAGGCGGGGATCCCGGCCGAGATGGTCGACATCGGCGACGACGAGGCGGAGAAGGTCGACGAGTTCAAGCGGTTCCTCGACGACGTCGACCCCGAGGACTTCCAGGGCTGACGCAAGCGGGTGGTCGCGTCGAGTCGGGCGGACTAGCGTGGGGGCGTGTCCGTTCCCGCGACCGACGCACGGACCGCTCACGCCGTCGGCGTGGAGCGCCTTCTCGAGAGCTATCGCGCGGTGCCCGCGACGGCTCCGGTTCGGCTCGCCAAGCGCACCTCGAACCTGTTCCGATCGCGCGCCGAGACGGACGCCCGCGGCCTCGACACCTCGGGGCTGACGAACGTCATCGAGGTCGACCCCGAGGCGCGGACGGCCGACGTGGCGGGCATGTGCACCTACGAGGACCTCGTCGCCGCGACGCTGCCGTTCGGGCTGGCGCCGCTGGTGGTGCCGCAGCTGAAGACCATCACGCTCGGCGGCGCGGTGACCGGCCTCGGCATCGAGTCGACGTCGTTCCGCAACGGGCTGCCGCACGAGTCGGTGCTCGAGATGGACATCCTCACCGGCGCCGGGGAGGTGCGTCACCGCATCGCCCGGCGAGCACGCCGACCTGTTCCGCGCCTTCCCGAACTCCTACGGGACGCTCGGGCTACGCCGTGCGGCTGCGCATCGAGCTCGAGCCGGTGCAGCCGTTCGTCGCGCTCACGCACCTGCGGTTCCACGCGCTCGCCGACCTCGTCGCCGCGATGGACGCGCATCGTCGAGACCGGCGGCCTCGACGGGGTGCCGGTCGACTACCTCGACGGCGTCGTGTTCAGCGCCGACGAGAGCTACCTGTGCGTCGGCGTGCAGACCGCGGCATCCGGCCCCGTCAGCGACTACACCGGCCAGCAGATCTACTACCGCTCCATCCAGCACGATGACGGCGCGAAGACCGACCGGCTCACCATCCACGACTATCTGTGGCGGTGGGACACCGACTGGTTCTGGTGCTCCGAGGCGTTCGGCGCGCAGCATCCGCTCATCCGCCGCTTCTGGCCGCGGCGGTACCGGCGCAGCAGCTCGTACTGGAAGCTCATGCGGCTCGAACGGCGGTTCGACATCGGCGATCGCCTCGAGAAGCTGCACGGCCGCCCGCCGCGCGAGCGCGTGATCCAGGACATCGAGGTGCCGATCGAGCGGTGCGCGGAGTTCCTCGGACTGGTTCCTGGCGAACGTGCCGATCGAGCCGATCTGGCTGTGCCCGCTGCGCCTGCGCGACGACGACGGGCTGGCCGCTGTACCCGCTCGCGCCCGCAGCGCAGACGTACGTGAACGTCGGCTTCTGGTCGACCGTGCCGGTCGGGGCGACCGAGGGGGAGGCGAACCGGCTGATCGAGCGCAGGGTCGGCGAGCTCGACGGCCACAAGTCGCTGTACTCCGACGCCTTCTACTCCCGCGGAGGAGTTCGACGAGCTCTACGGCGGCGAGGCGTACCGGGCGGTGAAGCAGCGGTACGACCCCGATTCCCGACTCCTCGACCTCTATGCGAAGGCGGTGCAACGACGATGACCACGTTCAAGGACAACGCGGCGGAGGCGGCGGAGGGCCGGCGGACGCGACGGGCCCGCGGATGCGGGCAGCCGGCCCGACCGGCGGAAGCTCACGCTCGCCGAGATCCTCGAGATCTTCGCCGGCGGCCGGCTGCCGCTGCGGTTCACCGCCTACGACGGCAGCTCGGCCGGGACCGCCCGACGCGCCGTTCGGCCTGGAGCTGAAGACGCCGCGCGGCACGACCTACCTCGCCACCGGCCGCGGCGATCTCGGGCTCGCCCGCGCCTACATCGCCGGCGACCTCGACATCCACGGCGTGCACCCCGGCGATCCCTACGAGCTGCTCAAGGCGCTCGCGGACGAGCCTCGAATTCGCGCGGCCGCCGGCGCGGGTGATGGCGCAGATCGTGCGCTCGATCGGCGTCGAGCACCTGCGCCCGATCGCGCCGCCGCCGCAGGAGGTGCCGCCGCGCTGGCGCCGCGTCGCCGGGGGACTCCGGCACAGCAAGGCCCGCGACGCCGAGGCGATCCACCACCACTACGACGTCTCGAACACCTTCTACGAGTGGGTGCTCGGGCCGTCGATGACGTACACCTGCGCGTGCTATCCGACGCCGGACGCCTCGCTCGACGAGGCGCAGGAGAACAAGTACCGGCTGGTCTTCGAGAAGCTGCGGCTGAAGCCGGGCGACCGGCTGCTCGACGTCGGGTGCGGCTGGGGCGGCATGGTGCGCTACGCGGCCCGCCGCGGCGTGAAGGCCACCGGCGTGACGCTGTCGCGGGAGCAGACGACGTGGGCGCAGCAGGCGATCGCCGACGAGGGGCTCGAGCGACCTGGCCGAGGTGCGCTTCGGCGACTACCGCGACATCGCCGAGAGCCGGCTTCGACGCGGTGTCGTCGATCGGGCTGCTCGAGCACATCGGGGTGCGCAACTATCCGTCGTACTTCCGCTTCCTGCAGTCGCGGCTGCGGCCGCGGCGGGCTGCTGCTCAACCACTGCATCACCCGCTCCGACAACACGACGCGAGCCGTCGACCAGCGGATTCATCGACCGCTACGTCTTCCCCGACGGCGAGCTCACCGGCTCGGGCCGCATCATCACCGAGGCGCAGGATGTCGGCCTCGAGGTGCTGCACGAGGAGAACCTGCGTCCCCACTACGCGCTGACGCTGCGCGACTGGTGCGCCAACCTCGTCGAGCACTGGGACGAGGCGGTCGCCGAGGTCGGGCTTCCCGACCGCGAAGGTGTGGGGCCTGTACATGGCCGGATCGCGGCTCGCCTTCGAGACCGGCGGGATCCAGCTGCACCAGGTGCTGGCGGTCAGGCCCGACGACCGCGGCGGCGCCGGCGACCTGCCGCTGCGGCCGTGGTGGACGCCCTGAGGATCCGTCCTCGGAGGGACTCGGTTCATCGCAGCTGACAGCCCGTCATCTCGACCCTGCCCGACGGGAAGAATGGCCGACATGGATGCCGCGCTCCCCGCCCTGACCGAGATGCCGTCGCCGCAGTACGTGATGTCGGCCGAGGGGCGTCGCATCGCCACGTACCTGTGGGGCGACGAGGACGCGCCCGTGGTGCTGTGCGTGCACGGGTTCGCGTCGAGCTGCCGTGACAACTGGGTGAACACGGGGTGGGTGCGCGACCTCACCCGCGCGGGATTCCGCGTGCTCGGCGTCGACCAGCTCGGGCATGGCGCGAGCGACAAGCCGCACGACGCGGCGGCGTACGGCATGGACGCACTCGTCGGCGACCTATCACGGTGCTCGACACGTACCTGCTCGACACCGTGCGCTATGCCGGCTACTCGCTCGGCGCGCGGGTCGGCTGGCAGCTCGCGGTGCAGGCGCCCGAGCACGTCGAGCGTGCGGTGCTCGGCGGCATCCCCGACGGCCGCCCGCTCGCGCGGCTGCAGATCGAGCAGGCGCGTGCCTACGCCGAGCACGGCACCCCGGTCGAGGACCAGGTGACCCGGAACTACGTGACGCTCGCCGAACGGGTCGCGGGCAACGACCTCGGCGCGCTCGTCGCGCTCGCCGAGGGCATGCGCCTGGGTGACGCCGACCCCGATCCGGCGCATCCGCCGATGCAGCAGATCCTGTTCGCCACGGGCAGCGAGGACGCGATCCTCGAGCGGTCGAAGCTGCTGGCGGATGCCACGCCGAACGGCACCTTCGTCGAGCTGCCCGGCCGGCACCACTTCAACGCGCCGGGGTCGCGGGTGTTCCGCAAGGCCGGGGTGGAGTTCCTCGCGGCGGCTGACGGCGCTGCAGCGCGGTGGCCGATTCAGCGACCCGCAGGCCTCCGAGCCACCCCGGGCCGAGGGGGACACGAGACGCGCCGATCCGTCCGGTGCGTGCGAACTCGCCCCATGCGGCGCGCAGCGGCGCGCCCGCCTCGACGAGCGATCCGGCGCCGTGCGGCGCCAGGAGCGGTGCCCGAGCCCACGCGGTCGGATTCGGGAACAGCAGCGCGAGGTCGATGGCGTGAGCCGAGCCGATGCGGCTGCCCGCAGGCCGTCCGTCGAACCGGGCGACCTGCACCCGTGCGCCGGATCTCGCCAGCAGCCGGGCGAATCGCCGACCGCCCCAGGTGTAAACGGCGTCGGTCATCACGCGCCCGAGCCCGAATCGGATCACGGCCCGATCACCGGCTTCGCCGTCATGCCGTGAGCTTCGGGGCGAGCGAGGAAGAAGGCCGCCTCCTCGGTCGTGGAGCACACGAGCACGTCGAGGCGCGGGGCCTGGCGCCGCCAGCCCGCGGCGACCTCGCCTCGGGCGGCAGCGGAGCGTGCCCGTACTGGGGGCTGAAGGGCATGCCGGAGCGCAGCCCGAAACCCCGGCAGCGCGCGCGGCCCGCGCCTGCGCGGCGAACAGTTCGTCGAGTGCGCCATCCGGCGCGAGCGAGCGGAGCGCGACGCATCCGTTCCTGCAGCTTCTCGCGTCGCTCCCTGATGCCGAACGGCGCGCTCTGCAGGATGAGCCGAGTGACGAGCCCGCGGGCCCCGGATGCCGCAAGCAGGTGCGCGATCGCTCGGCACCCGATGATTCGCCGAACACGGTCACCTGCTCGGGATCACCGCCGAAACCGCCGATGCGGTCCCGCACCCACCGCAGCGCCTCGATGATGTCGAGCAGGCCGAGGTTGGCGGGCCGACCTCGGGTTCGCCGTCGCCGAGGAATCCGAGCACGCCGAGCCGGTACGTCACCGTGACGACGATGACCCCCTGCTCGCGCACGAGCGCCTTCGGGTCGTAGCCGCCGAGGTCGCCGGTCCCGACACATAGGAGCCACCGTGGATCCAGACCATGACGGGCAGTGGTTCACCGGTCCAGTCCGACGGACGCGATGAGAGTCGCAGGCGCCCGTTGAGGTCGACCCCGCGCAGCGGGCCGCCGAAGAGCACGTCGCTCGCGGCGGTCGGCTGCGGGCAGCCCAGCCGCTGGTACTGGCGTGCGGATGCCTCATGCGGGTCGGGTTCGACCGGAATCGGCGGCGCGAACCGGTCGGCACGGGCGTAGCGGAGGTTGCGGATCCGGGTGACCTCGCCGTCGTCGACGGCCACGAACTCGCCGAACTCCGTCTGGACGGTGGTCAATTCGCCAGGCCATGAGTGCTCGCTCGGTCCCGCCCCGCCGTCGCGGGCTCGGCGTTCACGGCATGGTCGCTCATCCCGCCCCTCACGAGGTCCATCGTAGGTCGGACTCCCCGCCTCGATGCTGCGCGGGCACATCGTGAACTCGGAATACTTGACAGATGGTCTGACCATCTATACACTCGTGAAATCGAGATGATGGTCTGACCATTCATCCAACACAGGTTTCAGGCCCGGCGTCGCATCGCCGGGGATCTACAAAGGAGTGGTTCGTGAATCTCTTCACGCTCATGCAGCAGCGCACCGCCGAGGCGGGGCCCATCCGCGTCGGAGTCATCGGTGCCGGCAAGTTCGCCTCGATGTTCCTCACGCAGGCCGTCGGCAGCGCGAACCTCCACGTCGTCGGCGTCGCCGACCTCGACGTCCCGAACGCGCCAAGGCCGCCCTGGCCCGCACCGGGTGGCCGCGCCGAGCGTTACGCGGCGCCATCGCTCGACGAGGCCCTGCGCACCGGCGGCACCGCACGTCGATCGACGACCCGACCGCGCTGATCGACGCACCCGGCGATCGAGGTCATCCTCGAGGTCACCGGCAACCCGCTCGGCGGTGCCGACCACGCGGTCGCGGCGATCGACGCACGGCAAGCACGTCATCATGGTCAACGTCGAGGCCGACTGCATGGTCGGGCCCGTCCTCGCAGCGGCGCGCCGACGCGGCCGGCGTCGTCTACGCGATGGCCTACGGCGACCAGCCCGCGCTCATCTGCGAGCTCGTCGACTGGTGCCGCACCGTCGGCTTCGACGTCGTCGCGGCGGGCAAGGGCACGAAGTACCTGCCGGAGTACAACGCCTCCACCCCGGACACCGTGTGGGACCACTACGGCTTCACCGCCGAGCAGGTCGCGAGCGGCGACTTCAACCCCAAGATGTTCAACTCGTTCCTCGACGGCACGAAGTCGGCGATCGAGATGGCCGCGGTGGCCAACGCGCACCGGCCTGATCCCGCAGGACGAGGGACTGCTGTTCCCGCCCGGCGGCAGCCGACGACCTTCCGCACGTGCTATCCGCGAGCAGCGCGGCGGCGAGCTGCACCCGGCGCGGCACGGTCGAGATCGCCTCGAGCCTGAACCGCGACGGCACGCGAGGTCGACCGCGACCTCCGCTGGGGCGTCTACGTCACTTTCGAGGCGCGCGACCGACTACGCCGCCAGTGCTTCGCGCGAGTACGGCGTCGCACACCGACGCGACCGGCGCTACGGCTCGCTCTACCGGCCGTACCACATGATCGGGCTCGAGCTCGGCGTCTCGATCGCCTCGGCGGTCCTCCGCGGCGAGGCCGACCGGCGCCCCGACCGGCTTCCGCGGCGACGTCGTCGCGACCGCCAAGCGCGACCTCCGGGCCGGCGAGACCCTCGACGGCGAGGGCGGCTACACCGTCTACGGCAAGCTCGCTCCCGCGCAGCGATCTCGCTCGACCGCAACGCGCTCCCGCTCGGCCTCGCCCACGGTGCGAAGCTCATCCGCGACGTGCCCGAAGGACCGGACGGTGTCGTGGGACGACGTGACGGTCGACGAGTCCCAGTTCGCGGTGCAGATCCGGCGGCAGCTCGAGACCGAGTTCCGCGCCGAACACGCCGTCGCGGCCTGAGCCCGGTCAGACCGTCCGACCATGGAAACTACGATGGAGACACTGACATCCACTCGACGTGGACTTCGGCGACCGGAGGGGTTCGAGCATGGTGACGAACGGCGAGGGTTGGGAGCCTGTCCAGCGCATCCGCACGTACGAGCAGGTGATGGGGCAGATCGAGGAGCGGATCCTCGACGGGCGCCTGAAGGCGGGGGATCACCTGCCGAGCGAACGGGAACTCGCCGTCTCGCTCGGGGTCTCCCGCCCGTCGCTGCGCGAATCGCTGCGGGTGCTCGAAGCCCTGGGCGTCGTCGAGATCCGTCGCGGCGGGGGACCGGACGGGGGAGCGGTGCTCCTCTCGACGCCCGGCGACGGGATGGTCAACCTCCTGAAGCTGCAGATCGCCCTGGCCCAGTTCAGCTGGAACGACGTGCTGGAGACCCGACTCGCCCTCGAGGCCTGGAGCGTGGAGGAGGCCGCCTACCGTTCAGATGACGACGACCACCGCGACCTCGCCGCGATCCTCGACCGGATGGACGACCCCGAGATCGACTCCTCGGAGTTCAACCGCCTGGACGCCACGTTCCACGTCAGGATCGCGGAATCGACCGGCAACGCCCTGACCGCCCACCTGATGGGGTCCCTGCGAACGGCGATCCATCGGCAGATGGTGCAGATGTACGCCGAGCTCGAGGACTGGCGGGAGACCGCCAAGACCGTCCGCAGGGAACACCGCGAGATCCTCGGCGCGATCGTGGCCGGCGACGGACCGGCCGCTGCCGACCACGTGCAGCGACACATCACCGACTTCTACAACATCCATTCTCACGGCGGGAAGGCGACCCGGACCTAGGTCCACGGTTCACCTCCCGTCGGACGGGCCACGACCGGCCCGGTATCAAGGGAGATATGAACCGATCATGACCACCATGACCATCGACCCGCAGGTGCGAGCGAAGGACGGCTCGCCCGACAAGCTCAAGACCGCCATCGGCAGCGCCGTCGGCACGACCATCGAGAACTACGACTTCCTGGCCTACGGCACAGCCGCCGCGCTGTACTTCAACACCGTCTTCTTCCACGCCGAGGATCCCGTCGTGGGCGTGCTGCTCGGCTTCGCCACCTTTGGCATCGGCTTCGCGATGCGCCCGCTCGGCGGCGTCATCGGCGGATACCTCGGCGACCGCATCGGCCGCAAGCCCGTGCTCGTCGGCGCGCTCCTCCTGATGGGCATCTCGACGGTGCTCATCGGCGTCCTGCCGACGTACGAGCAGGTCGGGTTGCTCGCCCCGGTCCTCCTCACGCTCATCCGCGTCATCCAGGGCATCGCCTTCGGCGCCGAGTGGGGCGGCGCGATCCTCATGACGTTCGAGCACGCGCCATGGAAGAAGCGCGGCAAGTACACCGCGATCCCGCAGGCCGGCGTGCCGCTCGGCCTCCTGCTCGCCAACCTCGTCTTCCTCTGGTCGACGAACTTCGACAACGAGCTCGCCTGGCGCCTGCCGTTCCTGCTGTCGTCGGTGCTCATCGTCGCCGGCCTCATCATCCGCGCCAAGGTGTCGGAGTCGCCGGAGTTCATCGAAACGAAGACAGCCGGCCTCGTGGTGAAGAACCCGCTCAAGGAGGTCTTCAAGAACGACTGGCGCACGATCCTGCGCGTCATCGCCCTCCGCCTGGCGGAGTCGGGCGGCTTCTACGTGATCGTCACGTACATGCTGTCGTACCTCACCACGGGCGACGACCCCATCACGGACCGGGCGACGGCACTGACCGGCCTCGTCACCGCGGCGGCGATCGGGCTCTTCACGACCATCCTGTTCGGCGCGCTGAGCGACCGGGTCGGACGCAGGCCGGTGTACTTCTTCGGTACCATCCTGCTGATCGCGTTCGCCTTCCCGATGTTCCTGCTCGTCAACACGGGACTGCCGTACCTGATCGTGTTCGTCTACATCATCGCGATGTCGATCATCCACGACTCGCTCGCCGGCACCCAGGGAGCCTGGTTCTCCGAGCTGTTCAGCACGAACATCCGCTCGTCGGGTGCGTCGATCGGCTACCAGTTCTCGGCGGCGATCTCGGGCTTCATCCCGCTCATCGCCACCGCGGTCGCCGTGCCGCTCGGCTGGGGCGGTGTGGCCTGGGTGTACCTCGGCTGCGGCCTGCTCGGCCTCATCGGCACGCTGCTCACCCGCGAGACCTGGGGTCCGAGCGATCGCGCCCGGGTGGACGAGATCATCGCCAAGTCGTGAGCGACGGACGGGCCGGCCCTCGGGCCGGCCCGTCCGCCGCGGCCCCGCCTCCGGCCCCGATTCCGGCCCCGCCGACGACGAAGGAACCATCATGAAGACCATCGTCCTGGATGACGATCCCACCGGCACGCAGTCCGCCACCGGAGTGACCGTGCTCCTCGAGAGCGACGCCGACCTGCTCACCGATGCCCTGCGGCACGCCGACAGCGTGTACGTGCAGACCAACAGCCGCGCACTCGACGAGTCGACCGCCGTGGCGCTGATCCGCCGCATCCGTGCCGACGGCGAGGAGGCCGCTCGCCGCCTCGGCGACGAGGTCCGCTTCGTGCTGCGCGGCGACTCCACCTGCGGGGCCACGTCTTCGCCGAGACCGAGGTCTTCCTCGACGGGGATGCGGTCATGCTGTTCGTGCCGGCGTTCCCGGACGGCGGGCGCACCACGCGCGACGGCGTGCACCTGGTGCGCGTCGACGGCGTCGAGGTGCCCGCCCATCAGAGCGAGTACGCGGATGACCCGGTGTTCGGGTTCTCGACCGGAGTGCTGGTCGACTACGTCGCCGAGAAGTCCGGTCGCGCCGGCGCTCGCGGTCCCGCTCTCGGAGGTCCGGGCGGCACCCTCGCCGCGACGATCACGAACGCGCCCGCCGGCACCGTCATCGCCCCCGACGCGGTCGACGCGGCCGACATCGCCGCGATCGCCCGGGCCGTCGACGAGGCCACCGCCGCGGGGGCGACGATCATCGTCCGCTGCGCCGCGCCGCTCGCCGCGGAGCTCGCCGGGGTTGCGAGCCGCTCGCTGCTCCCCACGCCACTGGTGCCCGACACGCAGCCCGTGCTCCTCGTCTGCGGTTCGCACACCGCGGGGGCGAGCGCGCAACTCGAGCCGCTGGTCACCACCTGGGGTGCCCCCGCCGTCATCGACACGGATGCCGCGCTGCACGACCCCGAGGCCGCCGGACTGGCGGCCGCCGGCACGGCGCGCGCGCATCTCGACACGCGTCCGCTCGCCATCGTGACGAGCGAACGCAGCCGGTCCGCGTCGCACAACACGCTCGCCCACGGCGAGAAGGTCATGGCCGCCCTCACGACGGCGGTGCGCGCACTGCTGCCCGACGTCACGGTCGTCGTCTCGAAGGGCGGCATCACCTCGGCCGAGGTCGCACGCGTCGGGATCGGCGCCTCGTCGGCGGTCGTGCTCGGGCAGGTGCTTCCGGGCGTCTCCGTCTGGCGGCTCGCCGCGCACGACGGCCGCGAACTCCTCTACGTCGTCGTTCCGGGGAACGTCGGCGCTCCCGACACCTGGTGCGGGTGCTGGACTCGCTGCGCGTGCGCACCGCTGAGGGAGCGCTCGTCGTCCCGTGAGCACTGCCGCGCCGTCACCGCACGACGCGGAATCGACGGTGCGTCGCGGCATCCGTGGCGCTGAATGGACGCGTCAGGCCGACGCGCGAGAGACTGGGATCCAACGCCAGGTTCACGCGAGGAGCAACGATGGAGTTCAACAGCGTCGGCACGACCGGCATCACGGTGTCCGATCTCTGCGTGGGCACGAGCCCGCTCGGCGGGATGCCGCAGACCTACGGCTACAGCGTCGAGGAGGCTCGCGCGGTCGCCACGGTCGAGGCGGTGTTCGAGACCGCGATCGACTTCATGGACACGTCGAACGAGTACGGCAAGGGCGAGAGCGAACGCCGCATCGGCTCGGTGATCTCGGCCATGGGCGGACTTCCCGACGGATTCGTGATGGCCACCAAGGCGGATCCCGACGGCCGGGACTTCTCGGCGGAGCGCGTGCGGCGATCGTTCGAGGAGAGCCGCGAGCGGCTGGGACTCGAGCGGTTCGACATCTTCCACCTGCACGACCCCGAGCGGTTCTCGTTCGAGGAGATCACCGCCCCGGGCGGAGCCCTCGAGGGCATGCAGCAACTCAAGGAGGAGGGGCTGGTCACCGCGATCGGCGTCGCCGGCGGCGACCTCGAGGCGATGGATCGGTACGTCGACCTCGGCGTGTTCGACGTGCTGCTCAACCACAACCGGTTCACGCTGCTCGACCAGTCGGCGAGCCCGCTCATGACCAAGGCCGTGGAGATGGGCATGACCTACCTCAACGCCGCCCCGTACGCCAGCGGCCTGCTCGCGAAGCCGCTCGAGCACGCGCCGCGATACCAGTACCGCGAGCCCGACCCGGCGGTGATCGAGCGCACCGAGCGCCTTCGGGCGCTGTGCGATTCCCACGGCGTCGAGCTGGCCGCCGTCGCGCTGCAGTTCTCGACCCGGGACCCGCGGGTCACGTCCACGATCGTGGGGGTGTCGCATCCGGATCGGGTGCGCGAGCTGGTGGCCAACCGCGAGGCCGACATCCCCGACCAGCTGTGGGCCGACCTCGCCGAGCTGATGCGCCGAGCTGATGCCGCAGCACTGAAGCGGGGACCGACTCAGCGCACCCGCAGGCCCTCCACGCCATCCCGGGCCGAAGCGGATCTGCGACGCCGCGATCCGTCCGGTGCGGGCGAACTCGCCCCACGCCGCACGCAGCGGTGCGCCCGCCTCGACGAGCGACTCGGCACCGTGGGGAGCCAGGAGTCGTGCGGGAGCCCACGCTGCGGCGTTCGGGAACAGCAGTGCGAGCTCGATCGCATGGGCCGACCCGATGCTGCTGCCCTCGGGTCGTCCGTCGAACCGGGCGACCTGCACCCGCGCGCCCGATCTCGCGAGGAGTCGGGCGAACCGTCGGCCGCCCCAGGTGTAGACGGCGTCGGTCACCACGCGCACGAGTCCGAAGCGGATCGCCGGCCCGATCACCCGCTTGGCGGTCAGTGACTTGAGCTTCGGCGCGAGCTCGAGGAAGAACGCGGCCTCCTCGGTCGTCGAGCACACGAGCACGTCGAGTTCCGGCGCCTGCCGTCGCCAGCCTGCGGCGACCTCGCGCTCGGGTGGCAGCGGCGCGTGCCCGTACTGGGGGCTGAACGGCATGCCCGAGCGCAACCCGAACCCGGCGGCGGCGCGCGCGGCCCGCGCCTGCGCGGCGAACAGGTCGTCGAGCGCGGCATCCGTGGCGAGCGGGCCGGCGGCACGACGCATCCGTTCCTGCAATCGCCCACGTCGCTGCCTGATGCCGAACGGCCCGCTCTGCAGGATCGCCCGGGTGATCAGTCCGTCGGCTCCGGATGCCACGAGCAGGTGCGCGATCGCATCGGCGCCCGCCGACTGCCCGAAGACCGTCACCCGCCCGGGGTCGCCGCCGAACCCGCCGATGCGCGAACGCACCCAGCGCAGCGCCTCGATGATGATCGAGCAGGCCGAGGTTCGCCGGACGCCCGCCCGGTTCGCCGTCGCCGAGGAACCCGAGCACGCCGAGCCGATAGGTCACGGTGACGACGATGACCCGCTGCTCGCGCACGAGTGCGGCCGGATCGTAGCCGCCGACGTCGCCGGCGCCCGACACGTAGGAGCCGCCGTGCACCCACACCATGACCGGGAGGGGTTCGCCGGCCCAGTCCGACGGGCGCGTGATCGAGAGTCGCAGGCAGTCCTCGTCGAACTCGACACCGCGCATCGTGCCGCCGAAGAGTCCGTCGCTCGAGGAGGCGGGCTGCGGGCATCCGAGTCGCTGGTACTGCCGAGCGGATGCCTCGTGCGGGTCGGGATCGACCGGCACCGGTGGCGCGAAGCGCTCGGCCCGGGCATAGCGGATGTTGCGGATCCGCGTGACCTCGCCGTCGTCGACGGCCGCGAACACGCCGAAGGGCGTCTCGACGGCGGTCAGGTCGCCCGGCCACGAGTGCTCGCCCGGACGCGCGCCGTCATCGAGGTGCTCGGCGTTCACGGCGTGCTCGCTCATCCGATCCTCCTCCCGCGCTCCATCGTAGGTTCCGAGTCCGAGCCTTCGACGCGGTCAGGCGCTCGTCTCGAAGTAGAGGTGGGTGTGCAGGCGGCAGCGCTCGTTGAACGGCGACCGGCAGTTCGGGCACTCGGTCGTCGCGAGGTACGACGCGATCGTGAGCTCGGTGCCGCACGCGCCGCAGAGCACCGCCTCCCGGTCGCGCTCGGAGAGCTTCCACTGCTGTGCCGGGTGGTCGGCGGTCTCCTCGTGGCAGCGGTGGCACGGGTAGTACTCGTTGCAGCACGCGAACCTGATCGCGACGATGTCCACCTCGGTGCGGTAGTGCACGCACCGCGTCATGTCGTCGACCACCGGGCCGAGCACGCGTGGCGCGGCGCGGGAGGTCTGGAGGTCGGATTCGGTCACGACCTCCATCGTGCCACCGAAATCGGGTCCGATCGGCGATGATCGTCGGTGGGGGTGGGGCACATGGAGATCTCCTCGTTCGAGGATGCGGGGGCGGTCGCCGCGGCGATCGAGGTCGTCGAGGCGGGCGGCGTCGTCGGCGCCCATTTCGGCACCGTGTTCGGGCTCATCGTCGACGGCAGCCACCAGGGCGTCGCCGACGAGATCATGCACATCAAGGGTGCCGCTCGCGGATACAAGCCGCTGGGCGTGTGCACGCGACCGGGCCGCCTGCTGGAGCTCATGGACCTCGGCACGTTGGCTCCCGACGCGCGTCGCCTGGCCGAGGCGCCCTGGTTCGCCGAGCAGCTGGCGGCGATGGTGGCCGTGCGCGCCCCGGCCGCGCCGGGTTCCGGCATTCCCGACCACCTGCACTCCGACGTCGACGGCCGGCGGTGGGTGCAGGTCTTCGATCCGCTCCGGATGCCCGGAACGTCGACGCTCATCGCGGCGATGTGGGACTCGGGGATCGAGTGGGTCGCCGCGACGTCGATGAACGAGAGCGGGCGCACGGAGATCGTGGAGCTGGGCGCGGCCACGGAGTTCGCCGAGCGACACGAGCTGCCGATCCTCTTCGAGGCCGTGTACGAGCATGCGGCATCCGGATCACTGCCGATCCTCGAGCTGGGCCCGGCGGGGATCCGACTGGATCGTCACGGGATCATCGCCCTCGCCGACCTCGAGTCCGCGACGGGCGAGCGACATCGATGCCGCGGGCGCGATCCCGGCGCACTTCCCGCCGATGCCCGTGCAGCCCGGCCTCCTCGAAGGGTTGTCACCCGACGAGGCGACCGCGGAGCTGCTCGAGCTGCTCTACCCGGGGTCCTGAGGCGTTCAGCCCTGGTGCCCCTTGAAGCGCGGGTTCAGGCGGTTGATCACGTAGACCTTGCCGCGGCGGCGCACCACCTGCGCGCCGGTCTGGTTCTTCAGCGACTTCATCGATGCGCGGACCTTCATGATTCCTCCTAGTATTGAGAACTATTCTCAACAACACGGGAGGCCCGCGATTATGCCCCGATCCAGTCAGCGAAGCGGGTCGGCGTGATGGTGGCATCGTCGCCCGGCAGCAACTCGCGCTCGTCGAGCTCGGTGCCGAAGTAGGTCGCGAGCGGATCGGCGACGACCTCGCGCGGGTCGTCACGGAGCCGGAGCTCCCGCCGTACGAGCGTCCCGAGCCGGAACTGCTCGGGACCTGCGAACTCGACCACCCGGTTCACGGGTGAGCCGGTCGCCACCGTCGCGACGACCGTCGGCGACGTCGTCGGCGGCGATCGGCTGGATGAGGGCGTTCGAGAGGCGGACGATGTGGCGGCTGGTCGCGGCATCCGCGATGCTCGTGAGGAACTCGAAGAACTGGGTCGAGTGCACGATCGTGTACTCGCGGCCCGACTGGCGGATGAGGCGCTCCTGGGCTGCCTTCGCCGCGAAGTAGCCGCCCTCGGTGCCCGCGAGGCGATCCGTGCCGACCACCGACAGCGCGACGTGGTGACGCACGCCGGCCGCGGCGCCGTAGGTCAGCAGGTTCAGGGTGGAGCCGTAGAAGAAGTCGTTCGCACCACGCTCGTCGAGGTACCCCGAGTTCGAGACGTCGACGAGGGTCTCGACACCCTCGAGCGCCTCGGCGAGCCCCTCGCCGGTGTACGAGTTGACCCCGGTCGATCGCGCCGCGGCCGTGACGTCGTGACCCTCGTCTGCGAGCCGCGCGACCAGCCGCGTGCCGATGAGGCCGGTGCCGCCGATGACTGCGATCCTCATGGTCGTCGCCTCCTCCTACCCGACGGGTGCCGAGACGGCCGCGACGGCGTCGAGCACGGATGCCGCGACCTCGTCGGGCGCCGACACGCTGAGTGCGTGCGAGACGCCCGGGAGCTCACGGGTTCCTCGAGATCCCGCCCGCTCGGCGGCGAAGCGCTGGAGCTCGGCGGGGATGTTCAGGTCGGCGTCGCCGTAGACGAACCAGGACGGGAGCTGCTTCCACGCCGGGGCATCCGTCGGCAGTCCCTCGGAGAGGGAGGCCTCGGTGACGGGTCGCTGGGTCGCGGCCATGAGGGCGGCCGTCTCGGCGGGCACGTCGGCGCAGAACTGGTCGTGGAACGCGTCGGCGCGGATCGCGAGCTCGTTGCCGCCGGTCGAGACCGGGTAGGCGGTCAGCGTCGCGCCCAGCGTGCTGCCCGGGAACTTCGACGACAGCGTCAGCGCGCTCTCGCCGGTGTCGGGGGCGAACGCGCCCACGTACACGAGCGCCTTCACGGCGTCGTTGCCCGACGCCGCCTCGGTGATCACCATGCCGCCGTACGAGTGGCCGACGAGCACGACGGGTCGGCCGAGCCCGGCGACGACGTCGCGCACGTAGGTGGCGTCGATGGTGAGGCTGCGCAGCGGATTGCCGATCGCGATCGCGTCGAGCCCCTTCGCCTGCAGGCGTTCGATGACGCCGTTCCAGCTGGCGGACTCGGCGAAGGCGCCGTGCACGAGCGCGATGACGGGCTTCTGGTCATTCATGATGTCGCTTCTCTCTGTCGTGGTTCTCTGTCGTGCGCTCGTGTCGATCGTCCATCCATCAGCACAGACAAGGCAGCGACCGCCGTTGTGACGTCGGCCGGGCGGAGGTCACGACGGCGGCCGGGGTGATTCGGTGCGGGCCGCGCGCAGTAGATACTCCGCCTCCCGCGGTGAGAGGTCGTAGCCGTGCCCGCGCGGCCGAGCGGATGCCGCACCCGCGGCCGCGGCATCCGCCTCGGTGATCTCGGCGACTTCGTCGATGGAGGTCACGCGAATGACGCCCACCCCGCGCGGAACGTGCCGTCGGCCTTCACGCGCGGCTTCGCCCATCGGCGGAACACGATCGTGACCGAGCCATCGGCGATGGCCCGGGCGATCGGTTCCGTGAGGAGCATCGATCGTCACGCTAGTCCGGTGGCGGCCGCGCGGCCAGCGCGAACGATGCCGGTTCGTGGCAGATCCGCAGCCATCCGGAGCGCGCTCCGGGTTACGGTCGACTATGGCCGATGAACGAGGGAGCTCACTCGGAGCGGTGCGCTGGCGCCCCGGGCGTCACGGGCGCCGCGAGCCCCCGGCATGGACGCGTTCGCTCGCTGAGGGCGAGGACGCCGGGTTCTTCGGGCCGGGCAGCGCGGTGTGGGCCGTGAACGGCGCGTTGCCGACCCTGGTCGCCGGCATCCGTGCGCTGTTGCTGCAGACCCTGCATCCCGGTGCGATGGCCGGCGTGCACGACTGGTCGCGCTACAACGAGGATCCGCTCGGTCGGCTCGACGGCACGGTGCGCTGGGTCGCCATGACGACCTTCGGCGACCGGCGCAGCGCCACCGCGGCATCCGCCTTCGTCTCGCCGCTTGCACGAACGCGTCAGAGGCACCTACGTCGACGCGCGCGGCGTCGAACGCGACTATGCGGCGAACGACGAACAGCTGCTCCGTTGGGTGCACGACGCGTTCACCGAGGCGTTCATCGGCGCCCACCGGATCTGGGGCGGCCCGATCCCCGGCGGCCCCGACGCGTACGTGCGCGAGTGGGCGCAGGCCGGCCGGCTCATGGGCGTGCAGGATCCGCCCACCTCGGTCGCCGCGTTGCACGCGGAGATGGATGCGTTCCTCGTCGAGGCGAAACCGGATGAGCGGGTTGCAACGGCGGTGAGCTTCCTGCGGAAGCCCGGGCTGCCCGGCCTCACCGGACGGTTGTACCCGATCCTCTTCGGGGGCGCCGTCGCATCCCTCGACCCGCACTACCGCAAGCTGCTCGGGCTGCGGCGACCCTGGTGGCCTGCGGTCACCCTGACCCGGCTCTTCCTCGCGTTCGGCGTGCGCATCCTCGGCCGCATGTCGCCGAGCGAGCAGAACGCGCGGGCCCGGATCGCGCGGCTCGACGGCGAGGCCGTGTCCGCGCCGGCGACCGAGTGACGCTGCGCCCTCGCGGTCGGACTACTCCGCCCCGGCCCAGCGCAGCACACGCCGCGCTCGGAGCGTGTTCCAACGGCTCGGCTCACCCTCGGGCGCGTCGACCGCGAAGAACACCTCGCCGCGCCAGGGGACACCGGCGAGCCATCGTCCGTCGTCGGCGCGCTTGCCGAGCAGCAGCTCGATCGCATCGGCGATGCGCGAGTCGGGCGCATCGCCGGCCTCGCGGAAGTAGTCGAGCGCCCGCAGCACGTCGTAGAACCAGTACGGCGGGAACGAGAAGTTCGCGTAGCGGGGGAGCACGATCTCGCCGGTCGACCGGCGCCGGAAGAGGCTGCGCTCGAGCAGGTACTCCTCGCCGCCGCGGCGCGCCTCGGTGATCGCGGGTTCCAGGGCCGAGCCGACCGCCCGCTCGTAGGCGAGCAGCCCCTCGAGCACGCAGATCGTCGAGTCGAACGACGACCGCGTCGACCCCGACTCACGCTCGCAGTTCCAGCCGCCGTCGTCGAGCCGCTCGTCGAGCAGGCGCGCGATGATCCCCTCGCTGCCTTCGCCGAGCTCGCCGAAGTACGCTGCGATGGCGAGGACGCCGCCGTTCACGCATTCCTCGACCTCGCCGTGGAAGTACCCTCGGTGGTCGAACCACTTCCACACGACCCCCTCGCGCACACGCGCGACGGCCGCGCGCACCGCGGGGTCGTCGGGCTCGGCGCCGAGCCGGCGCAGCAGGTGCAGGGTCCAGTGGGTCCCCCGGCGATCGCCGTTCTCGCCGTACTCGTCGCCGCCCCAGTAGCCGTCGTCGCCCTGCAGCGCGAGGAGGCGGGCACCCCACCCCTCGCGAGCGACGCGGGATCGTTCGGCCTCGATGGCCTCGTCGGGCTCGTCGAGCAGGTCGCGCATGACCTGCCAGCGGATCGACGGATCGGAATCGAGCAGCCACTCGGTGACATCCATTCGGCCATGGTTCCGGATGCCGCCGACACGCGCGACCCCTTGCGGGAGCCCGTTCCACCTGCCCCGGCGAGATCGTCCGCGTTCGTGCGCCCCATGCCCGCGGCATCCCGGCGGATACTTGAAGGAGTCGAGGGCGTCGGCCGCGAGCGCCGGTGACCGGAGGGAGCTGACGAGTGGACTGGTCGGATGATGATGTCGACTCGGTCATCGACGCGTGGTCCGAGATCCTGCCCGACCTCGACCTCACGCCGTTGGACGTCATGTCGCGCCTCCGCCGCGTGGCTCGAGACCTGCAGGGCGTCCGCGAGCGGGCGTTCGCGTCGGCGGGGCTTCGCGCCTGGGAGTTCGACATCCTGTCCAACCTCCGCCGCGCGCCCGACGGCGAATCGATGAAGCCGTCACAGCTGTCGGCCGCGACGAGCACGGCGACCGGCACCTCGACCTACCGGGTCGACCGGCTCGTGGCGCGCGGGATGGTCGCTCGCACCGATCATCCCGACGATCTCAGAAGCCGGCTCGTGACCCTGCTGCCCGAGGGGCGGAGTGCCGTCGATGCGGCGATGCGGCAGCTCGTCGGCGCGGAGGCCGAGCTGATCCGCGACCTGTCGCGCGGGCAGGTCGCCACCGTCGTCGAGGCGCTCCGCACGATCGCGACCGTGTCGGCGAAGCCCGCGTCGCCCCGCACGAACGGGCGTCGCACGCGCTGACCAGGGCGAGTCGTGGACACCGTGCCGCGCAGGCGCGATTCTTGGGAGATGACCGCCTCGGACCCGAGCACCACGCGGACCCGCCCGGGCCTGGACCACGGCACCGGCTTCGTGGTGATCGCGCTCGCGTTCACGACCGCCATGGCCTTCTCGACGATCCCGACGCCCCTGTACGTGATCTACCAGCAGCGCGACGGATTCCCGACGCTGATGGTGACCGTGATCTTCGCCGCCTACGCGGTGGGCGTCTCGGCCAGCCTCTACCTCATCGGGCACGTGAGCGACTGGTTCGGACGTCGACGGGTGATCATCGTCGCCCTGCTCATCGAGCTGCTGTCGGCGTTCATGTTCCTCCTGTGGAACGACACCGCCGGGCTCATCGTGGCGCGCGTGGTCTCGGGCATCGGGATCGGTGCGCTCACCGCCTCGGCCACCGCGCACCTGGGCGAGTTGCGCAGCATCGCGCGGCCGGGCACGCAGCGCACCGCGGACGCCGTGGCGGGGCTCGCCAACATCGGCGGACTCGCGCTCGGTCCGCTGATCGCCGGACTCCTCGCGCAGTACGCACCCCAGCCGATCATCACGCCGTTCGTGGTCTTCGCCGCACTGCTGGCGATCGCGGCGCTCGCCGTCGCGTTCGTTCCCGAGACCGTCGTGCCGCCGCATCCCATGCCGCCGTATCGCCCGCAGCGGATCGCCGTGCCGGCCGACGGCCGCGCCCTGTTCGCCGGCGCCGGGGCGGCGGCGTTCGCGGCCTTCGCCGTGCTGGGCATGTTCACCTCGCTGGGCCCGAGCGTGATGACCCTGGTGATGGAGGACCACTCGCGGCTCGCGGCCGGCCTCGTGTCGTCGACCGCGTTCGCGTCGGCGGCGCTCGCGCAGCTCGGCACGGGCGGGCTCCGGCTGCGCACGCAGATCTGGCTCGCGACCGGCCTGATGCTCGGGGGCTCCGCGCTGCTCGCCGTTGCGGTGCTCGGGGCGTGGCTGCCCCTGTTCGTCGCCAGCGCGGTGGTCGCCGGCGCGGGCGTCGGCGTGATGTTCCGCGTCGCGCTGTCGATCGCCGGGTCGCTGGCCCCGCCCGAATCGCGCGGCGAGGTGCTCGCGGCGCTCTTCCTCGTCGCCTACGTCGGCCTGGCCGTGCCGGTGCTGATGATCGGTGCGGCGATGCTCTGGTTCCCGCTCACCACGGTGCTGCTCGTCTTCGCCGTCGTGATCGGGCTGCTCGTCGTGGTCTCGGCGCCGAGCCTGGCGCGGCGCGCGGCCGCGATGGGGTGAGCCCGCGCTCGCGAGGGCGTTCGACGCCGACCCGTGCCGCCGCGGCATCCGCGTGCTTGGATGTGCCCATGGGGGAAGCGAACGTCACCACCTACCTGCTCGACCGCCTCAGCGAAGCCGGCGTCGAACGCCTCTTCGGGGTGCCGGGCGACTTCACGCTGGCGATGCTCGACGACGTGGAGGAGCATCCGTCGATCGAGTGGGTCGGCTGCGCGAACGAGCTCGGCGCCGGGTACGCCGCCGACGGGTACGCGCGCATCCGCGGCCTCGGCGCGGTCTGCACCACGTTCGGGGTCGGCGAGCTGAGCGCGATCAACGCCATCGCCGGCGCCTATGCCGAGCACGTGCCGGTGATCCACGTCGTGGGTGCGCCCGCGACGACGACGCAGGCAGCAGGGCGCGCGACGCACCACACCCTCGGCGACGGCGACTTCGGCCACTTCGCGCGCATGACCGCCGAGGTCACGCACGCGCAGGGGCTGCTCACCGTCGACAACGCGGCGGCCGAGATCGATCGCGTCATCCAGGAGACCCTCATCGAGCGCCGGCCGGGCTACCTGCTGATCCCGGCGGATGTCGCGAAGGCGCCGCTGCCCGCACCCGACGCCCCGCTCGCGCTCGACGCCGAGGCATCCGACGCCGCGTCGCTCGCAGCCCTGCGCGGCGCGGTGGAGGCGGTGATGACGGACGCCTCGTCGGTGTCGCTGCTCGCCGGGATCCTCGTGCACCGCATGGGCGCCGAAGCCGCGCTGCACGACCTGCTCGCCCTCGGCGTGCCGCACGCCGTGTCGCTCTGGGGTCGGCGGGTGGTCGACGAGAGCTCGGCGCACTACGTCGGCCCGTACATCGGCGCCGTGAGCTCGCCCGAGGCGCTCGCCGCGGTCGAGGACGTCGACGTGCTCATCATGGTGGGCGAGCAGTTCACCGACCTCATGAGCGGGTTCTTCTCGCAGCACCTGCCCGAGACGACCATCGAGATCGGACCGCGCTCCGTGCGCATCGGCGACGACGTCTTCGGGTCGATCGCGATGTCCGACGCGCTCGCCGTGGTGGGGGAGGTGCTCGAGGGCAGCGGACTCGTGGGCGACGCGGCCGACGCGGCCGACGCGCCGTGACGGACGGCGCCGAGGCGGGCACCGCGCGAAGACCGCGATGCCCCGCAGCCGCCGGTCGCCGAGGTGACGGCCGAGGCGGCCCGACCGGCGGATGCCCCGCTCGACCAGGCCGCCCTGTGGGACGCGGTCGCGGCACGACTCCGCGAGGGGGACGTGGTGATCGCCGACCAGGGCACCGCGTTCTACGGCATGGGCACGCACCGGATGCCGCACGGCGTCACCTTCATCGGCCAGCCGCTCTGGGCCGCGATCGGGTACACCCTGCCCGCGCTGCTCGGTGCCGCACTGGCGGATCGCTCACGACGACCGATCGTGCTCATCGGCGACGGCGCCGCGCAGCTCACGATCGCCGAGCTCGGCACCCTGATCCGCGACCGCGTACCGGCGATCGTCGTGATCGTGAACAACCTCGGTTACACGGTCGAGCGCGCGATCCACGGGCTCACCGCCGCATACAACGACATCGCGCCGTGGAACTGGACCGCCGTCGTCAGGGCGTTCGACCCGACCGGGTTCACGCGGTCCGTCGCGGCGCGCACCGCCGCCGAGGTGACGGGCGCGTTCGAGCAGCACGACCGTCTCGGCGGTCAGCGTCTCGTGTTCATCGAGGCGGTCGTGCCGCCGCTCGACGTGCCGCCGCTCTTGGCTGCGCTTGCCGGGCAGGCGAGCCGGGCGAACGCACGGCGCGACGACTGAGGTTCCGTGCCGCGAGCGGCGGCCGGGCTGTGCCCGCGCCCGCCCGCTCGCGCGTCACTCGTGAGCGAGCCACGCCCGGATCACCGCCGTGATCGCCGATCGCTTCGCCTCGAGCTCGTCGTCGGGCGGCAGCTCGAGGCTCGCGCGGATGTCGGAGTGCCAGGTGAGCAGGCCGGTCGGGTCATCCGTGAACGTCGGTGCAGCGCCCTTCGTCTCCGCTCGCTCGGTGCCGAAGTGCAGGATGAGCCGCACCGGGCCACGGCCGCCCGCGTTGATCGTGAGGCGGTCGACGCCGTCGAGCGTGTAGTCGGGGGAGTTCCACTTCACGATCTCGGTGAGCTCGGGCGCGGCCTCGCGCACGAGGGTGCGCAGCGCCTCGACCTGCTCGCGTCGGGGCGGCGGCTGGGCGCCGAGGTACTCGTCGACGGAGCGGTAGCGATCGGCGGCCATACCGCGGATGCTACGCGGTGGGTACCGACGCGAAGAAGGGGGCGGATGCCGCGACATCCGCCCCCTGACGCGCGGCCCCCACCGCGCGAACCGCGACCTACGCGTGCAGGTCGACGCCCTTCGTCTCCTTGACCATCGAGACGCCCGCCAGCGAGATCAGCGCGGCCACGGCGATGTAGACGCCGATGGTCCACGACTGGCCGGTGGAGCTCATGAGGGCCTCGGCGATCATCGGAGCGAACGCGCCGCCGAGGATCGCACCGAGCGCATAGCCGATCGAGACGCCCGAGTAGCGCACGTTCGCCGGGAACATCTCGGCGTAGAGCGAGGCCTGCGGGCCGTACGAGAGGCCGAGGCCGAACGTCATCACGAACAGGGCCACGAAGTACCAGACGATGTTCCCGGTGTCGATGAGGAACCACATCGGCACGGCCCACAGCGCGAGGAACGCGTAGCCGATCTGGAACGTGCGCACGCGTCCGAGCCGGTCGGAGACACGTCCGCCCCACAGCGTGAAGACGAGCCAGCCGAACGACGCGAGCGTCGTCGCGAGCAGCACCGTCGGGCGGTCCATGCCGAGCACCGTCACGGCGTACGTGGCGAAGAACGCGATGAGCAGGTATCCGGCCGCGTTGTTGCCGATGAAGATGACGGCGGTGAGGATGACCGACTTCGTGTTGTGGCGGAAGAGCTGGCGGAGCGGCGCGGCCGACTCCTTCTTGCGGCGCTGCAGGTCCTGGAAGATCGGGCTCTCCTCGACCGCGCGGCGGATGACGTAGCCGACGCCGATCAGCACGATGGACAGCAGGAACGGGATGCGCCAGCCCCACGCCAGGAACTGGTCGGGCGTGAGCAGCGAGGTGATCACGAACAGCGTCGACGTCGCGAGGATCATGCCGACGGGCACGCCGATCTGCGGGAAGGCGCCGAAGAAGCCACGGCGTGCGGTCGGTGCGTGCTCCACGGCCATGAGCGCCGCGCCACCCCACTCGCCACCGGCCGAGAACCCCTGCAGGATGCGGAGGAGGATCAGCAGGATCGGGGCCGCGATGCCGATCGCGGCATACGTCGGGAGCAGGCCGATGAGGGCGGTCGACAGGCCCATCAGGATCAGCGTGAACACGAGCATCTTCTTGCGGCCGAGCCGGTCGCCCAGGTAGCCGGCCACGATCGCGCCGAGCGGTCGGAAGAGGAACGAGATGCCGATGGTCGCGAAGGCGAGCACCTGGGCGAGCCCGGGGCTCGCCTCGGCGACGGGTGCGAGGAAGAGCGGTGCGAGCACGAGGCCGGCGGCCTGCGCGTAGATGAAGAAGTCGTACCACTCGATCGAGGTGCCGACCAGCGTGCCGGCGAGGACCTTGCGCTCCTCCGCGGGCATCCGCCCGGTGGCGACTGCGTGTCGGGGACAGTTGACGTCATGCGAACTCCGTTGTTCTGGCGTTTCTCAGTAGGGGAGGGGAGCGCGGGGGTGGAGCGCTGCTGGGTTTCCTGACCGATCGTTCGGTCAGGTATCAGAACATAGCGCATCAGCGGCTGGCAGCGAAAGCCCCCTGCGACGAGCGGTAGCGTCGCTGCGGCGAGCGGCTGGGCGAGCGACTGGGCG
The DNA here is from genome assembly GCA_963802485.1 of uncultured Actinomycetota bacterium. GTDB lineage: Bacteria > Actinomycetota > Actinomycetes > Actinomycetales > Microbacteriaceae > Agromyces. The sequence continues at coordinate 174,004 of CAWDJA010000006.1, forward strand.
AGCGGCTGGGGCGGGCGGCGACGGATGTCGCGACCGATGACGGATAGCGCGGCGACTCGCGTGCGCGGGCCCGCTACACCGCGTCCGCGGCGTCGAGCATCGCCGCCCGGCCGCACGCGGCGGCGCGCCGCGACGCCGGCGAACACGAGCGCGAAGCCGACGACGGCGGCGACGAGCAGCGCTCCCAGCGCGGGGACCGCCACGGCACCGTCGCCGGTGAGTGCGGCCAGCAGCAGGTCGCCGGCCGGGGTCGTCGGCATCGCGGCGGCGATCGTGTCGATCGCGGGCGGCACGTCGAGGAGATGCCGGCGGCGAGGGCGACCACTCCGACGAGCAGGGCGAGCAGGCGCCCGACGCGCCGAGCGCGGCGGCGAGGCCCTGGTTGACGATGGCGAACACGGCACCGACGATCACGCTGGCGGCCGCGAACGCGACCCATTGCACCGGCCCGATGCTCACGCCGAACAGCAGCGTGACGGCCACGACGAGGCCCTGGCCGGCGCCGAGGGCCGCGGTGAGTCCCGCCGATCGCAGTGCGATCGACCGCGAGGGCGCTGCGGTGAGCAGCAGGCGCCGGGGCACGGCGGGGCGGGCGAGCGCGATGACGAGGCCGCCGAACCACAGCGCGACGACGGCGAAGAGCGGGACCGACTGGAACCCCGGCGTGATCTCGTCCTGGTCGGCGAGCACGGGTTGCGACACGACGGACGAGAGTGTCGCGATGTCGTCGTCGCTGTAGGTGGGGATCTGCTCCACCGCCTGTGCGAGACCAGCCGCCAGCTGCGACGGCGCCGTCGTCGACCTGTGCCGCGCCGTCCGCGAGGCTCTGCGCACCGTCGCTGAGCGACCCGGCCCGCTGTTCGCCTGGTCGGCCGGAGGCGACCTCGGCGGCACCGGCGGCCGAGCTGTCGATGCCCGCGACCAGTTCGGGCATCGCGGCGGCGAGCTGCGCGTTGCCGGATGCCACCTGGTCGGCGCCGCTTGCGAGGGCGTCGAGCTGTCCGTCGGCGCCCTGCAGTCGAGCGAGCGCCGCGGTCGCGCGGTCGCACAACGGGCCGATCGTCAGGCAGACCTCCGCCACCACCGTCGCGAACTGGTCGGTCGCGCCGTCGATCGAACTCGCCAGCGCATCGGCGCCGGCGGCGACCTCGGCCGCGCCCTGCGCGAGTGCGGACGTCTGGCCGGGGAGCGCCTGCGCGGCCGCGTCGAGCTGCTCGATGCCGCTCGCGAGCGATTCCGCCCCGGAGTCGAGCGAACCGAGTCCGCTCGCCAGTTGGTCCGCTCCGCTCGCCAGCGAGCCGGCCCCGCTCGCCACGGATGCCGCGCCCGACGCGAGGCTCGCGGCCCCGTCGGACGCCTGTCCGATCTGCTCGTTGATGGTGTTGAACCCGGCGTACACGTTGCCGAGGTACTGCGAGATGAGCTGCTGGTTCAGCGACGCGGCGGCCACCGCGGTGATCGCGTCGGTGAGCGCCGGGTCGAGGAACGCCGAGGCCGGCGTCGTGGCGACCTCGATCACGGCCTGCCGCGGCGCTGCTCGCGGGCCCGCCGATCGACGTCGCCGCGGCCGAGAACGACGCCGGGATGGTCACGACCGCCGCGTACCGGCCGGACTGCAGGCCGGATGCCGCCTCGTCGCCGTTCGTGAGCACCCAGGTGAAGTTCGTGGCATCCGCATCCGCATCGGCATCCTGTGTCGAGACGTCGTCGTTCGCCTCGGCGGTGGGGCTGGCGGATACTCGCGTCGGTAGCGGAGCTCGCGTCGGTGGCGGAGCTCGCGTCACTGCCGGAGCCCGTGTCGACCGCGGCATCCGTCGCGCTCCCGCCGCCGATGAGTCCGGCGGCGAACTGCCGGCCGAGCGGCACGGTCTGGCCGTTCACGGTCACCGGCTCGTCGTCGTTGACGATCGCCGCGGTGACCCGGTCGAGGTGCGCCGTCGGCGTCGCGAGCGCCACGTGAGGATGCCGCCGATGAGCAGCGGCACCGCGAGCAGGCCGACCACTGCGAGCCATACGAGGTGACGCGCTCCCGCGGTCGGCGAGAAGGTGCCGGCCGCCACGCAGCCACCCCCACGAGCACGGGGGTGGGCGCGAGGTGCAGGGTGCGCACCGCGACATCGTGGGCAGCAGGTCGCGTGCGTTCACGGGGTCGTCGCCGGCGATCACGAGCGTGAGGACGGCGCCGCGGCTCCTGATCACGGGAGCGCCCGCCGGTGTCGCGACGCGCCCTGGCGAGCAGCTCGCGGATGCCGGACCTGACGCCCGGGTCGGCGATGCCGTCGACCGTGTCGAGCATGAGGATCCGCGCGCCGCTGTCGAGGGCGTCGCGCACGGCGAGACAGCGCGGACGGGCCGTGGTCGAGCCGCACGTACGCGGTGCGCGAGCGGACGGTCGACGCCGGGCCGGAAGCACCAGCCCGGCCACCTTCAGGCGGCCCTCCACGACGGGCGTCCGAGCGCTGAGAGCGAGCAGCACGGCGGCGCGATCGGCCGACGTGCCGCCGTGCACGACGAGTGCCTCGCCGTCGTCGACCATGGCCCCGACCTCGAGGTCGTCGGCGCCCGCGATGCGCACGCCCTCGGCAGCGATGGCGGGACGGATACCGGGTGCCGGCCAGTCCGCCAGTGCGAACTCCTCCGCCAGCCCCTCGCCCTCGACGTCGAATCGCGGCAGGGTTCGGTCGAGCCACGCCGGGATCCACCACGCGTGCCGCCCGAACAGGACGAGCACCGCCGGGATCAGCGTCATCCGCACGAGGAACGCGTCGATGGCGACCCCGACGAGCGAGACCGAAGGCGATGGGCTGGATCGACGCGTCGCCGTCGGGCACGAACGCGGCGAACACGGAGAACATGATGATCGCGGCGGCCGTGACGACCGCGCTGATGAGACGAAGCCATCGTCGACGCGCGCACGGGATCGCGAGGTGGACGAAGTCCTCGCGCATGCGGCTGACAGGAACACCTCGTAGTCCATAGCGAGGCCGAACAGCACCCCATGAGGATGATGGGCATGAAGCTCACGATAGACGCGACGTCGGCGACGTTCAGAGGCCCGGCGAGCACGCCGTCGACGAACACGAGGCTGGTGAGCCCGAACGCGGCGCCGATCGAGAGCACGTAGCCGAGCGCGGCGGTGAACGGCACGACGATCGAGCGGAACACCATCGCGAGCAGCACGAGCGAGAGACCCACGACGAGCACGCCGAACGGCAGCAGGGCACCGGCCAAGCGGTCGGAGATGTCGATGCCCGCCGCCGTGTACCCGGTGACCGAGAGGTCGACGCCGTACTCCTCCTGCCACTCGTCGTGCATCGACCGCAGCGACGCACGAGATCCTTGGTCTCCTCCGAGTCGGGCGAGCTCTCGGGGATCACCTGCACGATGCCCGTGTCGCCCGTCTCGTTGGGCGTCGCCAGGGGCACGGATGCCACGCCGTCGACGGTCGCGATCTCGGCGCCGAGGTCGTCGATGAGCCCGACGGGGTCGGTGCTCTCGATGACCGAGCCGGTGACGATGAGCGGACCGTTGAAGCCCGGACCGAAGTGCTCGGCGATGAGGTCGTACGTGATGCGGCCGGGCGTCTCCTCGTCGAGGGATCCGGCATCGGGCAGAGTGAGACGAAGACCCGCTGCCGGCACGGTGGCGAGCGTGAGGAGCCCGACGATCACGACGACGGTGACGATCGGCCAGCGGGTCACGGCGCGCACCCAGCCGAAGAAGAAGCCGCTCCGGTGGGGCGCCTGCGCGATCGGCGGCGGGTCCGTGTCGTCGATCTCGAGCACGTCGGGCACGTCGCGCACGTAGGGCTCGGCTGTCGCGGCATCCGTCGCAGCTCGCGACTCGACCGGGGCGGGCTGGTGACCCGGCCGATATCGCTTCGCGACGACGCGCCATCCGGCGAAGCCGAGCAGGGCGGGGGTGAGCGTGAGCGACATGAGCACGGCGATGGCGACGGCGATCGCGGCGGCGACGCCCATGACGGTGAGGAAGGGGATGCCGGCGACGGAGAGGCCGAGCAGCGCGATGATCACCGTCATCGCCGCGAACACGACGGCCGAGCCCGACGTGGCGACGGCCGCGCGGCGGACTCCTCGGGGTCGAGGCTGTGCTTCAACTGGTCCTGGTGTCGGGAGATGATGAAGAGCGCGTAGTCGATGCCGACCGCGAGCCCGAGCATGAGGGCGAGCAGTGGCGTGGTCGACGTGATCGTGAGGAACGCGTGCCGATGAACACGATCGCCAGGGATGCACCCACGCCGAGCAGCGCCGTGATGAGCGGCAGGCCCGCGGCGATGAACGAGGCGAACGTGATGAGCAGCACGAAGTAGGCGATCAGGATGCCGAGCAGCTCGGTGATGCTGATGCCCGTCGAGCTCTGCGAGAACAGCTGGCCGCCGACCGAGACTTCGGAGCCGGCGGGGAGCGACGCCTCGAGGGTCGGCGCCCGCCTCCTGCAGGGCGTCGACGGTCGACGGCAGCACGGACGTGCTGCCCACCGAGAGCTGGATCGGCACGAGCGCGGCGGAATCGTCGGAGCTGAGGTTCGCCGATCCGGGCGAGTCGTATGGCGAGCTCGCGGCGGTCACCTGCGGGATCTGCTCGATGGCCGTGATCGCGTCCACGATCGCGGCCTCGAAGTCGGGATCGGTCACGTCGCCGCCATCGGGGGCGACGGCGATGAGCTGGGCCGACGTCCCGCTCACCTGCGGGAATGTACGCGCGAGGGCATCGAGCGCATCCTGGGATTCCGTGCCGGGAATGCTGTAGGTGTTGTCGGTGCCCACGCCCAGCAGCGCAGCGCCGGTGAACAGCAGGGCCAGCACGACGAGCCACGCCGCCAGCATCCGTCCACGCGCCCGGAACGCCCAGCGGCCGAGCGCGTAGAGCGCGGATGACATGAGGGGCACCGTTCCGTGCGAATCGGATGGGGGTGTCCGGTCAGGTTAGGCCGGGCCGACGGGCGCAACCTTCGCGTCGTGCCGCCTGTGAGAGGTTGGAGGCATGACGCTCGCCACGATCGACGCCGACGGGGTGCGGTTCCTCGTTCGTCGCGCGCGCCGCGACGACCTTCCCGCGCTGGTCGAGCTCCTCGCCGCCGATGCGCTCCGGGCGAACGACGACAGCTCCGCGATCGATCGTCGCGGGCCGTACGAGGCCGCCTTCGAGGCGATCGATCGCGACCCGGCGCACACGCTGGTCGCGGTCGAGGATGCCTCGGGCACGGTCGTCGCGACGATGCAGCTCACGCTCATTCCCGGGCTCGCACGCGCCGGCGCGACACGCATGCAGGTCGAGGCGGTGCGCGTCGCCGGGTCGGCGCGCGGCCACGGACTGGGCACGGCGATGCTGCGCTGGGCGATCGACGAGGCCCGCTCGCGCGGGGCCGCCCTCGTGCAGCTCACCTCGGACGCCCGCCGCGTGGACGCCCGCCGGTTCTACGAGCGACTCGGGTTCGCGCCGTCCCACCTGGGGTTCAAGCTCTTCCTCTGACGTCGCGCCGGGCTCTTCGCCTGGTGTCGCCGACGCCGCCGCCTCCGCGACCGCGTCTCCGTCACGCGCTTGACGCGAGAGATGTGTTTGTTGCAAAATCATTTTCACACGAGCAAGGAGGCCGCGTGAAGGTCGTCATCGTCGGTGCCGGAATCGGCGGTCTCGCGACCGCCCTGAGCCTCGAGCGCGCGGGATCCCCGACGTCACCGTGGTCGAGCGCGCGCAGGAGCTGCGGCCGCTGGGCGTCGGCATCAACCTCCTCCCGCACGCGGTGCGGGAACTGACCGAGCTCGGCCTCGGCGACGCGGTGGCCGCGATCGGCGTGCCGCCCGGCCGCCTCACGTACGTGAACCGGCTCGGCCAGCTCATCTGGAGCGAGCCGCGCGGCACCGAGGCCGGCTACCACTGGCCGCAGCTGTCGGTGCATCGAGGCGAGTTCCAGCTCCTGCTCGCCGACGAGGTGCGCCGTCGCCTCGGACCCGACGCGATCCGGCTCGGCTGGCGCGCCACGGCCGTCGAGCACGGCGGCTCGACCGACACGGTGCGGTTCGCGGATGCCTCGGGCGCCGAGCTCGCGCTCGAGGCCGACGTGGTGGTGGGCGCCGACGGCATCCACTCGGCCCTGCGGGCGCAGGCCTACCCCGACGAGGGCGCGCCGCCGTGGAACCGGCTCGTGCTGTGGCGCGGCACGGCGCTCGCGCCGACCTTCCTCGACGGCCGCACCATGATCATGGCGGGCGACGGCGAGCAGAAGTTCGTCGCCTATCCGCTCGTGGCTCCGGGCGCGGAGCAGGGCATGACCCGGGTGAACTTCATCGCCGAGCGCCGCGCACCCGACGGCATGGCCGAGACGGCCGACTGGAACCACCCCGTCGACGCCGCCCCCATCGTCGAGCTGTTCGCCGACTGGCGGTTCGACTGGCTCGACGTGCCGGGCGTCATCGCCGCGGCCGACGGGATCCTCGAGTACCCGATGGTCGACCGCGACCCGCTTCCGCGCTGGACGTTCGGTCGCACCACGCTGCTCGGCGATGCCGCGCACGCGCTCTACCCGAACGGCTCGAACGGGGCGTCCCAGGCGATCCTCGACGCACGATCGCTCGCCTTCCGCCTCGCCACCGTTCCGCAGCGTCGAGGACGCGCTCGCGGCGTACGAGGAGGACCGGCGTCCCGCCACGACGCGCCTGTCGGGCATGACCCGGCAGCTCGGGCCGGAGCGGGTCATGCAGCTCGCCCGCGATCGGGCGCCGGGCGGGTTCGCGGACATCCACGACGTGATCCCCGAGCAGGAGCTCGCGCGAGATCGCCGACTCGTACAAGCTGGCCGCCGGGTTCCACCCCGAACGGCTCAACGAGCGGGCGTCGCTCACCCCGCCGGGGCGACCGTGAACGCGCCGGACGGATCGATTCGACGTCGGCCGGCTCAGCGGGCTCATCTCGCCGCTGCGCCGCGGCCTGCTGCGTGCCGCCCGCACGGCCGAGCACCTGCCCGACATCCCCGATGCCCAGATCGAGGTGCTCCGCTCCCTGCCGGTCGGAACCGTGCGCAGCCCGGCCGAGATCGCCGAAGAGCTGACGCTGAGCCGCACGACCGTCAGCAACCTGCTGGGGACGATGGAGACCGCGGGCCTCATCACCCGCGAGACCGACCCGCACGATCGGCGACGCGTCGCGGTGCGGGCGTCGGCGCGGGCCGTGAGCCTGCTCGGCCGCTTCGACCAGGCGAGCGCGACCCTGCTCGCCGAGGCGATCGCAGCGCTCCCCGACGACGACCGCGTCGCGCTCGGCGCCGCACTGCCGGCGCTCGAGCGGCTGCGCGACGAGATGCAGGCGATCGCGCGAACCGGCCGCGGCGCGGGGCGGTCGTCGTGAGCCTGCAGCCGCCGCCGACGGGACTCGAGCGGCTGTTCCGGGTCGAGGTGCTGGTCGGCGGCATCGAGGATCACGGATCGACGAGCGCGGGTCATCGCCGGGTCGTGCCGATCCTCGGCGGGCGGCTCTTCGACGGCCTCGACGCGGAGGTGCTGCCCGGCGGCGCCGACTGGCAGGTCGTGCGCCCCGACGGGACCATCGAGATCGACACGCGGTACTCCGCTCGCACCGCCGACGGGGCACTGCTGCACCTGCGGACCCACGGCATCCGTGCGGGCAGCGCCGACGTGCTCGCGGCCCTCGCTCGGGGCGAGGAGGTGCCCGCCACCGCGTACACGTTCCGCCTGCACGTGATGATCGAGACGTCGGCGCGCGGCGCACGCCCACCTGGAGCGCTCGCTCATCGTCGCGGCGGCGGCTCGCGGCGCAGGGGCTCGTGGTGTACGACGCGTACCGGATGACCTGACCACGGGGCGGTCGGGCCATCCGACCGAGCTCAGCCGGCACCGCGCCGACGGCGGAGGTCACCGCAGGTCGAGCCGCATGAGCACGCGCGGGAATCCGTTCAGCACCGAATCGGTCGCGGCCGCCTTCGTGAACCCCGCCTTCTCGAAGAGCTTGCGGGTGCCGACGTACGCCATGGTCAGGTCGATCTTCCTGCCCTTGTTGTCGAGCGGATAGCCCTCGATCGCGGGCGCGCCGTGATCGCGGGCGAACTCGACGGCGCCCTCGAGCAGGTGGTGCGAGATGCCCTCGCCGCGATGCCCCGGTCGCACCCGGATGCACCACACCGACCACACGTCGAGGTCGTCGACGTGCGGGATCCGGCGATTGTGCGCGAAGCTCGTGTCGGCGCGCGGGTGCACGCCGGCCCAGCCCACGACCTCGTCGCCGTCGTAGGCGAGGACACCCGGAGGTGGATCCTGGCGGCACAGCTGCTTCACCCGCTCGCCGCGCTCGGGGCCCTTGAGCGCCAGGTTCTCCTTCGACGACGTCAGCCGGTAGCTCAGGCAGAAGCACACGTTCGCGTCGGGCCGCTTCGGCCCGACCATCGTCTTCACGTCTGCATAGACGGATGCCGGTCGCACCTCGATCGCCATGTCGCCAGACTGCCACCGGCATCCGACACCGGCAACGGCTTGCGGTCGTCGCTCGAGGCTGGCACGGTGGCGGGGAATCGGCGAGAGGGGACGACGGTGCCGACGACGCATCCGACCGAACTCGTGTTCTGGCGGCGCACCGACGTCGAGGGCCTCGAGCGGCTCGAGCTGACCGTGGAGCCGGAGGGGATCCTCGCGGCATCCACGGTGCTCTGCCTCGAGGACGGCGGGTTCCGCCTCGACCATCGGTGGCGCCTGACGCCCGACTGGCGAGCACGGTCGCTGCACGTCGAGCGATGGGGCGCGGGCGGGCATCGCCGCCTCGTGCTCGAGCGGTCGGGCGACGGATGGCTCGTCGACGGCCGAACCGCGCCCCGACCTCGACGGAGCCGACGAACCCGACCTGTCGGTCACCCCGTTCTGCAACACGTTCCCCATCCGGCGGCTTCCCATCGCCGCGGGCGCCGGTCTGGCCCTCGACACCTGCTACGTCGACGCCGCCGCCATGACGGTGGAGCGGTCACGGCAGCGGTACGACCGGGTCGGGCCGAACCGCGTGCGGTTCGTCGACCTCGGCGTCGCGGCGGGGTTCGAGGCCGACCTCGAGCTCGACGACGACGGACTGGTGCTGCGCTACGAGGGCCTGTTCGAGCGCGTGGCGCCCGGACCCGACTGAGCCGACGCGGCCGCGGCCGTCACGAACTCCACGAGCTCCCGCGCCATCGGCTCGGGCTCCCACGAGTGGTCGGCGCCGGGCACCTGCTTCCACGTGGCGCCGGGGATGGCTGCGGTGATCGCCTCGGCCGCATCGAACAGCTCGGGGAAGGTCGAGTCGCCGAGCAGCACCTCGACGGGCACGCGGATGTCGCGGAAGAGCTCGGCCATCGGCGCCGACTCGACCCAGGCGAGCGACTCGCCGTCGGCGCGGTAGCTCACGACCTGGGCGACGTACTCGGGGTAGTCGGGCGACCGCCTCGCGTCGTCGAGCCACTCGGGCGGCATGTCCTTCATGTAGTACGCGAGCGCGCCGTCGAGGTCGCCGGCGTCGATGCGGCGCTCGACCTCGGCGGCCCATTCGCGCGCCGGGCCGTCCTGCGGGCCGAAGGGCGCCTCCCAGAGCACGAGGCCGGCGACGGGGAGCCCGCGGGCGGCGGCCGCCAGGCTGATCGAGCAGCCCGACGAGTGTCCGCAGAGCACGGCGCTGCCGCCGACGAGCTCGATGAGCGTCGCGATGGCCGCGAGCTCGCGGTCGAGGTCGAGCCGCCCGTCCGCGGGGCTCTCGCCACGCCCGAGGCGGTCGAACACGAGCGTGCGGATGCCGCGGCGGGCCGCGAGCTCGGCGGCTTCGGTCGTCCACGGGTCGATGGCGCGGAAGGGGCCGGCGCCGGCGACGAAGATCACGGCGGGTCCGTCGCCGCGCAGGTCGTAGGCGACGCGGTCGCCGAGCGCGGTGGTGATGAAGTCGGTCATCGTGTCATCCGTCCGTCGTCAGCTGAACCGCTGTCGGAGGTGCACGGCCACGGCGTCGCCGTCGGACTTGCCGAGCTTCGTGCGCAGCGCGGCCCTGATCGGCACCATGTGGTCGCCATCGCCCATCGGGAGGAGGGTGGCCTCGAACGGGATGCCGTCGATCGTGCCGGCGACCTTGACGGGCCGTCGGGTGCCGAAGAGCTCGCCGGAACCGGGCATGACGACGACCGTCCAGGCGCCGGGACCGACGTCGCGCCTGATGTTCGCGGTGAACGTGGTGTCGATCTCGCCGGGTGCGAGCGTGGTGGTGGTGCTCATGAGGGGAACTCCTATCAAACTAGACCGTACAGTTCCGTTCTGACGAGACTAGACTGACCAGTACTGGTTGTCAACGAGGGGTGGTTCCTGTGGGCGAAGTGGTCGCGGTGGACCTGCCCGAGCCGGTTGCGGGAAGCGGAGGGGCCGACGAGACGCTCGGTCGTTCGGAGCGCAAGCACCGCGCGATCCTCGAGGCCGCCCAGGAGATGTTCCTCGCCGGCGGCTACCTCGGCACGAACATGGACGAACTGGCCGCGCGGTCGGGCGTGTCGAAGCAGACCGTCTACAAGCACTTCGGCAGCAAGGAGGCGCTGTTCGTCGAGCTCGTCACCTCGATGACGGATGCCGCCGGCGACCGCGTGCACACCGACATCGCCGATCCGACCGAGGCCGACGATCTCCCGTCGTTCCTCGAGGCGTACGCCGACCGGCAACTCGACATCGTGATGACGCCGAAGCTCCTGCAGCTCCGCCGCCTCGTGATCGGCGAGGTCACGCGGTTCCCCGAGCTCGCCGAGGCGCTGTACGAGCACGGCCCCAAGCGCGCCATCGCCACGCTCGCCGCGAGGTTCGAGCGGCTGGCAGAGCGCGGCATGCTCCGCGTCGACGACCCGACCGCCGCCGCGACCGAGTTCAACTGGCTCGTCATGGGCGAGCCCGTGAACCGCGCCATGCTGCTCGGCGACGCCGCGATCCCCACCGCGGCCGAGCGTGCTGCGCAGGTGCGCGCGGCGGTGCGGGTGTTCCTGGCCGCATACGGCGTGCGGTAGCGACGCGACGCCGAGGCGTCAGATCGGCAACGGTCGGTCGTCGACGATCGCCTTCATGACCAGGGTCGACTCGACGCGGCGGACGCCGGGCAGTGCGGAGAGCCGCTCATCCCAGAGTCGTTGGTAGGCGGGAAGGTCGGGCACCGCCACGCGCAGCAGGTAGTCGGGATCGCCGAAGAGCCGCAACGCCTGGATCACCTCGGGGATCTCCGCCACGGCGGCGTCGAACGCGGGGATGGTCGAGCGGTTGGCCTGGTCCATCGTGACGAACACGAGCGCTCCGAAGCCGAGCCCGACGACCTCGGGGTCGATCACGGCGCGGTACCCCGTGATGGCTCCGGATGCCTCGAGCGCGTGCAGCCGACGGTGCGTGGGCGACATGCTCAGCTGCACGCGCGCGGCGAGGTCGGTGAGGCTCAGCCGCCCGTCCTCCTGGAGCTCGGCAAGGATTCTCCGATCGATGGCGTCCATGGGGTGAATTCTTCCATCACGCTGCGCTGTCGTGGGGGAAGATGGAAGCCTATTCTGCGCGAACTTCCGTACCTTCGTCGTATCGGCGAACACGAGGGAGGGTGCGTCGGTGAACGCGGAACTGCTGCTGGCCTGCTGGGGCATGATGACGCTCATGGTGCTCGTGCCCGGTCCCGACTGGGCCTACATCATCGACGCGGGCACGCGGGATCGCACCATCCTGCCGGCGCTCGGCGGGATCCTCATCGGCTACCTCGCGGCGGTGACCGCGGTCGCCGTCGGCGTCGGCGCGGCGCTGGCGGCGCTGCCGTGGGTGCTCGTCGGCCTCACGTTCGCCGCCGCGGGGTACCTGGCGTACATCGGGGTGCGCATCCTCCGGCAGCCGCCGGCGATCGAGCCGGTGGCGGCCGGTCAGGGCGGGCAGGTCGAGCAGGTCGGGTCGGACGTGCAGGTCGGGTCGGGCGGGCAGGTCGGCCATGCGGCTGGGGCTGACTCGCGGTCGTGGATGCGGCTCGTGCAGGGCGTCGGCGTCAGCGGCCTGAACCCGAAGGGGCTGCTGGTGCTGGTCGTGCTGCTGCCGCAGTTCACCGACGCGGCCGGCGCGTGGCCGATCCCGGTGCAGCTCGCCGCCCTCGGCCTGATCTTCGTCGGCAGCTGCGCACTCGTGTACTCCCTCGTGGGAACGAGCGCGAGGGTCGTGCTCCGAGCGCGGCCCTCGGCCGTGCGGATCCTCTCCCGCGTCTCGGGCGGCGCGATGATCCTCGTCGCGGTGTGGCTCGTCGCGGAACAGCTCGTGCATCTCCTCGGCGGGTGACACCACCGCGGCGCCGGGCCGCTGCCGCTCGGCTGGACGCCGCTTCGGTCTGGCGGATTCGCGCCCGACGGGCCATGATCGACGAACGCCCGAACGAACGCACGAACTGAGGGGGCACGGCATGACGGTGGCGTTCCTGCTGACGACGCTCGTCGTGGTCGCGACGCCGGGCACCGGCGCGGTCTACACGATCGGGGCGGGTCTCGCCCGCGGCCGTCGGGCGAGCCTCATCGCGGCGCTCGGGTGCACCGTGGGCGTCGTCCCGCACATGATCGCCGCGATCACCGGCCTCGCCGCGCTGCTGAACGCGAGTGCGGTCGCGTTCCAGACACTGAAGTGGCTCGGAGTGGCGTACCTGCTCTACCTCGCGTGGCAGACGCTGCGCGATCGGTCGGCGATCGAGATCGACACGCAGCGCACGCCGGTCTCGTTCTGGCGGGTGATCGGCACCGCCGTGCTCATCAACCTGCTGAACCCGAAGCTGACGATCTTCTTCTTCGCCTTCCTCCCGCAGTTCGTGCCCGCGAGCGACCCCAACGCGACGCTCACGATGATCTGGCTGAGCCTCGTGTTCATGGCCGTCACCTTCATCGTGTTCGCGGTGTACGGCGCGTTCGCCGCGACGATGCGCCGGCAGGTCGTCAGCCGGCCGCGCGTGGTCGCCTGGATGCGCCGCACCTTCGCCGCGACCTACGTGCTGCTCGCCGGTCGGCTCGCGCTCGAGGGCCGGACCTAGCCCGATCCACGACGTCCGCGTCGTCACTCGGGCAGGTTGCCGGCCTCGCCGTTGATCGTGAACGGGCGTCGTCACGCCGTCGTACATGACGTGGGCGACGAGCCCGTCGACCGCGTGGGGCAGCGTGTGGCAGTGGTCGCTCCAGATGCCCGGGTTGTCGGCGACGAAGGCGATCTCGTAGGACTCGCCCGGGCGCACGTCGAGCGAGTCGACCCACCACGGGCTTCCGGATGCCGCGACGCCGTCGCGTGACAGCACCACGACGTGGTGGCCGTGCAGGTGCATCGGATGCACGTCGCCCGAGTCGTTGACGATGCGCATCACCACCACGTCGCCCTCGCTGACGTGGAACATCGGCACGTCGGGGAACATGCGGCCGTTGATCGTCCAGAAGTTGCCGGGGCGGCCGTCGATGAGTCCGAAGCGGCGGGCGATCACGTAGTCGAACGAGCGGTCGGGCGACGACGTGTCGAGTCCGAGCGGAGCGGCGTCGCCGTAGGCGAGCAGGTCGAGCGTCTCCGAGGGCTGCGGTGCCTTCGGTGCGGATGCCGCGGGGTCGCCGACGACGATGCTGCGGGCGCCGCCGACGTGCAGTCCTACGGCTCCGCGGGACGGCGCCTGCACCGCGACATCCGCTCGCCCGCCGGCCGGGATGAGCAGCCTGCGGTCCTCGACCTCGGTCGGGCCGTTCACCTCGTGCCCGTCGATCGCGAGCACCCGGAACGGCGCCGCCGACCAGACGGCCGCGGTGCCCTGGTCGGAGTTGATGACGCGCACCCGCACGATCGAGCCGGGCTCGGCGGCCACGTGCTCGTCGTCCGCCCGCCCGTTCAGCGTGTGCTGGCCGCCGTAGACGTGCAGCAGCGCCGTGACGTCCACGTCGGCCGGGATGGCAGGGGGTTCGGCGGGATCGATGACGATCGCACCGAGGAGGCCGCGCTCGACCTGTTCGTGCGACACCTGGTGCGAGTGGTACCAGTACGTGCCGGCATCCGTCGCCTCGAAGCGGTAGACGTGTCGGCCGCCGACGGGGACGGCGTCCTGCGTGATGCCCGCGACGCCGTCGGCCGCGTTCGGCACGTCGATGCCGTGCCAGTGCAGGGTGGCGCCCGCGGCGACCGACTCGTTGACGAACTCGACCTCGACGAGGTCGCCCTGCCGCGCGCGGATCTCGGGCCCGGGCGACTCGCCGTTCACGGTGTACCCCTCGACCGCGCGTCCGCCGGGCACGTCGATCGTCTCCTGGCGGGCGACGAGCTCGACGCGCACGTCGGCCGGACGATCGGGGTCGGCCGTGAGCGCGGTCACGTCGACCTCGCCGGCTGCGCCGCCGGTTCCGGATGCCGCGGACGCGCCGGCCCCGCCGGCGCCGTGCTCCGCGTGGCCGTCGTGCCCGTGGTCGCCGCCGCTGTGCCCGCCGCCCATGTCCATCACGGAGTACTCGCCGAGCAGCGTGGAACTCCACGCGAGCGCGCCGGCGCCGAGCGCGGTCGTGACCGCGACGCCGACGACGGCGCACCGCAGGAGATCACGCCGCGACGGCATCGGAGGTCGCCCCCTCGGAGGCGTCCGTGGTCGAACCCGAGGTCGTGCCCGGTCGCGCGCCGCACGCGCAGCGCGGCGACGACCGCGGCGACCACGATCGCGAGCGCGTTCGCGCCGTGGATGAGGCCGAGGTACGGGACATCCGTGATCGAGAACCCGAGCGTCACCTGCAGCACCACGAGCCCGAGCGTGATCGCCGCCCAGAGCTTGGCCCCGCGTGCTCGCACGAAGAAGGAGACGATGAGCAGCGCGACCGCGAGCAAGGGGATGACGACCCCGCCGACGATCCCGTGGATCCAGAAGCCGAGCTCGCCGGAGCCGCCTGCGCCGCCGCTCTCGAGGAGGGCCTTGTCGACGACGTCGCCGTTCGACACGCGGTTGAGCACGCCGCCGAACGCGAAGGCGATGGCGGCGGCCTGCACGACGACGCCGCCCGCGATGATCCAGGCCAGAGCCGAGTAGACCTTGCGCATGATGTGACTCCCTGTTCGTGCGGCGCGCTCTCGTGGCATCCGCTCGCCCCCGAGGTTCGCGGAAACGCGAGGGCGCCGGAACGCAGCAGGCCCGGAGCAGGCGTGGGGGCGTGCCGCACATTCGATGGGGGCCAGCCTCCAAGGGATGCCGCGGATCTCCCTCTCCCGGCGGTCGCGACAGAGGAGGACGATGGGAGGGTGCTCCGCAGGTGGGGATGGTTCGCAGCCCTGGCGCCGCTGGGAGCGGCGTGCATGCTGTACACCGTCGTCGCGCGCGGATTCATCGCGGGCGACGCCGGTCCCGGCCTGGCCTGGCCGCTGCTCGGCGTCCTGCCCCTCTTCGTGTTCGGCATGTGGCTGCTCACGGCCTCGACGGCGCGGTCGGCGCTGTTCATCGCGTGGGCCGCCACGGCGATGGCCGTGGGCGCGGGCTTCGAGACGTTCCTGCAGATGAACCCCGACGTCATCCGCGAGCCGTGGTACCCGCTGGTGAACCTCGTCGGGCTGATGGCCGCGACGGTCGCGTCGGCCGCCTTCATCAGCATGTTCGCGACCTTCCCGACGGGCATCCCCGAGCGACGGTGGCAGCGCATCTCCGTCGGGTTCTTCTGGGTCCCCGTCGTCGTGGCGCCGTTCTCGCTCCTCGTCGTCCCGCACGTCCTCACGCCGGAGGTGCACGCCGAGTCGGGTGAGGGCATTCCCAACCCGTTCGCCCTGCCCGCGCTCGCCGGGGCGGAACCGGTGGTGGAGTGGATCGTCTACTCGTGGCCGGCGGTCTTCCTCGCGCTGGCGGTGCTGATCTCGCGGGCGTTCTTCGGCGATCCGGAGGTCCGGGTCCGTACCCGACTGATGGCGTGGCTGTCCTTCGCGACGGTCCTGACCTACTCGATCTCGCTGTTCGTGCCCGAGAACGGGATCGCCAACACCGTGTTGCTCGTGGCGCTCGCTGCGATCCCCGTCGTGGCGATCCACGGCATCCTCCGCCACGGCGCGTTCGACGTCGCGGCGGAGGATCGGGCCCGGTTCGTCACCCGGTCCTCGAACGTGCTCATCACCGTGCTCTACGGCATCGCCGTCGTCGCCCCCGCCGTGCTGCTCGTCGACGGGATCCCTCCGCTCGGGATCGCCCTCCTCACGGGCCTCGTGGCGGTCGCGCTGCTTCCGGTGCGCGGGTGGCTGCAGCGGTGGATCCACCGCGTCGTCTTCGGCGATCGGGACCGGCAGTTCGCGATGCTCAGCGAGCTCGGCTCCGAGCTCGAACGCGCGGGCGAGCCGAGCGACCTCCTGGCCCACCTGGCGGCCGCGGTGGCCGACGGACTCGGCGCATCGTGGGTGCGCATCCGCTTGGCGGGGGCGGACGGCGAACTCGCCGCCTCGCCGGCGGGAGTCGCGGGAGACGCCGTCGGTGAGGCGACCGAGGCCGTCGACCTCGTCCACGCCGACGAAGTCCTGGGCAGCATCGAGGTGGGACCGCGCCATCGCGGGGAGTACAGCGACGACGAACGGTCGCTCCTCCGCACGGTCGCGGGCCAGGCCGCGGCATCCGTCGCGAACGTGCGCCTCACCGCGCGGCTTGCGGAGCAGCTCGCCGAGCTGACCGCCTCGCGGGAACGCCTCGTCGCCGCGCAGGACGGCGAACGCCGGCGCCTCGAGCGCGACCTGCACGACGGGATCCAGCAGGACATCGTCGCGCAGATCGCCGGTCTCAGGCTGGCTCGGAACCGGCTGGACCGCGGTCAGCTCGTGGCGGCCGAGCTGACGGAGCTGCAGGAGCAGGCCCGTCAGACGTTGACCGACCTGCGCGAGCTCGCGCACGGCATCCACCCGCCGGTGCTGAGCGACAACGGGCTGGTGGCCGCGATCGAGTCCGGGGTCGCGCGGTACCCGATCCCGCTCACGGTGAACGCGGACGCGCGGGTCCGGGCCGAACGGTATCCCGTCGAGGTCGAGACGACTGCCTACTACGTCGTGCGGGAGGCGCTCGCGAACACGGCGAAGCACGCGCAGGCGAGCCGGGCGACGGTCGCGCTGGCCCGGTCGGACGGCCGACTGCACGTGTCGATCAGCGATGACGGATGCGGCCTCGGGGCGGTCTCTTCGGCATCGGCGCACAGCGGCGGGCTCGCGAACATCCGAGACCGCGTCGCCGCGCTCCGCGGCACCGTGCGCATCTCGGCGGTCGAGCCGTCCGGCACCGGGACGATGGTGGACATGGACCTGCCCGTCGGCGGGCACCCGCGTGCCTGACCCGGAATGGAGGCCAGCCTCCACGGGAGGACACGGATGTCCCTCTCCCGCTCTGCGCCGGGGAGGAGGACGATAAGAGCGTGGACCGCAGGTGGGTGTGCCTCGCGACGCTCGGCCCGATCGGGGTCGCCGCGCTGGTCTACGTCGTGGTCATGCGCGGCTTCGTCGACCCCGACGTCAACTCGGACCACGGCCTCGCCTGGCCGCTGCTCGGTGCGCTGCCGCTGTTCGTGTTCGGCATGTGGCTGCTCACGGTGTCGGCGTCGCGGATCGCCCTGCTCATCGCGCTCGGGTCGACCGCGATGCTCGTCGGCTCGGCGTACGAGACCTTCGTGCATCTCAACCTCGAGATCCTCGGGGAACCGTGGTTCCCGCTCGTCAACGTGCTCGGCCTGACCGCCGATGCGGTGGCGACCTCGACGCTGCTGATCGTGTTCGCGACCTTCCCCGACGGCGTTCCCGAGCGCCGGTGGCAGCGGATCGCGGTCGTCTTCCTCTGGACCCCGGTGCTCGTGGGTCCACTCACCCTCCTCACGTCACCGCATGTCGTGATGTCGCAGTTCATCGGTATCAGCGGGGAGGCCATCCCCAATCCGTACTTCGTGCCGTGGCTCGAGTGGGCGGACCCCGCGGTGCAGGTCCTCGTCGTCCAGGGGTGGGTGGCCGTCGCGCTCGGCCTCGTCGTGCTCGCCTCCCGATCGCTCTTCGGCGAACCCGAGGTCCGTGCTCGCACCCGCGTCATGGCCCTCACGGTCGCTGCGGCGATCCTGGCATTCGCACTGTGGACGTTCGTGCCGGGCCTCTGGGGCGTCGAGTTCCTGGTCTACGCGTCGATGATCGCCATCCCGGTCGCGGCGATCCACGGCATCCTCCGGTACGGCGCGTTCGACATCGGGCCGGGCGATCGCGGCGCGCGCGTCGAGCGCTCGTCGAACCTGCTCATCACGGTCGTCTACGCGGCCGGGGTCGCGACGCCCGCCCTGCTGCTCACGCCCCCGCTCAGGACCGTGCCGGCGATCCTGCTCACGACGATCCTCGCGGTCGTGCTGCTGCCCGCCCGCAGCTGGATGCAGCGGCGGCTGCACCGCGCCCTGTTCGGCGATCGCGAGCGGCAGTTCACGATGCTGAGCGAGCTCGGCGCGCAACTCGAACAGGCCGGTGACCCGCGCGAGCTGCTCACGAGGCTCGCCGAGGCGGTTCGCGACGGGCTCGACGCGTCGTGGGTGCAGATCCGGCTGGTGTCGACGGATGCCGCGCTCGCCTGCGGTGCTCATCGGCGTCGGTGGTGACGTCGTCGGCGAGCCGGTCGAGTCGTGCGACCTGGTGCGCGGCGACGAGACCCTCGGGCGCATCGAGGTCGGGCCGCGGCGCCGCGGCGAGTACGGCGACGCGGAGCGAACGCTGCTGCGCACGGTCGCGGGCCAGGCCGCGGCATCCGTCGCGAACGTGCGCCTGACGGCGCAGCTCGCCGAACAGCTCGACGAACTGCGCGCATCCCGCGAGCGGCTCGTCGCCGCGCAGGACGACGAGCGCCGGCGCCTCGAGCGGGACCTGCACGACGGCATCCAGCAGGACGTCGTGGCGCAGATCGCCGGGCTCCGCCTCGCCCGCAATCGACTGCAGCGCGGGGAGCTCACGCCCGAGGAGCTCGTCGAGCTGCAGGACCAGGCCCGGGAGACGCTCACCGACCTGCGCGAGCTCGCCCGCGGCATCCACCCGCCCGTGCTGAGCGACAACGGCCTCGTGGCCGCGGTCGAGTCGGGCGTCGCGCGGTACCCGATCCCGCTGGAGGTCTCCGCGGACGCCGCGGTGCGCGCCGAGCGGTACTCCGACGATGTCGAGACGACCGCGTACTACGTGGTGCGCGAGGCCCTCGCGAACACCGCGAAGCACGCCCACGCGACCCACGCCTCCGTCGAGCTCGCGCGCAGCAACGGCCACCTGCGCATCGCGATCACCGACGACGGTCGCGGGCTCGGCGCGCTCGTGCCCGCCTCCGTGTCGAGCGGCGGCCTCGCGAACATCCGCGACCGAGTGGCGGCGCTGCGGGGCACGGTGAGCGTCTCGGCGGCGCAACCGTCGGGCACGACCGTGCTGGTGGACCTGCCCGTGGACGGCCTCGATCGCGCCGCCGACGGTGAGGCGGATCCCCTTGGATGAGACGGGCACGCTGCGGGTCGTGATCGCCGAGGACAACTACCTCGTGCGAGAGGGCCTGCGCCGCCTGCTCGAGGACTCGGGCGAGATCGACGTGGTCGCCTCCACGGGCAACGCGACCGAGCTGCTCGACGCGGTGCGGCGGCTCGACCCGCACGCGGTGCTCACCGACATCCGGATGCCGCCGGGTCACCACATGGAGGGCATCGAGGCCGCCCGCGACATCCGCGCCGCGCACCCCGAGACGGGCGTGGTGGTGCTCTCGCAGCACGCCGACGAGAGCTACGCGCTCGCGCTGTTCTCCGACGGCTCGGCCGGGCTCGGCTACCTGCTGAAGGACCGCATCGGCGACCTCGAGGACCTCGTGCACGCCCTCCGGGAGGTCTGCGCGGGCGGCTCGGTGATCGACCCCCAGATCGTGGACACGCTCGTGCGCCGACGCAGCGCGGGTGCGGCGAGTCCGCTCGCCGCGCTGTCGCCGCGAGAGCTCGAGGTGCTGCGCGAGATGGCTGCCGGCAAGACGAATGCGGGCATCGAGCAGGCGCTGTTCCTGTCGTCGTCGACCGTCGAGAAGCACGTGAACGCGATCTTCACGAAGCTGCGGTTGCCCGAGTCGGGCGTGCACCGGCGGGTCGCGGCGGTGCTGGCGTTCCTGCAGAACGACGGCGGGTAGTCCCGTCGGCGGGTCGTGGGCGCCTACCCCGCGTCGCCGTCGTCGCGCATCAGGTTCTCGTCGAACCACGCCCGAACCCGCTCCTCGGGGAACTCGTCGAGCGAGTGGAACACCGTCATCACGTCGTCGGATGTCGCGCCCGCGCCGGCCTCCACCTGCACCCAGCGGGTGCCGACATTCGTGCCGACGACGGAACCGTCGATGGTCGCCCAGCCGCCGTCGACGACCACGCAGCGATCGGCGAACTCGGCCATCGTCTCGTCGCCCTCGAAGGACTCGGTGCCGACGAGACGCCAGCAGGCGAACGCGTCGGGATCGTACGGTCCCGATCCGCCGGTCGGGGTGGTGAGGATCACGAGTTCGCGGGCACCGCGGTCGACGGCGACGTGGGCCGCGTCCGTCGAACGGAGGTCAGCGTGGTGGTCGTGCCGGCGAGGTCGGTGCCGAGCGGGTCGACCAGGCCGTCGAACGCCTGCTCCACCGACTCCCGCTGCGCGCGTTCATCGGCGGCGGCCCGCTCCGCGGCATCCGCGAACACGGGGATGAGCAGCGGGGTCGCGATGAGCACCGCGCTGACCGCACCCGCGAGCCTCCACCACCGGGGGAGTGCGAGCATCGAGAGCGCGCCGACGGCGCTGCCGATCGCGAGGGGGGCGGGCACGCCGAACACGGTGTCGAACGGGATCTGGCCGCTCTCGACGATCGCCAGCCACACGCCCGCCAGGCGGGAGGAGCGCCAGCACGATCGACGCGATCCAGCGCGTCCGGCCGGTCACCGTGCGGAAGAGCGCGGCGATCGCGAGCGCACTGCCGACGAGCGTGATGCCCAGGAGGGCGAAGCCCCACGGTGTGCGGAACACCACGCCGACCGCAGCGGAGGTGAGCAGCAGCGCCGCGATTCCGGCGATCACCGCCACCCCTGCCGGCACGATGGCGAGTCGCCAAGGGGAGCGCGGATGCGCGGTCGGGGCGTCGGTCGGGGCGTCGGTTCGCGGTAGGGCGCTCACGGCTCGACGCTATCGGCCCGCGGTTCCGTGGGGAAGTGACACGACGCGGCCCTTGACGCGCAGTCCATCCCGTGTGTTAATGGAACTAAGTAGTTCCAGAACCGATTGGTACGAGACATGACGACCGATGCGCTGAGCCGAACGTTCCAGGCCCTCGCCGACCCCACGAGGCGTTCGATCCTCGCTCGCCTCAAGGAGGTCGGCGAGGCATCCGTCGCCGAGCTCGCCGCGCCCTTCGACCTGACGCAACGCGCCATCTCGAAGCACGTCGGCGTGCTCGAGGAGGCCGGGCTGGTGTCGCGAAGCCGTGACGCGCAGCGCCGGCCGAGCCGACTGCGGGTCGAGCCACTCACCGAGGTCGACCGCTGGCTCGAGGAGTACCGCGGCATCTGGGACGAGCGATTCGCCGCCCTCCGCGAGGAACTCGCGCGCGACGACATCGCGAACCACGCCGAACACGCAACCGATGAAGGGAAGACATCATGAGCACGACCGAAGCCGACCGCGGGATCGCGGTCGAGATCGAGCAGGAGTTCACTGCGGCATCCGACCGGGTGTTCGCGTACTGGACCGAAGCCGAGGCGCTCGCCCGCTGGTTCGCGCCGGGCGACTACACGACCGTCGCGACCGAGGTCGACGCGCGGCCCGGCGGTGCATGGCGGCTCGACTTCCGCTCGGGCGACGGTCGGCACGAGTACACCGAGCACGGCGCGTTCCTCGAGCTCGACCCGCCGCGGCGGCTCCAGCTCACGCTCACCCAGGTCGACGGCGGGAAGGCCAACCCCGAGACGGTCGTCACGGTCGAGTTCGACGACGTCGGCACTCCGGATGCCCCGCGCACGCGCATGACCTTCCGCCAGACGGGCTACGACGACGTCATGCGTCGCGACCAGAACGCCGAGGGCTGGCGCGGCTGCTTCGCGAAGCTCGAGGGCGCGCTCGGCTCGACCGATTCGGAGTAGCCACGAATCGATTGACTTCGTTCGCGAATCGATTGACAAACGATAGAAAGATCGCGATAGTCGATGCATGCAGAAGATGGATTGGGTCGTCGTCCCACTGAGGGTGCTGCTCGTGATGGTCTTCATCGGCCTGCTCGTGGCGCAGTTCCTGAGCCTGCCCGGCGAGTTCCGCCAGACGGCCGAGGAGCATCCCGAGGCGGGGTTCATCCCGTGGCTGCTGCTCACGTTCGCGATCCTCGAGGTGCTGTGCATCCAGATCGTGATCGTCTGCACGTGGCGGCTGCTCACCCTCGTCAGGTCGGATCGCATCTTCAGCGAGGAGTCCTTCGTGTGGGTCGACGTGATCGTGTGGACGATGGTCGCCGCATGGGTGCTCCTCGCCGGCGTGTCCGCGTACCTCGTCGGCATCATCTACTTCACGCCTGAGCTTCGCGACCCCGGCACCCCCATCCTCCTGGTCGGGATGACGCTGATCGGCGGGGTCGTGGTGCTGACGATCGTGGTGCTGCGCGCACTGCTGCGGCAGGCGACCGTGCTGCGCACGGACCTGGAGGAAGTGATCTGATGCCGATCGTGGTGCGGATCGACGTCGAGCTCGCCAAGCGGAAGATGAGCGTGGGGGAGTTCGCCGAACGGGTCGGGCTCACGCCGGCGAACGTGGCCGTGCTGAAGAACGGCCGCGCCAAGGCGGTGCGCTTCAGCACGCTCGATGCCATCTGCCGGGTCCTCGAGTGCCAGCCCGGCGACCTCCTCGAGTGGGTCGAGGAGGACGAGGCCGAGCCGACGGAGCAGGCCGAGCCGGTCGACTCGTAGCGCAACCCCCTATGACCGTCTCGCGGCCGTGGCTAGCGTTGAGCGAGAAGGGCCGATGCGCGGCATCCGTCGACCGCCCGACCCGGAGAGGACTGCGACGCATGGACATCACCGACCCCGGCCCCGAGCCGAACGCGTTCGACATCGAGACCGCGACCAAGCAGAACGCCAACTACCGCACGGTCGCGTGGAGCGGCAAGTACCTGCAGGTGACGCTCATGTCGATCCCGGTCGGCGAGTCGATCGGCCTCGAGGCGCACCCCGAGACCGACCAGTTCCTGCGCCTCGATGCCGGCCGGGGTCGCGTGAAGATGGGTCCCTCGAAGGACGATCTCAGCTTCCAGCAGGATGTCTCCGACGGGTGGAGCATCCAGGTGCCCGCCGGAACGTGGCACGACGTCGAGAACACCGGCGACGAGCCGCTGCGCCTCTACACCGTGTACGCACCCGTGCACCACGCGGCCGGCAAGGTGCAGAAGACGGCGGATGACGCGGAGCGCGACGAGGACGCCGGCGCCGACGAGCCGCCGTCATGGGCGGTCGAGCCCGAGGAGGGCGAGCCCGACCAGCACGCCTGACCGCTCAGCCGGTGATCCCCGGCGAGACGTCGATGAGCACCTTGCCGACGGTGCCGGCCTCGACCGCGTCGTGGGCCTCGGCGGTGCGTTCGAGTGGGAACCGCGTGAGCGGGAGCCCGGCGTCCTCGCCGACATCGAGCGCACCGTCGGCGAGCGCGCGGGTGATGTCCTCGGCGGCGGCGGCAAGTGCCGCATCGCCGACGGTGTAGAGCAGCAGGAACTGGTACCGCACGTTGAGCGAGAAGTGCCGGCGCACGTCGAGCGTCATCTCGGCGCCGCCGTCCGTCGCGTACACCGAGATGGTGCCGTGGTTGGCGATGACGCTCGCGTTGAGCGCGGCGTTCCGCGCCGGTGAGACCTCCACGACCTGGTCGACGCCGTCGGGTGCGACGGCGCGGATCGCCTTCGCGGTGTCGCCCGTCGTGTAGTCGACGACGTGGTGGGCGCCGGCCGCGGTCGCGAGCGCGGCCTTCGCGGGCGAGCTCACCGTCGTGACGACCCGGGCGCCCGACCACCGCGCGAGCTGGATCGCGGCGTGCCCGACGGCGCCGGCTCCGCCGGCGACGAGCACCGTGCGGCCGTCGAGCGTTCCGGGCCCGAGCCGTGCGGGGCCGCCGTCGGCGACCGTGAGGGCGCGATGCGCGGTCATGGCGGGGACGCCGAGCGATGCCCCGATGTCGAAGCTCGCGGCATCCGGGAGCTTGACGACCCGTTCGGCCGGAAGCACCGTGACCTCCTGCGCCGTGCCCGTCGGCCGCTCGTGGGCCGCGAGGAACACCCACACCCGGTCGCCGGGCTCGAGGCCGGTCACGCCGGGGCCGACCGCATCGACGATGCCGGCGCCGTCCTGGTTCGGCACCACGTCGGGGAACGGCGTCGGCCGGCCCGGCCGCGCACCCGCCCGGGCCTTCCAATCGGTGGGGTTCACGCCCGAGACCACGACCCTCACCCTGACCTCGCCGGGTCGGGGTTCGGGGACGTCGTGCTCCACCAGGCGCAGGACGGACGAGTCACCGGTCTGCGAGTACGCCATTGCTCTCATGCTGGAGCCAACGCGTCGGCGGCCGCCGTTCTTCCGCACGCGGCATCCGATCGCCGGCGTGTGCGACCCGGAACCTTGACGGCGGCCATGCGCCCGGAGGACGCTGAACGCATCCGTCATCCGCAGATGCGCGGGATGCCGCGCGAGGGGGCACGCCACATGGACCTCACGACCGATCTCACGACCGAGAAGATCGCCCGCGCGTTCTCGAGCCATCGCTTCGAGCTCGCACTGCCGCACCTCGCCGACGACATGGTGTGGACGCTCGTCGGCGCCAAGCCCGCTCATCGGTCGGAAGGCCGTGAAGAAGGCCTGCGAGCGCACCGCGGCCGACCTCGCCGGCGTCACGACCGAGTTCCAGCGCTTCCGCACGGTGGTCGGCGAGGACAGCGTCGTGGTCGACAGCCTCGCCAGGTACACCGAGCCCGGCGGAGACGTCTCGATCGTCGCGTCGTGCGACGTGTACGACTTCGACGACGGACGCATCACCGAGATCGTCTCGTACACCGTCGAACTCCCCAGTTGAGCGGCGGGCCGCCCCGGTGGGCGGTCCGGGTGAGCGGGCCCGTGGCGCTCGCACTCTCGGGCCGACGCTGGTTCCCGCTGTGGGCCGTGATGCATCATCGCGGACGGCGGAGCGGAACGCCCTACGCGGTGCCGGTCGCCGTGATCCCGACGGTGGCGACGGACATCGTCCTCATCGGGCTGCCGTGGGGCCCGAAGACCAACTGGGCCAGGAACGTGCTGGCGGCCGGCGGCGCGACGCTGACGTGGAAGGGGCAGGGGCACCAGCTGACGGAGCCTCGCGTGATCGGGGCAGCTGGAGGCCGTCGCCCTGGCGAAGCCCTTCTTCCGGCGGGTGGTCGGCCGGTTCCCCGCGGCCATCGTGTTGACGCGTCCCTAGGGCTCCTGGGTGCGCGACGAGACCCGCCGCGGTCCCATCGATCTGCGGTGGTCGCCTCAGGCGATCACCGCCTTGGATGGAGTCTCCCGCATATCGCCTCGGTGGGGGTTCGGCGCGGCGGTGCTGGCCCGGAGGATCAACCGCGGCCGCTCCGAGGAGTAGAGACGGTCGCTGGTCGCGTTGATCACGTGGAGGAGGAGTTGGAACCCGCGGGTACCCAGTCCGGCGAAGTCCTGGCGCACGGTGGTGAGCGGCGGGGACCACAGCCGGGCGAGCGGGATGGTCGTCGAAGCCCGCGACGCTGACGTCGTCGGGCACGCGGCGCCCCGCTCGGCCAGTCCCCTTATGACGCCCATGGCGATCTCGTCGTTGCCGCAGAAGACCGCCGTGACGTCGGGGCGGTCGGCGAGCCGGGCCGATCTCGACGCCGGAGGAGGGGTCCCAGGTGGCGGCGACGACCGGCGGGACCGGGCGCCCGCCTCGCGCAGCGCCCGGCGCCAGCCGCGGGTCCGCCCGTCCTCGCGCCGACGAGGGGGGACGGGCACGTGGTGCACGGTCGCGTGTCCGGGCGCGAGCAGGTGGCCGGTGAGCTCGGCGGCGCCCGCGTCCTCGTCGATCACGGCCTGGGCGATGCCCGGCCGCGCCCCGGCCACCGCCACGAGCGGCAGGTCGCGGGGCACCGCGGCCAGCGCCGCCACACCGGGCGGATCGAACGTGAGGACGACGACCCCGGCGAGCGGCTGGGCCAGCACCGACTCCATCGCCGCGGCGACGGTGCCGTGGCTCGGCGTCCTCGATCACGCTGATCAACACCGCGTGCCCGCCGCACGGGCGCCCTCCTCGATGCCCTCGAGCGTCATGGCGTAGCCGTGGCGGGAGGTGTTGCCGGCGAGCACCGCGACGGTGCGGGCCGGCCCCAGCTTGAGCGCGCGGGCGGTGCCGCTCGGCCGGTAGCCGAGCTCGGCGATGGCCCGCTCGACGCGGCGGCGCTTCTCCTCGCTGACGCGGGCGGCGCCGGTGAGCACCCGGGAGACGGTGGGCACCGAGACCCCCGCGCGCGCGGGCGACGTCGGCGATCACCGGTGGCCTGGCGTCATGTGGGTCACTCGTCACCTTCTGGCTGCTCACTTGACGGCGCCGCTGGTGATCCCGGAGATGATCTTCCGCTGGGCGACCGCGAACACCACGAGCAGCGGCAGGCTCATCAGGATCACGTAGGCGAAGATCAGGTGCCAGTTGTTCAGGTAGAGGCCGGCGCTGGCGACCTGGAACAGGTTGAGCGGCAGCGTGTCCAGCCGCCCGCCGACCACGAAGAACGCGTAGAAGACGTCGTTCCAGACGTACAGGCAGATCAGGATCGTCGCGGTGGCGAGCACCGGCCGCAGCATCGGCAGGACCACGCGGCGAACACGCGCAGCGGGCCGGCGCCGTCGATCCGGGCCGCCTCCTCCAGCGACGCGGGATGGTGCGGACGAACCCGGTGACGAAGAAGATCACCGTGGACAGGTAGATGCCCATGTAGACGCCGATCATGCCGACCGCGGTGCCGGCGAGGCCGAGCTGGCGCAGCAGCAGCACGACGGTGACCACCGCCGGCGGCAGCACGATGCCGCTGATGGCCAGGGCGTAGAGCGACGGCGTTGAGCCGGGCGACCGCCGGGCCAGCACCCAGGCGGCCATCGAGCCGAGCACCAGCACCCCGAGCGACCGTGGGCACGACGACGAGCAGGCTGCCGAGGAACGCCGGCGGGGATCGCCCTCGGTCGCAGACCGTGGCGAGGTTCTCCAGCAGCTGCCACTCGCGACGGCAGGCGACAGGTCGGGGTCAGCGCCTCGCGCCTGGGGCTTGCCGGCGGTCACGACGACCAGCCAGAGCGGGACGCCGAGCAGCAGGACGCGACCACGATCGCGACGACCGGCTGGACGATGCGTCCGGCGTGCTCAGGGAACGGCGACGGCTGGGCGTACGGACGGCGGGCTCACAGGATCTCCTCCCGCTTGCGCAGGAATCGGATGACCGGGAACGCCAGCAGCGCCACCAGCAGGAACAGCACAGGCTCATCGTGGTGGCCTGGGCGAACAGGCCCTGGCCGAAGGTGCGGAAGATGAAGATGTTGAGGATCTCGGTGGTGCGCGCCGGGCCGCCGCCGGTGGTGGCCTGCACGATGTCGAAGCCGTTCATCGAGCCGAGCAGCGCGGTGGCGACGTTGAACGTGACCGCCGGCGCCAGCAGCGGGAACCGGATCGCGCCAGAACGTGCGCCAGCGGGACGCGCCGTCGATGCGGGCGGCCTCGATCATGTCCTCGGGGATCGTCTTGAGCCCGGCCAGGTAGATGAGCATGGACAGGCCCATCCACTTCCAGGCGTGGATGACCGCGACGACCACGATGGTCCAGGTGGTGTCGCCCGAGCCAGGCGAGTCGAACGGTGCCGGTGACGCGGCCGAGCAGCTCGTTGAGGCTGCCGTCGGGCTTGAGCAGGGCCTGGAAGATGTAGCCGACGGCGAGCGCGGACATCAGCACCGGGATGAGGAAGGAGACCCGGGCGACGCGGTTGAGCCAGGTGTCGCGCTCGAGCAGCACGGCCAGGCCGAACCCGAACAGGTTCTGGAAGATCGCCACCAGCACGGCGTAGACGAGGGTGATCCGCAGCGCGCGGAACAGGGTGCCGTTCGCGGCGAGTCGGCGAAGTTGTCCAGGCCGACCGGGTTGATCGCGCTCTTGAAGCCGGACCAGTCGGTGAACGCGTAGACGAAGTTGAAGACGGTGGGCAGGAAGAAGAACACGACGCAGGATCGCGAACGCCGGGGACGAGGAACCACATCGGGTGGTCTGCCGGCCGACGGTCCGGCGCGTGCGCTCGGGATGCCGCGGGCGCGTGCGGCGCCCGTCGGGAGGCCGATGTCTGGTGGTCACGGTGTCGCCTTCCGGGTCGAGGGGTGCCGGCCCGTCGACCGGCACCCCGCCACGGTCGGTGGCTCAGAAGCCCGGGGCGCCCGGCGGCCTTGGCGAGCTGGGCGAACTGGTCCTGGGTCGGCTTCGGCGACCTGTTCCGGCGTCATCGTGCCCGGGATCATGTCGGCCAGGTTGATGTACAGGTCGGGGTTGGCCACCGCGAGCGCCTGCATCGAGCCGACCGAGTCGGCAGCGACGCGTGCACGTCGAGCAGCGCCTTCGGGCACGCCGGCCGGGTTGGCCACGCCGGTCTGCAGCGAGACGGTGTTGCGGTCGGCGACGAAGTCCGGGTAGCCCGGGCCCATCCAGTAGGACAGCAGCTGCCGGGCCGCGGCCTCGCGCTTGGCGTCGCCGGTCTTGAACGCGACGAGGGCGTTGGACTGGTCCGGGATGAACGTGCCGACGTTGCCCGACGGCGAGATCGGGAAGAAGCCGATCTTCTTGTCCAGCGCGGCGGTGTCGGCCTTGGCCTGCAGCTGGCCGAAGAACGAGTTGACCTGCACGACCATGGCGGCCTTGCCGGCGAGCAGCGCCGCGCCCTGGTCCTCGAACTTGGCGGTCTTGATGTCGGCGTTGAACAGGCCCTCGTCGATCAGCGCCTTGTACTTCTTGATCGCGTCGAGCACGTCGGGTCGGTGAACTTCTCCTGCCGTTGTTGATCTGGTCCCAGAGGCCGTCCTCGGCGGCGTCGGCGAGCTGCACCTGCACCCACCACTGGGTGGCCCAGCGGTCGCCGCCCATCTCGAAGAACGGGGTGACGCCCTTGCGCCTTGAGCGTGCCGGCCGAGCGCGACCATCTCGTCGAAGTTCTTCGGCGTGGCGGTGATGCCGGTGGCGGCGAAGACCTCCTTGTTGTAGTAGACGCCCTCGACGGCCGGGCTGGTGATCAGCGCGGCGTAGCGGGTGCCGTCCAGCAGGCCGGTGATGTCGCGCAGCTCGGGCTTGTACGAGTCGAGCCAGGGCGCGTCGTCGAGCGGCTGCAGGTTCGTCCTTGGCGTTGATCGCGGTGAGCATGCGACGCGGTCGGCTGCCAGAACGCGAGGTCGGGCTTGTCGCCGGTGGCGACCTTGGTCTGGACGCCCTGCTCGTACGGGTCCGGGATCGTCACGACCTCGACGGTCGGCGCCGGTGGCCTCCTGGAAGCCCGCGACGACCTTCTCGGGCACGGTGTTGCTGTTCTGCGCGGCCCAGATGGTCAGCTTGACGCCGTCGAGCTTGGCGGTCCTGGGCGGGCCAGGTCGGCCGGCCGCGCGGTCGGCCGCCTCCGCGCCGGGGTCGCTGCAGCCGGCGAGGCCGAGCGTGAGCGCCGCGGCGACGGTCGCCGCCCTGCGGAACTGTTCTTCATTGAATCTCCTTCTGTGTGATTATCCGGCGTCGGGGTGGAGCCGGAGGGTGATGCAGCCCTCGGCGGCGACCGTGGAGTCGCGGTGAGGCGCAGGGTGCGCGCGGCGTGTCGGCATCGTCGCCTGCACGGTCAGCGACCCGGTCTCGGCGCCCAGCGGTGCGCCAGGCCGGAAGTCGGCGGGGAAGACGGACGTCGACGCTGACGTCCTGGCCGCGCAGGTGCGGCAGCGCCAGTCGGCGGTGCGGCGGCGCCGCGCGGCGCCAGACCGAGATAGGTCCGTCGCCCGGCCTCGAAGGGCGAGGCTGAGCCACGGGTCGGCCCAGCCGGGCAGCCCGAGCGGCCAGAGCGGCATCGCGCCGCCAGGTCGACGGACGAGCGATTTCGCGGCGCGCACCGCGGCGGCACCGAGCCGCGCTGGCGCGTCGCTCATGCCGTCGAGGTCGCCCGGACAGGTAGAGCCGGCCGAGCATGCCGGTGCACAGGGTGTAGGCGATCTGCTCGTCGGTCATGTCCGGCTGCGGATAGGCCCAGCTCGCCGACTGCTCGGGCAGCACCGACATCGGCGCGGCCACGGCGATCGGCGGGTAGCGCAGGTAGTCCTGCTGGTCGACTGGTGGACTGCAGCTGCAGCCGGGACAGCATGCGCGTAGTCCATCCGCATGGCTCCCGACGCGCAGTTCTCCAGGATCGAGGCGCGGGTGGCGGTCGAGCACGCCGTCCAGCCAGGCCAGGTGCGCCCGGTTGTGGTCGAGCAGCCCGGCGCCCGACGCTGTCGGCGTCGAGGTCGGTGCCGGCGCCGGGGTCGATGTTGTAGTCGAGCTTGAAGTAGCCGACGCCGAGCTCCTCGACCAGCCGGTCGACCACCTCGTCCAGGTGCGCCACGCGCGGCCGGGTGGCGCAGGTCCAGGTGGTAGCGGTCGTGCTCGACCAGCGCGGACGCCGCCGCGCTGCAGGAACGCCTCGGGCGGCAGGCTCGTCGGCCATCGGGCTGCGGACGCCGATGACCTCGGGCTCCAGCCACAGGCCGGGCACCATGCCGCGCTCGCGGATGTGGTCGAGCACCTCCTCGATGCCGCCGGGGAACCGGGTCTGCGACGGCTGCCACTCGCCGACGCTGTCCCACCAGTGCCCGCCGTCGTCGTACCAGCCGGCGTCGATGCAGAAGACCTCGGCGCCCCGGCTCGGCGGCGGCGTCGATCAGCGGCAGCAGCTTGCCGTGGTCGGGTCGCCCATGAGCGTGTTCATGTAGTCGTTGAAGACGACCGGCACGCCGGCGTGTCGGCGTGGCGCTCGACGGGCGCCCGCCGGTGCGCGGTCAGCGCGGCGACCGCGCCGTCGAACCGTCGGCGGAGACGGCGATCGACGCCGGCACGGTGGTGAACGACTCGCCGGGCGCGAGCGACTCGGGCCACTGGTGGTCGATGTCGGTCGGGCCGAGCAGCGCGCAGTAGGCGCCGTCGGGGTGCTCGCCGACCTCCCAGCGCCAGGCGCCGTTGTGCTCGACCTGCCACAGCCAGGCGTGCCGGCGGTGCCCGTGACGATGCCGGCGGTGGGCAGGTGCGCGCCCGGTGGACCAGGTGCCGTCCCTGGTGACCGCGCACCGGCCGCGCGGTTGTGGCCGGTGAGGCCGGGCGAGATCGGGGACGTCGGTCGCGCAACGGCTCGCGGACCATCGGCCCTCGCCGAGCCACTCGCTGGTGCCCGAGATGCGCTCCCAGGCGTCGAGCTTTCCAGCGTCGATCCGTCCGAGCAGTGAACTGGCCGACCACGAGGCGACGGAACGGAGGACGAGGGGTTCCGGGCCGGTTGCACGGACCGTGACCGTGGAACGCAGGGCGGCCGGAGCAGCGTCGAGCATCCGCCCGTGATCGTCCCTCGACACCCGCGCCGGCCTGGAAAATGTCGAGGGACCCGACCCCGTCGGTGTGGTCCACGTATCGGAGTGCGAGCCGAGCTCCGGTGCGCGAGTCGGTCCGAGGCCGGGAGACGCCCCGTGTCCGTGGTGAGGATCTCGACCAGCGGGACCGCCAGACGGGGAACTCCTTCCCGCCCCGCGTGACCTGGGTGATGCGCACCGGCGAGACGGCATCCCACTCGAAGCGGAACCCGAGCTCGGCACTGCCCCAGCTCAACTGATCGATCACGACACTCCTCGACATTGCGGACTGCGACCGAGCATCCGATCGCCTGAAGCGGTTTCAAAATTGAGCCTAGACGATTTGAAACCGTTATCAAGAGCCTTGAAATCGCTATCAAACCGGGGTAGCGTCATCGCTCGTGTGGTGAGCCGCGCACCAGCACTCGACGAAGAGGGGAACGACGACGATGAGATTGAGGACGACGCTGGCCGCAGCCACGGCCGCCGCGCTCGCTGTCACTGGGCTTGCCTCCCAGTCGGCGTACGCCGAGGGGGCCGAGGTCCTCTCGGTGGACTTCGGCGCACGCACGGGGGAGTTCCGAGGTGGCGCGACCGGAACCCTGTACGGGTTGGGGACAAAGGTGCGCCGACGCAATCGCTGATCAACGGCGCGCACATCACGAACTCGTCGCAGAAGGCGCCGTACGGCACGCAGCATCCGTCGGGTGATGCGATCAAGGTCGAGGACGGCTTCTTCGCGAAGCACGGCGAGGACATGTACATCTACGTGCAGGACTACTATCCGGACTGGTCCTACAACGGAGGCCAGCGGCCCGGGGACTCCCGCACCTACAGCCAGGTCGACGGAACCTACACGAACACGCCGAACGGCGTCTGGGACTACCTCGAAGTGGTCGAGTTCGTCGCCGAGGCCGTCGCCACCGACTCCGCCCGACCCAGGACTATGTCTTCATCACCTTCAACGAGCCCGACGGCGGGAACTGGTACTGGGACTGGGCGAACCTGAAGGACACCTTCCTCACCGACTGGCAGGCCACCTACAACAAGGTCCAGGAGGTCTGGGCCCGGCACGGGCTCGGCCACGCCAGGATCGGCGGCCCGGGAGACACGCGCTGGCAGCCCGAACGGAGCGCCGACATCCTCGAGTTCGCGCAGGCCAACGGGTCGCTGCCCGACATCTTCATCTGGCACGAGCTCGGCATCGACAACCTCGGGTTCTACCGGCAGAACTTCGCCGACTACCGCGCACTCGAGCAGTCCCTCGGCATCGATCCGATCCCGGTGAACATCACCGAGTACGGCATGCTCCGCGACATGGGCGTGCCCGGGCAGCTCATCCAGTGGTTCGCGATGTTCGAGGACACCAAGGTCGACGCGCAGACCGCGTACTGGAACTACGCCGGAAACTTCTCGGACAACAGCGCGCGACCGAACGGCGCGAATGCCGGATGGTGGATGTTCAAGTGGTACGGCGACCTCGACGGCAGCGAGACCGTGCAGGTCACACCGCCCACACCCGAACGGCGTGGACACGCTCCAGGGCATCGGCGCGATCGACGAGGAGAACCGGCGTGCCACGTCCCTGGGTGGTACGGAGAGCGACGTGGCACTCGACCTGAGCGGGCTCGACCCAGCCGTCTTCGGTGATCGGGTCGACGTCGAGGTGCGCGAGATCGCGTTGGCCGGCGCCGAGGGACTGGCCGACACACCGCGGGTGGTCGCCGCGATGGACGGCGAGGCGCTCGACGGGGGAGCCCTGGACGTTCACGTGCCGACCTACGACCGGTACGCCGGCTACCAGTTGATCATCACCCCCGATCAGGACCGGGATGTCGCGGCAACTCAGGCCGCGCAGCCCTGGACGGCCTCGATCGAGGCCGAGGCGATGCAGCTCACCGCCGCCCAGGCGTACACCCAGGACCCGAAGGCGGGCGGCGGCTGGAAGTTCCTCGCCTCCGGGGGCAGGGGGACGTCGGCTCGTTCAACCAGGTCGGCTCGCGCGCGGAGTGGACCGTGGAGGTTCCCCACGACGGCACGTACCGACTGCAGGTCATCGGCGCCGGGCCCGGCGTTCCGGGCCGTCACGCCCTCTTCGTGGATGGCGGGTCCGCCGGCATCATCCAGTACACCGCCGACCTGGCCCTCAATGCCGACGACGGTGGCAGTACCGCGGCAGCGCGGAACTGCTCGTCGACCTGACGGCCGGATCGCACGTGCTCTCGGTCGGTGCCAGCGCCGACGGCCAGACCCGCTTGCCGAACTCCTAATCACGCTCGACAAGCTCTCGCTGAACTCAGTCGAGGAGGGCGAGCCGACGGTGTATGCCGCGTCGGGATATCGACTGGAAAGTGGCTCGACGCTCGATTGGGACAAGAACCGCGGTGCCGCCATCCTCGCCGGCGACGCCCGTGCCGACCTCTACGCCAGCGCGCTCGAGACCGGATACCACGACCTCGTCGTCGAGTGGTCGTCGGCGGCGGCGGCGAACTGTCGCTGGACGTGAACGGACAGCCCACGCCGGGGATCGGCGTGGATGGCGCCGGCACATGGCGATCGACCACTCGGGTGCGCCTTCGTCGAGGGCATCAACGAGATCGAGATCCGTTCGGCGACCGGCGCCGCGGTGACGTCGCTGACGACGGTGCGAGCACGTTCGGCCGATGCGTCCGCCGTCCCGATCGAGGCCGAGGACGCCCGACTCGTCGGCGGAGCATCCGCTTCGACGCTCAACGACGGCACCGGGAGCAACGCTTCGAACGGCGCGTACGCGGGCTGGATCGGAAACGGCGGAGCAGTCGAGATCGATCGTGCTGCAGGGTTCGACTGGCCTGGCGACTACGACATCACCGTGCACTATGCCAACGCCGAGACATCCGGTGCCCACGCCTACAACCCGCAGGTGGTGGACCGCCGGCTCGAGGTGAGCGAGGGCGACGCCCCGGTCGGGGACGCCTACTTCCGCTACACCTACTCGTGGAACAGCTTCTGGCAGCGGACGGTTCCGGTCACGCTGACGACCGGTGATGCGTCGCTCAGGCTGGCAATCCCGACGCGTGGGCACCCAACGTCGACCGCGTCGTCATCGCGCCCCGCGTGCTCGGCGAACCCACCACCGAAGCGGTCGTGCGCGAGCCGGATCCGGAGGTGACCGCCGAGGTCACCTCCGAGGTGGAACCCCGCGAGAACTGGTACTCGGCGCCCGTGGCGGTCGCCCTCACGCTCAACGACGGATCCACCGCAGGCATCGAGTACAGGATCGGCGATGGCGCCTGGCGTGCGTACGAAGCGCCGATCCGGATCGACGAGGACGGCTCGCACAGGTCGCTTCTCGCGCCACCAAGGCCGGTGAACCAGTCGAGGGCTCAGGCGGAACTTTGCTCGTGAACCTCGATGCCACCGCGCCGGTCACGACGTCGACGCCGTCGCGGAATCGAAGCCGCTCATCGTCGATCTGACGCCGCTGATGCCGCCTCGGGGCACCCAACGGTCGAAGTCCGATTCGACGCCGGTCCGTGGACGACGGCCACCGGCACGGTCGAGGTCCCCACGGGCACGCGCACCTTCCAGTACCGGTCGACCGACCTGGCCGGCAACCAGGAGCAGCTGCACAGCATCACCCTGCCCACGAGTAATGCCAGTGCACGAGCAAGCCCGGCTGGAGGAGCTACGACGTGTTCACCAGCCAGCGGCACTGCCAGGCGTTCCTCAAGTAGCGACGGGATGCGGCGGTTCGCGAGCCCGGCGAATGGGAGACCATTCGCCGGGCTCGGCGATCGGAGCCGATGAACAGAAGTAGTCGGCTGCGCGGTGGCACGCGGCGCCACCGGGCGTGGCGGGGGCTCATCGGCCCGCCACGTCTCACCGTGCTTCCAGCGATTCCGGCGACCCGGGCGGATGTCACACCCGTCGACGGGCCGGTGTCTCGATGTCGAAGGCACGAAACCCGTGCACGACACCCTGGAGGCGACATGACCGGTGATCTCGCCGCCTGCGGCCTGCCGCCGCTCGCGGCCGCCGCGCCGGCTGGCGTAGTCTCGCACGGCATGAGCGGATGCCCGGTCATGAGCGAAGACCCGTTCGTCACCCACCGCGGCCTGCTCTTCACCGTCGCGTACGAGATGCTCGGCTCGGCGGCCGACGCCGAGGACGTGCTGCAGGAGTCGTGGCTGCGGTGGGCCGACGTCGATCCGCCGAGGTGCGCGACCCGCGCGCTACCTCGTGCGCATCATGACCCGGCAGGCGCTCAACCACCTGCGCACCGTCTCCCGCCGGCGCGAGGACTACGTGGGCGAGTGGCTGCCCGAGCCGCTGCTGACGAGTCCGGATGTCGCCGACGACGTCGAGCTCGCCGAGAACGTCTCGATCGCGATGCTCACGGTGCTCGAGACGCTCGCCGACCGAGCGCGCGGTGTTCGTGCTGCGCGAGGTCTTCGACGTGCCCTACGACGAGATCGCCGAGGCGGTCGACAAGACGCCGGCGGCGGTTCGGCAGATCGCCCATCGTGCGAAGGAGCCGTGGCCGCGCGCCGTCCCCCGTGCGTGTGGACCCGACCGAGCAGGCCCAGGTCGTCGGAGAGGTCCTCGCCGCGCTCAACACCGGCGACGTGCAGGGCCTCATGGACGTGCTGGCCCCCGACGTGGTCGCCGTCGCCGACGGCGGCGGACAGGTGCGCGGGGCGGCGCGGCGGCCGATCGTCGGTGCGGAGAAGCTGGCGGGGTACCTTCTCGGCGGCCTCGCGAAGCTCGGGGTGGAGGGCGGTAGCCGCTCTGGGTGAACGGCCAGCCCGGCGCCCGCGTCGAGGTCGCCGGGAGCTCGTCGCCGCAGTGAGCATGGCCATCGAAGACGGACGGATCACCCGCATCTACTCGGTCGCGAATCCCCAGAAGCTCGAGTGGCTCGACGTCCAGGCCGCGCTCAGGCGCTGAACGCCGGGGCACGCACGCTCAGCGACACACGGGGACCACCGCGGCGGAGTTGAGGACGCGCCGCGGGTGGCGCCGGCGGTGAGCCCGCCGCCCGCGAGCCAGTCGTCGAACCGCGTCGGCGCGATGGTCGCCTCGGCGCCGGGAAGCAGCTCGCGCTCGTCGAGGTCGGTGCCGAAGTACCGCGCGGGCGGGTCGCGGACGACCTCACGCGAGTCCCTGCGGACATGCAGCTCGGGCCGCACGATCTCCTCGAGCCGGAACTGCTCGGGGCCGCGAACTCGACGACGCCGTTCACCGGCGAGCCGACGGCGATCGTGGCGACCGCGGCGACGACGTCGTCGGCGGCCATCGGCTGGATGAGCGCATGCGAGAGGCGAACGGTGTTCCCGCTGGTCGAGGCATCCGCGAGTCTGGGGATGTACTCGAAGAACTGGGTCGCGTGCACGATCGAGTACGGCTTGCCTGATCGCCGGATGAGCTGCTCCTGCGCCGCCTTGGCCGCGAAGTACCCGTGCTCGGTGCGTGCGAGCCGGTCGGTGCCGACGACCGACAGCGCCACGTGGTGGTGCACGCCGGCCGCGGCGCCGTCGTGGATCAGGTTGAGCGTGGACCCGTAGAAGAAGTCGTTCGCGCCGCGCTCGTCGAGGTAGTCGGAGTTCGAGACGTCGATGAGTGCCTCCGCCCCCTCGAGGGCGTCAGCGAGGCCCTCCCCGGTGTAGGAGTTGACGCCCGTCGCGCGCGATGCGACGACGACGTCGTGGTCGTCGGCCGTGAGCCGGGTGACGAGGCGCGAACCGATGAGGCCCGGTGCCGCCGATGACCGCGATGCGCATGACTGGTGCCCTTCCTCGGGGCCGCGATGATCCGTTGCCGTCATCATGCTCCGACCGGACAGCCGCCGCATCTGTGACGTCGACGCCGAACCCGTCGTCGAGGATGACGGGGCGTCGGCGGTTCCAGTGGGCGAGCTTGCCCGGTGCGGTCGAAAGCCAGAGCCGGCGGATCGTGTCGTCGGGCCCGGGGTCGAGGGCGAGGACGCCGACCACCTCGCCGTTGCGGCGGCGCAGGGCGAGCCCGGGGCGGCCGTTCACGTGCACGACCTCGAACGAGGCATCCGGATGCGTCGTCGGGAGCCCCATGAGGGCTCGAGCGACGCGCGCGCGCCCGCGCACCTCCCCGCCGGACTCGTCGCCGGTGTCGACGACCATGCGGGCATCGGGGTTCAGCACGCTCGCCAGCGCGACGTCGTCGTGCCCATCGAGGGCGACGACGAGGCGAGCGGCGGGATCGTCACGACGCACGGGACGCCACGGCGCCGAGCTTCTGCGGGTTCATCATCCACAGCACCTGGTCGATGCCCTCCGGCGAGGCGACGACGCTGACGACCGCGAACGTCGCGCCCTCCTTCGAGAGGAGGACCGAGGGCTGCGCGTTGACGTCGGCGTCGGTGATCGTCACGCCGTCCCAGAAGTGGGTGTGGAACGCGCGCACGAACTTCGCGACCGTCACCCGGCCGCGCACCGGGAACTTCGACGCACGCACCATGCCGCCGCCGTCGGAGTACGACACGACGTCCTCGGCGAACAGCTGCTCGAGCTCGTCGAGGTCTCCCGTCTGCGCGGCGCTCAGGAACACGGTGAGCAGTCGGCGCTGCTCCGCCGGCGACACCTCGCGCCGGCGCTCGCCGACGAGGTGCTTGCGCGCGCGACTGACGAGCTGGCGGCACGCGGCCTCCGAGAGCTGCACGATCTCCGAGATCTGCTCGTAGGTGTACGCGAAGGCCTCGCGCAGCACGTACGCGGCCCGCTCGGTCGGCGTGAGCCGTTCGAGCATGACCAGCACGGCGAATCCGAGGGCCTCGGCCCGCTCGGCGCCGAGCGTCGGGTCGCTGCTCGTGTCGACGGGTTCGGGCAGCCACGGTCCGATGTAGGTCTCGCGGCGGGCGCGCGCCGACTGCAGGGCGTTGATCGCCAGGCGCGTGGTCGTGGTGGCGAGGAAGGCGGGCGGATCCTGCACGACCGAGCGGTCGGTGCCCTGCCAGCGGAGCCACGTCTCCTGCACGAGGTCCTCGGCCTCGGTGGCGCTGCCGAGCATGCGGTAGGCGATGCCGAAGAGCCGCGAGCGCACGGCTCCGAAGGCGGCGAGCGCCTCGTCGAGGTTCGCATCCATGTCGTGGTCCTGTCCGTCGGCGGATGGGGCCGCATCCGCCCCTTCCAACTGTGACCGCGTGGAACGCACGGGTGTGACGGCATCCGTGGAGATTCTCCTCCCGGATGCCGCGACCGCGCGAGACCCCGATGTGCCGCCGACGGCGGCGGCACCCGGGATCAGGGCGTCACGGATGCCGCGGCGGGCCTGTTCGATCTCGGGGCGTCAGCGCCTCGAGCTCGTCGAGCAGCGCAGTGCCGGCGGCGTCGTGTGCGATGGCCCGGCCGAGCTCCGCCGCGGCCTCGCGATAGGCGGGGTGGTCGAGGACCTCGGCGACGGCCTTGGCGATCGTTCGCGAGGATGCCCGACGTGACACCGCGATGCCGGCTCCTCGGGCCGTGACCCGAACGGCGTTGCCGGGCTGATCGCGGCCGTGATGGAGGATGACGAGCGGCAGCCCCGCGGCGAGCGCCTTGATCACGGTGCCGTGGCCGCCGTGCGTCACGACGAGGTCGGCCTCCGGGAGCACCTCGCGGTGCGGTGCGGTGGCGACGACGGTGACGTTCGCGGGCGCCCGGATTGCGTCGGGCGACACGGCGGGCCCGGTGGTCACCAGACCCCGAACGGGCAGGCTCCCGAGCGCGTCCGCGATCCGCTGCAGGCACTCCACGTGGTTCTGGAACGTCGAGGACATGGCCACGAGGACGAGCGGTCCTTCGCCGGCGGGCGGGGTCCAGGCCTCGCCGCCGCCCACGCCGGGTCATCGGCCAGCGTGCCCGACCCCTCGCCGCGGTAGAACGTGATGCCGCCGATCGGCGACCACGCCTGCGTGAGGATGCCGTTCGCGGCATCCGCTGCACGCACCTCGGGCTGCGAGAAGTCGGGATGCACCTCGACCTGGTTGACGGCGGGCACGACGCTCGTCTGCTCGAGGAGCGTCTCGAGGTGGTCGGGCATGAAGTTGCTGACGCCGATCGCGCGCACCTTGCCGTCGGCGAGCAGCGTCTCGAGGGCGCGGTACGCCTGGATCGTGCGGTCGAAGTACGCGGGCATCGGCTGGTGGAGGATCAGCAGGTCGAGCGGTCGACGCCGAGCTTGCGGGTGCTCTTCTCCCAGGCGTGCAGCGTCTCGTCGTAGCCGTAGTCGCTGATCCACACCTTCGTCCCGATGAAGATCTCGTGCGCGGTCGATGCC
Organism: uncultured Actinomycetota bacterium; assembly: GCA_963802485.1. Taxonomy (GTDB): domain Bacteria; phylum Actinomycetota; class Actinomycetes; order Actinomycetales; family Microbacteriaceae; genus Agromyces. The sequence continues at coordinate 213,895 of CAWDJA010000006.1, forward strand.
GCGACCGGCGGATCGCGTCGCCGACCTCCCGCTCGTTCAGGTACGCGGCGGCCGGTGTCGATGTGGCGGTATCCGCACCTGGAGCGCGGATGCCACGGCGCTCACCGTCTCGGCCGGGGGAGTCTGGAAGACGCCGAAGCCGAGCTCGGGCAACGTGACGCCGTTGTTGAGTTCGAGTGTTTCGTTCACCCGCTCGACGCTAGGCCGGATGCCGCTCGGCGTGAGGCAGGCCCTGCCAGTGCACGGTTCGCCGGTGCCTGACAGCCGACGCCGGATCGCGGGATGATCGAGGGAAGGATCGCCACCGAAGGAGGCGACGCGCATGGCCTTCGATACTCCGAACGGAACCCGAGGAGCCCGCCAGCCCGGCCGCAACCGGCTCGAGCGGTGGGGCAACCGGAAGATGGTGGAGCGCATGCGCCGGAAGGACGCGAAGCCCGGTGACAAGCTGGTGCTCGTCACCGATCGGGAAGAAGACCGGCGTCGAGCGGATGACTCCGGTGCGATGGTTCCCCGGCGAGGGCGACACGAAGCTCATCGTGGCCTCGGCGAGCGGCGCCCCCCGGAATCCCGCGTGGTACTACAACATCGCGGCGCATCCCGACCGAGTGCGGATCGAGTTCGCCGGACAGCGCATCGAGGTCACCCCCGAGCAGCTCCACGGCGCCGAGCGCGACGCGGCATGGCGGCAGGTCACGACCACGGCCTCGGGGTTCGCCAGGTACGAGCGGATCACCGACCGGGAGATCCCGGTCATCCGCCTCACGCCGCGGTCGAGCTGACGGCGTCGCGCTCCGCGCTCGGCCTCGATGGAATCCGGTCGGGAACTGTCCGACCCGGGGCGTACGCTCCCGTCATGGCCGCCCAGAGGGAACGAGAAGTACGACGTCAAGCGGGAGCATCCGGAGCTGTACGCGCCGTCGGCGAAGGAGTTCGCCATCGTCGACGTGCCGCCGATGCGGTACCTCGCGGTCGACGGGCAGGGCGATCCCAACACGGCTGCGCGGTACCGCGACGCCGTCGAGGCGCTGTTCGGGGTCGCGTACGCCGTGAAGTTCGCCAGCAAGCGGATGCTCGGACGGGACTTCGTCGTCGCACCGCTCGAGGGGCTCTGGTGGGCGGAGGATCAGGGCGCCTTCGTCGCGCGCGACAAGGGCGCGTGGAGCTGGACGTTGCTGATCGCCCAACCCGACTGGATCGACGAGGACGCCGTCGCCGCGGCGGTCGACGCCGTGCGCGCGAAGGGCGCGAAGGCGGGCGGCCGCGAGAACCCGGCACTCGACGAGCTCCGCCTCGAGCACCTGCACGAGGGACCGTCGGTGCAGATCCTCCACGTCGGGTCGTACGACGACGAAGCACCCACCCTTGCCCGCCTGCACGACGAATGGATGCCGCAGCAGGGCCTCACCTTCAACGGACTCCACCACGAGGTGTACCTCAGCGATGCCCGTCGCACGGCGCCGGAGAAGCTGCGCACCGTGCTGCGTCAGCCGGTTCGCCCGCTCTGACGCCTCACGCTCCGACGGCCTCGCGAAGCTCGATCGACCGCGGGTGCCGCTGCGGCATCCGCTGGTCACTTTGCCCTTGCCTGTCACAAATCGGGGCGCAGCGGCGTCGTATGGGTAGGAGCAGAGAGGAGACGAAGATGCCGGTCGAGCGGATGCCGCGTTCCGACCTCACTGGTCGGCTCGCCGGCCGCCTCGCACGCACGTCGCTGGGCAGGCGCGGGGCTCGAGTGCTGGAGGACCTGCGTCATCGCACGGTGCCCGTGCACTGGTCGAACATGTTCGGCGTGATCGCGTTCGCCTGCGTGGTGGTCATCATGGTCACCGGCGTGATCCTGATGTTCCACTACACGCCGTCGAGCGCGACCGTCGTCTACGACGGACGGGTTCCGACCCTGCACGGCCAGGAGGTGTCGAAGGCGTTCGCGTCGACGCTGCACATCTCGTTCGAGGTGCCGGGCGGCATGCTGCTCCGACAGGCCCATCACTGGGCCGCACTGCTGCTGCCCGCAGCCCTCGTCGCGCAGCTCCTGGTCACCTTCTTCACCGGCGCGTTCCGCAAGCCGAGGCGGGCCGGTTGGGTGCTGCTGTTCCTGGTCTTCATCGCCGCGCTCGCCGGAGGCTGGAGCGGATACGCCCTTCCCGACGACATGCTCTCGGGAACGGGGCTTCGCATCTTCGAGGGGATCCTGCTCGGCATCCCGGTCGTCGGGACGTGGCTGAAGGACCTCTTCTTCGGCGGGCTCTTCCCCGGGCAGGTCATCGAGAACCTCTACCCGATCCACGTCGCCATCGCGCCGGTGCTGCTCGTGGCGCTCATCGCGGTGCGCACCGCCATCCTGTACCGGCAGAAGCCGCCGCAGTTCGCGAGCCCCGGACGCACCGACGCGAACGTCGTGGGCATCCCGCTCGTTCCCACTGCGGCGGCACGCGCGGGTGGGCTCTTCCTCATCGTCACCGGCATCCTGCTGCTGATCTCGGTCACCGTCACGATCAACCCGATCTGGTTGTACGGACCGGCATCACCCGGTAATGCCGGCGCCGGCAGCCAGCCGGATTGGTACACCGGCTTCCTGGACGGGGCGCTCCGACTCGTGCCACCGGGCTGGGAGATCGTCGCGTTCGAACGCACGTGGACGCTCGCCCTGCTCGCCCCGCTGGCAGTGGTCACGATCTTCTTCCTGCTCGTCGCCGCGTATCCGTTCATCGAGGGCTGGATCATCGGGGATCAGCGCGAACACCATCTCCTCGACCGGCCGCGGAACACCCCGACCAGGACGGGCATCGGCGTCGCCGGCATGGTCTTCGCCGGCACCCTCTGGGCCGCCGGAAGCGCGGACCTCATCGCGGTCGCCTTCAGCCTCACCATCGAGGGGGTCGTGCTCGCGATGCAGCTCCTGCTGGTGGCCGGGCCGATCATCGCGTTCATCGTCACCCGACGGGTCTGCATCGCCCTCCAGCGCAAGGATCGCGAACTCCTGCTGCACGGGTTCGAGACCGGCCGGATCGTACGTCTGCCCGGAGGAGAGTACATCGAGGTCCACCAGCCGCTCGATGCGTACGAACGATGGCGTCTGCTCGATGTCGAGGCGGTCGCCCCGCTCATGTTGCGGCCGACCGGCGGCCGTGTGCGCTGGACGCAGCGCCTCCGCGCTCGGCTCTCGCGATTCTTCTTCGAGGATCGGCTGGACGCCGAGCAGCCTCGGTTGCCGGCGAGACGTGAGGCCTACCCGGAAGGAAGCAGGGCTGCGGCCAGCGTCTCGGCCAGCCACGACTCGTAGGCCGCCTCCGTCCAACCGCAGTCGCCGACGAGCGCCACGTAGTTGGCCTGACCGCAGACGGCGTACACGATGTCGCCGGCGCGCTCGGCGGTGACGCCGTCACGCAGCACGCCCCGCTGCTCGAGCATCCGTCCGAACCCGTCTCGCAGCCCGTGCCGGCGTTCGGCGGCGATCCGGTCGCGGAGTTCGACCAGCGACTCGTCGCTGTTGGCGGCGGCGTCGAGCACGCGGAGGAGCGGGCCGACGCGTGACCAGATCCCGGGCTGCGTCGCCGCGTACAGCTGCAGCTGTCGAACCGGGTCGGTCTCCTCCTGGATCCGCCGGATCGCGGGCCGTTCGGTGATCGGGACCTCCGCCCGCTCTGCGCCGCCCGCGACCGCCGCCTGGACGGCGTCGGCCAGCAGTCCGGCCTTCCCGCTCGCCGAGCGATAGACCGTCTCCACGGCCACGCCGGCCTCGCCGGCGATCGCGGGGATCGTGGTTCCCGCGTACCCGCGTTCCACGAACAGCCGCCCGGCGACCTCGACGATGCGCGCCCGCGTTCGGGCCGCCTGCTGGCGCCGACGCGTCGCGTCGTATGGGCGTCTTGACACTTCTGACATTAAGGAGAATGATACTGTCATCAATATAAGGTCGGGCAACGACGCGCCGACCGTTCAAGGAGGTGGCCGCCATGAAGGTCATCGAATGCAGCACCGAGATCGCCCGCGCTCCGCAGGAGGTCTTCGACTACGTCACCGACGCGGCTCGGCTTCCCGAGTGGCAACCGTCGGTGGAGGAGGCATCCGCCGAGCCGCCTGCGATCCGCCAGGTCGGCATGCGCGGGTGGGAGATCCGCCGGGTGCCGGGCGGCAGGCAGAAGGCACGTTGGCAGGTCACCGAGTACGAGCCCGGAGCCCGGTGGGCGGTCGAAGGGATCGATGGGCCCGTCCGTGCCCACGTCGACATCGCATTCGCGCCGACCGACGGCGCCGGCACGCACGTCGACTACCGCGTCTGGTTCGAGGGGCGCGGCATCGGCAAGCTCATCCGGGTGATGGCCGGCCGCGGTGCGCGAACCGAGATGCCGGCGAGTCTCGCGCTCCTCAAGGAGCGGCTCGAACTGGTCGACGCCTAGCTGTCGGGCATCTCCCGGGACGCTGCTGCTCGGCCGCCTCCGTCCAGCCGGGGCGCGCTCCGGACATCACAGCCAGATGCTGCTGAGCACCTCGGTCGCGGCGATCTTGAGCGAACCCGCCTCCTCCACGAGTCGGTACGCCGTCACCTCCTGCACGACGCTCCCGTCGGTGAAGGAATACGTCAGGGTCGCCTGCCCCTGATCGGGCGCGGTCGCCGTCACGTCGGTGATCGCCACCGTGTCGACGACGCTCCAGAAGGAGTCGTAGGCGGCTCGCCCACCGACATGGTTCTCCTGGTAGTCCGCCGTCATCATGGTCCACCCGGCGTCCAGATCGACGGGGACCAGAGCGTAGTACGTGGTGATCATGTCCACGACCCGTTGCTCCGCACTCGGCGGTTGCGGCGCAGCCGCTGTCTCCTCGGGGGCGGGAGCCGGTGTCGGAACGGCGGGCGGTGGCTGGACCTCAGGAGAGGGTCTCGCAGCGGCCGGAGTCTCCGGCGAGCTGGTCGGCGCATCGCCGGCGTCGGGCGGGGCCCCGACGTTCCCCACGTCCGGCTGAAGCACACCGAAGAGGATGGCGCCGCCGGCGATCAGGATGCCCACGATGACCAGTACGCCCATCACCACGCCCGTGCGGCGGCGTGGGGGCGGCGCGGCATCCGTTGTCGGCGCATCCGTCGGCCGCGCATCGGCCGTCAGTGGACTCGGCGGATCCCGCATGAGCCAGGCCAGGGAGGGGGATGCCGCTGCTGGGCCGAGGCGCTCCGTCGTCGCGGTCGGCGCATCCGATCCGGATGCTTCGTCCAACCGCTCCGTCTCCGCCGTGTGCCCCGCCTGGAGCGTCAGCTCGGGTGCGAGGGCCGCGTCGCCGGCGCCGGCGCCGCCCGCGGACGCGGCCGCCGCAGGGGCCACGACCGGCACGGTCGGAAGTTCGGAGGTCGCGGCAGCCTCGGTGCGCTCGTGCATCGCCGTCAGCCGTGCCGCGACGGTCTTCATGCTCGGCCGTCGCTTCGGATCGGCCGCCAGCATGCTCCGCAGCAGCGGCTCGAGCGCTCCCGCATGCCGTGGCGGCGGGAACTCACCCCGAGCGACTCGATGCAGGAGCGCGAGCGGGTTGCTGTCGGCGCCGAACGGCGGGGTGCCCTCGAGCATCGTGTACATCGAGGAGCCCAGGGAGAACACGTCCGATGCGAAGCTCGACGGCCTGCCCTGCGCGACCTCCGGGGCGAGAAAGGCCGGGGTGCCGTGCACCATGCCGGTGGCGGTGATCGTCGTGTCACCGAGCGCGTGCGAGATGCCGAAGTCACTGATCATCGCAGAGCCGTCCTCGGTGATGAGGATGTTGCCCGGCTTCACGTCCCGGTGCACGATCCGCAGCTTGTGCGCCGCCGCAAGAGCGGAGCCGACCTGTGCTCCGATCCGGGCCGTCTCGCGGGGTGTCAGCGTTCCGCGCTCGCGGAGCAGGACCGACAGCGGCGTGGACTCGACCAGTTGCATCACGATGCACGGCTGGCCCTCGTACTCCACGACGTCGAACACCGTGACCGCGTGGGGGTGGTGCAGGCCGGCGGTGATGCGTGCCTCGCGCATCGCCCGATCCGTCGCCACCTCGCGCTCGCGATCGCTGAGGTCGGGCTGCGTGCGCAGGGTCTTGAGCGCGACCGCTCGGTGCAGGCGCTCGTCCCACGCATGCCAGACGACGCCCATGCCGCCCGAGCCGATCAGGTTGACCAGCCGGTAGCGATCGGCAACGAGGGTCGTCGGACTGCTCATCGAGCTCGCTCCTTCGGTTGGCTCGACGCTACGCCGGGAAACCCGTTTGCTCAGGGGACTTGCGGTGACGGCCGCGTTGTGGAAGGAGGGAGCGTGGTCAGGCGTTCTCGAGCTCGGCGATCACGATCTTCTTCTGGCCCATCATCACCTGCACCTGCTCGGGCCGCTTGGTCAGCTCGCCCATGTTGGCAGGGATGATCTGCCAGCTCAGCCCGAACTGGTCCTTGCACCAGCCGCACTGCTCCGCCTCGGGCACGTGCGACAGCTTCGACCAGTAGTACTCGATCTCCTCCTGGTCCTTGCAGGACACGATGAACGAGATCGACTCGTTGAACCGGAAGAGCGGGCCGCCGTCGAGGCAGGTGAACTCCACCCCGTTCAGGCTGAACTGCCCGTTGATCACCTTGCCCGACATCCCCGTGAAGTGCTCGTCGAGCGATTCGTCGGGATAGTCGTCGATCCGGATGATGCGCGAGTTCGGGAACACGTCGACGTAGTACGCCATCGCCTCGCGAGCCTGGTCGTCGAACCACAGGCATGGCTGGATGAATGAGAGCTCGGCCATCGGTGACCCCCTTGTTCGGCCTTCGTCGGGCCACGCTACGCCGATGGGCGGACGGTATCGG
>CAWDJA010000007.1:0-46503 GCA_963802485.1 uncultured Actinomycetota bacterium
CGCCTCGATAGGGTTCCACTCATGGACTCCCCGGTCACGGTCCGCCCCGCCCGAGTGGAGGACGCCGCTGCCATGGCGCGGATGCTCGTCCGCTCGTGGCAGGAGACGTACCGCGGCCTGATGCCCGATCGCGTGCTCGACGATCCCGGGCTCGTCGATGCTCGCGAACGATTCTGGACGACTGCGCTCGTCGACGAGCGCTACCGCGCGAACCGCATCGCGGTGGCCGAGCGCGACGGTGCGGTGATCGGGGTCGCGATGGCGGGCCCGCCGGAGAGCCCGGAGCCCGGATGGAGCCTGCATCTCTACGTGCTGTACGTCCTTGCGGCCGATCACGGATCCGGCGCCGGGGCGGCCCTCCTGGATGCCGTCGTCGGCCCCCACGAGTCGGCGGCGCTGTGGGTCGCCGATCCCAATCCACGGGCGCAGGCGTTCTACCGGAAGCACGGATTCGTCGCCGACGGCACCGTGCAGGTGGAGGACGGTGTGCGGGAGATCCGCATGGTGCGGATCCTCCGACGTCCCGCCGTCTGACGCAGGCGAAACCGGGGCGCTCAGCAACGCCTTCGAATCATCCTCGTGAAGAATCACTATTCAGTGTTGCTATCTACCGGTACTCATGGTTACTATGTACCGGTAGATAGCAACACCGAGTAGTGGAAGGGAGGGTCCGATGGGCAAGCAGATCACCGAGATGCTCAAGGGCACGCTCGAGGGCATCGTCCTCGCGATCATCGCCGCGCAGCCGGCGTACGGCTACGAGATCACCGCCCGGCTGCGAGAGCGGGGTTTCACCGACATCGCCGAAGGCACCGTCTACGCCCTGCTGGTCAGGATCGAACAGCGCGGCTTCGTCGACGTCGAGAAGGTCCCGTCCGAGAAGGGGCCGCCGCGCAAGGTGTACTCGCTCAATGCGCAGGGACGAAGCGAACTCGAAGAGTTCTGGAGGACGTGGAGCTTCCTCGCAGAACGTATCGAACAGCTCCACGAAGGAGAGAAGTGACCATGGCCGCAAAGTGGATCGAGACCATCACCGGCTCGCTCGAGCAGAAGAAGCAGTACAAGCAGTACAAGGCGCGTATCGAGGCGCTTCCCGAGCCGTACCGCGCCGCCGCGAAGGCATTCGAGCGGTACTTCATGTACTACGGGGGCATCACCGACGGCGACACCCTCGTCACGATGTTCGGCGACTTCGCCGATCTCTGGGAGCGCGCCGCCGTCGACGGTACGCCCGTGAGCGCGATCGTCGGTGACGACCCCGTCGAGTTCGCCGAGACGTTCACGCAGGCGTACGGCGGCACCCAGTGGATCGACAAGGAGCGCGCTCGCCTCAAGAAGGCGATCGACGAGGCAGAAGGGAAGGAGCAGTGATGACCGGGGAAGCTGCCATTCGCGTCCAGGGCATCGAGAAGTCATTCAAAGACCTGCACGTGCTGCGGGGCGTCGACTTCGACGTGAAGGCGGGGAGCATCTTCGCGCTGCTCGGCTCGAACGGCGCGGGCAAGACCACGCTGGTGCGGATCCTGTCGACGCTGCTGAAGGCCGACGCGGGCACCGCCACGGTCCATGGCCTCGACGTCGCTGCGAATCCCGGCGACGTGCGCGAGTCGATCAGCCTGACCGGTCAGTTCGCCGCGGTCGATGAAGTCCTCAGCGGCCGCGAGAACCTCGTGCTGATCGCCAAGCTGCGTCACCTGAAGAACCCGGGTGCGATTGCGGACGAGCTGCTCGAACGCTTCTCGCTCACCGAAGCCGGGGGCCGCAAGGCGTCGACGTACTCGGGCGGGATGCGCCGCCGGCTCGACATCGCGATGAGCCTGATCGGCAACCCGCCGATCATCTTCCTCGACGAGCCGACGACCGGACTCGACCCGCAGGCGCGGATCGAGGTGTGGCAGACGGTCAAGCAGCTCGCGAGCAACGGCACGACGGTGCTGCTCACGACGCAGTACCTCGACGAGGCCGAGCAGCTCGCCGACCGGATCGCGATCCTGCACAAGGGCACGATCATCCAGAACGGCACCCTCGCCGAACTCAAGCGACTCCTCCCGGCCGCCAAGGTCGAGTACGTCGAGAAGCAGCCGTCTCTCGAGGAGGTCTTCCTCGCCCTCGTCGGCGACACCGGCGAGACCGACACCGCCGCCGACGACCGCACCGACAGCGCGGTCCCGGCAGGAAAGGAACCCCGATGACCACCCACGTCCTCGGCGACACCCGCGTCCTCACCGGCCGCTCGCTGCGCCACATCCTCCGCAGCCCGGACACCATCGTCACCACGGCGGTCACTCCGATCGCGCTGATGCTGCTGTTCGTCTACGTGCTCGGCGGTGCGATCAACACCGGATCCGACGAGTCGTACATCAACTACATGCTCCCCGGCATCCTGCTCATCACGATCGCGTCCGGTGTCGCGTACACCGCGTACCGGCTGTTCCTCGATCTGCAGGGCGGCATCTTCGAACGCTTCCAGTCCATGCCGATCGCACGGTCGAGCGTGCTCTGGGCGCACGTGCTCACCTCGCTGGTCGCGAACCTGGTCTCGGTCGCGATCGTCATCGGCGTCGCGCTGATCATGGGGTTCCGCACCGGGGCATCCGTCGGCGCATGGCTCGCCGTGGCCGGCATCCTGATCCTGTTCACCCTCGCCCTGACGTGGCTCGCCGTGATCGCCGGGCTCTCGGCGAAGACCGTCGACGGCGCGAGCGCGTTCAGCTACCCGCTGATCTTCCTGCCGTTCATCAGCTCGGCGTTCGTGCCCACCGACTCGATGCCCGCCCCGGTCGCCTGGTTCGCGGAGAACCAGCCCGTGACCTCCATCGTGAACAGCATGCGAGCCCTGTTCGCCGGTGAACCGGTCGGCAGTGACATCTGGGTCGCCCTCGCGTGGCTCGTCGGCATCCTCGTCGTCGCCTACGCCTTCGCGATCGCCATCTACCGTCGCAAGATCAGCTGACGCCGAGCGCTGCTCGCGGACCGCACGACCGCGCGACGATGCCGCCCGCGTCCCCACCGGGACGCGGGCGGCATCTTCGTGCGTGGCGACTCGCCGAGTTCGTCGCGACGGCGGGTCAGGTAGGCGGTCTCGGCGGTGTTGCCCGCGAGGGCGAGGGCCCGGTCGTAGGCCGCGCGCGACTCCTCGCGGCGCCCCAGTCTGCGCAGCAGCTCGGCGCGAGTGGCGTGGAAGGCGTGATACCCCTCCAGCGCGTCACCGAGGCGGTCGATGGTCGCAAGCGCGAGGTGCGGACCCTCGAGCTCTGCGACCGCGATGGCGCGATTGAGGGCGACGATCGGCGAGGGGTCGAGGCCGACCAGCTGGTCGTAGAGGGCGACGACCTGCGACCAGTCGGTGTCGCGCGCGTCTCGCGCGTCGGTGTGCACGGCGTTGATCGCCGCAAGCAGCTGGTAGCGACCGGGAGCGACCCCGGAATCCAGGCGCTCGCGTACCAGCCGATGCCCCTCCTCGATCAGCGCATCATCCCAGGCCCCGCGGTCCTGCTCGCCGATGGGGACGAGCTCGCCGTCCGCCGAGACGCGGGCGGGGCGACGAGCCTCGGTGAGCAGCATCACCGCCAGCAGACCGGCCACCTCGCCGTCCTCCGGGAGCGCGCCCGGGTCAGACGCGTCAGCCGGATCGCCTCGGCGGTCAGATCGGGGCGCACCGGGTCGGTATCGGGGCCGGTCGCGAGGTAGCCCTCGTTGAAGACGAGGAACAGGACGGCGAGCACGCCGGTGATGCGCCGCGGCAGGTCCCGCGCGGACGGCACCCGATAGGGGATGCGGGCGGCCGCGATCTTGCCTTTCGCCCGAGTGATCCGCTGCCCCATGGTGCTCTCCTTCACGAGGAAGCCGTGGGCGATCTCCGGCACGGTCAGGCCCCCGACCATGCGAAGCGTGAGCGCCACCCGCGCCTCCATCGCCAGGGCCGGGTGACAGCAGGTGAAGATCAGCCGGAGCCGGTCGTCGTCGATGGCGCCGATCGGCTCGGGCGGCTCGTGGTCTGACAGCATCAGGGCCTCCCGGTGCTTGTCGTCGCGCTTGTTCTCGCGCCGGATCCTGTCGATCGCCTTGCGATTGGCGGTCGTGGTGAGCCACGCGCCGGGATTGGGCGGGATGCCGTCCGCCGGCCACCGCTCGACAGCGGTCGCGAACGCCTCCGCCGCCGCCTCTTCGGCGATATCGAGGTCGCCGAAGCGCTTGGCGAGTGAGGCGACCACCCGTGCCCACTCCTCGTGGTGGGCCCGGGTGATCGCGGCGCGCGCGTCGATCAGGCTCCCACGACCAGGAACGGACGCACCTCGACCCGCCGGTTGCAGGCCTTCGACCCTTCGGCCATGAGCGACAGCGCGACGTCGAGGTCGGGAGCGTCGATGATCCAGAAGCCGGCCATGTGCTCCTTCGACTCGATGAAGGGTCCGTCGGTGAACACCGGCTCCTCTCCTCGGCCGTCGATGACCGTCGCCGTTTCGGGTGCGGCGAGGCCGGCCGCGAACACCCAGTGGCCACCCGCCCGGAGGCGGTCGTTGAAGTCGTCGATCGCCAGCATCTCTTCCTCGGTACCGGAGTTGGTCCGGTCGTCGATCACGGAGACCAGGTACTGCATCGCACACCTCCCGGATGTGGTTCAGGGCCATACTGCTACGGATGCCGCAATGCTAGGCGTACTGCGGTCGGCCGACGGGCCGGTAGGTCTGAGCAAGGATGCCCGTCGGGAACCTGCGCGATTCCAGCAGGTCGAGGGCGAAATCCCTTCCCGCTTCGGGGAACAGCCGAGTGCCCGCGCCGACGATCACGGGGCAGACGATCAATGTCATCTCGTCGACGAGCTCGTGTTCGAGCAGCCAGCGGATCAGCTGGCCGCTTCCATGCACCTGCAGCTCGCCGCCCGGCTTGGACTTCAGCTCGCGGATGGCTGTCTCGAGATCTCCGGAGAGCACCGTCGTGTCGGCCCACTCCGGGTCGCTGATCGTGTTCGATGCGACGAACTTCGGGCGCGAGTTCAAGGCGCCGACGAACGGGTTGTCGAGATCGTCTCTCACCCCCCAGTACCCGGCGAAGAGCTCATAGGTGCGCCGACCGAACAGGAATGCCTCGGCGCGCTGGTAGAACTCGCCGATGTAGGCGGTCGACTCCTCGTCGCCCAGCGGCAGCGCCCAGCCGCCTCGGTCGAATCCGGGGTCGAGCTCGGGGTCGTTCCCACCGTTCGCCTGCATCACGCCGTCGACGGTGACCTGGGTGTTGGTGATCAGCTTCATGATCGTGGTCCCTTCTGAGAGTGCCCCCGCGGGATACCTCTCACCCGTGCTACGAACCGCATCGCCGCGATTCGACACCGCGTGTGGAAATGGCCGCTCGGTCCGATCCTCGGCTTATAGGTTGAGGATGCGGATCGCGGGGATCCGAGAGGAGAGGAGCCACTCGATGGCCGACAGCACCACCACCACCGTCCGCGAATCCGGCTGGAAGGCCTTCTGGGATCGCGGTGGGTGGTGGAAGGCCGTGATGCTCGCGGCCGTCTACCTCGCGCTGTATCTGGGCACGGGGTGGGTCGTCGGGCAGCTCTGGGGCGACCTCATCGACGACGAGGATCTCTTCTCCGACGGGCTGAGTGTCTTCCTCGCCGTCGCGGTTCCCGTGATCGTCGGCTCGATCCTCCTGGTCGCGTTCGCGGCATCCGTCGGCTGGCTGCCGAAGCCGTTGTTCGCGAGGCAGCCCGTGGGCGGCAGTTGGTGGATGTGGATCGCACCGGCTCTCATCGTCGCGACGATCCTGCTGCGGGCGGTCGGCATCGAGTGGAGCGAGTACTCCGCCGGGGTCATCCTCGCCACGTTCGTCGCCGGGCTCTTCGTCGGCATCTCGGAGGAGCTCCTCACGCGTGGCCTCGCGGTGACGCTGCTGCGGCGCTGCGGATACAACGAGTGGGTCGTCGCGGTGCTCTCGTCGCTGATCTTCGCGCTGCTCCACACGTCGAACCTGCTGTCGGGCCAGTCGATCGCCATCGTCCTGCCCACGGTCGGCTTCACCTTCGGCTTCGGCATCATGATGTACCTGACGATGCGGGTCACGGGCAACCTGATCTGGCCGATCATCCTGCACGCGCTCACCGACCCGACGACGTTCCTCGCAACCGGCGGCATCGACGTGGAGGGCACGAACCCGAGCCCACTGCTCGGCGTGGCAGGGCTGTCGACGGTCGTGTTCCTCGCCTTCGCGGTGATCGCGCTCATCTTCATCCGCGGCAACGCGCAGGGCAGGGCATCGGCGGACGAGCCCGGCCCGGCGACGTTCGCACAGCCGGCCTGAGCCGTCGAACGCACGTAGGCCCCGAGGTCTCGGGAATCTACACTGGGGGGCAGCGATGGCAGTGACGCCGGACGTGTCAGAGGTCGACCCCGAGGGGTCCGCGGCCGGCATTCGACGAGGTGACACGACCGGGGGTTGACGATCACATGGATGGGATGAGCGACCGACTGGTTCGCAGCACGGTGGCCGCGCTCGACCTCTACACCGTCTACATCGGCGAGCGGCTGGGCTTCTATCGCACCCTCGCCGAGGTCGGCCCGACGACGTCGACCGAGCTGGCGCACCGTACAGGCACCCACGAGCGCCTCGTCCGCGAGTGGCTCGAGCAGCAGGCGGCGACCGGGTTGCTGACGGTCGACGACCCGGCCGCAGAGGCGCTCGAACGCCGCTACGCGATCCGTGACGAGGACGTGCCCGCGCTCGCCGACGCCGACCACGTCTCCTTCACGGCGCACGAAGGGGTGGAGATGGCACGCGTCGCCCGATCCCTGCCGGACGTCGTCGACACCTTCCGCACCGGCAACGCCCCGCCGCCGCTCGGCTGGGAGCCCGAGGGCCGGGCCGAGTGGAACCGCGCCAAGTACCTGGCACGGCTCGGCCGGGAGTGGCTCCCGGCCATCGAGCCGATCGACCGACGGCTTCGCGCCGAGCCGCCTGCCAAGGTGGCCGACTTCGCGTGCGGGACCGGTTGGTCGAGCATCGCGATGGCGGAGGCGTATCCGTCGATCGTCGTCCACGGCCGCGACCTCGATGCCGACGCGGTGGCCGCGGCCCGTGAGAACGTCGCCGCGCATGGACTCGGCGACCGAGTCTCCATCGCCGTGGCCGATGCATCGCAAGCGGCCGACTCGTCGTATGACCTGGTGACGATCCTCGAGGCCCTGCACGACATGACCCGTCCGGTCGAGGTGCTGCGCGCAGCGCGCGAGATGCTTGCCCCAGGTGGATCCGTTCTCGTGGCGGACGAGCGGGTCAGCGACACCTTCATGACCTCTGCCTCTGTGCGGGATCGTTACGTGCACGGGATCAGCGTCGTCTCCTGCCTCCCGGAAGCCATGGGTGACCCCGATTCGGCGATGACCGGAGCGGTCATGCGGGTCGATACCCTGCGGCGCTACGCCACGGATGCCGGGTTCGGCACCATCGAGATCCTCCCGATCGAGGACCACGACCTCCGCTTGTATCGCCTCGTGCCATGAGCTCGCCGTCGAGCACCCCTCAATGGGATATGACCACCCCTCTAATGGGAGATGACCACCCCTCTAATGGGAGATGACGGAACCTCAGATCAGGGCTAGGGTGTGCCCATGACGTCAGATCCCTCACGGAAGGGCCGCGTCCGGGCAAGCATCGTCGCGGCCTTCATCGCCCTCGTGGCCATCCCCGTGGGGATCGCCGGTCCGGTCGCCGCGGCGCCGGACTCCAGTTCCTCTCCGGTCGACAAGTACGTGGCGCTCGGTGATTCGGTCGCCGCGGGCCAGGGCGGTGGCGATTACCTCGACGCCTGCCTCCGCAGCCCGGCCGGATACCCGGCGCTGCTCGATGCGCAGCCCAAGGTGAGCCTGTTGCGCAATGCGGCATGCACCGGTGCCACGATCACGGATGTCACGGCGAACCAGCTCGGACAGGTCAATCGCGGCACGACACTCGTCACCGTGACGGTCGGCGCGAACGGCGTGGACCTGCAACGGCTCTATGCGGCATGTGCGAGTGGCCTGACGCCGGCCCTGTGCCTCGATGCACTGAACGACGCGGCGTTCTATCTCAACTCGGGTCAGGTGCCCTCGGAACTCGGTGCCCTCATCGCCGCCATCGACAGCCGGTCGCCGCGCGCGACGATCGTGGTCACGGGCTATCCGGTTCCGTTCGCGCCGGGCATCTCGCTGGTCGCCGACAACGTGAACCAACTCGTCGAACTGCTGAACACGCAATTGGCCCTGACCGCCCTCACCGCGGCAACCCCCGACGTGGACGTCGTGTGGGCCCCGGTCGAGTTCGGCGGGCATCGTGTCGGCGGGGACCTGCCCCCGGCCTACCTCGGCACCAATCCCAACGACCCGGTCACGTTCCTCCACCCCACCCCGGATGGCTACGTCGTCTATCGCGACGCCGTGCTCGCAGCCATCGGTTGAGGCCGGCCCCCGACCGAGGCCGACCGAGAGAGACACGTCAGAACGCCGCGATGAGGCCGAGTGAGACCGTTCCGGTGGGGCCGAGTCGCGCCGCCGAGAGTCCATAGCCCTCTGCGCCGTACAGGACGCTGAGGCCGTCGGCGGGGAGGCGCCCATCGACGGTGCACTCGATGCGCGGCGTACCGTCGGGCATCAGGAGCACGAGGCACACGTCCGCGCCGTCCGTCGTGCGTGCCAGGTAGGCGGCCGGTCCGTCGACCCGGGTGGCGAGCAGTCGCACGGATGCGGGATCGATCGCGTCGTCGACGGCGGCGACCTGCGTCGACTCCGCGGCAGGAGGCAGCCGATCGAACACTTCGAGGATGTCGGTGTCCTCGAGCGGCGGCCCGGGATCCGCCGCGGGGGTCGGCGTTGCCGTCGATGAGGTGACGTCCGCCGGGAGACGCTCGCCGGCGCCCCATCCGAGGATGGCGCCGAGCAGGAGTCCGACAGCACCCGCGGTGAACGTCCAGCGCAGGAGCTTCCTGCGTCCCATACCCCCGTCGTTCGGCGTTCGCTCGGCGGATGCCGGACCCGCGTGGCATCCGTGGCATCCGTTGCATCGGCGGACATCGACGACACGCTCGCCTGGTCGGCGGGGCCCGCACCGGGAGCGTCATCGCGGCCCGCGCCGCGTGCAGCGAGCTCGGCGAGCTCGTCGACGGCCGACGCACGCTCGGCATCGGTCACGTCGGCGCCGTACGCGAGGCGCTGCAACTCACGGATCCGGCCTTCGCTGGCGTCCACCCCAGCCCCCTCTGCGGCCAGCATGCAACACCGTCCGTCGGCTGCAAGGGGTCCGCAGACGGGAGGAGACCGCGGATCGGCCTAGCGGCGCGCGGTGAGGTGCACGCGCACCGACGCGCCCTCCTCCTTGCCGATGACACGGCGCACCTTCGCGGTGACGGCGAGCTTGTGGCGCCCATCGCCGAGCGCCATGAACGAGCCCTGGAACGGCTCGCCGTCGATCGTGCCCGCGACCTTCACGAGGCCATGCGTGCCGAAGAACTCCGCGGACCGCGGCCAGACGACGTAGGTCCATCCGCCCTGCGCCGGGCTCTGCTCCAGCACGGCGTCGAACGAGACGTCGAGTGGTTCCACGCCGGGTCTGCGTGTGCGGGTCGATGGTCACGATGCTCATGATGCCCTCCTCGAGTCGGTGCCACCAGTGAGTCGGAGCCAGCCGGCGGAGTTCTCGACATCCGGGCGTTCCGATCCGCGAGTGGACCGCGGCGAGGCGTTCAGTGGTCCCACGGATGCCGACGAGGCATCCGGGGTGTAGACCTGACCCCACAGCCGGCATTCGGTGCGGAGGTGCGTCGACATGGACGAGACCGCAGACCAATGACACCCCGCGGGTCGACGAGGACCGGCCCGGCAGCGAGAGCACGATCGGCGCCGCGCCCCGGGCCGACCACGTCGCCCGCGACACGGGGCGTGGACCGTCGGCGACAGCGTCGATCCTGGTCGGAGCCCTCTGCGGTCTCGCGTGGGCCGCCGCCTTCCGGGCATGGATGGCCGAACTCGCGGGCGGCGCGTCCCGGCTCGACTGGTACGGCACGTTCGTGGGCATCCTCGGCGCGGGCGTGGTCGCCGGTGCGCTCCTCGGCCTCGCGGAGTACTTCCGTCGCACGGGCGGACGTCGGCACTGGCGATGGCTCGCGCTCGCGCCGCTCGCGTTCGCGGTCCTCCCGATGACGATGCCCGATGCGCTCGTCGCGCTCTTCACCCAGGGTCTGGGCGGCGGCGCGGTCGCGGTGGCCCTCACCGCGATCGCGGGCGGATTCGCCGTCTCGGGCCGCGGGCCGCTCTGGGCGCGCATCCTGTGCGGCGTGCTCGCGGTGGCGATCATCGTGGCGCTCGTGCTCACCGTGCCCTCGGTCGGCGGCATCCGCCTGGCCCTCGACCAGCCGCGCGGCGTGTGGGTCGCGACGCTCGGCGCCGCATGCGTCGCCGTGCTCTGCCTCGCCGCCTCGATCCCGTTCCGCCGGGTCGAACCCGACGCTCGCGCCCGCTGATCACCCGGTCAGACGCTTCAGTTCCGCTCCCATCGCGTGCGCGAACACGGCGCCGGGCACGTTCGCCTCGTCGAAGTGGATGCCGCAGCGAAGCCTGCCGGCGTAGGAGACCGCCGCGACGCCGAGGCGCACGTTGGCGGCGAGCACGGAGATCGGCCAGATCGCGACGACCGGGGCACCGGCCAGGCGGAGCCGCCCGGTCGGGCCGGGCACGTTCGTCACGAACCCCGCGACGACATGCTGCCGATGACCGATGCGGTCCATGACGCGTGCGCCGACGTGGGCCTCGCATGAACTCGAGCGTGCCCTGCTCGCGTGCGCGCACCTTCTCCGTGCGGGTGCGCGCCGCGATGAGCCGGAGCCGCGACGTCGGGATCAGGCTCCTCGAGCGGCAGGCGTACGAGCATGACGCCGACCTGGTTGGCCGAGGTTCCCCGCCGTCGCAGGGCGACCGGCACCGAGACCGGAAGCCCGGCAGGCCGCGGTTCACCCGCGGCCGACAGCGCCGCCACGTACCCGGCAGCCGACGGCGGCGAGCAGGGCGTCGTTCACGGTCGCCCCGAGGGCTCGCACGCGCGCCTCGAGTGCCGACAGGTCGGCGTCCACGAAGGCGACCCCGTGCCGCGGGCTGCGCTCACCGAGCAGCACCGTCGGGCCGATCCCGCGGCCGACGAGCGTCGTCAGCACGCGTTGAAGGCCGAAGCCGAGCCTCCCGAGGACGCGCCGCGGATGCTCCGCCCGACGTCGACCGGGGCGGTCGGCGCGACGGCGGACTCGTGACGGCGGACGTGGCCGCTAGCCGCGGCATCCGGCTCATCCCGCTCGAAGAGCCGCTGCGCGATCGCGACCGCCGCCATTCCGTCGGCGATCGCGTGGTGGATGCGCAGCACGAGGCCGACCCGGCCGGCACTCGCGCCCGGCACGACGAGGAGCTCCCACGGAGGACGCTCGAGCGACAGCGGCAGGCTCATCAGCTGTCCGCACGCACGCTCGAGCCCGGCGAGCCCGGCGACCGGGTCGACGAGCCGGATGTGCTGTTCGACGTCGGGCGACACCTCGACCCAGCGGTGCCGGCGACCGTCCGCGACGGGCACGCGCCGCAGCGGCGGGAGCGCGGCGATCCGCGCCCGGAGCACCGTGCGCAGGGCGGCCAGGTCGGGGCGGCCGTCAGCGCCGACGAAGCCGCCCGGCGCGAGCAGGCCGGCGATGAGGAACACGTTGACCTGGCCGACATGGTCGAGCACGAGGTTCGCTTCGTCGACCGCCGCGAGCCGCTCCGTCGCCGACCGCATGCCACCAGCCTAGGGGCCGCAGAACCGAGGCGGCCGAGCGGCGACTCTTCCGCGGCCCGAAAGATCGGCCGAACTTTCGACCCGGAATCAGGCGAATCATCGATCGGATGCCGCGGCGACAGGTACGCTCACCACACGTGCAGCAGTGCCGCGGCACGGGGTCTCCCCTCCGCCCGCGGCCCGCTGCACTCCCGTGTGAGAGGAGGACCCGTGAGGGTCGGCATCGCGAGAGAGCGACGAACAGGCGAGCGGCGAGTGGCCGCCACCCCCGAGACCGTGCGACAACTGGTGGGCCTGGGGCTGGAGGTGCTCGTCGAGCACGGCGCGGGCGAGGCATCCGGTCACTCGGATGCCGCGTACGAGCAGGCCGGCGCCGCCATCGTCGACCCGCTGGGCCTCGGCGACCTCGACGTGCTGCTGCACGTCCGTCCACTCGCGCCCGAGACGCCGGCACGGCTCCGCCGCGGGGCCGTGGCCATCGGCCTCGCGTCGCCCTCGACCGAACTGCCCACCGTGCGCGCACTGCGCGACGCGGGGGTCACGTCGTTCGCGCTCGAGCTCGTTCCCCGCATCTCCCGGGCGCAGTCGATGGACGCGCTCACCAGCCAGGCCCTCGTGGCCGGCTACCGGTGCGTGCTCGAGGCGGCCATGCGGCTTCCCCGGTTCTTCCCGCTCTACATGACGGCGGCCGGCACCATCCCGCCCGCGAAGGTGCTCGTGCTCGGTGCCGGCGTCGCGGGCCTGCAGGCGATCGGCACGGCGAAGCGCCTCGGCGCGCGCGTGTCGGCGAACGACGTGCGCGCGGCATCCGCCGATGAGGTGCAATCGATGGGCGGCACGTTCATCCACCTCGACCTCGATGCGGCCGACGCCGGTGGCGGATACGCCAGGGAGCTCGGCGCCGACCGCGCGGAACGACAGCGCCAGCTGCTCGCGCCGCACGTCGCCGACGCCGACGTGCTCATCACCACCGCGGCGATCCCGGGCCGCCCGGCCCCGCTGCTCGTGACCGCCGACATGGTGCGGGCGATGCGCCCGGGCTCGGTCGTCGTCGACCTCGCCGCCGAGTCCGGCGGCAACGTCGAGGGCGCGGTCGCCGGGTCGGATGTCGCGGTGCCCACCGCCGACGGCGCCGGCACGGTGACCATCGTCGGCATGAAGGATGCCGCCTCGACGATGCCGACCGACGCCTCGCGCCTCTACGCGAAGAACGTCGCCAACCTCCTCGCGCTCATGACGCACGACGGATCCGTCGAGCCCGACTTCGGCGACGTCGTCGTGATGGACGCCTGCCTCACGCACGACGGCGAGGTGCGGCATCCGGCGACCGTCGAGGCGCTCGCGGCCGCCGATGCCCTCGCACCCGACGAACAGGAAGGAACCCGCTGATGGACGGCGTCGCCCTGCTCACGATCACCGTGCTCGCGGTGTTCGTGGGCTTCGAGGTGGTCTCGAAGGTGTCGAGCACCCTGCACACCCCGCTCATGTCGGGCGCGAACGCGATCCACGGCATCATCCTGGTCGGTGCGATCATCGTCGCCGGGCAGGCGTCCGACGGCTGGACCCTCGCGATCGCCCTGCTCGCGGTGGTGCTGGCGACCGCCAACCTCGTGGGCGGGTTCGTCGTGACCGATCGGATGCTCGAGATGTTCCGCGGCCGCAAGGCGAAGCCCGCGGCATCCGGTACCGAAGCGCCCGGCGCCGCCGGTGCCACCGGTGCGCGCCGGTGCGAAGGAGGCCGGTCGATG
This sequence comes from uncultured Actinomycetota bacterium, assembly GCA_963802485.1. Taxonomy (GTDB): domain Bacteria; phylum Actinomycetota; class Actinomycetes; order Actinomycetales; family Microbacteriaceae; genus Agromyces. Next base: position 13,530 of record CAWDJA010000007.1, read on the forward strand.
ACGCTCCTCTCCCCCACCTGGACCGCGATCCTCTACCTGATCGCCGCCGTCTGCTTCATCCTCGCCCTCAAGGGGCTGAGCTCGCCGAAGACGGCCCGCCGCGGCAACCTGATCGGCGCCGCGGGCGCGATCATCGCGGTGATCACCGTGTTCCTCTCGTCGAAGCTCGACAACATCCCGTGGATCCTCGCCGCCATCGCCGTGGGCTCGGCCATCGCGGCGCCGGTGGCGCAGGCGGGTGCAGATGACGCAGATGCCCCAGCTCGTCGCGCTCTTCAACGGCGTCGGCGGCGGGGCGGCGGCGCTGGTCGCCCTGCTCGAGCTCGCCCACACGGATGACCCGTGGGTGCGCGTCGCCATCGTGTTCACGCTGCTCGTGGGCGCGATCTCGTTCTCGGGCTCGCTCGTGACCTTCGCGAAGCTGCAGGAGCTCATGACGACCCGCCCGGTGGTGTTCGCCGGACTGCCCGTGATCATGGGCCTGGTGCTGCTGGCGGCGATCGGAGCGGCCGTCGCCGTGGTCGTCACCGGGGCGGCGTGGCTCGCGGTCGTGCTGCTCGCGCTCGGCCTCGTGGCCGGCGTGCTGCTCGTGCTGCCGGTGGGCGGCGCCGACGTGCCGATCGTGATCTCGCTGCTCAACGCGTTCACCGGCCTCGCGGTGGCGGCGTCGGGCCTGGTGCTCGGCAACGTGCTGCTCGTGGTCGCGGGCACGCTCGTCGGGGCATCCGGAACCATCCTCACCCGGGCCATGGCCTCGGCGATGGGTCGCAGCGTCACGGGCATCCTGTTCGGCGCGTTCCGCGGCGGGTCGACGGCGGGCTCGACCACGGCATCCGACCGGCCCGTGCGCTCGTCGAGCCCCGAGGACGTCGCGGTGCTGCTCGGCTACGCGCAGAAGGTCGTGATCGTGCCGGGCTACGGCCTGGCGGTCGCCCAGGGCCAGCACACGGTCGCCGAACTGCAGCAGGCGCTCGAGGCGCGCGGCATCGAGGTGGTCTTCGCGATCCACCCGGTCGCGGGTCGCATGCCCGGGCACATGAACGTGCTGCTGGCCGAGGCCAACGTGCCCTACGAGTCGCTGAAGGAGATGAGCGAGGTCAACCCCGAGTTCAAGACGGCGGATGTCGCGCTCGTCGTCGGCGCCAACGACGTCGTGAACCCGGCGGCGAAGTCGTCGCCCGGGTCGCCGATCTACGGCATGCCCATCCTCGAGGTGGAGGACGCCCGCCAGGTCGTGTTCCTCAAGCGTTCGATGCGCCCCGGATTCGCGGGCATCGAGAACGAACTGCTCTACGAGCCGCAGACGACGCTGCTCTTCGGCGACGCGAAGGACTCGCTCGCCAAGGTGCTCGGGGCGGTCAAGGCGCTGTAACCGCCGAGTGGGGTTGCGGTCGCCACGTGCGACCGCGACCCCGCTGGAACGCAGCCGGTCGGTGGGTCAGCCGTGAGCCGTCGGTACGCCGGCGGGTCGGCCGTCAGTCGTCGGTCGGCTGCGACGGTGCCGCCGTGCCGCGGTCGCGCGCGACCGTGTCCAGGTAGTGCTGGTTGTACATGATGCCGAGCAGGTTGCCGAAGGGGTCGACGACCACGGCCGTCACGAAGCCGGGGCCTCGTTCGATGATCGGCTGGTACGGCGTCGCACCGAGCGCGAGCAGTCGCTCGTACGATGCCGGGCAGGTCGTCGACGTGCCACTGGATGATCTCGCCGCCCGGCTCGGTCGGACCGGCGGGGCGGTACTGCGCGTCGATGATGCCGAGCTCGTGCTCGTAGTCGCCGACGCGGAACTCGATGTAGCCCGGGCGCCGGAAGTACGGCTCGATCCCGAGCACCTCCGAGTACCAGGCGGCGGCGGCGTCGAGGTCGGCGGCGTAGTAGCTGACGGTGGCGAATCCCCTGAGCATGGGTGGTTCCTCTCGTGTGTCCGGTGCGATCGGTTCGACCGGTGTCGGTGGTCGTTTTCGCTGATGAATCAATTCTCGAACACAGAAGTGCTCACCCTCTGACTACTTTTCCGAGGAGAATCGGAACATGCGCGCAGACCGCCTCGTCGCCACCCTCCTCACGCTGCAGGCGCGCGGCAGGGTGACCGCGGCGCAGCTCGCGGAGGAGCTCGAGGTGTCGGTGGCCACCGCGCGCCGCGACCTCGAGGCGCTGTCGGCGGCGGGCATCCCCGTCTACCCGCAGGCCGGACGGGGTGGCGGCTGGCAGCTGCTCGGCGGTGCGCGCACCGACCTCAGCGGGCTCACCGGCCCCGAGGCGCGGGCGCTCTTCCTGCTCGTGGGGCCGGCGGCATCCGTCGACCCCGACGCGAAGGCGGCGCTGCGCAAGCTCGTGCGAGCCCTGCCCGAGAGCTTCCGAACGGATGCCGCCGCCGCAGCCGAGGCGATCGTGATCGATGCCGGCGAATGGGGGCGACCGGCCGCCGAGCGACCCGAGCTGCTGCCGGTGCTCGAGGCCGCCATCGTGCAGCGACGACGGGTGCGCGTGCGGTACGCCGCGTGGAACCGGGAGCCCGCCGATCGCGTGGTCGACCCGTGGGGCCTCGTGCACAAGCAGGAGCACTGGTACCTGCTCGGCGCGGTCGACGGCGCGCAGCGCACGTACCGGGTCGACCGGATGCTCGAGGCCGACGTCACGGACGAGATGGCCGATCGCCCCGACGACCTCGACCTCGCGGAGCTGTGGGAGCGCGTGACCGCCGAGGTCGAGCGCCGGCGCGCCGGCGCCGAGGCGACCGTGGTCGCCGACACGGGCATCGTGCCGCTGCTGCGCACCCAGTTCGGCCAGCGCGCCGTCGAGGAGGCGCCGGTCGACGCGATGCGCTCGCGCGTGCGGGTCACGGCACCGACCGAGCAGCTGCTCGCGCGCGGGCTCGCCGGCTGGGCGGAGTACCTCGAGGTCGAGGCGCCGACCTCGCTCCGAGCGGAGCTGGCGCGGCTGGGGCGCGTGCTCGTCGCCCGCAACGGAGGCGGTTCGGGCGCGACGTGAGGCCCACGTAGGATGGATCGGTACCCCCCTCCGATGTGAAAGAGGTCGCCGTGGCCACCGCCCGCGATTCCGCTCCGGAGCGCACCCAGTACTGGGTCGTCCCGGTGGTGCGCGGACTCCTCGCACTCGTGCCGGCGACCGTCATCACGTTCTCGCCGAACCACGCGCCCGAACTCGGGCTGCTCGTGTTCGGCGTCTGGGCGATCGTGTCGGGCCTGCTGGTGGGCGCGCTGTCGATGCGCCTCGTGACCGACCGCGTCATCCGCTCGCTCTTCCTCGTCACGGCGATCGTGACCGTCGCCGCCGGACTCCTCGCCGTCAGCGTGCCCGGCGGACTGCCGTTCCTGCTCTACCTCGTGAGCGTGTGGGCGGCCGATCACCGGGTTCGTCGAGCTCTACGCCGGGATCCGCGCGCGCGGTCGCACTCCGGCCGCACGCGACTGGATCGCCGTCGGCGGCTTCACCGCCCTGCTCGCGATCGTGTTCCTGCTGCTGCCGCCCGACGCCGTCACGGCCGTCGGCCTGCTCGGCGGCTACCTCGTGATCCTCGGCGTCTACCTGGTCATCGGCGGGTTCTCGTTGAAGTGGGCCGCGGCGCCGGGCGCCGCGGCATCCGGATCGGAGCAGCACTCGTGACCCAGTCCCCCGGCGAGTACAAGCCGAGCCGGCGCGAGGTGCTCCGCCCCGCCGAGTACGTCGGCGGTGCGGCGATCGCCGCGATCTTCACGGGCGTCGTGACGCTCGTGGTGACCCGCGACCTCACGCTGGCCCTCATCGGCACGGGCGGCGTGTTCATCATCGTGCTCGTCGCGCTCGCGCTCTTCGCGATGACGGTCAAGCCGGATGCCTCGGAGTCGGCCGAGCTGCACGAGCACGACGCACCGCGCGCCGACGGCGACCACGACGGTCCGCCGGCCGACGGGCGACGACGGCGACCCGACGGCGATGCCCCCGAGGGACCCGCCGCTCCGCCCCGCGGGCACTGACCCGCGCCGCGCGCCAGGCATCCGTCGCGGGCTCAGCCGACCGACGGGTCAGAGCCGGTCGACGAGCTCCGACGCGATGCCCGTGTACGTGGCGGGCGTGAGGGCGAGCAGGCGCTGCTTCGCGGCATCCCCGATCTCGAGGCCCTCGACGAAGGCGGCGAGCTCGGCGGCGCCGACGCGCTTGCCGCGGGTCAGCTCCTTGAGCAGCGCGTACGGGTCGGCGATCGTGGAGCGCCCGGCGACGACCTCGGCGCGGATGACCGTCTGGATCGCCTCGCCGAGCACCTCCCAGTTGCCGTCGAGGTCGTCGAGGAGCAGCGTGCGGTCGAGGTCGATCTCGCCGAGCCCGCGCTGGATGTTGTCGAGCGCGAGCAGCGAGTGGCCGAAGCCGACGCCGATGTTGCGCTGGGCGCTGGAGTCGGTGAGGTCGCGCTGCAGGCGGCTCGTGACGAGCGTCGCGGCGAGGGAGTCGAGCACCGCGCTCGAGAGCTCGAGGTTCGCCTCGGCGTTCTCGAAGCGGATCGGGTTCACCTTGTGCGGCATCGTCGACGAGCCCGTGGCGCCGGCCTGCGGGATCTGGCGGAAGTAGCCGAGCGAGATGTACGTCCAGATGTCGGTCGCGAGGTTGTGCAGCACCCGGTTGGCGTGGGAGACGCGGGCGTAGAGCTCGGCCTGCCAGTCGTGCGACTCGATCTGGGTGGTGAGCGGGTTCCAGGTGAGGCCGAGCGACTCGACGAACTCGCGCGAGACCTCGGGCCACGAGACATCCGGAGCCGCGACGACGTGCGCGGAGAACGTGCCGGTGGCGCCCGAGAACTTGCCGAGGTACTCGGTGGCCTCGACCTGCCGGGCGATGCGCTCGAGGCGGAACGCGAAGACCGCGAGCTCCTTGCCCATGGTCGACGGGGTCGCGGGCTGGCCGTGCGTGCGCGACAGCATCGCCGCGTCGCGGTGCTCGACCGCGAGGGCGGAGAGGGTGTCGATGACGCCGCGGAACTTCGGCAGCCAGACCTGGCGCACCGCGTCGCGCACCGTGATGGCGTAGGAGAGGTTGTTGATGTCCTCGCTCGTGCAGGCGAAGTGCGTGAGCTCGGCGATCGCGTCGAGGCCGAGCAGCTCGAGGCGGCGGCGCACGTAGTACTCGACCGCCTTCACGTCGTGCCGGGTCGTCGCCTCGAGCGAGGCGAGCTCGTCGATGTCGACCTGGCCGAACTCCGTCACGATCGACCGCAGCTGCGCCTTCTGCTCGGCCGAGAGCGGCGAGGAGCCGAAGAATCCCCGGTCGGTCTGCGCGATGAGCCACTCGACCTCGACCTGCACGCGGGCGCGGTTGAGGCCGGCCTCGGAGAGGTGCTCGCCGAGTTCGCCGACGGCGGCGCGGTACCGTCCGTCGAGCGGGCTGAGCGGCTGGGGAGGCAGCGAAGTCATCGGATTCCTTGTCTGAGTGCGGGGGCGAGTTGCCGGAAGAGCGCCGACGTCGACCGCTCTATCATCCCAAGAACTCGATCGAAGGTCGCCGCGTCCGAGTAGTAGGGGTCGGGCACGTCCTGCAGCTGTGCGAGCTCGGAGTCGAACTCGAGCAGCAGCCGCACCTTGTCCTGGTCGAGTCGCGACGGCGCCTGGTTCCGCAGGATCCGCGCCTGCCCCCGGTCGAAGGCCACGATCAGGTCGAGTGCCGGGAAGTCGCCCGCGTCGAACTGGCGCGCACGATGGTGCGTGCCGTCGTAGCCCGCGCGATCGAGCGCGTCGATGGTTCGCTGGTCGGCTCGCTCGCCGACGTGCCAGTCCCCGGTCGCGGCCGACTCGATGGCGATGCGCTCGCCGAGTCCCGCGCGATCGGCGAGGGAGCGCAGCACGACCTCGGCCATCGGCGAGCGGCAGATGTTGCCGGTGCAGACGAAGGATACTCGGAAGGGCTGCGCGGCGTCCCCAGCGGGTTCCGCTCGCGTCATGGTCCCATTCTGGACGAGATCGGCGCCGGGCACAGCAGGGAAAACACGCCTGCGCTACGCTGGGCGGTCCGTGTCGAGGGAGGGTCGAGATGACGGATGCCCCGCCGGCCGACTTCCACGTCGACGAGGCGCTCGCCGCGCGGCTCGTGGCGGCGCAGCATCCCGATCTCGCGGGGCCCGTTCGGCTCGTCGCGAACGGGTGGGACAACGCGATGTTCCGCCTCGGCGACCGGTACTCGGTGCGGATGCCGCGGCGCCTGGCTGCGGTCGGACTCGTGCGCAACGAGCAGCGGTGGCTGCCCGAGCTCGCGCCGCGGCTCCCCGTGGCGGTGCCGGCCCCGGTGCGCAACGGCCGCCCGGCGCCCGAGCTCGGCTACGACGTGCCCTGGAGCATCCTGCCGTGGTTCGACGGCGCGAGCGGACTCGCGTTCGATCCCGAGACGCGCGGCGTCGCGGTGAACGCGCTGGCGGCGTTCGTCGCCGAACTGGCCGCGACGCCTGCTCCGGCGGATGCGCCGGCAAACGCGTTCCGCGGCGTCCCGCTCCTGCGCCGCGACGAGGCCGTGCGCGCACGCCTCGCCGGCGGACGCATCCCCGAGGCGGCGGCACTCCTGGGGGTCTGGGAGCGCGCGACCGCGGCGCCCGCGTGGACCGGCCCCGGACGTGTGGCTGCACGGCGACCTGCACCCGGCGAACCTGCTGCTCGCGCCGTCGGGAGCCCTGGTCGCGGTCATCGACTTCGGCGACATCACCGCCGGCGACCCCGCCACCGACCTCGCGACGGCGTGGCTCACGTTCGACCCGCGCTCGCGGCGCATCTTCCGCGCCGAGCTCGAGGCGCGCCGCGGCGTGGACGAGGCGACCTGGGATCGCGCGCGGGGGTGGGCGCTCCTGATCGCCTCGGCGGTCGTCGAGGTGGCCGGCACGACGGGGAGCTTCGGCAGCGTGGCGTCGTACGTGCTGGAGCAGGTGCAGCTGGACTGACCCGGCCCTTCCTCCACAGGGCCGCCGTCGGCGATGCGATGCACGGATGCCGCGGCATCCGGTCGGGGTCCGCCCCCGCCGCGCGAGGCTCGGGTCATGCACGATGCCGAGGCGCTCACCGAGATCACGGGTCGCGCCGCGACGACCGACCAGGTCGACGGAGCGCGCCGACACCTCGCGATGGTGCGCTCCCTCCTCGACGAGATGCGCGGCACGACGCACACGCTGGTGCCCGCCGGGCCGGGGTCGTGGCGGTCGAGCGCCGCCGACGGCTACGCCGACGGACTCGTCTACGTGCGCGAACGCCTCGGCGTGGCGCTCTCGGCGGTCGCCGACGCGGAGTCCGCGCTCGAGTACTGCATCGCACGCATGGAACGGCGACTCGAGCAGCCGGGCGCGGGAGCGGGCTCGTGAGCGGTGACCTCACCGTCTCCGGCGGCGGCTCCACCGCCGTCGCGGTCGACGCGCTCTTCGTCGACGCGGCACGACTCGGGGCCGCGATCGCCGTCATCTGCGACTGGATCGATCGTGCCGCGGTGATCCGTCGAGGACTCCACGAGCTCGACCTCGACGTGCCCGCCGTGATCGGGGCGGCGGGTTCCCCGACGCTCGACCTCGCGTTCGCGGGCCAGTGCCTCGACCAGGGGCTCGATCGTGCGAGATGGCTGCGCTCATGCCTGGTCGAGGCGGCGGAGCGCTACGGCGCCACCGAGCGACTCGTCGACGGCCTCTGGCGACTCGGCGCCTTCATCTTCGCGCCCTGGCTCGGCTTCCACGCGCCGGTGCTCCTCACCGGCGGCCTCGTCGCGGCCGGCGGGCTGCAGGTCGGCTCGGCGGCCTGGCGCGCCGCCGGCTGGGGGCCGGCGCCGCTCGAGACATGGCTCGACGACCACCGCGGGCTGCTCTCCGATCCCGATCTCGTCCGACTGGTTCGGGTCTCCGTCGACCATGTCGACGAGGTGGTCGGAGGTGCCGCGCACCTCCCCTTCGCCAGGTGGATCGGAACGGCGGTCGGGGCACCCGAGAGCGCCTCGCTCATGCTCGGGGTCGCCGGGCTGCTCGGGGTCGCCGGCAACCGAGTGCTCGTCGACGGACCGGTGCGGGTGGAACAGGTGGCCTCCACGCCGGTCGTGGCGCCCGGCGCGACGAGGCGCGCGCCGGCGCACCAGCCGCGCCCGCGGCCGACGAGCGGCGGATGGCCGGGGCACCCGCCGGGCTCGGAACGGTGGTGACGCCTCCGGGCGGCATCGGCGAGCTGGCCGATCGGGTGCCGACGGGCGACGACGGGTCGCAGATCCGGATCGAGCGGTACGGCCCGGTGAGCGACCCGCGCTGGATCGTCTACATCGGCGGAACGGTCGACTTCGGACTCGTCGCCGGCGAACAGCCCGCGGACATGACGAGCAACCTGCACGGCATCGCCGACGACAGCGCGCTGGATGCGCTCCGCCTCGCGGGGGCGGAGTCCGGCGCGGGCGAACGCGCCGTGCGCGAGGCCATGCGCGAAGCCGGCGTGGAGGCAGGCGATCCAGTGCTCGCGGTGGGCCACTCGGGCGGCGGGGTCATCGCCGCCCGCCTCGCCGGCGATCCCGAACTCAACGCGGTGGGCGCGATCAGCCTCGGCGGGCCGGTGGCCTCGGCCCCCACGCGCGAGGGCGTGGGGGTGCTCTCGATCGAGCACGAGGAGGATCTCGTGCCGGCAACCGGCGGCGCGGGGCATCCGTCGGCCGACCGGGTCACGGTGTCGCGCAGCGTGCTCGAGCCCGGTCGCGAGTACGAGGCGGTGTTCCCGGCGCACGAGCTGACCCGGTATCGGGAGACGGCCGCGATGGTCGACGCCTCGGAGGAGGCGCGGCTCGCGTCGTTCCGCTCACTGGTCGGCGAGGTCACCGGCGACGACGCCGGACTGCGCAGCGATTGGGTCGCGACCCGCGACGTCAGCTCTTCGACGACGGGCGGACGATGAGTCCGATCAGCCAGCTGATGAGGCCCAGCACGAGTGCCGCGAGCACGCCCCACCAGAATCCGTCGATCACGAGCCCGAAGCCCATGAGATCGCTGATCCACGCCACGAGCAGCAGCAGCAGTCCGTTCACGATGAACGAGATCAGTCCGAGCGTGAGCACGTACAACGGGAACGCGATGACGCGCACGAACGTGCCGACGATGGCGTTCACGAGGCCGAAGATCAGCCCGACCAGCAGGTACGTGAGCACCGTGGCGAGGGTCGTGTCCTCGTACGGCACGACCCGAACGCCCGAGACGATGAACGTCGTCAGCCAGAGGGCGAATGCGATGACGATGACCTTGACGATGAACCGCATGGACCCACTCTGTCAGAGAGGAGGGTCGCGATCGAAGGGGTACGGTGGAATCCGTGACCGCACCGGAGCCAACGGGGGCGAGCGTTCGCCTTCGCCCCGAGATCGCCGCCCTTCCGCCGTATCGACAGGGTCGACCGGCGCCCGACGACGGCTACAAGCTGTCGAGCAACGAGAATCCGCACGCGCCGCTCCCGGGCGTCGCCGAAGCGGTCGTCGCGACCCTGCCCGAGATCAACCGCTACCCCGACGCCACGGCCCTGACCCTGCGCGAGCGACTCGCCGAGCGCTTCGGCGTCACGGCCGACGAGGTGCTCGTCGGCGCCGGCTCGGTGTCGCTGCTGGCCCAGTTCATCGCCGCGGCGGCGGGTCCGGGCGACGAGGTCGTCTACTCGTGGCGCTCCTTCGAGGCGTACCCCGGCCTCGTGACCGTCGCCGGAGCGACGAGCGTGCGGGTGCCGAACCGGGCCGATCAGGGGCACGACCTCGACGCGATGGCGGCGGCCGTCACCGACCGCACCCGCGTCGTGATCGTGTGCTCCCCCAACAACCCGACGGGCGTCGTCGTCACCGCCGGCGAGTTCGATGCGTTCATGGCGCGGGTGCCCTCCGACCTGCTCGTGCTGCTCGACGAGGCGTACATCGAGTTCGTCCGCCACGAGGACTCCGTCGACGGCCGCACGCTGATCGGCCGGTACCCCAACCTCGTCATCCTCCGCACGTTCTCGAAGGCCTACGGGCTCGCCGGGCTGCGCGTGGGCTATGCGATCGGGCCGGTGCCGATCCTCGACGCCGCCCGCGCCACCGCGATCCCCCTCGGCGTCACCGCGGCCTCGACCGCCGCCGCGCTCGCATCACTCGAGCCCGCCGCCGAGGCGGAACTGCTCGACCGGGTCGAGGTCATCGCGCAGCGACGCGAGGCCGTGCGCTCGGCCCTCATCGAACAGGGCTGGCCGGTGCCCGAGGCGCACGGCAACTTCGTCTGGCTTCCCACGGGCGAGGCCACGGTGGCCGTCGCCGAGCGACTCTTCGACGCCGGGCTCGTGACGCGGGCGTTTCCGCCCGAGGGGATCCGTATCTCGATCGGAGAGCCCGAGTCTGTCGAAACCCTCCTCCGGATTCTGGATGAGCTTGTACCGGGCTCACAAGAACGGCACCCGGCGTAGCGGGTACCGTGGAACGGTGGCAGCCCGCGAGAGAGACTTCACCGCGCCGACGGTCCAACTCCTGACCCCCACGGGAGAGTTGCGTCCGACGCCCGAGGCGGAGGAGTACCTGCCCCTCGTCGAGGCGCTCCCCGACTCGATGCTCGAGCAGTTCTACCGTGACATGGCGATCTCGCGGCGGCTCGATCTCGCGTGCGCCAACCTGCAACGGCAGGGCCAGCTCGCGCTGTGGGTGCCGAGCCACGGCCAGGAGGCCGCCCAGGTCGGCTCGGCCCATGCCGCGCGCGCCCAGGACCACATCTTCCCGTCGTACCGCGAGCACGTCGTCGGCATGATCCGCGGCCTCGACCCCGTCGCGATCCTGTCGCTGCTGCGCGGCGCGACGCTCGGTGGATGGAACCCCGTCGAGAACGGCAACTTCCACCTCTACACGCTGGTGCTCGCGTCGCAGACCCTCCACGCCACGGGCTACGCCATGGGGATCCAGTTCGACGGCCACGTCGGCACGGGCGATCCCGACGTGGATGCCGCGGTGCTCGTGTACTACGGCGACGGCTCCACATCGCAGGGCGACGCCAGCGAGGCCCTCGTCTTCGCGTCCAGCTACGAGACGCCGCAGGTGTTCTTCGTGCAGAACAACCAGTGGGCGATCTCGGTCCCCGTGTCGCGCCAGTCGCGCAGCCCGCTCTCCCTGCGCGGTGGTGGCTTCGGCATGCCCGGCGTGCGCATCGACGGCAACGACGTGCTGATCAGCTACGCGGTCACGCGGCAGTCGCTCGAGGAGGCACGTGCCGGCGAGGGCCCCAGCCTCATCGAGGCCCTGACCTACCGCATGGGCGCGCACACCACCGCCGACGATCCCACGAAGTACCGCACCGACGCCGAAGTCGAGTACTGGGCGGAGCGCGACCCGATCACCCGCTACCGCACGTGGCTCGAGAGCCGCGGCGCGTCGGCCTCGTTCTTCGCCGAGGTCGAGGTCGAGGCGTCGGATGTCGCCGCCGACGTGCGTCGACGAGCCCTCGACGTTCCGGCGCCGCCGCGCGACCGGATCTTCGCCCACGTGTACAGCGAGCCGCATCCGCTCATGGCCGAGGAGTCCGCGTGGCTCGAGGCGTTCGAGTCCGGATTCGAAGGAGGAGCGGCATGAGCGCACCCACCGAGCAGGAGCACCGCGTCGCCGGCTCGACCGGATCCGAGGCCGTCGAGGCCGAATCCGCCCGCGCCGTCGCCGAGCCCGAGGTGGCCTCCGACGGAGCACATGCCGACTCCGGCATGCGCGGCATCCACACCCTGTCGATGGCGAAGGCGATCACCGCGGGCCTCCGCGAAGCGCTGCGCACCGACGACAAGGTGCTGCTCATGGGCGAGGACATCGGCCCCCTCGGCGGCGTGTTCCGCGTGACCGAGGGATTGCAGGCCGAGTTCGGCGACAAGCGCGTGCTCGACACGCCGCTCGCCGAGTCGGGCATCGTCGGCACGGCGATCGGGCTGGCGATGCGCGGCTACCGCCCCGTCGTCGAGATCCAGTTCGACGGCTTCATCTTCCCGGCCTTCGACCAGATCACCACCCAGCTCTCCCGCCAGACGGTGCGCCACGACGGCACGGTCTCGATGCCCGTCGTCATCCGCGTTCCCTACGGCGGCCACATCGGCTCGATCGAGCACCACCAGGAGAGCCCCGAGGCCTACTTCGCGCACACGCCGGGCCTGCGCGTGGTGAGCCCGTCGAGCCCGCACGACGCGTACTGGATGATCCAGGAGGCGATCGCCTCGAACGACCCGGTGCTCTTCTTCGAGCCGAAGAGCCGCTACTGGCCGAAGGGCCCGGTCGACCAGGACCACTCGGGCATGCCGCTGCACGCGAGCCGCGTCATCCGGCCGGGCACGGATGTCACGGTCGTCGGCCACGGCGCGATGGTGGCGACCCTGCTGCAGGCCGCCGACGTCGCCGCGGGCGAGGGCACGAGCCTCGAGGTCGTCGACCTGCGATCCCTCTCCCCCATCGACTACGGTCCGCTGCTCGACTCGGTGCAGCGAACCGGGCGGCTCGTCGTGGCGCAGGAGGCCTACGGGTTCGTGAGCATCGGCTCCGAGATCGCGGCGACCGTCGCCGAGCGGGCGTTCTACTCGCTCGAGGCGCCGGTGCTGCGGGTGTCGAGCTTCGACACGCCGTTCCCGCCCGCCGCGCTCGAGACCGAGTACCTGCCGAGCCCCGATCGGGTGCTCGAGGCCGTCGACCGCGCACTGGCGTACTGATTGACCCGCGGCTGCGGCCGCGACCCGAGAGAGGCGTGAGATGAGCGAGATCCGGTTCCCGTTGCCCGATGTCGGCGAGGGACTCACCGAGGCCGAGATCGTGCAGTGGCGCGTGGCCCCGGGCGATCGCATCGCACTCGACCAGGTGTTCGTCGAGATCGAGACGGCGAAGTCGCTCGTCGAGCTGCCGAGCGCATTCGAGGGCGTCGTGTCCGAGCTGCTCGTCGACGAGGGCAAGACGGTCGACGTGGGCACGCCGATCCTGGTCATCCAGACGGATGGCGGCGGTGCGGATGCCACGACGTCGGCTCCCTCGGCCGCGGCCGCCTCGGCTGGCGCGCCCGTGACGGCCGAACCCGCGGTGGGCGCGACCGTCGCGTCGCACACGGCCGCGCCGTCGGAGGGCGGCGGAGCCGTGCTCGTCGGCCACGGATCCTCGGGCCCGTCGGCCACGCGTCGGAAGCGGCATCCGTCACCCGGCGGCGCACACGAGAGCCTCGCGACCGTCCCGCCGCCCACCGCCGCTCCCCCGGCGGCACCGGCGCCGAGCGCGCAGGCAGGTGCCCCGACAGGCGCCGCCGCGGCCCCCACTGCGCCCGCCGCTCCGCGTCCCGACTCGGGAGTGCCCGTCATCGCGAAGCCCCCGATCCGCAAGCTCGCCAAGGACCTCGGCGTCGACCTCTCGCGCGTCGCGCCCACCGGTCCGATCGGCGACATCACCCGCGACGACGTGATCCGCTCGGCGAGCCAGGTGAGCGTCTTCCGCAACATCCAGACGCCCGAGTGGCCGACCGATCGCGAGGACCGCATCCCGGTGAAGGGGGTGCGCAAGGCCATCGCGAACGCGATGGTGCAGAGTGCATACTCCGCGCCGCATGTGAGCGTCTTCGTCGACGTGGACGCCACCCGCACGATGGAGTACGTGAAGCGGCTCAAGGCCTCGCCCGACTACGCGGGCGTGCGGGTCTCGCCACTGCTGATCATGGCGAAGGCGATGATCTGGGCCGTGCGGCGCAACCCGTCGGTGAACGCGCAGTGGACCGACGAGGAGATCATCGTCAAGCACTACGTGAACCTCGGCGTCGCGGCGGCGACCCCGCGCGGCCTCATCGTGCCGAACGTCAAGGAAGCGCAGGCCATGACCATGGTCGAGCTCGCGACCGCGCTCGAGCAGCTCACCCTGACGGCACGCGAGGGCAAGACCCAGCCCGCCGAGATGCAGGGCGGCACGATCACGATCACGAACATCGGCGTGTTCGGCATGGACACCGGCACCCCGATCCTCAATCCGGGCGAGGTGGCGATCGTCGCGCTCGGCACGATCAAGCAGAAGCCGTGGGTCGTCGACGGCGAGGTGCGCCCGCGCTTCGTCACCACGGTCGGCGCCTCGTTCGATCACCGCGTCGTCGACGGCGACGTCGCGAGCCGCTTCCTGGCCGACGTGGCCTCGATCATCGAGGAGCCGGCGCTCCTGCTCGAGTAGCGGGTTCCTCGAGAAGCGGATGCCGCGGCATCCGCCACGCGTCAGAGGCGGATCTCGTAGGTGAGCGAGTCGCCCGAGCGGCTCACCTCGGCGAGCCCGGCGTTCTCGAGCGCGCGTCGCGCAGGAAGGTTCGCGATCTCGCAGTCGGCTCGAGCGGTCGTGGCACCCGCACCGCGGGCGAGCTCGACCGCCTCGAGCACCGCGTGCAGCGCGAGGCCCTGGCCGCGCACGGCGGGCACCAGCCCGAAGGCGAACTCGACGACACCGTCGTCGTCGGGCGGGCCGAAGAGGTTCACTCCCCCGATGGTGGCGCCGTCGTGGGCTCGCCGCACGAGGTACGGGCCGAACGGCGCGGGGTCGCCGTTCTCGTGCACCGCCCGCACGTACTCGCTGAGGAGCTCGGGCTCGTCGGTGAAGGCGTAGCCGCCCTCCCACCCGTCGCGCGGGTCGACCTCGCCCGAGAGCATGCGCTCGGCATCGGCGACGGTGAACGGATGCAACGTGAGAGGGGTCGTCGTCGTATCCACGTGCCTCATGGTCGCACGTCGGTGCGACACTCGCCAAAGCTCTCCACAGGAGTCACATGGAATGTCACGTGCGGTTCACCTGTTCCTCATCTCCGTCGCCCCGATCATTTCCGACACCCGCTCCACATGGTTTTGACAATCATTATCAATAACAGGTAGCTTCGACTCATGACCACGCGCCCGACGCCCCGGCACCGACGTGTCCGCACCGCGATCGCCACGGGTGCCGCGCTGACGGTCGGAGCGCTGGCCCTGGCCTCGTGCGCGAGCCCCGGGGCATCCGGTTCGGCTGAACCGAACGGACCGTCGATCGTCGCGACGACCACCCAGGTGGGGGACTTCACCCGCGAGCTCGTGGGCGGCAGCGCCGAGGTCACCCAGCTCCTCGCGCCGGCGCAGAGCGCGCACAGCTTCGACCCGTCGGCCGCGCAGCTCCTCGCGCTCGCCGACGCCGACGCCCTGGTCGTCAACGGCGCGGGGCTCGAGAGCTGGCTCGACGATGCGGTGAGCGCATCGGGCTTCGACGGGGTCCTCATCGACGCGAGCACGCGGCATCGAGCTGTACGGCACGGGCGACCACGACCACGACGACGCCGGCGACGACAGCACCGACGGCACGGATGCCGCGGACGACGCCCACGACACTGCCGAGGGCGACGACGCCCACGACGACCACGACCACGGCGACGGCAACCCGCACATCTGGACGGATCCCGAGCTGGCCGAGCACATGGTCGAGAACATCGCGCGCGGCCTCCAGACGGTGCCGGGCGTCGATGCCGCGGCGCTCACCGCGAACGAGCAGGCCTACCTCGCGGAGCTCGACGCGCTCGACTCGTGGATCGAGGAGAACGTCGACGCCGTTCCGGTCGACCGGCGCCTGCTGGTGACCAATCACGATGCGTTCACCTACTTCGTCGACGCCTACGACCTCACCTTCGTCGGCAGCGTGATCCCGAGCTTCGACGACAACGCCGAGCCGAGCGCGGCCGAGATCGACGACCTCGTCGCCAAGATCCGGGCCACCGGCGTGCAGGCCGTGTTCTCCGAGGCGTCGATCTCGCCCAAGGCGGCCGAGACGATCGCCCGGGAGGCGGGGGTCACGGTGTACTCGGGCGACGACGCGCTCTACGGCGACTCGCTCGGAGCCGAGGGCAGCCCGGGCGAGACGTACCTGGGCAGCCAGATCCACAACGCGACGCTGATCCTCGAGTCGTGGGGCATCACGCCTTCCCCGCTCCCGGCACTCCTGCGAGGATGACCGCATGACCGACTCGCCCGTGCTGCGCCTCGAGGGCGTCGCCTTCACGCACCCGGGCGGCACCGGTGTCTCGGGCCTCGACCTCGACATCGCCCCCGGCGAGGCGGTCGCCCTCATCGGGCCGAACGGCGCGGGCAAGTCCACACTCCTCATGGGCGTGCTCGGGCTGGTGACGCTCACGGCCGGCCGGATGACCATCGGTTCCGGGTCGACGGATGCCGCGACCGACGCATCGGCGGCAGCTCCCGCCCGCCGGGAGGCACATTCCCGGAACGGCATGATCGGATTCCTGCCGCAGGCCGCGGAGCTCGACCCCGACTTCCCCATCAGCCTCGAGCAGGTCGTGATGCAGGGACGCTACCGCCGGCTCGGCTTCCTGCGCTGGCCGGGTCGCGCCGATCGCGAGGCCGTGCGCCGTGCGCTCGCGACGGTCGGCCTCAGCGACCTCGCCCGGCGGCGGTACGGCGAGCTCTCCGGCGGACAGCGACAGCGGGGCCTCCTGGCCCGCGCGCTCGCCTCGGAGCCGCGCCTGCTCCTGCTCGACGAGCCGTTCAACGGCCTCGACCAGCAGAATCGCGACGCCCTCGTCGACACGCTCCGCACGCTCAAGGCCCAGGGCGTCGCGGTGCTCGTCTCGACGCACGACCTCGAGCTCGCGAAGCTCGTCTGCGATCGCGTCGTGCTCGTGAACGGCACGCAGCTCGCGTTCGGCCCGGTGGCCGACGTCCTCACGCTCGGGAACGTGCAGGAGTGCTTCGACGGCGTCGAGGTCGAACTCGACGAGCACACGCTGGTCGTTCCCGGCCACGAGGGACATTGATGCCGAACTCGGCATACGCAGGCCCGGCCGCAGCGGGCCATCCGGTGGGGGAGTGGTGCACGATGAGCGTCGTCGACGCGCTGTTCGGCGCGTTCACGGTGCCGTTCATGGCGCGCGCCCTCCTCGTCATGCTCGTGCTCGCCGTGGTCGCCGGCGTCGTCGGGGTGCTCGTGAACCTGCGCGGGCTGGAGTTCATCAGCGACGGACTGACGCACGCGGTGTTCCCCGGCCTCGCGATCGGACTCGCCGTCGGCGGGACGGCCGGGCTCCTGCCGGGCGCCGCCGTCGCCGCACTGGCCGCCGCGGTCGTGCTGACCTGGCTCGACCGCGCCGGCATCGCGTCGGATGCCGCGATCGCGATCGTGCTCACGGCGACCTTCAGCATCGGCGTCATCGTCGTGTCGCGCAGCGACGACTATGCGGGCGAACTGGAGGCGCTGCTCTTCGGACGCGTGCTCACGATCCCGCCGTCCGAGGTGCTGCCGCTCGTCGGGGTCTGCGCGGTGGCCCTCGCCGCCGTGGCCCTCACGATGAAGCAGCAGCTCTTCCGGGCCTTCGACGCCCGCGGAAGCCGCGCCGCGGGCGATTCGGCGTGGTCGCTCGACCTCGTGCTGAACGGCGCCGTCGCCCTCGTGGTCGTCGCCGCGGCCAGCACGATCGGCACCCTGCTCGTGCTCGCCCTCCTGATCGTGCCGGGCGCCGTCGCCCGCCTCGCGACCCAGCGCCTCTGGCTGCTCTTCCCCGCCGCCGCCCTGTTCGCCGCGGTCGCCGCCTGGCTGGGACTCGCCGTCGGGTTCGCCGGTTCGGTCGGAGCGGGCATCGACCTGCCGGCGGGCAGCACGATCGTCGCCGTGTTCGTGGCGGGCTACGCGCTGGTGCTGCTCGGCCGCTGGATCGCCGACCGCGTTGGTCGCCGACCGACCGCGGCCGCGGGGGCGCCACCGGCGACCGCGTCGCTCGCCGCAACAGTGGGGGAGGGGCGCTGATGGGCTACTTCGAGCGCGCGCTCCTCGCGTCGATCGTGATCGGCGCCGGTGCCGGGTTCGTCGGCGCGCTCGTCGTGCTGCGCCGCCGCACCTTCTTCGCGCAGGCGCTCACGCACGGCACCTACCCCGGCGCGGTCGCGGCGGCCGCGCTCGGCGTGAGCGTGCCGCTGGGGGCGGCCGCGGCATCCGTGGTGCTCGTGGCGGTGATGTCGGCCATCGCCCGCGTACGACGTCAGGGCGCGCAGGTCGCCGCGGGCATCGTGCTGACGGGCGGGTTCGCGGCGGGCGCGCTCCTGCAGGCGGTGATCCCGGGGCTCCCGGTGCGGGCCGAGTCGCTGCTCGTCGGATCGATCCTCACGGTCACCGACGCCGACATCCTGCTCGCGGCGGCCGTCGCCGTCGTTGCCGTCGTCGCCGTCGCGGTCTTCGGCAAGGAGATCGCGTTCTCGACCTTCGACCCATCGGGCTTCAGGGCCGCGGGCTACCGCGAGTGGCCGGTGGAACTGCTCGTCCTCGGGCTCACCGCCGCCATGGTCGTGAGCGCGCTGCCGGCGGTCGGCGCGATCCTCGCCATCGCGCTGATCGCGGCTCCGGCGGCCGCCGCCCGGCTGGTCGTGCCGACCTACCGCGGCATCCTGCTCGTCGCGCCCCTGATCGGCGCGGCATCCGGGATCATCGGGGTCTTGGCCTCACGGGCCCTCGCCGTCGCCGCAGGGCCCAGCATCGCGCTCGCCGCCACCGCGTTCTTCGTGCTCGCGCTGGGAATCTCCAAGCTGCGCGGACTACCGTTGAATCGAGTCGCCATCCCCGTGGAGACCGCAGAGGACGCACGTACCGCATGAAGCGCAACACCTGGCAACGCGAAGCCGTTCGCGAGGCCCTCGACGACACCGAGGGATTCATCAGCGCGCAGGCGCTGCACTCGTCGCTGCACGCGAGCGGCTCGCCGATCGGGCTCGCCACGGTCTACCGCGCGCTCGGCGACCTCGCGGCCACCGGTGAGGCCGACTCGCTGCAATCGCCCGAGGGCGAGGCGCTCTATCGCGCGTGCACCACGACCGGCCACCACCATCACCTGATCTGCCGCAACTGCGGCCTCACGGTCGAGATCGCCGCCGACGAGGTCGAGGTGTGGGCCAAGCGGGTGGCCGCCGAGCACGGGTTCACCGGCGCGGCGCACGTCGTCGACGTCTTCGGCCTCTGCGCGAACTGCACGAAGCTGCTCAGCGCAGGCCCCTCGCACTAGCGGAGCGAAAGCGCCCTCGCGTAGTGTCTGGCTCGTAGACGGTGACCGGCCGGGGGGCCCGGCACCTCCTGGGGTCGACGGTCTCCCGGTCGCTCGTGCAGCGCGCGAGCTGGGGAGCCGCGCCGACCGGAAGGACCTCCAAATGCCGCACGATCCCAACGTCCTCAAGCCCACCTACACCCGGTCCGGGGTTCGCTCCGCCGCACCGCGCTTCACGATCCCCGACGCCGAGATGGACCCGACCTCGGCGTACCAGATGGTGCACGACGAGGCCATGCTCGACGGCAACGCCCGCCTGAACCTCGCGACCTTCGTCGCGACGTGGATGGGGGACCAGGCCGACCGGCTCTACGCCGAGACCTACGACAAGAACATGGTCGACAAGGACGAGTACCCGCGCACGGCCGCGATCGAGGAGCACTGCTGGCATATCCTCGCCTCGCTGTGGAGCGTGCCGGACGTCAAGGACTCGATCGGCACGTCGACCATCGGATCATCGGAGGCGTGCATGCTCGGCGGCCTCGCGTTCAAGCGACGCTGGCAGCTCGCCCGCCGGGCCGCCGGCAAGTCGACCGAGAAGCCCAACCTGATCATGAGCTCGGCCGTGCAGGTGTGCTGGGAGAAGTTCTGCAACTACTTCGAGGTCGAGCCGCGCTACGTTCCGGTGACCGACGAGCACCCCATGCTCGACGGCAGCCAGCTGGAGCAGTACGTCGACGAGAACACCATCGGCGTGGTCGCCATCATGGGCGTCACCTACACGGGCATGTACGAGCCGGTGAAGGAGATCGCGGCCGCCCTCGATGCCCTGCAGGCGAAGACCGGGTTCGACGTGCCGATCCATGTCGACGGGGCATCCGGGGCCATGATCGCCCCGTTCCTGCAGCCCGAGATCGAGTGGGACTTCCGGCTCGAGCGCGTGCACTCGATCAGCACGTCGGGGCACAAGTACGGGCTCGTCTACCCCGGCGTCGGCTGGGTCGTCTGGCGCAACCTCGCCGCACTGCCCGACGAGCTCATCTTCCGCGTCAGCTACCTCGGCGGCGACATGCCGACCCTGGCCCTGAACTTCTCACGCCCCGGCGCCCAGGTGCTGCTGCAGTACTACCAGTTCCTGCGCCTCGGACGAGAGGGCTACACCGACATCCAGCAGGAGTGCCAGGACGTCGCGAAGTACATCTCGAAGGGCATCTCCGAGATCGGCGCCTTCGACCTGTGGAGCGACGGCTCCGACATCCCGGTGTTCGCGTGGCGGCTGAAGCCCGGCTATACCGACAACTGGAACCTCTACCACCTCTCCGATCGGCTGCGCATGAAGGGCTGGCTGGTGCCCGCGTACCCGATGCCCGACAACATGAGCGACCTCACCGTGCAGCGGATCGTCGTGCGCAACGGGCTGAGTCGCGACCTCGCCGACGACCTGCTCGACGACATCCGGGAGGAGACGGCGTGGCTCGATGCACTCGACACGCCGATGCCCACCCAGGGGCAGAAGCCCGGATTCCACCACTGACGCGGGCGGCAGGAGGGGCGGCATGAGCGGGGGAGTGGCGCACGACGGCGGCACCCCGGCTCATGCCGCGCCGGTCGACCGGCGACCGCTGCGACTGCGGCGGGAGGCGTGGGGGTTCGCGATCGGCTCGGTGTGCTTCTTCCTGGGTGCGCTGCCCTGGTATGCGGACTGGCTCGGCGCCGTGGGCGCGAACCTGACCTTCTTCATCGGGTCGATCTTCTTCACGTCGGCGGGGTTCATCCAGTTGAGCCTGAGCGGCCGAACGGCACCCCACGCCCGGATGAATCGCGCCGATCGCGCCGACTGGTGGGCGGCCGCCATCCAGTTCGTCGGCACGCTCCTCTTCAACATCTCGACCGGTGCCGCGCTCGCCGCGGCGATCGCCCGACCCGATGCCGTGGGCATCGGCTGGCGGCCCGACGCGTGGGGGTCCCTCGCGTTCCTCGTGTCGAGCTCGCTCGCGGTGGTCGCGACCAGGGATCGCGATCAGCTCTGGGACACGCACGCGCGCACCTGGCACGGCACCTGGCTGAACCTCGCAGGGTCGGTCGCGTTCGGCGCCTCGGCGGTCGGCGCCTACGTCATGCCCGAGACCGGCGATTTCGTGAGCGAGCTCTGGGCCAACCTCGGCACCGCGCTCGGTGCGGCCTGCTTCTTCACCGCGGCCGTACTGTCACGACGGCCGATCACTCGGCGGGCACGCCGACGGTCCGCGGATGCCGCGGCGGCCGGCTGACTCCCCGTCGGCCGGCGCTCAGTCGACCTCGCGATCGAGGTGCTCGCGAACGAGCTTCGCCGGCGCGGCGGCCGCCCACGCCTCGGCCACCAGCTCGCCGAGGCGCCGCCTCGAGATGCGGTCGAGGTGCACGAGCACCGCGGCGTAGCCGTCGAAGTGCGGGGTCGTGAAGAACACCGAGGGGTCCTCCGAGATCAGGGCGAACTTGACCGCCTCGTCCTCGGTCTTCGCGCCGAGCACCGGTCCCGCCTGCGCGTCGATGCCGAGCGAGTCGAGGTCGGCGCGGCGCAGCGGCCGCTCCCACACGAAGCCCTTCGTGCGAACCTTCCACTGGGCGCTCCCGCGCGAGACGTGCTCGCTCGCCTCGGGCAGCGCGAGCGCCAACTCGCGCACGTCGTCCCACGTCGCCATGCGTGAAGGGTACGCTTCCGGATGCCGCGCCGCAGCCGCCGGGCGTACGGCTGGATCGGCTCGCGGCGCCAACGCGAACGGCCGGCCCGCGAGCATCCGCTCGTTTCGGCTGAACAGCGCCGATCTGGTAGGCTTTCCCTTTGGCTGGGCGCTTCCACCGCTCAGACCGTGGACAAATCCCGCATCTACCCGCGCAAGCGGTGGGATCTGCCTGCAGACAAGAGACCTTGGGAGGGGCATCCGCCCCTCGGTATTGGAGGAAAGACCAATGGCAGCAGTGTGCCAGGTGACTGGAGCCGTTCCCGGCTTCGGGCACAACATCTCGCACTCGCACCGCCGGACGAAGCGCCGCTTCGACCCGAACGTGCAGAAGAAGACCTACTACGTGCCGTCGCTCCGTCGTAACGTCACCCTGAACGTGTCCGCCAAGGGCATCAAGGTGATCGACGCCCGCGGCATCGAAGCGGTCATCAAGGACATCAAGGCTCGTGGGGTGAAGCTCTAATGGCCAAGGCACAGGACATCCGCCCCATCATCAAGCTCCGCTCGACGGCCGGCACCGGGTACACCTACGTGACCCGCAAGAACCGTCGCAACAACCCCGACCGTCTCGTGCTCAAGAAGTACGACCCCGTGGTGCGCAAGCACGTCGACTTCCGAGAGGAGCGCTAGGACATGGCGAAGAAGAGCAAGATCGCGCGCAACGAGCAGCGCAAGGTGATCGTCGACCGCTACGCGGCCAAGCGCCTCGAGCTGAAGAAGGCGCTCATCGACGAGAACGGCACCGACGAGAGCCGCGAGGCCGCTCGTCGTGGCCTGCAGAAGCTTCCCCGCAACGCGTCGCCGGTGCGCCTGCGTTCGCGTGACGCCATCGACGGCCGCCCCCGTGGCATGCTCACGAAGTTCGGCGTCTCGCGCGTCCGCTTCCGTGACATGGCCCACCGTGGCGAGCTGCCCGGCATCACGAAGTCGAGCTGGTAGGCGAAACCCGCTTCACCGAGAGGGGCGTCCCGAAAGGGGCGCCCCTCTCGTCGTCCCCGAGGTCGAGATGACGGATGCCGCGGCATCCGATCGAGCGACACGCCGGGTGCCCGATCGTCCCGAAGTCCCGGAAATCCGCGGATTTCCGCGGTTCTCTGCTACATTCGAGGCGGCCCGATCGGCCACGGGGGCGGTAGAACGATCGTTCCCGAACACGAACAGATAGCTGTACCGAAACAGCGGAAGTCCGAGGAGGACATTCAATGGCTGACAAGTCGCTGAACAAGACCGAGCTCGTCGCGAAGATCGCTGCGTCGACCGGCCAGAGCCAGGCCACCGTCGACGCCGTGCTCGGCGGTCTCTTCGACGCGCTCGCCGAGTCCGTCGGTGGCGGCACCAAGGTCTCCATCCCGGGGTGGCTCGCCGTCGAGCGCACGCACCGTGCCGCGCGCACCGGCCGCAACCCGCAGACGGGTGCGACCATCGACATCCCGGCCGGATACTCGGTCAAGGTGTCGGCCGGCTCGAAGCTCAAGGCTGCTGCCAAGTAAGTAGTATCCGAGACTTCCGAAGGGGCGTGCGGCATCGGCCGTGCGCCCCTTCGTGGTCTCCGGGCGCGAACGCCGGTCGGCGGGCGCAGCCCGGGGGAGTGGCCGACCGCGTGGGGGAGTGGCGGATGCCAGCGGGCCTCGGTGATCGCTCCGGGCGGGCACACGGGCGACGGCGTCTAGGCTGGTTCGGTGCCCCGCTCCGTCCGCGTGCTCGGCCCCGCCGTGCTCCTCGCCGTCGCGCTCATCGCGATGTTCGCGGGCCTCGCGTACGGCGGCGGCGCCGCGCCCCTCCCCATCCAGGACCCGGGTCCGGTCGCCCGCTTCGGCCTCCCCGTCGCGAAGCTCGTCGTGAACCTCGGCGCGGCCGGCATGATCGGCGCGCTCGTGCTCGCCGTGTGGGCGCTCTCGCCGAAGCGCCGCGAGTTCGACCTCGCCCTCGACGTCGCCGCGGCATCCGCTGCCGTGATGACCGTCGCCGCCGCCGCGACCGGCATCTTCACGTTCCTCGTCGTCACGGGCGAGCCGCTCTCCTTCGGCGCCGCGTTCGGCCAGAAGCTCGGCCAGTTCGTCACGACCATCGCCCTCGGCCAGGCCTGGCTCACCACCACCCTCGTCGCCGCCGCCGTCACGGTGCTGTGCTTCGCGGTGCGCAACCAGACGGCGCTCGTGTTCGTCACGGTGCTCGCCGTCGCCTCCCTCGTGCCGATGGCGCAGCAGGGCCACGCGGCGGGCGCGGCGGGTCACAACGCCGCGATCGCGTCGCTGGGACTGCACCTCGTGTTCGCGGCCGTCTGGCTCGGCGGGCTGCTCACGATCGTGCTGCTGCGGCGCGAACTCGACCGGGACCGGCTGCCGATCGTCCTCGCGCGGTACTCGTCGGTCGCGCTCATCGCCTTCATCGTCGTGGCGCTGTCGGGGTACGCGAACGCCGCGCTCCGCATCGGCACCTGGGACGAGCTGGGCACGACCTACGGCGTGCTCGTGCTCGTGAAGGTGTCGGCGCTCATCGCGCTGGGCCTGTTCGGCGCGGCGCAGCGCCGCTTCCTGATCTGGCGGATGCAGCGACCCACCTCGGCCCACGGCGCCCCCGCCGACGCATCCATCGCCCGCGACTTCTGGGTGCTCGTGGTCGTCGAGCTCGCGTTCATGGGCCTCGCGTCGGGGGTGGCCGCGGCGCTCGCGCGCACGGCGACGCCGGTGTCGGAGGACGCCGCCGGCTCGCTCGCCCGCACGCCGGCCGAGATCCTGACCGGCCAGCCGCTCCCCCCGTGGCCCGAATGGACCCGTTACTTCACCGAGTGGAACCCCGACCTGCTCTGGCTCCTCGCGTGCGGGTTCGGCATCTTCTTCTACCTCGCGGGCGTGCGGCGGCTGCGCAAGCGCGGCGATCACTGGCCCGTGTACCGCGCGGTGCTCTGGGTGGCCGGCCTGCTGCTGCTCGCCTACGTCACGAGCGGCGGCGTGAACGTGTACGAGCAGTACCTGTTCTCGGCGCACATGGGCGCGCACATGGTGCTCACGATGGCGGTGCCCGTGCTCCTCGTGCCCGGCGCGCCGGTCACGCTCGCGGCGCGTGCCATCCTGCCCCGCAAGGACGGCTCGCGCGGCGGCCGCGAGTGGATCCTGCTGGCGGTGCACTCGAAGTTCGCCTCGATCATCGCCAACCCGATCGTGGCGGCGGTGCTCTTCGCCGGGTCGCTCTGGGTGTTCTACTACTCGCCGCTGTTCCGCTGGTCGATGCTCGACCACATCGGGCACGAGTGGATGATCGGGCACTTCGTGATCACCGGCTACCTCTTCGTGCAGTCGCTGATCGGCATCGACCCGGTGCCGTACCGGCTGCCGTACCCGTTCCGGCTCGTGCTGCTGCTCGGCACGATGGCCTTCCACGCGTTCTTCGGCCTCGCGATCATGTCGGGCACCGGCCTGCTGCTCGCCGACTGGTACGGCGCGATGGGCTGGGGCACCGACGCGCTCGTCGACCAGCAGCTCGGAGGCGGCATCGCCTGGTCGGTGGGCGAGATCCCGACCGTCGCCCTGGCGATCACGGTGGCGGTGCAGTGGGCGCGCAGCGACGAGAAGGAGTCGAAGCGCCGCGATCGCCACGCGGACCGCACCGGCGACGCGGAGCTCGAGGCCTACAACGCGCGGCTCGCCGCCATCGCCGAGCAGGACGCGCATCGCGGCTGACGCGGGCGAGCGGATGCCGCGGCATCCGGCACCGGCGTCACAGCACCACCGGCGTCACTGCAGCACCGGCGTCACTTCAGCTGGATCGCGATGCTGCCGTCGGGCCGGATCGACGCGCTGAGGGCGAGCTGGAACGGTCGGTCCTCCTCGAGCGTGTAGAAGTCGCCGTCGAAGAGCGACTGCAGCTCCACCGAGATGTGCGCCACGCCCTCGGTGGGCGGCATCTCGAACGCCGTATCGCCCGGCGCGAGGGTGACGGGGGGATTGGTGACCATCGTCCAGACGGGCGGGCTCACGACCCGATCGTCGATCTCGATGCCGAAGGGGCATCCGGCGGGCTGCAGCACCTGCTGGGTCGTGCACTGCGCGAGGTAGTCGTCGACCTTCACCTGCACGCGTTCCACGAAGGTCGCGGTGGGCATGGAGTCGACGGTGACGGCGAACCGGGAGGCCGGCGCCATCGCCATCGAGGTGGGCACCGCCTCCAGCAGCGTCGAGGTGTAGCCGAACTCGTAGACGGCCGGTGCGATCGCGAGGTACGGCGCGGTCTGCGTGAACGCGGTCAGCTCGTCGCCCGTCTTCGTCGCGCGGGTGTCGAGCGTGAGCGTGCCGACGGTGAACAGCGGGTTGTGGGCCGCCGTGACGTCGATCACGGTGAGCGGGCTCGTCGAGAACTCCCAGCGGTTGAGCACGCCGTAGAGCGGAGCGATGGGCCGTACGTCGAAGGTCGTCTCGATGATCGACACGTCGAGGAGGTAGCTCGCGGTCACCGAGTGCGTGCCGTCGGGGTTCGCGACATCGCTCACGATGCGCACGTCCTCGGGGCCGGCCTCGACGACGCCCGAGCGGAACATCGCGGTCGACACGTGCTCGGGCAGGCCCATGGCGGCGAGCTCGGCGGCGTCGAGGGCGACGCCCGGGGTCGTGGATGCGGCGGCGATGTCGTCGTCGGCGATCGCCTCGAGGTAGCGCTCGACGAAGTTCGACGCGCCGTAGATCGTCTGGTTCAGGGCTCCGAGCGCGGCCAGGAACGCACCGACGAGGAGCACCGCGAGCCCGGCCCAGCCGATCACCGCGGCGGGCGACACCCGACCCCGCCGCACGCCTGAGCTCCCCACTCGCACAGTCTATGCGGGCACCTGGCGCTCACCCGTCCTCCCCGATCGCCGGTCGGATGCCCCTCGCGATCCGGTCGGCGTCGCCCGGCCGCGGTCGGCCCCACCGCGGTTACAGTGGGAGCGCGCCCCGATGGGCGTCGCCGCCGCGGGAGTCGCCCGCGACATCCGCTCGCCGAAGGCAACCCAGTGCAGAACGTCACCCTCACCCGCGAACAGGCCGCCGTGTTCCAGGCCATCGAGGGCACGCGCGAGCACGTGTTCGTCACCGGCCGCGCCGGCACGGGCAAGTCGACGCTGCTCAACCACCTCAACTGGCACACGCAGAAGCAGATCGTGATCTGCGCGCCGACCGGCGTCGCCGCGCTCAACGTGGGCGGGCAGACCATCCACTCGCTGTTCCGCCTGCCGATCGGGGTCATCGCCGACCACGACATCGACCAGAACGACACGGTGCGCAAGATCCTGAACGCCATGGACACGCTCGTGATCGACGAGGTGTCGATGGTGAACGCCGACCTGATGGACGCGATGGACCGGTCGCTGCGCCAGGCGCGCCAGCGGCCGTACGAGGCGTTCGGCGGGGCGCAGGTCGTGCTCTTCGGAGACCCGTACCAGCTCGCCCCCGTGCCCGGCAGCGGCGACGAGCGCCGCTACTTCGCCGACACGTACACGTCGATGTGGTTCTTCGACGCGAACGTGTGGCGCGAGGCCGACCTCCGCATCTACGAGCTCGGCGAGGTGCACCGGCAGCACGACGACGAGTTCAAGCTCATGCTCAACGCCGTGCGGCACGGCGCGGTCACGGCCGAGATCGCGGGCGTGCTGAACGACGTGGGCGCGCGCCGGCCGCTGCCCGAGCAGGGGGCGATCACGCTCGCCACCACGAACGAGACGGTCAACCGCATCAATCGCACGCAGCTGCACCGGCTGCCCGGGCAGTCGATCGCGAACGAGGCCGAGGTGAACGGCGACTTCGGCGGGCGGGCGTTCCCCGCCGACGAGCGGCTCGAGCTGAAGCTCGGCGCACAGGTGATGTTCCTCCGCAACGACAACGCCCTGCGGGGCGACGGGCCGCGCTGGGTGAACGGCACGATCGGCACC
This sequence comes from uncultured Actinomycetota bacterium, assembly GCA_963802485.1. Lineage (GTDB taxonomy): Bacteria > Actinomycetota > Actinomycetes > Actinomycetales > Microbacteriaceae > Agromyces. The sequence continues at coordinate 41,111 of CAWDJA010000007.1, forward strand.
GTCACGTCGCTGAAGCGCGAGGTGCGGGTCGAGATCGACGGCGAGGAGCACGAGGTCGAGCCGGTCACCTGGGAGAAGTTCCGGTACACGTGGGATCCGGCGGCCAAGAAGCTGCACCGCGAGATCGTGGCCGAGTTCACGCAGTTCCCGCTCCGGCTCGCGTGGGCGGTCACCATCCACAAGTCGCAGGGCGCCAGCTACGAGACCGCCATCATCGACCTCGGCCCCCGGGCGTTCAGCCCCGGCCAGACCTACGTGGCGCTCAGCCGCCTCACGGCGCTCGACGGGCTCTACCTGAGCCGGCCGCTGCGGCCGAGCGACATCATCGTCGACCGCGACGTCGAACGGTTCATGGCCGGTGCGCTGCGCGAGATCGGCGCGGATGTCGCGGCGCCCGGCGCCACCGGATGAGGTGAGAGGTGCGGCCGGGGGCGTCGTCGCCACGCACCCCCGGTCGCCGTCAGTGGTGGTGTCCGTCGTCGCCGTGATCGGCGTCGGTCACCGAGGTGCCGCCGTGCTCGCGTCCCCGTGCTCCCCGTGCGGCACGGCGAGCTCGCCCGCCTCGGTCGCCGCGAGTGCCGGCGTGGCGAGTCCTGCGACGATCAGGGCGCCCGCCACGAGCCCCACGAGCGAGAGTCGGCCGTCGATCACCGGGCTGGACGCGGCATCCGCTGCCCTGTTCGGGTCGGACATCGGGCGCGCGGCTCGGGTTCGTCGACGCACGACGAACGCGGTGTGCGCCGCCACGACCGCGATGAAGACGGATGCCGCGACGAGCGGGCCGACCGCGACCCCCGTCGTCGCCGCGAGGCCGCTGCCCACGAGGGCCCCCACGCCCACGAGCACCGCGGAGCTCACGCCGAGCGCGACCGCGGGGACGATCGCACGCCCGGCGCGGAGCGAGAGGACGCCCCAGCCGAGGCCGGCGATGCCGGCCCCCGCCAGGGCGCCCCCTGCCGTTCCCCCCGCACCGGCGGCGAGGGCGAGGAGCACGAGGCCGCCGCCGAGGGCGGACAGCATCGGCCAGGTTCGCGCCAGCGTCGTCAGTGCGTTCATGGCGCGGCTCCCTAGGCCGTCGCCACGCGTGCGGAGCGCTCGGCTCCGAGTCCCACGCCGAGCAGCACGATGGCGCTCGCGAGGTGCAGGAAGTGGTCGGCGGTGTTCAGCGCCAGGATGTTCGCCGCGGTGCCGGCGAGGAAGAACCCGACGATGCCGAGCAGCAGGTAGGCGCCGCCCACGACGGTGTTGACGGCCTTCGCGGCGGAGACGTTCGCGAACCCTGCGATGAGCAGCGCCGCGCCGATGAGCAGGTGGGCGATGTTGTGCAGCGGGTTCACCTGGAAGACGCCGAGCAGCAGTCCTCCCTCGGTGGCGATGAATCCGACGCCGCCGGTGACGGCGAAGCCGAGCAGCCCGACGAGCACGTAGACCGCGCCGAAGACGGTTGCGACGATGCGATTCGGGGAGTTGCGCATGAGGTGCCTCCTTCGTAGAGCCCCGGCGGTCACCGGGTGTGACGGTGGTTCGGTGCAGCCCACGACGTGGATTGGTCGACCCGGCGGAACGCTGATCGCAGGTCGTGCGTCGGACGGCATCGGGTGCGCCGCCATTGCGGGTTACAATCACAGCGGGCACACGGCTAGGGGGGCTTGGTGGCTGAACGACCGGGGAGGTTCCGACGGCGGCTCGTACCGGCCGTCGCGATGGCCGTTGCACTGGGGCTCGGGTTGAGCGGGTGCTTCGGCGGCGTCGTCGATCCCGCGGCGCAGTTCAGCCCCGTCGACGCGCCGCTCGGCGACGACCTCGCGACGAGCCTCGACGCCGTGCTCGACCAGGCCGTGGCGCTCAGCGGTTCGAGCGGAGCCGTCGCCGGTGTCTGGGCGCCATGGGCCGGTGAGTGGACCGGAGTGGCCGGCACGGTCGACTTCGGCGAGAGCGCCAGGGCCGCTCGTGCGGACACCGGCTTCCACATGGCGACGGTCACGACCGAGATCACCTGCACGGTGCTCCTGCGACTGGTCGACGCGGGCACGGTCCAGCTCAACGACGAGGTCGCCGACTACGTCGACTGGATCCCGACGCTCGACGGCATCACCCTCGAGCAGCTCTGCCGGCACACCTCCGGCCTTCCCGACTACTACCCGACACTGCGCAGCCACTTCATCGCCAACCCCGCGCGCCTCTGGCCGACCAACGAGCTGCTCTCGAACGGCCTCGCCCTCAGCCGCGTGGGCCCGCCGGGCGAACAGGTGCGGGAATCGCGCACCGGCATCCTCCTGCTCGCGCTCGCGCTCGAGCGGCGCACCGGCAAGTCGTGGGCCGACCTCGCCGAGCAGTACGTGTTCGGGCCGCTCGGCCTCGAGGACACGCGGATGCCGCAGCCCTCCGTCACCGATCACGCAGGCGTCCTCGGCGCCTACTCGGCGGCCATCGCGCCGAACGGCGCCGTGGACTGCGCGGTACTCGTCGACGCCTCCGACCAGTCGAGTTCGATGGGCGGCGCGGCCGCGGGCGCGGTCTCGACGCTCGAGGACACCCGGGCGTTGAGCGAGGCGTTCGCGACCGGTGCATTGCTCAGCGAGGCCACCGAGCGCAAGCAGTGGGCCGCGATCCCACTGGGAGGGTCGGCGCCCGCATGGCAGTCGGTCGGCATCGGCGCGCTGCAGTACGGACCGATGCGCGGCTCCGCCAGCGATCCGCCGGCGCCCTCACGGCGGCCTTCACCGACCCCGAGAGCGGGCTCACCGTGGTGGTCGCCCTCAACAACTCGACGGCCGGCGCCGACTTCGTGCGCGAGACGGCGTTCGCGCTCGCCTCCCTCGCCTCGAAGGCGAACCCGGCCGACGGTCGCGAGCGACCGCTCGTCGAACTCCCTGGTCGGCGGACCAGGCCACCGCCAAGATGCAGGAACTCGGCATCTGCCCGAAGGCGTAGAGGGGAGGCCTCGACCTGACTTGTGAGCGCCTTCCTCACGCCGTGTGTCCTGCCGTCTGCGGGGAGCCGGGCAGCTGAGGCGACATCCGCGCGGCCGCTTCCAGTGCGGCGCTGATCGGTGGGAGCGTCTGACGAGGGGCGACCGTCGGGTCGCCGCCGTCGCCTATCCCCGTACTGGGGCGGGATCGGGGTCGAGAGATGAAGAACTGGCCAGTCGTCGCGATCCTCGGCAGCGCGCAGTTCGTGATGGTGCTCGACGGCACGGTGATGAACGTGTCGATCTCCACGGTCGTGGAGGACCTCGACACCAGGTCGCCGCCATGCAGGCGGCGATCACGTTCTACACGCTGACGATGGCGGCCCTGATGCTGCTGGGCGCCAAGCTCGGTGACGTCTGGGGCCGTCGGCGCGCGTTCGTCGTGGGCTCGATCGTGTACGCGATCGGCTCACTCCCGACGGCGCTCGCGCCCGAACATCGCGTCCTGTTCCTCGGCTGGTCGGTCATCGAGGGCCTCGGTGCCGTACTCGTCATCCCCGCCATCGCCGCGCTCATCGCCGACAACTACAACCGGGCTCGGTCGGCGCGACCGCCTACGCCATCATCGGTGCCGTCTCCGGCGCCGCCGTCGCAGCAGGTCCACTCATCGGCGGTTTCGTCACGACCTACTTCAGCTGGCGCTACGTCTTCGTGGCCGAGGTGGTCATCATGGCCGTCGTCGTGCTGTTCGCGCGGGTGATCTACGGATCGGGCCACGCCGCCGCGTGCCGTAACGCATAGACGTCGCTGAGCGTGCTGCTCTCCGCCACCGGCCTCGTGTTCGTCGTCTTCGGGATGCTCCAGAGCAAGGCGCGGGGCTGGGTCATCCCGCTGCTCCCCCCGATCGTCAACGGCGTCCCGATCGCGCCGTTGGGCGTGTCGATGACGGCCTGGTCGTGCTCGTCGGCGCCGCGCTGATCTGGGCGTTCTTCGTGCGCCAGCGCCACCTCGTCGACGGGCCGACCGCCCTCGTCGACATCACGCTGTTCCGGATCCTCCGGTTGCGCAGCGGCCTCGCCGTACTCCTCGCCCAGTACGCGATGACCGCCGGCCTCTTCTTCATGGTGCCGGTGTACCTGCAGATGACCCTCGGCCTCGACGCGCTCCCGACCGGCATCAAGATCTTCCCACTGTCGGTCTCGCTGATCCTGTTCTCCTTCCTCGGCACCGGCGCTCGCTGAGCTGGTCTCCGAGGCGGATCGTACGGGCTGGCCAGGTGATCTTCCTCCTCGCGTCGTTCCTGCTGCTCGGTTCCGTCGACCTCGAGTTGAAGCGCCCGGTTCGGATCGGGATGTTCACCGCCGGTGCGGCCCTCGGCCTGCTCGCGTCGCAGTCGGAAACGTGAACATGTCGAGCGTGCCGAGGACCAGACCAGCGAGGTCGGCGGGCTGCAGGGGGTGTTCCAGAGCCTCGGTCGTCGCTCGGCACGGCACTCATCGGCTCGGTGCTGATCGGCGCGCTCTCGACGTCGTTCGCGGCGGGTGTGGCCGGCAGCGAGCTGCCGGACGACGTGAAGGGCACCATCGCGGAGCGGACTCGAAGGCAGCGTGGAGATCATCCCCGCGGCCTCCACAGTGCACACCGTGGCCGAGGGGAGGCGGGCCTGTCGGCGACGGGGATGCCGCGGAGCCTCTATCGACGATCTACAGCTCAGGCCCAGGTATCTGGTCGCTCCGCGTCGACCTTCTTCGGGCTCATCGTCATCGCGTTCCTGTCCCTGCTGTTCTCGCGGGGAATCCCGGCCGAGGTCGCGGGGCGACCACGCGAGCGAGATCCCGGAAACGGATGACGGGTCGGAGGTCAGGACATGAACACCCAGGGAACGTCGGGCGTCCGGAGCACGAGCGAGGCGCTCGCGACCGCCGGCGCCGACGGACTTCGACGCCCGCCGCGCGTACGGCAAGGAGGCACGCCGCCGCACGCCGCGATCCGTCCATGAGGGGTGGGCGCCGCCGCGCGGATCGGGCCGATCCGGTCGCCCTGCTCGAGGAGCAGGCGACGACCCGCGTGCAGGAGCTGGTGCCGATCCGGCACGCGCGGATGATGGTGTCGCCGTTCACGTTCTACCGCGGCGCCGCGCTGCTGATGGCGGCCGACCTGGCCGGCACGCCCGGTGTCGGGCATCACCACGCAGATCTGCGGTGACGCGCACCTGTCGAACTTCGGCGTCTTCGGCACGCCCGAGCGCAGCGCTGGTCTTCGACATGAACGACTTCGACGAGACGCTGCCCGGCCCGTGGGAGTGGGACGTGAAGCGGCTCGCGGCGAGCTTCGAGGTCGCCGGCCGCAATCGCGGCTTCACCGACGAGGAGCGCCGCGAGATCAACCTCACCGTCGTGCGCGGCTATCGCGAGCGGATGCTGCAGGCCGCCGAGTCGCGGGTGCTCGACGCGTGGTACGACCAGCTCGACACCGACCGGTT
>CAWDJA010000008.1:0-48612 GCA_963802485.1 uncultured Actinomycetota bacterium
GTTCGCGAGGCCCTCGACGACACCGAGGGATTCATCAGCGCGCAGGCGCTGCACTCGTCGCTGCACGCGAGCGGCTCGCCGATCGGGCTCGCCACGGTCTACCGCGCGCTCGGCGACCTCGCGGCCACCGGTGAGGCCGACTCGCTGCAATCGCCAGAGGGCGAGGCGCTCTATCGCGCGTGCACCACGACCGGCCACCACCATCACCTGATCTGCCGCAACTGCGGCCTCACGGTCGAGATCGCCGCCGACGAGGTCGAGGTGTGGGCCAAGCGGGTGGCCGCCGAGCACGGGTTCACCGGCGCGGCCCACGTCGTCGACGTCTTCGGCCTCTGCGCGAACTGCACGAAGCTGCTCGGCGCAGGCCCCTCGCACTAGCGGAGCGAAAGCGCCCTCGCGTAGTGTCTGGCTCGTAGACGGTGACCGGCCCGGGGGGCCCGGCACCTCCTGGGGTCGACGGTCTCCCGGTCGCTCGTGCAGCGGGCGAGCTGGGGAGCCGCGCCGACCGGAAGGACCTCCAAATGCCGCACGATCCCAACGTCCTCAAGCCCACCTACACCCGCTCCGGCGTTCGCTCCGCCGCACCGCGCTTCACGATCCCCGACGCCGAGATGGACCCGACCTCGGCGTACCAGATGGTGCACGACGAGGCCATGCTCGACGGGAACGCCCGCCTGAACCTCGCGACCTTCGTCGCGACGTGGATGGGGGACCAGGCCGACCGGCTCTACGCCGAGGCCTACGACAAGAACATGGTCGACAAGGACGAGTACCCGCGCACGGCCGCGATCGAGGAGCACTGCTGGCATATCCTCGCCTCGCTGTGGAGCGTGCCGGACGTCGCGGACTCGATCGGCACGTCGACCATCGGATCATCCGAGGCGTGCATGCTCGGCGGCCTCGCGTTCAAGCGACGCTGGCAGCTCGCCCGCCGGGCCGCCGGCAAGTCGACCGACAAGCCCAACCTGATCATGAGCTCGGCCGTGCAGGTGTGCTGGGAGAAGTTCTGCAACTACTTCGAGGTCGAGCCGCGCTACGTTCCGGTCACCGACGAGCACCCCATGCTCGACGGCAGCCAACTGGAGCAGTACGTCGACGAGAACACCATCGGCGTGGTCGCCATCATGGGCGTCACCTACACCGGAATGTACGAGCCGGTGAAGGAGATCGCGGCCGCCCTCGACGCCCTGCAGGCGAAGACCGGGTTCGACGTGCCGATCCATGTCGACGGGGCATCCGGGGCCATGATCGCCCCGTTCCTGCAGCCCGAGATCGAGTGGGACTTCCGGCTCGAGCGCGTGCACTCCATCAGCACCTCGGGGCACAAGTACGGTCTCGTCTACCCGGGCGTCGGCTGGGTCGTCTGGCGCAACCTCGCCGCGCTGCCCGACGAGCTCATCTTCCGCGTCAGCTACCTCGGCGGCGACATGCCGACCCTGGCCCTGAACTTCTCACGCCCCGGCGCCCAGGTGCTGCTGCAGTACTACCAGTTCCTGCGCCTCGGACGAGAGGGCTACACCGACATCCAGCAGGAGTGCCAGGACGTCGCGAAGTACATCTCGAAGGGCATCTCCGAGATCGGCGCCTTCGACCTGTGGAGCGACGGCTCCGACATCCCGGTGTTCGCGTGGCAGCTGAAGCCCGGCTATACCGACAAGTGGAACCTCTACCACCTCTCCGATCGGCTGCGCATGAAGGGCTGGCTGGTGCCCGCGTACCCGATGCCCGACAACATGAGCGACCTCACCGTGCAGCGCATCGTCGTGCGCAACGGGCTGAGTCGCGACCTCGCCGACGACCTGCTCGACGACATCCGGGAGGAGACGGCGTGGCTCGATGCACTCGACACGCCGATGCCCACCCAGGGGCAGAGGCCCGGATTCCACCACTGACGCGGGCGGCAGGAGGGGCGGCATGAGCGGGGGGGTGGCACACGACGGCGGCACCCCGGCTCATGCCGCGCCGGTCGACCGGCGACCACTGCGACTGCGCCGGGAGGCGTGGGGCTTCGCGATCGGCTCGGTGTGCTTCTTCCTGGGTGCGCTGCCCTGGTATGCGGACTGGCTCGGCGCCGTGGGCGGCGAACCTGACCTTCTTCATCGGGTCGATCTTCTTCACGTCGGCGGGGTTCATCCAGTTGAGCCTGAGCGGCCGAACGGCACCACACGCCCGGATGAATCGCGCCGATCGCGCCGACTGGTGGGCGGCCGCCATCCAGTTCGTCGGCACGCTCCTCTTCAACATCTCCACCGGTGCTGCGCTCGCCGCGGCGATCGCCCGACCCGATGCCGTGGGCATCGGCTGGCGGCCCGACGCGTGGGGGTCCATCGCGTTCCTCGTGTCGAGCTCGCTCGCGGTGGTCGCGACCAGGGATCGCGATCAGCTCTGGGACGCGCACGCGCGCACCTGGCACGGCACATGGCTGAACCTCGCGGGGTCGGTCGCGTTCGGCGCCTCGGCGGTCGGCGCCTACGTCATGCCCGAGACCGGCGATTTCGTGAGCGAGCTCTGGGCCAACCTCGGCACCGCGCTCGGTGCGGCCTGCTTCTTCACCGCGGCCGTACTGTCACGACGGCCGATCACTCGACGGGCACGCCGACGGTCCACGGATGCCGCGGCGGCCGGCTGACTCCCCGTCCGCCGCGCTCAGTCGACCTCGCGATCGAGGTGCTCGCGAACGAGCTTCGCGGGCGCGGCGGCCGCCCACGCCTCGGCCACCAGCTCGCCGAGGCGCCGCCTCGAGATGCGGTCGAGGTGCACGAGCACCGCGGCGTAGCCGTCGAAGTGCGGGGTCGTGAAGAACACCGAGGGGTCCTCCGAGATCAGGGCGAACTTCACCGCCTCGTCCTCGGTCTTCGCGCCGAGCACCGGTCCCGCCTGCGCGTCGATGCCGAGCGAGTCGAGGTCGGCGCGGCGCAGCGGCCGCTCCCACACGAAGCCCTTCGTGCGAACCTTCCACTGGGCGCTCCCGCGCGAGACGTGCTCGCTCGCCTCGGGCAGTGCGAGCGCCAACTCGCGCACGTCGTCCCACGTCGCCATGCGTGAAGGGTACGCTTCCGGATGCCGCGCCGCAGCCGCCGGGCGTACGCTGCATCGGCTCGCGGCGCCAACGCGAACGGCCGGCCCGCGAGCATCCGCTCGTTTCGGCTGAACAGCGCCGATCTGGTAGGCTTTCCCTTTGGCTGGGCGCTTCCACCGCTCAGACCGTGGACAAATCCCGCATCTACCCGCGCAAGCGGTGGGATCTGCCTGCAGACAAGAGACCTTGGGAGGGGCATCCGCCCCTCGGTATTGGAGGAAAGACCAATGGCAGCAGTGTGCCAGGTGACTGGAGCCGTTCCCGGCTTCGGGCACAACATCTCGCACTCGCACCGCCGGACGAAGCGCCGCTTCGACCCGAACGTGCAGAAGAAGACCTACTACGTGCCGTCGCTCCGTCGTAACGTCACCCTGAACGTGTCCGCCAAGGGCATCAAGGTGATCGACGCCCGCGGCATCGAAGCGGTCATCAAGGACATCAAGGCTCGTGGGGTGAAGCTCTAATGGCCAAGGCACAGGACATCCGCCCCATCATCAAGCTCCGCTCGACGGCCGGCACCGGGTACACCTACGTGACCCGCAAGAACCGTCGCAACAACCCCGACCGTCTCGTGCTCAAGAAGTACGACCCCGTGGTGCGCAAGCACGTCGACTTCCGAGAGGAGCGCTAGGACATGGCGAAGAAGAGCAAGATCGCGCGCAACGAACAGCGCAAGGTGATCGTCGACCGCTACGCGGCCAAGCGCCTCGAGCTGAAGAAGGCGCTCATCGACCCGAACGGCACCGACGAGAGCCGCGAGGCCGCTCGTCGTGGCCTGCAGAAGCTTCCCCGCAACGCGTCGCCGGTGCGCCTGCGTTCGCGTGACGCCATCGACGGCCGCCCCCGTGGCATGCTCACGAAGTTCGGCGTCTCGCGCGTCCGCTTCCGTGACATGGCCCACCGTGGCGAGCTGCCCGGCATCACCAAGTCGAGCTGGTAGGCGAAACCCGCTTCACCGAGAGGGGCGTCCCGAAAGGGGCGCCCCTCTCGTCGTCCCCGAGGTCGAGATGACGGATGCCGCGGCATCCGATCGAGCGACACGCCGGGTGCCCGATCGTCCCGAAGTCCCGGAAATCCGCGGATTTCCGCGGTTCTCTGCTACATTCGAGGCGGCCCGATCGGCCACGGGGGCGGTAGAACGATCGTTCCCGAACACGAACAGATAGCTGTACCGAAACAGCGGAAGTCCGAGGAGGACATTCAATGGCTGACAAGTCGCTGAACAAGACCGAGCTCGTCGCGAAGATCGCTGCGTCGACCGGCCAGAGCCAGGCCACCGTCGACGCCGTGCTCGGCGGTCTCTTCGACGCGCTCGCCGAGTCCGTCGGTGGCGGCACCAAGGTCTCCATCCCGGGGTGGCTCGCCGTCGAGCGCACGCACCGTGCCGCGCGCACCGGCCGCAACCCGCAGACGGGTGCGACCATCGACATCCCGGCCGGATACTCGGTCAAGGTGTCGGCCGGCTCGAAGCTCAAGGCTGCTGCCAAGTAAGTAGTATCCGAGACTTCCGAAGGGGCGTGCGGCATCGGCCGTGCGCCCCTTCGTGGTCTCCGGGCGCGAACGCCGGTCGGCGGGCGTGAGCCCGGGGGAGTGGCCGACAGCGTGGGGGAGTGGCGGATGCCGCGGGCCGCGGCGATCGCTCCGGGCGGGCACACGGGCGACGGCGTCTAGGCTGGTTCGGTGCCCCGCTCCGTCCGCGTGCTCGGCCCCGCCGTGCTCCTCGCCGTCGCGCTCATCGCGATGTTCGCGGGCCTCGCGTACGGCGGCGGCGCCGCGCCCCTCCCCATCCAGGACCCGGGTCCCGTCGCCCGCTACGGCCTGCCCGTCGCGAAGCTCGTCGTGAACCTGGGCGCGGCCGGCATGATCGGCGCGCTCGTGCTCGCCGTGTGGGCGCTCTCGCCGAAGCGGCGCGAGTTCGACCTCGCCCTCGACGTCGCCGCGGCATCCGCTGCCGTGCTGACCGTCGCCAGCCGCCGCGACCGGCATCTTCACGTTCCTCGTCGTCACCGGCGAGCCGCTCTCCTTCGGCGCCGCGTTCGGCCAGAAGCTCGGCCAGTTCGTCACGACCATCGCCCTCGGCCAGGCGTGGCTCACCACCACCCTCGTCGCCGCCGCCGTCACGGTGCTGTGCTTCGCGGTGCGCAACCACACGGCGCTCGTGTTCGTGACGGTGCTCGCCGTCGCCTCCCTCGTGCCGATGGCGCAGCAGGGCCACGCGGCGGGCGCGGCGGGTCACAACGCCGCGATCGCGTCGCTGGGACTGCACCTCGTGTTCGCGGCCGTCTGGCTCGGCGGGCTGCTCACGATCGTGCTGCTGCGGCGCGAGCTCGACCGGGACCGGCTGCCGATCGTCCTCGCGCGGTACTCGTCGGTCGCGCTCATCGCCTTCATCGTCGTGGCGCTGTCGGGGTACGCGAACGCCGCGCTCCGCATCGGCACCTGGGACGAGCTGGGCACGACCTACGGCGTGCTCGTGCTCGTGAAGGTGTCGGCGCTCATCGCGCTGGGCCTGTTCGGCGCGGCGCAGCGCCGCTTCCTGATCTGGCGGATGCAGCGACCCACCTCGGCCCACGGCGCTCCCGCCGACGCATCCATCGCCCGCGACTTCTGGGTGCTCGTCGTCGTCGAGCTCGCGTTCATGGGCCTCGCGTCGGGGGTGGCCGCGGCGCTCGCGCGCACGGCGACGCCGGTGTCGGAGGACGCCGCCGGCTCGCTCGCCCGCACGCCGGCCGAGATCCTGACCGGCCAGCCGCTCCCCCCGTGGCCCGAGTGGACCCGCTACTTCACCGAGTGGAACCCCGACCTGCTCTGGCTCCTCGCGTGCGGGTTCGGCATCTTCTTCTACCTCGCGGGCGTGCGGCGGCTGCGCAAGCGCGGCGATCACTGGCCCGTGTACCGCGCGGTGCTCTGGGTGGCCGGCCTGCTGCTGCTCGCCTACGTCACGAGCGGCGGCGTGAACGTGTACGAGCAGTACCTGTTCTCGGCGCACATGGGCGCGCACATGGTGCTCACGATGGCGGTGCCCGTGCTCCTCGTGCCCGGCGCGCCGGTCACGCTCGCGGCGCGTGCCATCCTGCCCCGCAAGGACGGCTCGCGCGGCGGCCGCGAGTGGATCCTGCTGGCGGTGCACTCGAAGTTCGCCTCGATCATCGCCAACCCGATCGTGGCGGCGGTGCTCTTCGCCGGGTCGCTCTGGGTGTTCTACTACTCGCCGCTGTTCCGCTGGTCGATGCTCGACCACATCGGGCACGAGTGGATGATCGGGCACTTCGTGATCACCGGCTACCTCTTCGTTCAGTCGCTGATCGGCATCGACCCGGTGCCGTACCGGCTGCCGTATCCGTTCCGGCTCGTGCTGCTGCTCGGCACGATGGCCTTCCACGCGTTCTTCGGCCTCGCGATCATGTCGGGCACCGGCCTGCTGCTCGCCGACTGGTACGGCGCGATGGGCTGGGGCACCGACGCGCTCGTCGACCAGCAGCTCGGCGGCGGCATCGCCTGGTCGGTGGGCGAGATCCCGACCGTCGCCCTGGCGATCACGGTGGCGGTGCAGTGGGCGCGCAGCGACGAGAAGGAGTCGAAGCGCCGCGATCGCCACGCGGACCGCACCGGCGACGCGGAGCTCGAGGCCTACAACGCGCGGCTCGCCGCCATCGCCGAGCAGGACGCGCATCGCGGCTGACGCGGGCGAGCGGATGCCGCGGCATCCGGCACCGGCGTTGCACTGCACACCGGCGTCACTGCAGCACCGGCGTCACTTCAGCTGGATCGCGATGCTGCCGTCGGGCCGGATCGACGCGCTGAGGGCGAGCTGGAACGGTCGGTCCTCCTCGAGCGTGTAGAAGTCGCCGTCGAAGAGCGACTGCAGCTCCACCGAGATGTGCGCCACGCCCTCGGTGGGCGGCATCTCGAACGCCGTATCGCCCGGCGCGAGGGTGACGGGGGGATTGGTGACCATCGTCCAGACGGGCGGGCTCACGACCCGATCGTCGATCTCGATGCCGAAGGGGCATCCGGCGGGCTGCAGCACCTGCTGGGTCGTGCACTGCGCGAGGTAGTCGTCGACCTTCACCTGCACGCGTTCCACGAAGGTCGCGGTGGGCATGGAGTCGACGGTGACGGCGAACCGGGAGGCCGGCGCCATCGCCATCGAGGTGGGCACCGCCTCGAGCAGCGTCGAGGTGTAGCCGAACTCGTAGACGGCCGGTGCGATCGCGAGGTACGGCGCGGTCTGCGTGAACGCGGTCAGCTCGTCGCCCGTCTTCGTCGCGCGCGTGTCGAGCGTGAGCGTGCCGACGGTGAACAGCGGGTTGTGGGCCGCCGTGACGTCGATCACGGTGAGCGGGCTCGTCGAGAACTCCCAGCGGTTGAGCACGCCGTAGAGCGGAGCGATGGGACGTACGTCGAAGGTCGTCTCGATGATCGACACGTCGAGGAGGTAGCTCGCGGTCACCGAGTGCGTGCCGTCGGGGTTCGCGACATCGCTCACGATGCGCACGTCCTCGGGGCCGGCCTCGACGACGCCCGAGCGGAACATCGCGGTCGACACGTGCTCGGGCAGGCCCATGGCGGCGAGCTCGGCGGCGTCGAGGGCGACGCCCGGGGTCGTGGATGCGGCGGCGATGTCGTCGTCGGCGATCGCCTCGAGGTAGCGCTCGACGAAGTTCGACGCGCCGTAGATCGTCTGGTTCAGGGCTCCGAGCGCGGCCAGGAACGCACCGACGAGGAGCACCGCGAGCCCGGCCCAGCCGATCACCGCGGCGGGCGACACCCGACCCCGCCGCACGCCTGAGCTCCCCACTCGCACAGTCTATGCGGGCACCTGGCGCTCACCCGTCCTCCCCGATCGCCGGTCGGATGCCCCTCGCGATCCGGTCGGCGTCGCCCGGCCGCGGTCGGCCCCACCGCGGTTACAGTGGGAGCGCGCCCCGATGGGCGTCGCCGCCGCGGGAGTCGCCCGCGACATCCGCTCGCCGAAGGCAACCAGTGCAGAACGTCACCCTCACCCGCGAACAGGCCGCCGTGTTCCAGGCCATCGAGGGCACGCGCGAGCACGTGTTCGTCACCGGCCGCGCCGGCACGGGCAAGTCGACGCTGCTCAACCACCTCAACTGGCACACGCAGAAGCAGATCGTGATCTGCGCGCCCACCGGCGTCGCCGCGCTCAACGTGGGCGGGCAGACCATCCACTCGCTGTTCCGCCTGCCGATCGGGGTCATCGCCGACCACGACATCGACCAGAACGACACGGTGCGCAAGATCCTGAACGCCATGGACACGCTCGTGATCGACGAGGTGTCGATGGTGAACGCCGACCTGATGGACGCGATGGACCGGTCGCTGCGCCAGGCGCGCCAGCGGCCGTACGAGCGCGTTCGGCGGGGCGCAGGTCGTGCTCTTCGGAGACCCGTACCAGCTCGCCCCCGTGCCCGGCAGCGGCGACGAGCGCCGCTACTTCGCCGACACGTACACGTCGATGTGGTTCTTCGACGCGAACGTGTGGCGCGAGGCCGACCTGCGCATCTACGAGCTCGGCGAGGTGCACCGGCAGCACGACGACGAGTTCAAGCTCATGCTCAACGCCGTGCGGCACGGCGCGGTCACGGCCGAGATCGCGGGCGTGCTGAACGACGTGGGCGCGCGCCGGCCGCTGCCCGAGCAGGGGGCGATCACGCTCGCCACCACGAACGAGACGGTCAACCGCATCAATCGCACGCAGCTGCACCGGCTGCCCGGGCAGTCGATCGCGAACGAGGCCGAGGTGAACGGCGACTTCGGCGGGCGGGCGTTCCCGGCCGACGAACGGCTCGAGCTGAAGCTCGGCGCACAGGTGATGTTCCTCCGCAACGACAACGCCCTGCGGGGCGACGGGCCGCGCTGGGTGAACGGCACGATCGGCACCGTCACGTCGCTGAAGCGCGAGGTGCGGGTCGAGATCGACGGCGAGGAGCACGAGGTCGAGCCGGTCACCTGGGAGAAGTTCCGGTACACGTGGGATCCGGCGGCCAAGAAGCTGCACCGCGAGATCGTGGCCGAGTTCACGCAGTTCCCGCTCCGGCTCGCGTGGGCGGTCACCATCCACAAGTCGCAGGGCGCCAGCTACGAGACCGCCATCATCGACCTCGGCCCCCGGGCGTTCAGCCCCGGCCAGACCTACGTGGCGCTCAGCCGCCTCACGGCGCTCGACGGGCTCTACCTGAGCCGGCCGCTGCGGCCGAGCGACATCATCGTCGACCGCGACGTCGAACGGTTCATGGCCGGTGCGCTGCGCGAGATCGGCGCGGATGTCGCGGCGCCCGGCGCCGCCGGATGAGGTGAGAGGTGCGGCCGGGGGCGTCGTCGCCACGCACCCCCGGTCGCCGTCAGTGGTGGTGTCCGTCGTCGCCGTGATCGGCGTCGGTCACCGAGGTGCCGCCGTGCTCGCCGTGTTCCCCGTGCTCCCCGTGCGGCACGGCGAGCTCGCCCGCCTCGGTCGCGGCGAGTGCCGGCGTGGCGAGTCCCGCGACGAGCAGGGCGCCCGCCACGAGCCCCACGAGCGAGAGTCGGCCGTCGATCACCGGGCTGGACGCGGCATCCGCTGCCCTGTTCGGGTCGGACATCGGGCGCGCGGCTCGGGTTCGTCGACGCACGACGAACGCGGTGTGCGCGGCCACGACCGCGATGAAGACGGATGCCGCGACGAGCGGGCCGACCGCGACCCCCGTCGTCGCCGCGAGGCCGCTGCCCACGAGGGCCCCCACGCCCACGAGCACCGCGGAGCTCACGCCGAGCGCGACCGCGGGGACGATCGCACGCCCGGCGCGGAGCGAGAGGACGCCCCAGCCGAGGCCGGCGATGCCGGCCCCCGCCAGGGCGCCCCCTGCCGTTCCCCCCGCACCGGCGGCGAGGGCGAGGAGCACGAGGCCGCCGCCGAGGGCGGACAGCATCGGCCAGGTTCGCGCCAGCGTCGTCAGTGCGTTCATGGCGAGGCTCCCTAGGCCGTCGCCACGCGTGCGGAGCGCTCGGCTCCGAGTCCCACGCCGAGCAGCACGATGGCGCTCGCGAGGTGCAGGAAGTGGTCGGCGGTGTTCAGCGCCAGGATGTTCGCCGCGGTGCCGGCGAGGAAGAACCCGACGATGCCGAGCAGCAGGTAGGCGCCGCCCACGACGGTGTTGACGGCCTTCGCGGCGGAGACGTTCGCGAACCCTGCGATGAGCAGCGCCGCTCCGATGAGCAGGTGGGCGATGTTGTGCAGCGGGTTCACCTGGAAGACGCCGAGCAGCAGCCCTCCCTCGGTGGCGATGAATCCGACGCCGCCGGTGACGGCGAAGCCGAGCAGCCCGACGAGCACGTAGACCGCGCCGAAGACGGTTGCGACGATGCGATTCGGGGAGTTGCGCATGAGGTGCCTCCTTCGTAGAGCCCCGGTGGTCACCGGGTGTGACGGTGGTTCGGTGCAGCCCACGACGTGGATTGGTCGACCCGGCGGAACGCACGATCGCAGGTCGTGCGTCGGACGGCATCGGGTGCGCCGCCATTGCGGGTTACAATCACAGCGGACACACGGCTAGGGGGGCTTGGTGGCTGAACGACCGGGGAGGTTCCGACGGCGGCTCGTACCGGCCGTCGCGATGGCCGTTGCGCTGGGGCTCGGGTTGAGCGGGTGCTTCGGCGGCGTCGTCGATCCCGCGGCGCAGTTCAGCCCCGTCGACGCGCCGCTCGGCGACGACCTCGCGACGAGCCTCGACGCCGTGCTCGACCAGGCCGTGGCGCTCAGCGGTTCGAGCGGAGCCGTCGCCGGTGTCTGGGCGCCATGGGCCGGTGAGTGGACCGGAGCGGCCGGCACGGTCGACTTCGGCGAGAGCGCCCGGGCCGCTCGTGCGGACACCGGCTTCCACATGGCGACGGTCACGACCGAGATCACCTGCACGGTGCTCCTGCGACTGGTCGACGCGGGCACGGTCCAGCTCAACGACGAGGTCGCCGACTACGTCGACTGGATCCCGACGCTCGACGGCATCACCCTCGAGCAGCTCTGCCGGCACACCTCCGGCCTTCCCGACTACTACCCGACACTGCGCAGCCACTTCATCGCCAACCCCGCGCGCCTCTGGCCGACCAACGAGCTGCTCTCGAACGGCCTCGCCCTCAGCCGCGTGGGCCCGCCGGGCGAACAGGTGCGGGAATCGCGCACCGGCATCCTCCTGCTCGCGCTCGCGCTCGAGCGGCGCACCGGCAAGTCGTGGGCCGACCTCGCCGAGCAGTACGTGTTCGGGCCGCTCGGCCTCGAGGACACGCGGATGCCGCAGCCCTCCGTCACCGATCACGCGGGCGTCCTCGGCGCCTACTCGGCGGCCATCGCGCCGAACGGCGCCGTGGACTGCGCGGTACTCGTCGACGCCTCCGACCAGTCGAGTTCGATGGGCGGCGCGGCCGCGGGCGCGGTCTCGACGCTCGAGGACACCCGGGCGTTGAGCGAGGCGTTCGCGACCGGTGCACTGCTCAGCGAGGCCACCGAGCGCAAGCAGTGGGCCGCGATCCCACTGGGAGGGTCGGCGCCCGCCTGGCAGTCGGTCGGCATCGGCGCGCTGCAGTACGGACCGATGCGCGGCTCCGCCGGCGAATCCGCCGGCGCCCTCACGGCGGCCTTCACCGACCCCGAGAGCGGGCTCACCGTGGTGGTCGCCCTCAACAACTCGACGGCCGGCGCCGACTTCGTGCGCGAGACGGCGTTCGCGCTCGCCTCCCTCGCCTCGAAGGCGAACCCCGCCGACGGTCGCGAGCGACCGCTCGTCGAGCTCCCCTGGTCGGCGGACCAGGCCACCGCCAAGATGCAGGAGCTCGGCATCTGCCCGAAGGCCTAGGCGAGGAGGCCTCGACCTCGAGCTGCTCGATGAGCGCCGCTTCGCCCACGGCGTGGTTCCACGCCGTGCGCGAGGGCGCTGAGGCGGCACCCGCGCGGCGCTTCCCGTGGGCGCGGATCGGTGGGAGCATCTGACGAGAGGCGACCGTCGGGTCGCCGTTGTCGCCTATCCCCGTACTGGGGCGGGATCGGGGTCGAGAGATGAAGAACTGGCCGGTCGTCGCGATCCTCGGCAGCGCGCAGTTCGTGATGGTCCTCGACGGCACCGTCATGAACGTGTCGATCTCCACCGTCGTGGAGGATCTCGACACGTCCGTCGATGCGATGCAGACCGCGATCACGTTCTACACACTCACCATGGCGGCGTTCATGCTCCTCGGCGCGAAGCTCGGCGACGTGTGGGGGCGGCGACGGGCGTTCGTCATCGGCTCGATCATCTACGCGATCGGGTCGCTCACGACGGCGCTCAGCCCGAATGTCGTCGTGCTGTTCCTCGGCTGGTCGATCGTCGAGGGCATGGGCGCGGTGCTCGTCATCCCCGCGATCGCCGCCCTCATCGCCGACAACTACGAGGGCCAGGCGCGGGTGGCGGCGTATGCGATCATCGGCGCCGCATCGGGCGCAGCGGTCGCAGCGGGCCCGCTCATCGGCGGATTCGTGACGACCTACTTCAGCTGGCGGTACGTCTTCGTCGCCGAGGTCGTGATCATGGCCGTCGTCGTGCTGTTCTCCCGACGGATCGAGGATCGGGCCGGTGCCCGGCCGTCGCGGATCGACGTGCTGAGCGTGCTGCTCTCAGCCGCGGGCCTCGTGTTCGTCGTATACGGGATGCTGCAGAGCAAGACCTGGGGCTGGGTCATCCCGGCGAACTCGCCGATCGATCGGCGGCGTGCCGGTGGCACCACTGGGCGTGTCGCTGACGACCTGGTTCATCCTGATCGGCGCCGTGCTCATCTGGGCCTTCGTCGTGCGCCAGCGCCGCCTCGTCGCGACGGACCGCCCACCGCTCGTCGACGTCACCCTGTTCCGCATCCTGCGCCTGCGCAGCGGCCTCACCGTTCTCCTGGCGCAGTACGCCATGACCGCCGGCCTCTTCTTCATGATGCCGGTCTACCTGCAGATGACGCTCGGCCTCGACGCGCTGCAGACCGGCATCCGCATCTTCCCGCTCTCGATCTCGCTCATCCTGTTCTCGATCTTCGGCACGCGTCTCGCCCTCGTCTGGTCACCACGACGGATCATCCGCGTCGGACAGGTGCTCCTCGTGCTCGCGTCGTTCGTGCTGCTCGGTGCCGTGGACATCGAACTGAAGAGCCCGGCGTTCGGCGTGGGGATGTTCGTCGCGGGTGCGGCACTCGGACTGCTCGCCTCGCAGATCGGCAACGTGAACATGTCGAGCGTGGGCGAGGACCAGTCGAGCGAGGTCGGCGGCCTGCAGGGCGTCTTCCAGAACCTCGGCTCGTCGCTCGGAACGGCCCTCATCGGCTCGGTGCTGATCGGCGCGCTCGCCACGTCGTTCGCGACGGGCGTGGCCGCGAGCGACCTGCCGCAGGACACGCAGGTCGTGGTGACGAGGCCACGCAGGGCGGCGTCGACATCGTGCCCGCGGCATCCGTGCCCGATATCGCGACGGAGGCCGGTCTCGACGACGCCGAGGCCGCGGAACTCGAGCGCGTCTACGCGAACTCGCAGATCGAGTCGTTGCGCGTCTCGCTCGTGGCGCTCATCGTGATCGCGCTGGTGTCGCTGTTCTTCTCGCGGGGGATCCCGGCGGAGGTCGCGGGGCGCCCGCGCGAGTGAGATCCCGGAATCGGATGATGGGTCGGAGGTCAGGACATGAACACCCAGGGAACGTCGGCGGTCCCGAGCATGAACGAAGCGCTGCCACCGCCGGCGGCGACGGACTTCGACGCCCGCCGGGCGTACGGGAAGGAGGCGCGCCGCCGCACGCCGCGGTCCGTCCATGAAGGGTGGACGCCCCCGGCGGGCCGGGCGGATCCGGTCGCCCTGCTCGAGGAGCAGGCGACGACCCGGGTGCCGGAGTTGGTGCCGATCCGGCACGCGCGGATGATGGTGTCGCCGTTCACGTTCTACCGGGGCGCCGCGCTGCTGATGGCGGCCGATCTCGCCGGCACGCGGTGTCGGGCATCACCACGCAGATCTGCGGTGACGCGCACCTGTCGAACTTCGGCGTGTTCGGCACGCCGGAGCGCAGGCTGGTGTTCGACATGAACGACTTCGACGAGACGCTGCCGGGCCCGTGGGAGTGGGACGTGAAGCGGCTCGCGGCGAGCTTCGAGGTCGCCGGCCGCAGTCGCGGCTTCACCGACGAGGAGCGCCGGGAGATCAACGTCACCGTCGTGCGCAGTTATCGCGAGCGGATGCTGCAGGCCGCCGACTCGCGGGTGCTCGACGCGTGGTACGACCAGCTCGACACCGACCGGTTCCTCGCGTACCTCGAGGAGGAACGGAAGCGGAATCAGCTCAGGGGAAAGCAGATGAAGCGCGTGGACGCTGCGCTCGCGAAGGCGCGGACCAAGGACAGCATGCGGGCCGTGGCGAAGCTCACCGAGGTGGTCGACGGCACGCTGCGGATCACCGCCGATCCGCCGCTGATCGTGCCGATCGAGCAGCTCGACCCGATCGGGCGCACGCGGGAGCAGGAGGAGGACTGGATGCGGGAGGTGCTGGCGTCGTACCAGACGACCCTCCAGCAGCAGAACCATCCGATTCGGGAGTTCTCGTACGTGCACCTGGCGCGCAAGGTCGTCGGCGTCGGCAGCGTGGGTACGCGCGCGTGGATCGTGCTGCTGCGCGGCCGTGACGACTCCGACCCGCTGCTCCTGCAGGCCAAGCAGGCCGAGGCATCCGTTCTGGAGCGCTTCCTGCCGCCCAGCGAGTACGACAACCACGGCGAGCGCGTGGTCAGGGGGCAGCGGCTGATGCAGGCGGCGAGCGACATCTTCCTCGGCTGGCATCGCCAGGCCGGGTTCGACGGCGTCGACCGGGACTTCTACATCCGGCAGCTGCACGACTGGAAGGGCGCGGTGGACGTCGACGCGATGGTGCCGTCGGGTGCCCGCGTGTACGCACGGGTGTGCGGCGAGACGCTCGCGCGGGCGCATGCCCGATCGGGCGATCGCGTCGCGATCGCGTCGTACCTCGGGCACAGCGACCGCTTCGACCATGCGATCGCCGAGTTCGCGCGCGACTACGCCGACCAGAACGACCGCGACTACACCGCGTTCGTCGACGCCGTGCAGTCGGGCCGGCTGGAGGCGGCCGCGTCGGTCTAGCGAGAGCCGCGTCGGTCTGGCGGGAACCGGTCGATCTGGCGAGAGCCGCGTCGTCTGGCGGGAGCCGCGTCGCCTCAGCGCGGACCGGGCCGCTCGCCCGCCGCAGCCAGCCTGGCGGTCTCGGCGATGCGGCGCTCCCGTGTGTCGGGACGCTTGGCGAGGGCGATCGAGCTCAGCGCCCATCGCCGGACCGAGGGCGGGAAGGCGTCCCAGTTCGCCCTGGATGCCGGATCCGCATCGAGCAGTGCGGCGAGCTCGGGCGGCTCGATGAGCGCGTCGGCCTCGTCGAGCACCGACCACATGCCGTTGGCCTTCGAGCGCTCGATCGCCGCACGACCCGCCGGCAGCATGATGCCCTCGGCCTCGACGCGCTCGACCCGCTCCTTGTTGACCGCCGACCACGAGCTCGAAGGACGACGGGGCGCGAACCACTGCATCGCACGCTCCTCGTCGAGCGTCTTCGCCTGCCCGTCGATCCAGCCGACCGCGAGCGCCTCGAGGACGGCCTCGTCGTAGGTCACGCGCGGCCGCCCGGTGGGCGTGCGCCAGGACACCAGCCACACGCCGTCGGCCGACGCGTGATGCTCGACGAGCCAGTCGCGCCAGGCCTCGCGGGACTCGGCGTGGACCCGGTCGGCGGCATTCTGGTCGGCCATGGGCTCAGGCTATCGGCCGCTCCCGACACGCCGGACCCAACGTTTCGGCACCCCCGATCGTCTGAATGTGTGAGAGAAGGAGTCGACCATGCCCATCACGATCCCCCCGCCGCGCCGGCATCGGCGGGCCTTCGCCGTGGCCGCCGGCCTCGCGGGCCTGCTCGCGCTCGCGTCGAGCGGCTGCGCCTCGAACGAGCCGAGCGGCCCCATCGCGGAGCCCGTCGCGGAGATCGACTGCCGCACCGAGGGCACGTGGATGCTGCCGGATGCACTGTCGACGCCGGATCCGTCGATCCCCGTGCCCGGTCGCGTGCCCGACGGGTTCGAGCCCGCCGCCGCCCTGCGCTGCACCTCGCTCGCCCCGGACATCGAGGGCACGGCGCCGGTGGACGACCAGCAGGCGGACGAGGTCGTCGCCCAGGTCGAGCGCTTCGAGGGCGACCTCGCGCCGCTCATGACGGCGCTCACCGAATCCGACGACCCGGTGCCCGCCGACCTGGCATGCACGGCCGACATGGAGCTCGTTCCGCCCCTCTGGCTCGAGGGCGTCGACGGGCGGCTGATTCCCGTGCACTACCCGCGCAACGCGTGCGGCAAGACGAAGCCGGGCGTGCATGAGGCGCTCGATGCCCTCGAACTCGTGTCGGTGAGCGAGGTCACGATCTCCGCCACGACCGAGTGAGGCGATGCACCGCGCGACGCGGCAGCGACCTCGTGTCGGGGTGCGCGGTGGCGGCGGCCAGCTCTGCCGAGGTGTTCCCGCGCTCGACGGCGACCACGCAGGTCAGCGGATGCCGCGGGCCGACGAATCGTGTCGCCGGCTCGTCGAGCCGCCACACCATCCGGCCGTCACGGCCCGGCCGCCTGGTGCGCACGAGCGGGCCGCGCCCGCCGTGCTGCACCCCGAGGACCACGGTCGCGTCGCGCGGAACACCCCGCAGCGCGACGGAGACACGGAGCCGCCCGCGGCGGAACCGCAGGCGCAGGCGCCCGGCGGTCGCGTCGATCTCGGCGGCGGGTCGATCGTGCCGCCGTGCGGCAGCGCGCAGCACGAGTCCCCAGTCGGCGACGACACGTCGATCGTCGTGGCGCCCGGCCGTCGCCCGTGCCGCCTGGCGCATGCGTTCGCGCTCGTCGGGCGCCATGGCGACGAGCTTCGCGACGGCTGCGGCCGCCGCGGCCCGCTCGCCGTCGGGCACGAGCAGCCCATCGACCCCGTCGGCGATGAGATCGCCGGGGCCGTAGGGGACGTCGTACGCGATCGGGATGCATCCGCGGGACATCGCCTCGGCGAGCACGAGCGGCGAGCCCTCCGAGGTGCTGGTGAGCAGGGTCCACGACGCGGAGGCGAAGGCCTCGGCCGCGTCGTCGCGGTGGCCCGCGAAGGTGACGGCATCGGCGAGCCCGGCGGTCGCGGCGCGCGAGCGAAGCGCGGCGGCATCCGGCCCGTCGCCATAGACCCGCAGGGTCGCCGGCAGGCCCGCGCCCCGACATTGCCGCACGACGTCGAGGGCGTGGTGAATGCGCTTGCGCCGGGTGAGCCCGGCGACCACGACGCCTGCGGCGGCGTCCCGGTCGCGGTCGGATGCCGGAGCGCCGACGGGCGGGTCGATCGCGTTCGACACGACCGACAGGTTGCCGGGGTCGGAGAGGAGCGCCGCGGCATCCGCACGTTGCCGTTCCGTGAGGAAGACGACGCCGTCGAAGCGCTCGAGGCGCGCGAACACCGCGCGCCGCGACGGGCGTACGCGCGCGTAGGGCCGGCTCGCTCCGTCGAGGTGGGAGTTGTGCACCACGTGCAGGGAGACGAGGTTCGGGCGTCGATACTCGGCCATGAAGTTCGCGACGGTCTTGCTGTCGGTGAGGGCGAAGGCCCGTTCGGTGCCGATCACGCCGTCGAACCAGTCGGCGTAGAGCTCCCACACGTCGGTCCACTGCCGCACGGGCTCACCCTCGTCGTCGAAGGCGGTCACCAGCCGGGGTGGGCCCGACGCCCGCCCACGCTCGTCGAGCACGGCGAGCGTGCCGTCGGCACGTCGGTGCTCGAGCGCGACCCGTCGCCCGGCCCGCTGCTGCACGAGCAGCGCCGAGCCGTCGCGGGCCTCGGTGACGTCGACGGCGTCGGAGTCGACATGCCCCGGTCGGAATACGATGCGGCCGGGCTCCGGCCCGGCGGTACGCAGGTCCTCGTAGAGGTTCCGCAGGCGGATGCCGCGCACCAGCTCGCCCGAGTCCGCGAGGCGTTCGCGCACCTCGCCGTAGCCGGGGCGAGGGTCGAACGTCAGCACATCGACGTCACGCTTCGCCAGGTGCACGAAGGCGCGCGAGCGGTGGAGCAGTGCCGACGTCATCCCGCCGAATGGTTCGGGGATGCCCCAGGTGACGGCGAGCTGGCGGCCGTCGGGCAGCACGTCCGCCAGCCCGTCGAGCTCGCCGGTCGTACGCCCGGCCGCTCTTGCGAGGTCGTCTGGGTGCTGCATCCGTCCACGCTACCCATCCCGGGTTCGCGCACCCGAAGTCGCCGTCGTGCCCGTCGCCACCGATGGGTCGCTCGACCCGGCTGCGGCGGGCGGCTAGCAGGTTACGGCCCGCCGTGCAAGGCTCCGGCGTCCGCTTCGGACTTCGCGCGCCCGGTCCTACTGTGGAGGCACCCGTACCCCCTCGGGTGCGGGCGGAAGGGCGCATCGGTGACCGAGACGACGGAGCAACCCGGCCGGCTGCGACGGTTCCACGAGAGGTTCCTCGTCGAGGAGCGCGTCGTCCCGGCGTCCGCCAAGCGCAACCTCTACCTCGTCGCGATCCTGCTCATCGCGGGGGGCCTCGCGGCGTTCTTCTTCATCTTCGACTCGGTGCTCGAGGCCGACGACATCTCCGCCGTCGACGCGCCCGTCGAACGGTGGCTCGAGACCGGCCAGTCGGACTGGCTGACCACCGTCATGACCGTCATCGCGTTCGTGTTCGGGCCGATCGTGATGCCGATCATCATCCTCGTCACCATCGTGACCTGGGGCCTCGTCGCGAAGCACGCGTGGCGCCCCCTCCTCCTCGCGGGTGGCATGCTCCTCGGCCTGGTCATCGTGCAGGTGCTCGCGCCGGTGATCGCCCGCGAGCGCCCGCCGATCGGCGACATGATGCTGGAGATCGACCACACCTCGTCGTTCCCCTCCGGGCACGTGATGGGCGTGGCCGACTTCCTCTTCATCACGACGTACCTCGTGTTCTCGCGGCACCGCAGGCCCGTGATCACGGTGCTGGCGTTCGTCGTGGCATCCGCCGTCGTGCTGCTGACCGCGGCCTGCCGCATCTACCTCGGCTACCACTGGGCGACGGATGCGCTCGCCTCGATCGCCTTGTCGCTCGTCGTGCTCGGCGTCGTGATCGCCGTCGACACGTGGCGCACGGTGCGGGTCGGCACACCCTCCGAGGTGGACGCCTCGGAGGCGACCCGGACGGAGGACGGACGTGTCGGCTAGCGAAGACGAGCTGCCTGCCACGCCGGCAGCGCCGACCGAGAACGCGCACACCGCGCCTGCGCCCGTGGGTGTCGCTCGGTTCTGGCCGGTCGTCTCGGGTGCCGCCGCGCTCGCGCTGGTCGTCATGCTCGCGCTCGTCATCTTCTACCGTGAGACCGACAAGCCGTTCGGGTTCGAGATCGAGTTCATGGCCGGCCTGGTGGCGAGTCGCGCCGACTGGCTCACCGTGCCCGCCCTCGTGTTCAACGCCGTCGGCGGCGGCATCCTGTCGAACCTGGTCGTGCCGGCAGTCATCATCGGCGCCCTGCTGCTCTTCCGTCGGCCGTGGGGTGCCCTCTACTACGTGACCGCGGCGATCGCGAGCGCGATCGTCACCCGGCTCATCAAGGTGCTCGTCGGCCGTGAACGGCCCGAGGACATCCTCGTCACTCCCGACTTCGGCTCGTTCCCGTCGGGGCACAGCTCCAACGCCGCGCTCGTCGCGACCGCGCTCGGCATCATCTTCATGCGCACCTGGGTCTGGGTCGCCGGCGCGGTCTACACGGTGCTCATGATGCTCAGCCGCACTTACCTCGGCGCGCACTGGATCTCCGACACGATCGGCGGGGTGCTCATCGGCGCAGGCGTCGCGGTGATCATCTGGGCGCCCTTCGCGGAGAAGCTGTACCGAGAACATCGGATGCCGCATCCGCCGATCTGGGTGCGCGTGCGCCCGCCGTCGGAGGACGCCTCGGGACGCTGACGCGCGGCGATCGCCCGGGTGATCGGCCCAGAACGCCGGTGATCACCCGTGGCGACACCCCGAACGGGGTGATGACACCCCCGGCGGCGCGGGAGTAGCTTGTGCCCGACCGCACCTCGTCTGATCGAAGGAGATCATCATGGCAGGTCCTCGTCCGGGCGGGGTCACCCTCGTCGCCGTCATCGCATGGATCAACGGCGTCCTCGGGGTGATCACGGGCATCCTCCTCCTCACCGGCGGCTCCGCGGCCGAAGCGCCGGCGGTGACCACGGCCGCGTGGGTGACGATCGTCATCGGCATCATCACGATCCTCGTCGGCGTCGGCCTGCTGCGGGGCAGCAACCTCGCCCGCATCGTCGCAACGGTCGTCTTCGTCCTGAACCTCGCGAACGCGATCTGGACGATGTTCGCCGTGCCCGGCCAGCTCTGGGTGGCGATCATCAACGCGCTGCTCGCCATCATCGGACTGGTGCTGCTCTACTCCGCCCGCGCGAACGAGTTCTTCCGCGACTAGTCCCGGTCGACCTCCACCTGAGCCCCGAACCGGCGTGGTCGCCGTTCGGGGCTCAGCGCATGCCATCATGGGCCATGCCCTTCGGACTGCGACGCGATGTGCTGCGGCCGTCGGATTCGTCGCGCGCCGACCGGGTCACGTACGTCGAGCTCTTCTTCGACCTCGTGTTCGTCTTCGCGCTGACCCAGCTCTCGGCGTACCTCTACGAGAACCAGACGCCGCTGGGTGCCCTCGAGGGCGTGATCATGGTGATCGCGCTCTGGTGGAGCTGGGTCGCGACCACCTGGGTCACGAACTGGCTCGACCCCGTCAGGCTCCCGGTTCGCGGTGCCGTGATCGCGCTCGCGTTCGTGGCGCTCGTGGTGAGCATCTCGATCGCCGACGCCTTCGGCGAGCGGGCATGGGTGTTCGCGATCGCCTACGTCGTGCTGCAGCTCGGCCGCACCGGCTTCATCGTGTTCGCGACGTGGCGGCACGATCGCGTGGCGGCACTCGACTTCACACGGGTGCTGATCTGGACCGCCGCCGGCAGCGTGCTCTGGATCGTCGGCGCGCTGCTGCCACTCCCCGCCCAGCTGCCGTTCTGGGCGATGGCGCTCGGCCTCGAGGTGCTCGGCACCCTGACCGGCTTCCCCTTGCCCATGATGGGCGCGATGGACATGGGGCGGTGGGACGTCTCCGGCGCGCACATCGCGGAGCGCTCCGCGCTGTTCGTGCTCATCGCGCTCGGCGAGGGTCTGCTCGTGACGGGATTCGCGTTCGTGGACCTCGAGATCAGCGTGGAGGCGACGACCGCCATGGTGCTCGCGTTCTTCTCGGCGGCGGCGATGTGGTGGATCTACTTCGACCACGGCGAGCGCATCGGCTCCGAGGCGATGGAGGATTCGGATGCCCCCGGGCGGCTCGCTCGCACCGCGTACACCTTCGTGCACCTGCTCGTCATCGGCGGAATCGTGCTGACGAGCGTCGGCGACAAGGAGCTGCTCGGGCATCCCGAGGAGCAGAGCCTCTCCGCGGTCATCACCGTGCTCGGCGGCCCCCTGCTCTTCCTCGGCGGCACGCTCATCTTCCGCCGGCTGCTCGAGCGCCGCTGGGTGACGCCGCAGGTGATCGGGCTCCTCGGGATCGCCGCGGTCGCCGCGGTCTCGCCGCTCCTCACCCCGCTCGTGGTCGGCGGCGCGTCGACGCTGGTGCTCGTCGGCGTGGCCGCGATGGAGACGGTCGACCGGGTCCGTCGCGGGCGGCGCAGCGGGGGCTGAGTCCGCCCCGACCGGATTCGGCGCGTGGGATCGAGCCGCGAGCTCGCGGGCGGCGTACCTTGGCGCCGGAGGTGCGATCTTCGCAAGGATTCGTCTGTTCTCCGTCCGGTGGGCCGACCCCATCCCGGGCGCCCTGTCGGCGCGTGTGCCTCAGCGGCGTGGCGAGGTGACGGTCCCCCCCTGACTGGGGAAGGCGGGGACGGGGGGCCGAGCGTAGTCTGAGCGGACCCCCAACGCCCTACCCGAAGGGACTACTCATCATGCCCGTGCGCGCGAGGAGCGCAGGGACGGTCGGTGGTCGGGTCCGCCCGTCGACGCGTCCCTTCGCCAGACGAGCCATCGGCGTGCTGATGGCCATCGTCACGGCGGTCGGGCTCGTGGTCGCGGGGCCCGTCGTCATGGCCTCGGCCGATCAACCGCGCCAGGGCATCGCGCAGGGCCTCACCGCCGAGGGTGGCCTCCTCGTCGACCCGGGCGGGCGGCTCTGGGTCTCTGACGCGCTCAAGGGATTCTGCCGCGTGACCGAGGGCAGCGGCACGGCGGGCGGCATCGACGCGCCGACCTGCCTCGGCGGAACCTCGGGGGCACCGCAGAAGGGCCCACTGAAGCCGGGTGCTCCCGCCCTCATGGACCCGACGCCGCAATCCGCCGGCAGCGGCGACGAGCTCGCGCTCGTTCCGGATGCCGCTGCGAACTCCTCCGCCGTCATGCGCGCGCGTTGGGACGCGGCATCCGGCACCTTCAAGTACGGTTCGACGCTCACGATCCTCGGCGGCGACTTCCGGCCCGTGGCCGTCACGGTGGGACCGGACAAGTCCGCGTACGTGGTGTTCGAACGCATCCGCAGCGTGGTGCGGATCGTCGACCCGGCCGCGCCCCAGCCCAGCATCGAGACGGTGGCGTTCATCGGCTCGGCCGGCGCGAAGGCAGTCGCCGCGGGTGCGGTCAACTCCGCCGGGCGGGTCACCGTCTACGTGGCCGAGACGTCGGGGCTCACCTCCTTCCTCGCGCCGCTCGAGGGACGCTCCGGCGGGGGAACGACGGCCGCCTATGCCGTCGGGTCCGTGGCACGCCTGCACTTCGACTCGGCGACCGGGAGCCTCTATGCGGGCACCGCCTCGTCGACCGCAGTCGGCGGCGACTCCATCACCCGGGTGAACACCCGCACCGGGCAGATCGAATCCAACTGGGCCGTGGGGTTCACCCGGGTCGGCGGCATCACCGTTCGCAAGACTCTCGCGGTCGTGGCCGACGATCCCGGTCTCGTCGCCTCCCCGGTGCAGACGGGCAAGGGAGCCGCCTACGTGCTCGGCGTCGTCGTGCCGCGGATCGTCACCGGTCCGACCATGGCCGACGGATCGGCAGCGCCCGACCGGACGATCACGAACGATTCCACCCCGACCTTCACGATCGCCGTGGACACGCCTGTGTCCTTGGAGTGCGCGTTCGACGGCACCGGCTGGACCGCGTGCTCGCCCGGCAGCGTTACCGCGCCGTCCGCGCTCGCCGACGGCGCCCACAAGTTCGGGGTGCGGACCGGATCAACCGGTACGCCGGTCGAGCATGCGTTCACGGTCGACACCACACCTCCGCCCGCCCCGGTCGTCAGTACCCCGGCTCCGGGTTCGACCGTCGGCGGATCCTTCGTCCTGGCCTTCACGGCTGAGGCGGGCAGCACCGTGCGCTGCGCACTGGACGCCGCCGCCTCCTCGGCCGGTACGGTATGCACCTCGGGCCAGGCCATGAGCATCACGACCGCGGGCCAGCACTCGTTGCGCCTCACCGCGACCGACCGCGTGGGCAACGTGAGTGCGCCACGCGAGTCGACCTTCACCGTCGATCTCACCGCTCCGACGCCCGTGATCTCCGTGCCTGCCGCCAACGGGCAGACCCTCGTCGGCACGGCGGCGTTCACCTTCTCCGCGGGGTCCGCAGCGGGTCTCACCTATCGCTGCCGCATCGACGCGCAGGCGTTCGAGGCCTGCACCTCGCCGCGCAGCTACACGGGGCTGACTGCAGGATCGCACAGCTTCACGGTCGAGGCGCGCAACTCGCTCGGCAACACCGGCACGGCGACCCGCACGTTCCAGTTCGTGGTGCCCGACACCACGGCGCCGGTGGTGACCGCCTCCCCGGTCGGCGGCACGTTCGACGCCGGCCAGCAGATCACGCTCACGGCCAACGAGGCCGCCACCATCTACTACACCACCGACGGTTCAGCGCCGACGACGGCGTCGCCGAAGTACAGCGCGCCGATCGTGCTGAGTGCGAACTTCACGCTCCGCTACTTCGCCGTCGACACCGCAGGCAACGCCTCCGCCGCGGCCTCGCAGAGCTACGTGGTCCGCACCGCGCCGCCGCCGTCCGGCGTGCCGCACGACTACGACGGCGACGCTCACGCCGACGTCGTCGCGCTCAGTGGCGCGGGCGAGATCTGGCTCTACCGGGGCGACGGCACCGGCGGATGGCTGGGTTGGCACGTGATGGCGGCTGGCGCCGGTGACGTCAACGCGATCATCACCCCCGGCGACTTCACCGGCGACGGGCTCCCCGACCTCCTCACGCGCACGAACGGCGGCCAGCTGCGGCTCCATCGCGGCGACGGCGACGGCGGGATCGGCGCACCCGAGGTCATCGCCACCGGGTGGGGCGGGCTCTCGATGCCGTTCAGCCCGGGCGACTGGAACGGTGACGGTCGCGCGGACATCCTCGCACGCGACAGCTCCGCCCGGCTGATGCTCTATCCGGGCAACGGCACCGGCGGCGTCGGCGCACCCGTCCAGGTCGGTTCCGGTTGGAACATCATGACCGCGATCATGGGTCCGGGCGACTTCGACGGTGACGGTCACCCGGATGTCCTCGCACGGGATGCGTCCGGGCTCCTGAAGCTGTACCCCGGGAACGGCACCGGAGGCTGGAAGGCGACCCGCCAAGTCGGGTCGGGGTGGAACATCATGACCGCGATCGTCGGTCCGGGAGACTTCGACGGCGACGGCCGTGCGGATGTCCTCGCACGGGACACCTCAGGGCGCCTGATGCTCTACCCCGGGAACGGCACCGGAGGCTGGCGCACCACACGTCAGGTCGGATCGGGCTGGAACTCGATGGTGGTGATCTCATGAGCCGGCCCCTGGTGAGCCGCCGCACGGTGCTCAAGCTCGGCGCCGTCGCAGCGTGGGGCGCGGCCTCCCTCGCATCGATCCCAGCGTCGGGAGTCCCCGCCGTCGTTCCGCCGGGCTCCAGCGGGGTCGACGATGTGGATCCGCAGCGGTACCGCTTCGACCCCGTGTCACTGAGGCCCGACCTCGCGCCGCTCCGACGGCTCGAGGACGTGTGGGCGAGCCCCGCCTACCTCGCGATCACCGACTGCGTGGTCACCTATGTCGGCCCCGAGCCGCATCGCCTCAATCTCAAAGAGTCCGAGGTCGTCGATGTGGCCGTGGCGGCTGGTGCCGTGGTCGTCGACCCGCGCGCGACCTACCTCGTCATCCTCGCGGCGAGCACCCGGATCGATCCCGCCCGCCTCGACGCGAAGCTCGCCGAGCTCGGAGCGCCGATCGTGACCGCGTCGCTGGCGCTGGCACCCGAGGCGCCGCAGGCCGCCCGGTTCACCGCGTGGCTGGCGGCGAGCGGCTGACCTTCGCCGTTCAGGCGAGCTGCGCGTTGAGCGCTGAGATCACCGCGGATTCGACCCCGGAGCTGCCGCCGCGGAAGTGCGCGATCTGCGGGTAGACCGTCATGCTGCCGCCCGCGATGCCGGGATTGTCGGCATCCCAACCGCCCTCGTAGCTGCCCCATGACGGCGCCAGCGGCGGCAGGAAGTTGTTCGCGGGGACGTAGCAGCTGCATTCGTTCGCGTAACCGCCGATGTAGAGCCCGTTCGCCCCGCCGTGGCGCGTGCGGAAGTAGGCCGCGTACCCGCTCACCAGCTCTCCGCCCACGAACGCCATCTTCAGCACCGGGCTGCCGACCTTCCAGACCTGCGACGGGTTGGGCACGCTGGTCGCGAACGTCGCGCTGTCGATGCGGGCGATCATCGACTCGGCGTGCTTCTGGTACCACACCGGCTGGCCGTCGGGATTGAGCATCCGCGCCGCGAACGCGGCACGCACCGCTGCGATGTTGGCAGCGGTCGGCGTGATGTCGAGTGGCAGGGAGACGTCGCGGAGCTGCGTGTAGATGTGCCCCGGCAGCGCGCGGCCGCCCCCGTCGACCGCATCCACCACGGTGGTGCCGAGGTCCTGCCCGTGCGCGTCGCGGAGCTCCCAGCCGCGGACGCCCTTCGGGTCCTGGTCGCCGGCCGGCCCCGGAAGGAAGAGCGCGAAGGCGCCGGTCGCGCTCTCGATCACGTCGCTCGCCTCGGACGACCAGTCGCCGTCCCACTGCTCCTGCCAACCCGCGCTCACGGGGTGGCAGCCGTAGCTGTACAGCACCGCGCGGGCATCGCCATTGCTCTTGCGGGCGACGAGCACGGGCACGTCCGTCTCGACGGTCGGCAGCCCGACGCGATTGAACGAGAACCCCGCCGAGGCGACCCGGTAGTCGAGGGTCACCGACGTGCGCGCGGCGGCGAGCGTGTTCGTGGCGAGCGTGACGATCTGGTCCTGCAGCCAGGTGGTGTACGCGTTCACGACGTCGAGGTTGCTGAGGTCGTAGGCGATGTAGGGGTCCAGCATGTTGCCGACGACGGGGCCGTTGTGGGTGTGGTTGGCGACGAGCACGATGTCCGACGTCGCCCAGCTCGCGAGCTTGAGGAGTCGCGGGCGGACCGCCTGGTGCACGCCCCGGGGAATCCCGAGGATGTCGAGCGCGATGATCGCATGGGGAAGCCCGTCGTCCCAGATCACTACGCAGCGGGCGTACAGCGGCTGCGCGTACGGGGCGTCCCGCTCCACGACGCGGAGGCTTCCCTGCACGCCGTACCCGCCCATGTAGGGGTTTGGTTTCGTTCCCGCGCGCGGCGTGATGTCGACTTTGCCGGTGGCGACCTGGAAGGCCATCGGGTCTCCCCTTTCTGAGAGGGGATCTTCGTGTCACGCCGGGCGGCGAGTGCTCACACCCTCGGGTCGGCGAGCTCGATTCGCTTTCGATGCTAACCCCGCCTCCCCTACGGCCGATGCCGCCCGTTCGGGGGATAGGGCGGCCGAAGTGGGCGCCGGCTGGCGGGCGTAGCCTGGGCGACGCGGTACGAAAATAGGCCGGACACAACCCCCATCAGAGCGTACGTCTGCGCGATGATGTACCCCGAGGGGGCCGAGATGGCGGCGAAGCGGACGCGGCGTTGGGTGCCGCCGGGCGTCGAGACGGCGATGCACTACCGGCGCACCTGGCTCCTGCCCGACCTGCGTGCGGGACTCGTCGTCACCGCACTGCTCATCCCCGCCGGCATGGGCTACGCGGAGGTCGCCGGGCTGCCCCCCGAGACGGGCCTCTACGCCACGATCGTGCCGCTCCTCGTGTACGCGCTGCTGGGCCCATCGCGAATCCTGGTGCTCGGGCCGGACTCGGCACTCGCTCCGATCATCGCGGCGGCGATCCTGCCGCTCGCCCTCGGAGACGACGCGCGTGCGGTGGCGCTCGCCGGACTCCTGGCGATCATGGTCGGCGCGATCCTGCTGTTCGGCGGCATCCTGCGCCTGGGTTTCGTGACCGACCTGCTCTCGAAGCCCATCCGCGTGGGCTACCTCAATGCCGTCGCCCTGCTCGTGCTCATCTCGCAGGTGCCCAAGCTGCTCGGATTCTCGATCGACTCCGGCTCGTTGTCCGGCGATGTGGTCGCCATCGGCGCGGGCATCGCCGCGGGCGAGGTCCAACCACTCGCGCTGGTGTTCGGCGTGGGATCCCTCGTGGTCATCGTCGGGCTCACCTGGGCGAGGTCGCCGGTGCCCGGTGTGCTCGTCGCGGTCGTGGCCGCGACCGCGCTCACCGCCATCCTCGGCCTCGCCGACCGGCTGCCCGTGGTCGGTGCGCTGCCGCAGGGCCTCCCCACGCCCGCACTCGGCGGGCTCGAGTGGGCGGATGTCGCGGCGCTGGCGCTGCCCGCCGCCGGAATCGCGCTCGTCGCGTTCACCGACACCGCCGTGCTCTCCCGCACCTTCGCCGCGCGCCGGGGCGAGACGGTGAGCGGCAGCGGCGAGATGGCGGCCATCGGCGCGGCGAACATCGGAGCCGGGCTCCTCGGCGGGTTCCCGATCTCGGCGTCGTCGTCACGCACCCCGGTCGCCGAGCAGGCGGGGGCCCGCACGCAGCTCACGGGTGTCGTCGGCGCCGTCCTGATCACGGCGTTCATGCTCCTCGTGCCCGGACTCACGGCGTACCTGCCGTCGGCGACCCTCGGCGCCGTCGTGATCGTGGCGGCCGCCCGCCTCATCGACGTGCGCGGCTTCGTGCGGCTCGTGCGGATGGACCGGGTCGACGCGTTCCTCTCGCTCGCGGCCTTCATCGGCGTCCTCGTGTTCGGCGTGCTCGCCGGCATCGCAGTGGCGATCGGGCTCTCGCTCCTGGCGTTCGTGAACCAGGCCTGGCGACCGTATCGCGCCGAACTCGGGCGGGTGAAGGGGCTCCGCGGCTATCACGACCTCTCGCGCTATCCCGAAGGGGAGCGCCTCCCGGGCATCGTGATCGTGCGCTTCGACGCTCCGCTCTTCTTCGCCAACGGCGGCATCTTCGAGGAGTTCGTGCGTTCACGGGTGAAGGCGGCGGGTCCCGGCATCCGCACGGTCATCCTGGCCGCCGAGCCGATCACCGACATCGACACGACCGCGATCGACGAGCTCGTCGAGCTCGACGACTGGCTCGACTCGCACGGGATCCGCCTCGTGCTCGCCGAGATGAAGGACCCCGTCGTGGACGTGCTGCGCGACTACGGACTGCTGCAGCGATTCACGCCCGACCGGTTCGCGCCCACCGTTGGCGCCGCAGTCGACAACATCACCGGGCGACTGCGCGGCGACCTCGACGGCACGAGGTGGGACGACGAGCGTGACGACGAGCGGGACGCGTAGCCTCGGGTCGGCCAAGCGGCCTGACGTCACCACGTCGAGTCTCCGCGCGGCGGGGCGAAGGTCCCGGTCACCGGTCGCAGGCGGACGTAGCCTGCCCCACGGAGGTGCGGGCATGGCTGACAGGAACTCGAACACCGGCTGTTTCGCGGGCGGCGGTGCGATCTACGGGCTCGGCATGTACGAGCCCTTCGGAACACTCGTCGGCGGCTGACGGGGCATCCGTGGAACCGCTGAGCCGGCGGAACGCGCTGATCCTGGGCGGTGCGGGCGCTGCCGCCCTCGTCAGCGGCGGCCTCATCCTGTGGAGTCAGGCGCAGCCCGGCCCGCCCGTGCCGCGGACCACGCCCGGGGCGACCCCGCCGCCCACCGGGTCGACGGCGCCCGACGGAACCGGCACCCTCCTCGAGCCCGAGGTCCTCTCCAGCACCGGCGGACGGCTCGACCTCGAGCTCACCGCGGCCCTGACGGATGTCGTGGTCGCCGGCAGGTCGGTGCGCGCGCTCACCTACAACGGCGGGTTGCCCGGTCCCACGCTCCGCGTTCGGCCGGGAGACCGGATCACGCTCACCTTCCGCAACGACCTTGATGCCCCGACCAACCTGCACGCACACGGCCTCGTGGTCTCGCCGGAGGGCAACAGCGACAACGTGTTCCTCCTGCTCGAGCCGGGCGCCACCTTCGAGTACGCCTACCAGCTCGGCGCCGAGCACCCGCCGGGCGTGTTCTGGTACCACCCGCACCATCACGGCAACGCCGCCGATCAGCTGTTCGGCGGGCTGTACGGCGCGATCATCGTCGAGGACGAGGAGCCCCTCGAGGCGACGCGGGAACGACTGCTCATCATCTCCGACATCGCCTTCGACGGCGCCGGCGTACATGTCGCATCCCAGTTCGAGCGGATGCTGGGGCGCGAGGGCGACATCGTGATGGTCAACGGCCAAGTCGGCGCCACGCACGAGGCGAAGCCGGGGGAGCGAGAGCGCTGGCGCATCGTCAACGCATGCAGTTCGCGCTTCCTGCGGCTGCGTCTCGACGGGCAGCGGATGCAGCTGCTCGGCGTCGACGCCGGCCGCTACCCCGAGCCGCAGGACGTGGAGGAGATCGTGCTCACGCCCGGGAACCGCGCCGACGTCATGGTCACCATGGTGGAAGGCTCCAGCGTGCTGCGGACGCTCCCGTTCGATCGCGGCGGCATGGGCATGATGGGGAGCCCGTCGAGCACGACGACGGGCGCGGACCTGCTCAGCCTGACCGTGGCGGGCACGCCGAGCACCGCACCCGCCCTGGTGATCCCGCAGCCCACGACACGCGACCTCCGGCGCGAGCAGATGAGCGGTGAGCGCACCATCACGCTCGCCATGGGACGAATGGGAATGGGCTTCACGATCGACGGTCGCGAGTTCGATCACGACCGCGTCGACACCGAGGTCGACCACGGGGCCCTTGAGGAGTGGACGATCGTCAACACGAGCACCATGGACCATCCGTTCCACCTGCACGTCTGGCCGATGCAGCTCGTCGGTGTCGCTGGCGACCGCGTCGCCGGCACCGACTGGCGGGATGTCGTGCAGGTGCCTGCGCGCAGCAGCACGGTCGTGCGTATCGCGTTCGAGGGCCTCACGGGCAGGACCGTGTACCACTGCCACATCCTCGACCACGAGGACAACGGCATGATGGGGACGATCCGGACTGCGTGACCTGCTCTCAGCGGACCACAGCCCCTCGTCCGACGGATCCGCTGATGTGGCTCAGCTCGAGGAGACGAGGAGGATCGACACCGCGGCTTGGAGGTCCAGGAGGAAGTGGACCACGACCAGGTACGGGAGCAGCCGGGGTCGCTTCCAAAGCGCCCAGCTGAGTACGAGCGCGAATCCGAGGAACATGAGCGCGCGCCATGCGAGGAACGCCGGGTCGAAGATGAGCGGCAGCGTCGAGTGCTGCAGCGAGAGGAGCACCGCGGGAATGAGCACGCTCGCCCACGCGGAGCGGGTCAGGTCGGCGACTCTTGGCTGCGCGTAGCCGAAGTACAGGGGCAGTTCGGTGAGGGCCACGGTGATCGGGAAGACGACGACCGCGAGGACGGCCGCCCATGGCGGCAGGGGCTGGAACAGCATGGCGTCGGCCGCCCGCGGATCGGCGAAGAACACCGGCGCGAGGGCGATCGTGCCCGCGACCGCGAGCGCGCCGCCGATGGCGGTGACGGCGAGCGTGAGCAGGATGTCCCGTCCCACGCCCGGCCGGACCGGGCGGTAGAAGGACGCCAGGGGGAATGCCTCGACCCGGGACCGCCAGGCGAGGAATGCGAACGTCACGACACCGGTGGCCGCGGCGGCGAAGGGCCACCACGCCGCCGACGCGGCCCACGGCCGCGATTCGCCGGTCGCGGAGAGCAGCAACGCGATGAGCGCCTGGAACAGGGCGAAGAGCACGAGTCGCATGACCAACGCCAGCACCACGATGCGGACGCTGGGACGAAGGGCACCGGAAGCCGATCGAGGGACCGGCTGGGGAATCGACTGGGACATGTCCACCAACCCTCCGCAGGCTCGATGCCCACTCGGTCAGGTTCTCGCGCCGCCGCGCCGCCGCGAGGGCCTTCGGTCCCGCGCGGATCGGGCCTGGGCGCGTATCGTGTGGCCGGGAGGTCGACATGAGCGACAGGAGTTCGAACGCCGGGTGCTTCGCCGGCGGGGGCGCGATCTACGGGCTGGGCATCATCGGTGCCTGGGTGTTCTTCTTCCAGCGGGCCGACGAGTTCTGGGAGTTCATCTGGGCGTTCTTCCAGGGGATCTTCTGGCCGGCGTTCATGGTGTACGAGGTGTTCCGGACCCTCGTCGAATGACCCCTGGCTCCCCGGGCTCCCCGGAGAGCGAAGGTCCCGTCGTCGCCGCGGTGAGCGCCGTCGTGATGGATGCCGCGGGCCGCTACCTGCTCGTCCGGCGATCCCACGAGCCTGAGGCGGGGCGGTGGGCGCTCCCGGGCGGCAGGGTCGAACCCGGCGAGACCCTCGCCGACGCCCTCGCCAGGGAGGTCCTCGAGGAGACCGGCCTGACCGTGCGGCCCGGACGAGAGGTCGGTGTCGTCCGGCGCTCGGCGCCCGGCAGCGGAACCTACGAGATCCACTGCTTCATCGCCGACCACCTCGCCGGGGAGGCGGTGGCGGGAAGCGATGCCTCGAGCGTGCGCTGGGTCGCGCCGCGAGACCTCCCGGCGTTGGACACGGCGCGCGGCGTGGTCGAGGCACTCGTCAGGTGGAGGGTGTGAAGACGCCTGTGAATGATCGCGAGCATGTAGCGGCGAGATTGCCTACACTGTTCCGGTCATGCCCGATCTCGAAGGCGCGCTGTCCCCTGCCACGCCCCGTGCACGCACGTCGTCGCGCGGCGGCGCCGGTCGTGCGACAGGCGGCGACGCCTTCCCCGGCGTGCTGCTCGCGGCCCAATCGGGTGCGTCGTGGGCGTGCACCAACCTCTGGATCGATTACGCGCCGGCGGTCATGGGGTTCCTCAGGGCGCGCGGCTCCCACGAACCCGAGGACCTGACGAGCGAGGTGTTCCTCGCCGTCTTCGATTCGCTCGACCGCTTCAGCGGCGATGAGCAGCAGTTCCGCACCTTCGTCTTCACGATCGCCTACCGTCGCCTCGTCGATGAGCTGCGTCGTCGCTCGACACGCGGCGTGCACGTCGAGTGGGACGACGACGCCGACCCGCGGCGCAGCGCGAGTGCGGAGCACGAGGCGATCGGCAACCTCGCGGATGCCTCGGCGAGGGCGCTGCTCGAGGGCCTCCCTCCCGACCAGCGCGACGTCATGGTGCTGCGCGTCATCGGCGACCTCACCGTCGAGCAGGTCGCCGAGATCGTCGGCAAGCGACCAGGGGCTGTGAAGGCACTGCAACGGCGCGCACTCGGTTCGCTTCGAAAGAGATTCGCGGCAGGGCGTACCCCTGCAGCGCCCTCCGGCGATAGCAGGGAATGAGATGAACGAACGGATTTCGGATACCGCGGCTGAGGCCGTACTGCGTGGACGCGTCCCCGCGGGCTCCCCTGAGCTCGCGCCGGTGGCGGAGGCCCTCGCGGCATTGCGAACCGTGTCGTTCGAAGCGCCGCCACGGCCGTCGGCCGACCTGGCGCTTCGCCTCGACCTCGAACGCGCGGCGAGGCTCTCGACCGACCGACAGCACGCATCGACCACGGTGGTCGCACAGCCGGTGACGGCGTCGACGCCG
The DNA here is from genome assembly GCA_963802485.1 of uncultured Actinomycetota bacterium. Lineage (GTDB taxonomy): Bacteria > Actinomycetota > Actinomycetes > Actinomycetales > Microbacteriaceae > Agromyces. The sequence goes on from CAWDJA010000008.1 coordinate 33,092, forward strand.
AGGAGAGGAAGACGAAGAGTGGCACTTGGTGCATTCGCGGGTCTCGGACTCGCAGCGAAGATCACGATCGGAGCCGTCGCGGCGGCGGCAGTCGGCGTCGCCGGCGCTGGAGCGGCGGGAGCCGTTGGCGGGTTGCCCGCCCCGGCCCAGGAGGTCTTCAACCAGGTCACCGGACATCCCGGTGGCGAGCACGTGAGCGAAACCGGCATCGAGAACAGTGAGTTCGGCCAGCAGACCGCCGAGGAGGCGCGTCAGAAGGCGGAGGAGCAGCGCCAGGCCGCGCTCGAGAACGCCGAGGAGCGGCGACAGGCCGGGCTCGACAATGCCGCGGAGGCGAGTCAGACCGGTGCCGAGCACGCCGACGGCGCGGGCCAGCCCGGCCTCGAGACCGCGGAGAACGCGGGCGAGAACGGACTCGGGACCGCCGGCGAGAACGGACTCGGGACCGCCGGAGAGAAGGCGAACGCCGATCTCCCCGAGCAGGGCGGCAGCAACGAGGCTGAACAGGCGAAGGAGCGCGACTGATTCCTGACGCCGACCGCCTGCGGAGCGAACGCCCCCCCGTTCGTTCCGCACGGAAGGAGTGATCGTCCCCCCACGAGAGCTCCCCGGGAAAGGACCCCCGCCGATCGGCGGGGGTCCATTTCGTTCGGGGTCGAGAATCGGCTGCCGGCGCTTTCAGGCCGTGGTGGCGAGGTATCCCTCGGTGACCTCGCCCTTGTGGGCGGCGAACGCGGCCAGCACCTCGTCCTTCTCCTGCTGCGGTACTCCGACGGCGTCGAGCGTGCGACCCAGTTCGGCGGCCACCTCGTCGAACTCCTCGGGGGAGATGTGGAACCTGCGATGTGCCTCTTCGAGGCCGAGGACGGTGCTCCCGGGCTCGGTGGCGACGTACTCGAACGGCCCGCCGGACACGTTGCACACCCACAGGGTGCGCATGAACTTCAGGCCGGGGAGCCTGCCCAGGTTCTCCGTGTGCCACTCGCGGAGGGCAGGGTTCTCCGACTGCTGACCGACGATCGGATTCTTCACGACGGCGTCGCTGAAATGGTCGACGACGGCGGCGATGGCGAATACGCCACCGAGCCGTTCGTACAGGCTTTGCTCTGGCATGGCTCAGCACCTCGATTTTGCTGCCTGCTCCGGAGACGCCGTCCCCGGGACGCAGATCATCTTCTATAACAGGATTTCTTAGTTATACAACTTGGGTCATCCGGCGTCAATGGAGATCGGGTCGCTTGCCTCTTACGGGTCGCGCCGCAAGCCTGGAGGGTCGAAGACGCACGATGAGGCAGACCATCGCGACGATCGTGTGAGGTCGCGCCAGATCGAGCGGCCCCTGCCTGCACCTAGCGGGTGACGGGCGTTTCCGCCTCGGCGCGGACATCCGCTGCCTCACGCGACGCGCCCACGAAGCGCGCCGTGTCCGACACGGCGGCGGTGAGCAGCGCGACGAGTCGATCGTCGGGATCGCCGACGCACGCACGCGCGATCCCATCGACGGCGCCGGTCACGATATCCCGGCACTGCCGCACGGTCATGCCCTGGCGGCCACGACCGACTCCCTCGATGAACTGGATGGCCCAGGCGTCGGCGGCGGGGGCGGCGCGGAGGGCGGCCCCCGCCAATTCGCGCGACTCCGCGGCGAACTCGTCGTCGCGTTCCGCGAGGACGGTGAGGGCGACGCGCAGCCCCACGGCCTGCGAGCGCTGGCGCTCCTCGGCGGCGATGGGCAGGGCGGCGTGGGCGGCTCGCACGGCGAGCAGGACGTCGAGCAGCGGGTCATCGCTCGTCAGGCCGATGACCGTCGGGATGAGCGGCGTGAGCCGGGCGCGGCCGGCGTCGCTCGTCCGGTCGTTCACCATCCGCGCGAGATGCGCGAGGGTGCCGTGCGTACACGCGGGATGATCGCTCCAGCGCTCGCCCGCGAGGTAGGACGCGAATTCCATGAAGCAGGCCCCGCGCCGTGGCGAGTGGTGCCGGCCCGGGGAGAGGATCGGCATGACATCCGGGTGAGCAATCGTGTCGCGCATGGGACCTCCCTCGCTCCTTCCACTGTGCGCCTGTCGCAGCCGCGATTCAAGTGCCTCGGGCGGATGTCACCGAGCCGGCGCGGCGCGCAACGTTCAGATCGATATTCCAGAAAGCAGATCGAGTGGCGAGCCGTGAACGGGAGTAGGCTCCTGCCGACAAAGCGGTCGGGAGACGTTGGTGGGGACCTACTCCGGAGCAGCGCTGCAGCAGCCGGCAACGCCGGGCGATCTGCTGCGTGCCGGCCTCGAGACGGATCCCAAGGGATTGGCACTCGTCTCGGCACGGACCCGCCTGACGTGGGAGGAGCTCGACGAGCTCAGCGGCCTGCTCGCGGCCGGGTACCTCGATTCGGGACTGGAACCCGGTGACCGGATCGCATCGCTCATGCCCAACCGGTACGAACTCATCGTCCACTATCTCGCCTGCTTCAAGGCGGGCCTGGTCGCGACGCCGCTCAACTACCGGTACACGGCGGCCGAGATCGACCACGCCCTGGGCATCAGCGAAGCACGGATGCTCCTGGCGCACGTCGAGCGTGAGGGAGACCTTGCGGCGAGCAAGCGAGTGGCGGGGGTTCCCCTGGGCGTGATCGGCTACCGGGAGGCGGAGCTCGGCGGCGCAGCGTTCCAGGAACTGCTGAAACGCGATCGACCGGACGCGGCGCCGAAAGCTCCCGCGCCCACCGACCCGGCGGTGATCTTCTTCACGTCCGGCAGCACGGGCCCCCCGAAGGGCGTGACGCACACGCACTCGACGCTCGGCTGGATGTTCGCGACAGCGGCGGCGGGGCTCGAGTTCGGCCCCGGCGACCTCGTGCTGGGCGGGTCGTCGCTCTCCCACGTCGGGGCCTTCTACGTGTCGTTCGGGGCACTGAGTGCGGGCGCTGGCATCGCCGTCGCTCGGACGTTCGACGGAGACGAGCTGCTGGCGCTGCTGCGCGACGATCGCCCGACCGTGCTCTCGATGCTGCCCTCGGCGCTCTTCGCGCTGACCCGTGATCACGGCGCCACCCAGAACGACTTCTCGTCACTCCGACTCTGCCGGGCGGCGGGTGACAAGGTGTCTGCCGAGCTCGAACGCGAGTTCACCGCGCTCAGCGGGTTCGCGATCGACGAGGCGTACGGGCTGTCGGAGACCGGGCTCGTGAGCGTGAGCCCTCCCGCGGATATCAGGATCGGATCGGTGGGCCAGGCCGCGCCCGGCCTCTCGCTCTCGATTCGGGACGATGCCGGCGAAGTCGTCGAGGCCGGCGGCGAGGGTCGCGCATGGATCAGGACCGACGCAGCCTGCGTCGGCTACTGGGGAGACTCCGAGGCGACGGATGCCGCGTTCGCCGACGGCTGGCTCGACACGGGCGACGTCCTGCGCGCGGACCCGGACGGGTACTTCTACTTCGAGGGTCGCCGAAAGCAGATCATCGTGCACGACGGCTCGAATATCAGCCCGCAAGAAATCGAAGACGTCTTGCTGGAGCATCCGAGCGTCGACAGCGTGGGGGTCATCGGGATCCGTGACGAGATCCACGGGGAGAACGTCCGCGCGTACATCACATTGCGTGAGGGCAGCGAGCGGCCGCCCGACGTCGAGCTGATCCGCTTCGCGCGGGCGAAGGTCGGCTACAAGGCACCCGAGGAGATCGTCGTTCTCGACGAGATGCCGAGCACCGCCACCGGGAAGGTGGACCGCACCGCTCTCAAGCGGATGGCCGAGCGCTCGCTGCACGGTGGCCGACCCTGATCAGAGCGGATGACGGGAATCGAACCCGCGCTCGTGCGCCATGCAGCGCCATCCGGATGTAGCACCAGCTCAGAACACGATCACGGGCTTGACGGTGACGCCGTGGTGCATGTCGTCCGCCGCGCGACCGATCTCGTCGAGCGGATAGTGCTTCTCGAGCCTCTCCAGCGGCAGCTTGCCCTCGGCGTGCAGCGCGATCAGGCGCGGGATGAGCGTCGCCGGGTCCGTGTCGCCCATCGTGACCCCGCGCAGCACCTTCCCGGAGAGGATTCCCTGGATGTCGACGTGGATCTCGGTCCCGGGAGGCGGGGCGCCGCACACGAGCACCGTGCCGCGCACCGAGGCGGCATCGAGGGCTCCGCGCGCGACCTTCGGGTTGCCCGTGGTATCGAAGCTCAGGCTGACGCCGCGACCGCCGGTCAGCGCGGCGAGTCGCGCGGCGACGTCCTCGGTGCCGGCGTTGATCGTGGCCGTCGCGCCGAACTCTTCCGCGAGCCGCAACCGCTCCTCGACGAGATCGATCGCGATCAGCTGGGACGGATTCCGCTGCGCCGCCGCGATGACCGCCGACAGCCCGACGGCGCCCGCCCCGTAGACCGCGACGATGTCGCCCTCCGAGGGATCGAGCACGTTCCACATCGACCCGAAGCCGGTGAGCACCCCGCACCCGAGCGGGGCGAGCACCGTGAGATCTGCCCCAGCGTCGACCTTCACGGCCGAGCGCTCGTCGGCGATCGCGTACTGGCCGAACGACGACTGGCCGAAGAAGTGGCTCGCGACGGGGGCGCCGTCCCGCGTGACATCCGCCGAACCCTCCGCACGGAGCATCCCCAGGAGGTTCCGCGGCAGCCAGGTCTCGCAGTAGGCCGGGTGGGCCGCGTCGCACGCCTCGCACGATCCGCACGACGTGAAGCTCAGCAGCACCTTGTCGCCGACGGCGAGGCCCGTCACGCCCTCGCCGACACGGTCGACGATGCCGGCGCCCTCGTGACCGATGATCCCGGGCGAGGGGAAGGGGATCCCACCGGCGATCACGCCGAGGTCGGTGTGGCACAGCCCCGAGGCCACGAGCTTGACGAGCACCTCCCCGGGCCCGGGGTCGGCGAACTCGACGACGCCGACGACCAGCTCGCCCGGCGCCTCGAGGACGGCGGCGCGTCCCGCGGTCACTGGGCGGTCCCCTGCTCGAGGTTGAACACCATCGAGTGCGAACGCTGGTACGAGGCCATCGCCTCCGGTCCTCCCTCGCGACCCCAGCCCGAGGCCTTGACTCCGCCGAAGGGAGTGGCGGGGTCGAGCAGGGCCCAGCCGTTCACCCACGTGATGCCCGCCTCGAGTCGCGCGGCGACGCGGTGCGCCTTCGCCAGATCCGAGGTCTGGATGCCGCTCGCGAGCCCGTAGCGCGTGGAGTTGGCGAGTCGGATCGCCTCCTCCTCGGTGTCGAAGGGCTGCACGGTGAGCACCGGGCCGAAGACCTCCTCCGACACGGCCTCGGCGTCGGCGCCGAGATCGGCGAGCACCGTCGGGCGGTAGTAGAAGCCGTCGAGCTGGGCCTTCTCGCCTCCCGTGATCACCCGGGCGCCGGCCGCCTTCGCACGGTCGACCATCGCCGCGACCTTCTCGAGCTGGGTCGCGCTCGCGAGCGGCCCGATCACCGTCTCGGGATTCGTGATGTCGCCGAAGGGCACGTGCGGCACGGCCTCGGCGAGGATGCCGAGCACGATGTCGTAGATCGGACGTTCGACGAGGAGCCGGGGTCCCGCCATGCAGAACTGCCCGGAGTTGAAGACGAATGCGGCGATGACGGTGTGCATCGCCGTGTTCAGGTCCGCATCCGCGAAGAGGATGTTGGCGGCGTTGCCGCCGAGTTCAGCGGTGAACGGCTTGAGGGTGCTGCCCGCGAGCTGCGCCGCGTGCGCGCCGATCTCCGTCGAGCCGGTGAAGGCGACCTTGTCGACGCCCGGATGCGCGACGAGGTGATCGCCGATCGCGGCGCCCGAGCCGGTCACGACGTTGAAGACGCCGTCCGGCACGCCGGCCTCCTGCAGGATCTGCGCCATCAGCAGGGCACTCAGCGGGGTGTCGCTCGCCGGCTTGTGCACGATCGTGTTGCCGGCGATGAGCGCGGGGGCGATCTTCGTGCTCGACAGGATGAGTGGGAAGTTGAACGGCGTGATCGCCGCGACGACGCCGATCGGCTCCTTCTTGACGTAGACGTGCGCGTGGCCGGTGGTCTCGCGCACCGAGCCGTCGAGGTGGTGCCCGAGGCTCGCGTAGTACTCGTACAGCTCAGCGGCGTTGTTGACGTCGACGACCCGGGCGAAGGTGATCGGCTTGCCGACGTTCGAGCTCTCCGCCTGGGCGAGCTCCTCGGAGCGCTCGCGCATGAGCGTGTAGGCGCGCTGCAGGATGCGCGCCCGTTCGCGACTGGACAGCCCCGACCACACTCCCGAGTCGAACGCGGCGCGCGCGGCCGCGACCGCGGCATCGACGTCGGCGGTCGTCGCCTTCGCGACCTCGGTGAGCTTCTTCCCGGTCGCGGGGGCGATCACGTCCATGCGGCCGCCGTCCGAGGCGTCCCGCCACTGCCCGCCGATGAACAGTCGTCCGGGCGGGAGAGCGGTGGTGGATGCGGAGGTCGGGGTTTCGGTGAGGGTCATCGTCCTGCTCTTCTCTGAGGGTGGATCGGTCGTGGGTCTGGGGCTCGGTTGTGCGAGTGTCGCGGTCAGCTCGCGACGGATGAGAGAGCCGCGACGCGCTCGAGCAGGTCCGCGAAGCCGGCGGGGTCCTCCTGGAACGGCGCGTGACCGTGGGGGATGCGGATGATCTCGGCGCCGCTGCGCACGGCGAGCGACTCCTGGAACGCGGGCGAGACGACGCCGTCGTTCTCGGTGAGGATGTACGTTGCAGGCTTCACTCGCCACGCGACGCGTGAGACCTCGTCGCCGAACGAGGCCAGCGACTGCGGCCGGAAGAGATCGGCGAGCTGCTCGGATGCCTCGCGCGGAACTCCGGGGGGCATGTCCGCGGCGATCAGGTCCACGCGCTCGTCTCGGCTGCGGCCCATCGTCAACTGACCGTCGGCGGTGCCCCACACCCCGGGGAGTTCGCCGCCCATCGAGGCGATGACGCTCTCACCGGCGTCGAGCGCGAACGCCGCGACGTACACGATGCGCTCGACCGCGGGGTGATCGCCCGCCTCCGTCACGGGCACGCCACCGTAGGAGTGCGCGACGAGTACGACCGGCCCGTCGGCGCGATCGATCGCGGCGGTGATCGCCGCGGCATCCTGGAACATGCTCTCGGTGCTCCCGGTCGAGGGAAGATCGAGTGCGTCGACCTCCCAGCCGCGCTCGCGCAGGATCTGCACCAGCGGGCCGAATTCCCACGGGCCCACCCAGGCGCCGTGGACGAGGAGGATTCGGGGGCGGAGTTGCGCAGTCATCGGGATTCCATGCCTTCTCGGACGGGATGCGCACGGGTTCGCTGTCGCGATGCCCGACGTTGCGCATCTGCTGGGGGTCGACGTCGGTGTCGTTCACCCAGCGTGCGCGCCGCGGGCACGGCGGCGGTATCCGTGAAACTACGTAATCGGCGAAGCGGAGGCGAACGTCGCCTCGTACCAGGCCGCGATCTGCGCGCGCGACGAGAAGCCGAGTTTGCCGAGGATGCGCTGCACGTGAGTGTCGACGGTGCGCACCGAGAGTACGAGTTCCTCGGCGATGTCGCGGTTGCTCATCCCGCGATGGATGCGCATCGCCACCTCGCGCTCCCGCGCGCTGAGCCCGCCCGCAACCGTGGTCTTCGGCTCGAGGGCGAACGCGACCGCCTCGTCGGGGTCGAGGTGCCCGCCCGCACCGACGAGCTTCTCGTACCGCTGGGGGCCGAGCCGCCGCCGGAGCTCATCGACGCACCGATCGTGATGCGCCGCGAGCTGCGGTCCATGGACGGTGATCGCCGACCCGATGAGCCGCCAGCGGGCATCGGTCGCCCCCAGGAGAACCGCGGCCCGATCCGCCAGGCCGCGCTCGGCGTCGACCCAGCTGAGCACCTCGAGCATGAGGCACTCGCCGACAGGATCGTCGAAACCGCGATCGGTCATGATGGCCTCCCGCGCGAACCGCTCCGCGGCATCCAGGTCACGCTCGACGAACGCGGCGAGGCCGAGCGACCACAGGGCGTGCGAGCGCATCCAGTTCTCGCCCACGGACTCGGCGTAGGAGAGCGCGTCCCTCGCAGCTCGGGCCGCCTCGGGCTCGCGGAGATGGCTCAGCGCCGTGGTGAGCTGGAACTGCGCGAGGAGGGCCTCCTCGGGATGGCCGCACTCATGAGCGGCGCGGATCGACGCTTCGAACTCGGCGACGGCATCCCGCGGCCGGCCGGCGAACATCGCATGCGTGCCGCGCCAGCGGTGGATCTCGACGCGGATCGTGGCCGCCCGCTCCGCGGAGAACGAGGCGCCCGGCGTCTGTCCGTCCGCCTCGTCGAGTCGCGCCGCCGCTTCGTCGAGGTCGCCCTGCAGCAGGCACAGCCAGGCGGCGTTGATGAGAGCGGGAACCCGGTGGGTGGCGGAGCCTCCCGGCAGGGCGAGCACGCGGGTCGCCCAGCCGCGTCCCTCGGGGATGAACCCGCCGACCGCCCAGTGGTAGCACAGATCGGAGAACAGGGCGAGGGCCGTGTCGGTGTCGATCGCGGTGGCCACGGTGAGAGCGGACTGCAGTTCGGCCCGGTCGGCGCGCAGTCGCGCGAGGACCGCGGTCTGCCCCGGACCGTACCAATCCACGCGCGAACTCGCCGCGACGGCCGCGAAGTGGTCGAGGTGGCGTCGGGTCAGCAACGGCGACCGCCCCTCCTCCTCGGCGCGCTCGCGCCCGTAGCCGCGGATCGTCTCGAGCATCCGGAATCGACCGGTCTCGTGATCCGCCTCGACGACGGACTGCGCGACGAGCTCGTCGAGGGGATCGACGATGGCGTCCATCGAGTGGGCCCCGACCGCCGCAGCCGCCTCGAGGTCGAACGGGCCCGAGAGCACCGCGAGCGCGCACCAGAGTTCCCGCTGCTCGGGCGAGCACAGCTCATAGCTCCAGTCGACCACCGCCCGCAGGGTGCGTTGACGCCCGACGGCGCTGCGGGAGCCGCCGCGAAGGAGGGTGAACCGGGAGGAGAGACCGCTCGCGAGCTCCGCGATCGAGAGGGTCCGCAGCCGCGTCGCGGCGAGCTCGATCGCGAGCGGCAGCCCATCGAGAGATCGACACAGCTCCACGGCGGCCTCCGCCTCCGTCGGACCGAGCTCGAAGGCGGCGTCGGCGGCACGCGCTCGGGCCACGAGGAGCGACACCGCCTCGGACGGCCCCTCCGGCGCTGCCTCCATCGACAGCGGGGGCACCGCATAGACGAGTTCGCCGTCGAGCTCGAGCGGACGACGGCTCGTCGCGAGCACGGTGAGCTGCGGGAGCGCGAGCAGGAGTTCGTCGGTGAACGAGGCGGCGGCGTCGATGATCTGCTCGCAATTGTCCATGACCAGGATCGCGGGCGTCCCGCGAAGCGCGGCGACGACGACCTCGAGCGGATCGCGCCCCGACTGGTCCGCGAGCGGAAGGGCGCGCACCACCGCGCGCGGCACGCGTTGCGGGTCCTGCACGGACTCGAGCGGGACGAACCAGCAGTCGATGCCCTCGTGTTCCGCGTACCGGTTCGCGGCGCGCATCGCGAGCCGGGTCTTGCCTGCACCGCCGACGCCCGTGAGCGTCACGAGCGGGGAGGCTTCGAGGAGCGACTGGAGTGCCTCCAGCTCTCTGTGGCGACCGACGAACGCGCTTCGCGGCTCTCTGATCATCACGACTCCAGCGTCTTCGCCCGCCACGGGCGCGGGTGCACTCGGGCGGGTCGATTATCGCAGTGTTCCCCGAATCCTGTCCCGAGCACCGGACAACCGTCGCCGTCCCCGAACCTCGATGGCGTAGCGAAGGACTGGGTATCGATGTCTGGTGGGTGTGAACAGAGGCGTGAACAAATGAGGAGACCGAGTGCTGCCGAGCGCAGTGTTTGAGAAGTCGGCACGCGGCGTGATTACAGGCGAGTGCAGGGTTTGAGATCGTGAACAGCCCGTGGAGATTTCCACGGGCTGTTGTTCGTTTCCGGCACCGCGCTTTCGCGCGGAGTGTCGAACATCCTTCGCGGTTTTCGGGCACTGTTGGCAAGCGACGCGTTGTCTGCAGGGTCGAGTCCCACGGTAGGGGGTGGGCCGCTTCGCGCCGAAGGTTAAATGGACCGAAGTGTCGACATCAATGACGGTGTGAATCTGCGCGCCCAGGAGATGTCCATTCACCTGGCGGGCCGCCACCGGGCAGCTGTCCAATCGGGGCATACGCGCATCAAGGTCCCTTCGCCATCCGCTCTCACACCAGTGCAGGCGCGGTGATCGCTTTAGGGACCGGCTATCGCGCGGGCTACGACAGGCTATGCACGGTCGACGTCATCGCGCAGGGAATGGATCATGCTCTGCAGGATCCGGAACGCGTCTGACTGCTCGGTCTCGGTCAGGCCGGCCAGCATTCTGACCTCGACGGACCGGACCGCTACGGTCGCCTTCTCCAGGCTCCGTCGGCCGCGAGGCGTGAGCCGCGTGGGAAGAACCTTCCCGACGGGTGCCTCCGCAGGCCTGGTCACGTAGCCGTCTCGTTCCAGGGCCTGGAGCAGCACGTTCATCGACTGCCGTGTCACGAACGCGCCCCGCGCGAGCTCGGAGTTCGACAAGCCCGGTCGTTGAGCCAGCAGCTCGAGGCAGGAGTAGTGCGTCACGCTCATCCCGAGCGGCCGCAGCACCTCCTCCATGGCTGCGCGCAGGGCGCTCGACGCCTCTTTCAGCAGGTAGCCCAGTGACGTCTCCAGGTCGACGCCGACACCGTCTTGACTCATGTCAGTATTCTGACATAGATTGATCCGTGTCAGAAAACTGACACGAAAAGAAGGAGCATCATCATGCCCGCCACCGGCCCCGACTTCATCTCGCTCCAAGCGCGCGACCTCGACGCTTCGCAGGCGTTCTACGAGCAGTACCTCGGCCTCGTCCGCTCGCCGGCCGGACCTCCGCACGCCGTCGTCTTCGAGACGAAGCCGATCGCGTTCGCACTCCGCGACGTCGTTCCCGGCACCGATCTCGCATCCGTTGCTCAGCCCGGCATCGGTGCCGCGATCTGGCTCCACGCCACAGACGTCCAGGCCATTCACGATGCTCTCGTCGCCGACGGTCACACCATCGTCTCCGCACCGATCGACGGCCCCTTCGGTCGGACATTCACCTTCGCCGACCCCGACGGCTACCAGGTCACTCTCCACGACCGCGCCTGACGACGCCGAACGCCACCGCACTCCAACCGTTGCTGGCCGGCGTTCGCAGACGGACCGGCTTCGGGACGCCAGAATATGTGTCGGTGGCGTGGGCGACACTGTGTCCATGTCGCGACGGTAGGCCTTGGACCCGATTCCAAGGTCAAGGCGTGGCCCTTCGACCGGCTCGCGGGATCAGCGACGGGAGAGCGCGTCGACGAGTGCCGTGAGGGTGGCGTCCGCGTGCCCCTCGACGGCCACCGTGACCGGACGCCCGGAGTCCTTGATGTCCAGCCGCGTGTTCGCGGCCACGGTGAGCGTGCGGGCCTCCCACCGCACCACCTCGGCGCGGGTCACCGCCAGCGCGGCCAGCTCGTCCCAGAGCTGCTGGCCCGCACCGGTGGTCCGTTCGGGCCACCCATCGAGCAGGTCAGCCACGAGCGCGGCGCCGGGTGCGGCCTGTTTGGCCTGGAGGCGTCTGCGGAGGTCGCCCGGGACGGGCACGTCCTGGGTGGCGTCGAGCGGGACCAGCCGGAGCGTGACGGACGTGGCGAACACGGCCCGGAACGCCTCGGGGTCCAGGACGGCATTCCACTCGAGCCGGTCCTCGTACCTCACCGAACCCACTTGGACGTTGCCGTCCACGTCGACCGCTCCGACCATCGCATGGACGGCGCTCACCCGACCGACCAACTTCGGGTCGGCGGCGAAGGCGTCCTTGAGGTTCGTCCACGGGCCGAGCGCGACGACCAGGATCGGCACAGGAGATGCCTTTGCCGATCGCGAGATCAGTGCGGCCGCCGTCGTGGTGTCCGCCCCTGCGGGTACCGGAGGCAGAGTCAGTCCCCAGACCCGCGCGGCACCCGCGTGATAGGTGGCCGGGAAGGCGAGGGCACCCGGGGCGGCGTGCTCCCGCCCGCAGGCCAGGGGCACGTCGGTGCGCGACATCCGGTCGAGCACCCAGTGGCCGAGGCGGAGGAGCGTGTTGCAATCCCACGGTCCCGTGCCGTTCGGCGTGAGGGTCACCGCCACGACGTCGACCTTGGGCTCGCGGAGTAGGGCGGCCAGTGCAGCGATGTCGGAGAGGTCGAGGTCGGTGTCGACGACGAGGCGCTGCACCGTGCTCGACACCACGCTCACGGGTCGCGCCGAGTCACAGCCCGACGAGAGCGCAAGCAGGGCGGTCGCGACCAAGGCGCTGACAATGCGCATGCGCGTACCTGATCGTGGCGCGTGAGCGCGCCCTTCAGAGGGACTTTGGCCCTTCTCGGTGGGCGCTACTGGGTGAGCTTGTCTGGGGTTCATTTCCCATGGATTCGAGAGGCATCTCGTCGATGCAATTCAAACACGCTTCGGCAACGGTTTCATGGCGGTGCTGCGCCACGGCGGACTGCGCAAGCTCTCCACCGCGCTCCACGCCGCCTGGACCGCCGGCTGACACAGGCCCAGCCAGAACACACGCGGAACATTCGGGGCAATAAGTGTCGACCCAACGTTCGGTGTCGAAGTCACGATCGTGATGCGCGGCCCGGGTCGAGGCCTGCGACAGCTCGGCGTGGAAGGGCCAGGAGCGAGTTCCACACGTGATCACGGTCCCGAGCCCGACACTCGGCGGGGACGCTCTCCCAATGCACATGGACGACTCCGCGATGGCACAACACAACGGCCGCGACGCAATCCATCGACGACCGACCTGAGTCGCCCGGAGGGTTTGGGCCGCCCGGGCGTTGCGTAGTCGCACCGGCTGGACTCTCGGGCATAGGAGTTGATCGGTTCTCGAACTGTTCGGGGTCAGCCGCCCAGGGCCGGGTGACCTGGGCCGTGCTCCGGGACGGGCGGCGAAGACGTTCCGCGCCGCTCGTTCCGGACGCTCCGGGTGATCAGTCCGGGCCGCAGCCGACTAGAGGCACTCTGCGAAGTAAATGCCCACGTTCGTGATGCCGTGGCAGCTCGGGCCGTTGAATTGTGCCAGCTCCGGGATCTCGCCATCGGGGCCGACAACGAAGGTCTGGAAGTCGAGGTCGGTCGCGGTCGAAATGAAACCCGAGAGCCCGTGGTACCCTTTGCCGTGTCAGGGTTGATGAGGCCCTGGGAGATCCGCTTGGCCACGCCGTTTGTCGACCACTCGATTCCACCGGGTCCGAGGAGAACCTGGATGCCTGCCTCCTGCAGCTTGCTCGCGTTGACGCATTCGGTGGCAGACGCCGGTCCCGCTGCCAAGACAATCGCCGACGCGGCCGCCAGGCTGGCGAGGCCAATTCGAGTCGTGCCCTTCATAGCGGTTCCCTTCTGTGGTAGGGAGCAGCACACATAGCCACCGGTCTCGCAGAATACGCCCGCAGCGGGAAGGGTGACAGGGGCCGCGTTGACTCATCACCCGTCCTTCACGATCCACGCCTGCACCCAGGGGGCTCCGGGGAACTCGTGGGGTCGATAGATGGTTCTGCCGCGTCCCTCCAGGATCGCGCAATTGCACGCGACCGCACCCCTTGCGTACATCGCCCGCTTGAGGACCCCATTTCCCCACGACGCGCATGGGATCGGTCTTGGGCTCGACTCCTGTCGGCCTAACCGGACCGCTCCCAATCCGCGCCGACGCCGTCCGCCGCATACCTAACATCGTCGTCCAGCGCGAACGCCGCCGCCGCGGCCGTGCCAAGCGCCATCCCAGCGTCCCGACGGGCTTCAAATGCGTCATCGCCGGCGTGCCTCTCCTCGAGCCGTCGCGTGGCGACGTTGAAGAAGAAGGGCGGGAGGGCTGTTGTATACCCCGCTGATCCTCCTGGCCGTGCGAGCGGCGCCGAGTAGCGTCGCCGCTTGTTCGTCATGGCCCAGTTCGGCCGCTACTGCGCACAGAGCTTCGAGGCCGTACGCGATGGCCTCCGCGTTCGACACGCGCACCGCGCGCCGAAGGCTGTTGCGGAAGAGCGGGCCCGCCGTCTCGACGTCGCCGGAAAGGAACTCCGCGACGCCGAGATGGTATTCGGACATCCCGCGGGTGAACTCGTCGCGCCCGGCCGTGGAGATTTCGACGGCCTCGGCGAAGGCCGCCCGGGCTCCACGCACGTCACCGGCGGAAAGGCGCACCCGGCCGTCGATGACCAACGCGATCGTCAGGCCGTAGACATGGCCTGACACATGGAAGAACTCGAGTGCCCTCGCGATCTCGCGCTGGGCTTCCGGTTCTATTGGCACCCGATCGGTCGGCGAGCGCCAGGGCGAGTGCGCAGCGCGCAAAGGCCTCCCCGAGCGAATTGCCCACGGTGCGGAAGGCGTGGGCACTCTCTCGCAAGTCGTGCACGGCTTCGATGCGGTCGGCGTCTCCGAACGCGATCGAACCCGTGAAGTAGAGCGCCCAGGCGCGAGTGTCGTCGGTGAGGGGGCCTTGCTCGCACAGTTCCCGCATCCAGGCCCGCACCTCGCCTAACCGCCCAACCACCCACCAGTAGGTGAAGAGCCACATCGCGAGGCTCACAAGGTCGCTGGCCCTGCGGGCGGTCGCAGCAGCGTCCGCGCAGACGCCCGCAGGTTCCCCTGCTCCGCGCGGAGTCGCGCAATCGTCGCGACAGCGTCGGGCCCGTACAGAAGGCGGCCCTCACGGCGTGCCACTGCGAGGAAGTGCTCCGCATGCCGGTCGGCGAGGGTGGCGGTGCTGCCGGTGCCTCCGCCGCACGATCGATCGATGCCGCGCGCACCGTGGTGAGCATGGAGAACCGGCTCGACTGGCCGGCAGTCTCGCGCACGATGAGGCTCGCGTCGACGAGGCGGCTGAGTGGCTGTAATACATCGCCCCCGACGACCGCAGTCGCCGCCGCTAAGTTGAAACCGCCGGCGAAGACGCCTAGCGCATCGAAGACCGCACGCGCCTCGTCGTCGAGCAGGTCGACGCTCCAGTCGATCGTGCGGGCAAGGGTCCGCTGCCGTTGGGGCCGGTCCGGTCCAGCCACCGGAAGCACATCAGTGCCGGCGGCGAGGCGTTCCCGCAACTCGGCCGGGGTGAGCACGCTGGTACGCGCGGCGGCGAGCTCGATCGCGAGCGGGAGTCCGTCGAGTGTCTGGCAGACGGCCCGGATGTCATCGAGGTCCTCTTCCCCGGTGGCCGCGCCTGCAGCGCGGGCCCGGTCAAGGAACAGCTGTTCGGCTGCGCCAATTCCGTCGGTGCTCCCGTCGACTCCAGTGGTCAGCGGTTGCACCTCGATGCGATGCTCGCCCGCGACACCGAGCGCCACCCGGTGGTCGCGAGGATGACCGCACTGGACGCGGCGACGAGCAGGTGTGCGAGCTGCGGGGCGGCGGGGAGGACGTGTTCGATGTTGTCGACGATGAGGAGGGTGGGACGTGTGCGGAGGGCGCTGGCGACGCGATGCTCGAGCCGTCCGTCACCGACGTCGATCACCCCGAGCGACGCCGCGATCTGGGAC
>CAWDJA010000009.1:0-13388 GCA_963802485.1 uncultured Actinomycetota bacterium
GTCACGGCCCCGGGCGGGATCCGCCCGGGGCCGCGAACGTGCGGCTACTTCACCGTGCAGGCCGCGCCGTTCACCGTGAAGGCGTCGGGCTCGAGGTTCGCACCCCCGTTCACCCTGCCGTTGAAGGAGAGCCCGACCGTCTCGCCCGGCGCGATCGTGCCGTTCCACGGGAGGTTGTTCGCGGACACGGTCGTGCCGTCCTGCTGCCACCACGCGTCGGCCCCGTTGCGCACCGTCTGCGAGCCCGGGAACTCGAACCCGAGCTCCCACGCCGTGTAGGGCGCGTCACCCGTGTTCGTGATCGTGAGGTCGGCGGAGAACGCCTTCTTCGACGATCCCTCGATGACGTAGGTCACCTCGCAGCGCGGTTGCGGCTCCTCGCTGAGGCCGAGGAACGTGATCGAGTACGCCGGGAAGTCGTACGTGAACTCGTTCCCGCCGCCCGACCACTCGCGATCCACGGGCACGAGGTGCTCGGGATCGGCCTTCGTGTTCATGTCGCCGGGCGCGCCGACCAGCTCGGTGACCGCGACCTCGTCGTCGATCTCGAGCCCGCCGGTGACCGACACGTCGGTGCGCGCCGTCGATCCGGTGGGGTTCACGACCTTGAGCACGAGCTCGCCGGTCTCCTCGTCACGGGTGACGACCTGGTAGAGGCCCTTCGCCGTCGGCTCGGTGTAGCGCAGCTGCAGCACCCCGTCGAGGTAGAGCTCGATCGTCGAGCCGTCCACCACGATCTTCACGTGGTAGTCGTGCCCGGTCTCGATGCGGTGTCCCTCGACCGCGGCGACCTCGTTGGCCGAGCCTCCGGCTGCGTGCTGGAGCACCGAGCGCGAGTTGTTCCACCCGCCGAGGTTCCACCAGTAGTAGTCGTTGGGCGCCCCGGCCGCGAAGCCGATCAGGAAGCCCTCGGAGCCCGAGACCTTGCGTGCGTCGAGTTCGAGCGTGTAGTTCGACCAGTCCCGCACGTAGGCGTCGGGAGCGAGCGAGCGTGCGTCCTCGACGGAGGTCGATGACTGCACGTACTCACCGCCCGAGAGCGCCCACGATCCCGCGACCGGCGACCACGTGGCATCCGGGCCGTCGAACGACTCGGCGTAGAGCTCATCGCCCGTCGCGTTGTCGGTGACCCGCACGTCGTCGTAGGCCGCACTCGTGCGCCACGTGGAGAGGAACACGCCGCCGTCGAGATCGGTCGCCCGGTCGGCCTCGGTGTGCGTGCTGGGCACGACCTCGTCGCCGACGTTCGTCATGAACATCTGCTGGGTGTAGTAGTTCACCGACCCCCACGACTCGTCGTTGTCGAACCACATCATGTCGGGCGCCCACTGCACGTAGTCCTCGTTCGCGAACATCGGCGCGTAGGAGGCGAGCTCCACGACATCCGAGTTGCGCTCGAGGCCGGTCATGTAGGCCGCCTCGGCGAGGGCGTTCCCGAACGTGTTGCCGCGCGAGGCGTACTCGCCGAGGAACACGTGCGGTCCCTCGCGGTCGTACGCGTCGTACCGCTCCGAGTTCTGCAGGAACCACGACGGGTCGTTGTAGTAGTGCTCGTCGACCATGTCGACGCCCTGCGCCCGGTTGAACTCCCACAGCTCGTCGAAGCGCGCGCCCGCGTCATCCGGACCGGAGTTCGAGATGATCGTGACGTCGGGCCACGCCGCCGCGACGGCGTCACGGAACTGCGGGAAGTTCGCCTGGAACGTGTCGGTGTTCTCCTCGTTTCCGAGGCCGATGTAGCGCAGGTCGAAGGGCTCCGGATGTCCCAGCTCGGCGCGCTTGGCGCCCCACTCGGTCGTCACGTCGCCCTTGGCGAACT
Source organism: uncultured Actinomycetota bacterium (assembly GCA_963802485.1). Classification (GTDB taxonomy): domain Bacteria; phylum Actinomycetota; class Actinomycetes; order Actinomycetales; family Microbacteriaceae; genus Agromyces. The sequence continues at coordinate 1,820 of CAWDJA010000009.1, forward strand.
CGATGAGGTCGACCGTGTCCTGCACCCATCGGTCGATGCGCGCCTGGTCGGTCATCTCGGGGATGCGGCTGCCGCAGCCGTTGGCGCCGACCGACACCACGGGCAGCGGCGTCGCGTCGAGGTCCTCGGCCCACATCAGGTACTCGAGGTACCCGATGCCGTACGACTGGTTGTAGCCCCAGAAGTTGAAGTTCGTGGGCCGCTCCTCGACCGGCCCGATGGTCTCCTTCCACTGGTAGGTGCGCTGACGGTCTGCGCCGTCCGACTCGAGGTACGTGTCGAACGTTCCGACGTTCGTCACGCACCCGCCCGGGAAGCGCAGGAACGAGGGCTCGAGCGCCGCGACCTGCTCGGCGAGGTCCGCGCGGAACACGCTCCTGCCGTTGACCGGGCCGACCCAGGTGTCGACGGGGAACAGCGACACCATGTCGAGCTGCAGCGAGCCCGCGGCGCCGCCGAGCACCACGAGGCGCCCGGCATCCGTCGTCGCGTTCGCGGTGATCCGCACCTCGACCTGGCGCCACGTGTCGTCGCCGGCCACGTCGACCGTGCCGAGCGCGAACTGCTCGGTGCCGGCGGCGTTCTCGACCGCCACGGTGAGCTGCTGCGCCGTCGCCGATCGCGCCCAGACCGAGAAGTCGTAGCTCGCGCCCTCCTCCACGGCGATCCCGCGGTTGAACCCGGCGTTGCGCACGCCGACCCCCGCGCCGCTGGACTGCACGGTGAGCGAGTACCGGTTCGAGTCGTTCAGCCAGCGCGCACGATCGGCGCCCACGCTGATCGACCCGGTGGCACCGCGCTCGACCTCCTCCCACGCCGTGAGGCCGTTGAACGCCCCGTTGTCGGCGGTGTTGAACTCGAACGAGCGGTTCCGCACGAGCTCCGCGTAGAGCCCGCCGTCGGCGGCGTAGTTGATGTCCTCGTAGAAGATGCCGTAGAGGTCGTCGCTCACGTCGGTTCGAGGTGCGTCGGTGTCGATCTCGATCGAGTGCTCGGTGATCTCGACCGGCACCACCCGCAGCCGGGCGGCGTCCGCCTCCTCACCCGCGACGAGCGCACCGCCATCGCCGACGACCACCCAGCGGTCATCGGCGTGCAGGCCGATGCTGCCACCGCCGACATCCGTCAGGCGGAACGTCGTCGGCTCGGCACCCTCGGCGCCGAGCGCGAGCCGCTCGCCGTCGAGGACCAGCGGGCGACCGCTCTCGGACTCCCGGATCGTCACCGGATGGACGCCCTCGGCGCCCGCCTCACCGGCGACGCTCCTCGGCCACGAGGGCGAGCTGCTCGAGCGGACGCGTGTCGTCGAGGCGCAGCGCCCCGCCGTCACCGACGGCGAGGTATCGCGCATCGCCGGAGCCCTCGAACGTGAACGTGCCCTCGGGCACGACGTCGGCGCCCTCGGGCGCCACGAGCGCGAAGTAGTCGAACGTCACCTCGTGGCTCGGTGCAGCACCGGCCGCGAGCGCGTAGAGGCCGATCCGCGACGCGTCGAAGCCGACGGTCGCCCGCGCGGCCTCGGCCCAGTCGACGCCGTTCCAGTAGCTCGTGACGATCACGTCACCGGTGCGCTGCACGCGCAGGTACTCGTGGGTCGATCCCGGCCGGGAGGCGAACGACGAGCGGTACACCGCGTTCTCCTCGACGCCGTTCTCGATGACCGTGGGCCCGCCCGGCGCGAAGCTCACGTTCGTGAGACCCGCCCGCACGTAGTTGTCGAAGTCCTGCATGACGAAGAGTCCTGCGCCCTGGAAGTCGCGGCTGACCGCGCCCGTCACCGAGGTGTAGGCCGTGAAGTCGCCCGCGGGCACGTCGACGAGGAACACGTTCTTCGCGGTGTTGCCGCCCTGGTACGTGTCGCCGCTCTGCGAGTGCAGGGTGAGCGATCCGGGGTTCTCGGCGAGCGACCACGCATCGGGCACCTCGCTCTCGATGCCCCAGCGCCCGTCGAGGGCGCTGCCGTCGAAGTCGTCGATCCACGCGTCGGCGGGCAGCTCGGGCACCGCCGGCGTCGTGACCGTGACGGTCGCCGTGCCCTCGGTGTCCCGCACCGACCGCGCCGTGATCGTCGCGGTGCCGTCGTCGACGGCGGTCACGACGCCGTCGGCGTCGACGGTCGCGACGGACTCGTCGCTGGAGCTCCAGGTGACGCTGCGATCCTCGGCGGTCACGGGCGTGACGGATGCCTCGAAGTCGGCGGTCCCGCCGGGTGCGAGGGTCGCCGACTCCGGCGTCACGGTCACGCCCTCGGCGAGCGCGTCGGGCTGGTACGTCTCGAGGAGTCGCTGGTACTCGGTCGCCGTCACGGGCAGCACGGTGCCGTGGCGCGGGCTCTCGGGGAGCTTCGCCTCGGGCACGGCCGTCCAGTCGCCGCTCGCGATGTCGGGGCTCTCGAAGAGCATGTAGCCCTCACCGCCGTGGTACGAGGGCTGGTCCTGCAGCAGGAACCACGTGTCATCCGTGTTCGACTTGAAGACCGAGGGCCCCTCGCCGTTGGTGAAGGTGCCTCCCCAGGGGTTGGGCTGGCCCACGCCGACCTGCTCGGCGATGAGCTCCCAGCCGTCGCCGTCGACGACGCCCTGCGTGCGGCGCAGGTCGGTCGACTGCTCCTCGCGCACCGTGAAGTCGGACTCGTCCTTGGTGAAGCGGTAGTAGACGCCGTCGTCGAACGCGACGGTCGAGTCGATCATGCCGCGACCGGCTCCCTGGGGCTCGTCGATCCAGACCCGGGGCTCCGTGAAGGTGACGAAGTCGCGCGTGGTCGCGTACATCATGCGCTGGTAGCTCGTCGCGATGTCGCGCTGGTCGGCGGGGAGCTCCTCGGGGTAGAGCGCCGACGCCCAGTACACGACGTACTCCTCGTTCGCGGCATCCCAGTACGCCTCGGGCGCCCAGGTGTTGCCGGCGTTCTCGGGCGACACGACGATCTCGCGCTGCTCCGACCAGTTCACGAGGTCGTCGGACTCCCACACCATGATCGATCGGCTGCCGGTCTCCTGGGCGGTGCCGAAGTCGCCGCCGCCGTAGATCTTCAGGTCGGTGGCGAGCAGGAAGAACCGGTCGCCCTCGGGCGAGCGGATGAGGAACGGGTCGCGCAGGCCCTGCTCGCCGAGCGTCGAGGCGAGCACGGACTCGCCGTCGTTGAGGCTCAGCCATTCCTCGGGGTCGTTGCCGACGCTCGCGGCGAAGTAGATCTCCTCGCCGTCGTCGGTGGACTCCCCGACGAAGTGCGGGAAGAAGTAGGCGGCGAGCGGCTCGTCGAGCGGCGACGGCGTCACCGTCGCGAGGTACTCGTGGGTCGCGGTCGCGCCGTCGAACGTCGCGGTCGCCTCCAGGGTCACCGTCGACGGCCGCCGCCTCGTGCGCGGGGCGCTCGACGAGCCCGCTCGCGGTGATGACGCTCGGATCGCTCGACGTCCACGACAGGGACGAGCCGCCGGCACCGGTCGTGGGCAACGTGATGTTGCCGCGGACGTCGTCGAGGTTGGGGATCTCGACACCGGCGGCGTCGCTCGCGGCGACGTCTGCTGGGCGCGGCGGCCGCCGGCGACGCGAGCGGGATCCCGACGGCAGCGGCCGGGGCGAGCAGCGCGAGCGTGAGCGCCGCGCACAGGGCGATGCCCGTGCGTCTCGCCGCGCGGCGACCCGGCGGCTCGGCCACCGGCGGCGGGGCGGTGGAGTTGGAATTGGTCATCGTCGACCTCTCTCTCGTCTTCGAGTGGGCACGCCGGATAACGCCCCGGGGGTGCCGTTCACGGTCCGATCACCGTGCACCGCCTGGCGTTGTGAGCGCTAACATGTGAACGCTAACAGGAGCCTCTCGATCTGCGCTAGAGGAAATCTGCGGATCTCGCGAGCGTCCCCCGCGAGAGGACGGGATTCGGCGCTTCGGCGCCCCGCTACCGCGGAATCCTGTCCTCTCGGATGCGTGGCGACGCATCCTCGAGGCGTGTGGCTCGGCGATCGCACGGCGCGCCACGCGGAGTCGTCTCCGCCGCCCGAGCGCCCGGGCGGGCAAGCGTCATCCTTCGTCACGGGATTCGGCGCGCCCGGCACTCTGGGGTCCAATGAACGTGGACGTCGCGAGGGAGCGCGTCACTCGGCAGCCCCCTCGGAAGGCCTCCCATGATCACGATCGACCACGTCAGCCGCACGTTCGGCGGTGCCGTGCGCGCGCTCGACGACGTGTCGATCCACGTGCGGCGCGGCGAGGTCTTCGGCGTGGTCGGCCAGTCGGGTGCGGGCAAGTCGACCCTCCTGCGCACGGTCAACGCGCTCGAGCGCCCCGATTCCGGCACCGTGACCGTCGATGGCGTCGAGGTGTCGGCGCTGAACGGACGCGCGCTGCGCGAGGCGCGCCACCGAATCGGGATGGTGTTCCAGCACTTCAACCTGGTCGGCAACAGCACGGCGGCGCAGAACGTGGAGTTCGCGCTCGAGGCGGTCGGCCGGTCGGGCGCCGCGAAGCGCGCCGAGGCACTCGAGATGCTCGACCTCGTCGGGCTCGCGCACCGTGCCGACGCGTACCCCGCCGAGCTCTCGGGCGGGCAGCGGCAGCGCGTCGGCATCGCCCGCTCGCTGGCGTCGAAGCCGGCCGTGCTCCTCTCCGACGAGGCGACGAGCGCCCTCGACCCCGACACCACGCGCCAGATCCTCGGCCTGATCCGAACCCTGTCGCGGGACCTCGGCCTCACCGTGCTGCTCATCACGCACGAGATGGACGTCGTGAAGCAGGTGTGCGACAGCGCAGCACTGCTGGAGCAGGGTCGCGTCGTCGAGCAGGGTCCGCTGCTCGAGCTCGTGCGCACGAACGGCAGCCGGCTCGCGCACGACCTGTTCCCGCTCGGCGAGGCGCCGCAGCTCCCCGGGTACGGCATCCTCGACCTCACGTTCGCGGGCGGCGAGGCGGAGCGGCCCACCATCGCGATGCTGGCCCGCGACCTCGGGATCGACGTCTCCATCCTCGGCGCCACGATCGAGACGATCGCCGGCGAGCAGGCGGGACGCACGCGGCTCGCGATCCCCGGCGACCACGGCGACCTCGCCCGGGCCGAGCAGTTCCTCACCGCACGCGAGGTCGGCGTCGAGGTGGTGAGCGCTCCATGATCGACGTGACCGACCCGCAGTTCTGGCCCGACTTCCTCGAGGTGCTCCTCAAGGGCACGCTCGAGACCCTCTGGATGACGAGCGTCGCGCTCGCGTTCACCGTGCTCATCGGCCTGCCGCTCGGCATCGTGCTGGTCGGCACCGAGCGCGGTCGCTTCCTCGAGGCGCCGTTCGGCTCGCGCGCCGCCGGCACCGTGATCAACCGCGTGCTCGGGTTCATCGTGAACCTCGGGCGATCGGTGCCGTTCATCGTGCTCATGATCGCGCTCATCCCGGTCACCCGCCTGATCGTCGGCACGTTCATCGGCACGGCCGCCGCGATCGTGCCCCTCACGATCGTCGCGATCCCGTTCTTCGCCCGCGTCGTCGAGATCGCGGTGAAGGAGGTCGACGCCGGCCTGTTCGAGGCGGCCGAGTCGCTCGGCGCCTCGCGCTGGCTGCTCGTGCGCCGCGTCATCCTCCCGCAGGCGGCACCGTCGATCGTGCTCGGCACGGCGACGACGATCACGGCGATCATCAACTTCTCGGCGATGGTCGGCGTGGTGGGCGGCGGCGGCCTCGGCAATGTCGCGCTCACCTACGGATTCCAGCGCTACAGCTGGGCGCACATCGTCGCGGTGATCGTCATCCTGTTCCTGATCGTCCAGCTCGTCCAGGGCGCGGCGAACCTCCTCGCCCGCCGACTCGACCATTCCCGCGGCCGCAGCCGCGCCCGTGCGGCGCTCGACGCCGACGAGGCCGAACGCGTCGCCTGAGACCTCCGCACCACCAACCCTTCGAGGAGCCACCATGAAGACCCGCACACTCGTCCGCCGCGGACTCTCGCTCGCCGCGGTCGCCGCCCTCACCGCCGGCCTCGCCGCCTGCGCGAGCGGCGCATCCACCGCCGCCACGGATGCCGCCGCCGACGGCGAGAGCCTCGGCACGATCACGGTCGGCGCGCTGCCCGTGCCCGCCGGCGACCTGCTGAAGTGGGTCGACGAGAACCTCGCCGAGGAGGCCGGCCTCGACATCGAGTACGTCGAGTTCACCGACTACAACACGCCCAACCCGGCGCTCTCCGACGGCTCGACCGACGCGAACCTGTTCCAGAACTCCACCTTCCTGGAGACGTACAACGAGCAGGCCGGCGGCGACCTGATCTCGCTCGGCGAGATCTACCTGCCCGCCGCCGCGTTCTACAGCGAGAGCCTCGAGAGCGTCGACGACCTCGCCGAGGGCGACTCCGTCGCGATCCCGAACGACCCGACGAACGAGGGCCGCGCGCTCGGCCTGCTCGCCGCCGAGGGCGTCATCGAGATCGAGGACGGCGCGACCAACCTCGACGGCATCACCGACAACCCGCTGAACCTGCAGTTCACCGAGGTCGAGAACGCGAGCCTCGCGCTGGCGCTGCCCGACAACGACGCCGTGTTCGTCACGGCCTCGTTCGCGCTGCCCGCCGGCCTCACCGAGGACCAGGCGATCCTCGTCGAGGGCACCGACAGCACGTACTACAACGTGCTCGCGACGCGCCCCGACCTCGAGGACGACCCCCGCATCGAGGCCCTGTACGGCCTGCTCACCGACCAGCGCACCAAGGACTACCTGCTCGAGACCTGGGGCGGGCTGATCGTGCCGGTCGAGTAGTCCGAGACGAGCTCGACGCGACGGGACGCCCGGCGCACGCTCCGCGTGCGACCGGGCGTTCCGCCGTTCGCACGGCGTTCGCCGTCGCACGACGCCGGCCTGTTCCGGTGTCGGCGGTCGGGCGTAGCGTCGACGCATGGACGATCGCACGCGTGGGCGGGAGCGTCTGGCCGAGGTCACGAGCGACCTCACCGAGCGGCCCGATGTCGGCGTGGGCCGCATGTTCGGCTCCGAGGGCTACTCGGTGCGCGGCAAGCTGTTCGCGTTCGTCTCGAGCGACGGCCGGCTCGTGGTCAAGCTGTCGGGCGAGCGCATCGAGCAGCTCGGGCTCGACAACATGGTGATGCGCGGCAGGCCGATGCGCGAATGGGCGGCGGTGCCCTTCGACGACGGCGCCGAGCGGTGGCGCTCCGTGGCTGAGGAGGCGTACGCGTTCGTCGACTCGATCACGCCGTGATGCAACCCGCGCGATGCCGCTCCTCGCTAGCCCTCGGGATCGAGGCGCACGATCGTCTGCTCGATCACCCGCTCGAACGCGCCGGGTCCGACCGAGATCGAGCCCTGGTACGGATGGTCCATGTCGGCGGTGACGAACATCACCAGGCCGACGAACAGGGCGAGCAGGCCGGCGACCATCAGGTGCAGGCGCAGGCTCTTCACCTGGATGAACGCGATGAGGATGGCGTTCACCGCGGCGCCGACCCAGATCACGAGCCAGAACAGGGGCGGCAGTTCGAGGGTGACCGCATCGATGCGCTCGCGCCGGGCCTCGACGAAGTCGTCGAACGTCGCCAGCAGCTGGATGTACTCCGCCTGCGCCGGGATGGTCTCCGGCTCGTAGTCGTGCAGCAGCCGCTCGATGTCGTCCACCAGCACGGCGCTCGCCTCGGGGAGGATGCCGCGCTTCTGGGCGGGGAAGTCCTCGTCCACGACGGTGTGCAGGTACTCGGCGATGGTGTCGCGCACGGGTTCGCCGTCCGCCTCCGGCATCGCGGTGGTGCCGCGGTACAGCGCGGTGAGCTGGGCGGCCTCCTCGAGCGTGGCATGGCGGGTCTCGGCGAAGTTGTCGTACACCGACACGGCCACGAGGGCGAGCAGGATGCCGAAGAACACGCCGAACGTGCCGATCACATGGGCGAGGGCGCGATCCCACTCCGCCGGGCTCTGCACCATCTTGCGGACCACCGGACGCAGCCCGACGACGATCAGGCACGAGCCCAGCACGAAGCCGCCGACGAACAGCGGCAGGGTGATCCAGAGGCTCGCCTCGTAGAACCAGTTCACTCGCGGCCCCCTCCCGGTGCGAATTGCGGTACAGCGGCGACATGCCCGATCGTGCGTTCAGCCTAGGGAGTTCCGGCTCGCAGCGCACCCGCGAACCATGATTTCGCCCGGCGGTCGTCCACACTGCGGATGCCGCGCACGCGTGCCCGTCCTACGATGACGACATGGCGGTGCAGCAGCGCGTCCACGTCGTCACCGGCGCCGCAGGCGGGGTCGGCCGGCGGATCGCCGAGCTGCTGCTCGCCGAGCGGTCGGCCGTGGTCGTCGTCGACGTGCGGCCGGCCGACTGGCTCACGGATGCCGCGGGCGTCGTCGATCGTCGGCGACGCCGGCGATCCCGACGTGCTCGAACATCGCACTCGACCGCGCCCGTTCGCTCGGCGAGCTGCGCGGCTGGGTCAACAACGCGGCGGTGTTCCGCGACGCGTGGCTGCACGAGGCGGGCGGCGCGGAGATCATGGACCTCGTCGCGTCGAACCTGCGGCCGGTGCTCGCCGGCTCGGCGGCCGCGGTCGGCGAGTTCCTGCGCACCGACGTGCCCGGTGCCATCGTCAACGTCTCGTCGCACCAGGCCCAGCGGGCGGTGCGCGGCGCCCTGCCGTACGCCACGGCGAAGGCCGCGATCGAGGGGCTGACGCGCGCGATCGCCGTCGACTACGGCAGCCGCGGCATCCGCTGCAACTGCGTCGCACTCGGCTCGATCGTCACCGAGCGCTACGCCCGCCACCTCGCCGACCTCGACATCACGAGCCGCGCCGCGTTCGAGACCCAGGTGCGACGGCTGCATCCGCTGGGTCGCCCGGGCGACCCCGACGACGTCGCGCGAACCGTCGCCTTCCTGCTCTCGGATGCCGCGGCCTTCATCACCGGCGCCGTGATCCCGGTCGACGGGGGCCGCGCGGCGCGCGGCGCCGACCCCGAGGAGCGCTGAGCACGATCGGCACCGCCGGGCGCGCACGGTGACGCGCAGGACGGCGGGCGTCCGACCCCCGGGAGAAGGTCGAACGCCCGCCGGCATCGGAACGGTCCGCGTCAGCCGCGGCCGTTGGCCTGCGCAGCCGGCATCGTGATGTTCAGCTGCAGCGTGTCGCTGAGGCGAAGGTCACGCGACGACGACCCGACCGCGATCTCGTAGCGACCCTTCGGCGCGACCCACGAGTCGGCGTCGACGTCCCAGATCGAGAACGGCTGGTTGCTCGCCGCCGAGTCGACCACCAGTTCGACCCGCGTGCTCTCGCCCGCCGCCAGCTCGATGCGATCGAACCCGACGAGGCGCTTGCCCGGCTCCTCCGCGACATCCGGCAGCGTGAGGTACACCTGCGGGATCTCGGTGCCGTCACGGTCGCCCGTGTTCGTCACCGTGAACGACACCGTCGCCGTGGCGCGCTCCGCCGTGCGGTCCCGATCGACCGCGACCTTCAGGTCGGAGTACTCGAACGACGTGTACGAGAGGCCGTGGCCGAACTCGAACAGCGGCTCGATGCCCTGCTCGTCGTACCACTTGTAGCCGACCTGCAGGCCCTCGGAGTACTCCACCTGGCGGATCTCGGTCGAGCCGGCGGGGCGGGTCGTCGAGCCGTCGGAGAACACGCCGGGGTACTGCTCCGGCGTGTTGGTGGGCGTGTCGGCGATCGACACCGGGAAGGTCATCGGCAGCTTGGCGGACGGGTTCACGTCACCCCAGAGCAGGCCGGCCAGCGCCGGGCCGAACTGCTCGCCCGAGTGCCAGGCGTGCAGCACCGCCTCGACGTCGTCGATCCACGGCATCTCGACCGCGCTGCCGGCGTTGAGCACGGCGACGGTGCGATCGGATGCCGCGGCCACCGCCTCGATCAGGGCGTCGCCGTTCGCATCGAGGTGCAGGTCGGCGAGGTCGGTCGTCTCACCCATCGTGTAGTGACCGAAGACGATCGCGACATCCGCCTGGGCCGCCACGGCGGCCGCCTGCGCGGGGTCGGCGCCGTTGGCGTACAGCACGCTGCCGCCGGCCTCGGCCACCCGCTCGGTGATGCTGGTGAGCGGGTCGACGATGGCGTCGCAGTTGAGCGCCGTGCTCCGCGCGAACACGAGGTACCAGGCGCAGCCGGTCTTCGCGCTCACGCCGTTCGTGGCCGTGGACGACGCGGTCTGGCCGATCACGGCGACGGTCGGAGCGTCGTCGGCGAGCGGCAGGGCGCCGTCGTTCTTCAGCAGCACCGTGCTCTGCTCGGCGAGCTCGCGTGCGAGGGCCTTGTGCTCCGGCGTCGAGACGCCGGTGATCGCCGTCGTGGGAACCGGGTGATCGAACAGGCCCTTCTCGATGTAGGTGTGCACCACGTCGAATGCGGACTGGTCGATCTGGTCCTGCGTGATCTCACCTGCGGCGAGCGCAGCGTCGAGCCGCACCGGCGTGTACCAGATCGGACGGTTGAGCTCCTGGTCGAGGCCCGCGTCGAGCGACGCCGCGGTCGAGTGCACCGAACCGAAGTCGCTCATGACGTAGCCGTCGAAGCCCATCTGCTGGTCGAGGCTCGTCGTGAGGATGGGGTTCTCGCACGCGTAGACGCCGTTGACCTGGTTGTACGAGCACATGACGCTGCCCGGGTCGCTCTCCTTGACGGCGATCTCGTAGGGCAGGTCGTACACCTGCCGGAACGCGCGCTCCTCGACGTTCGACGAGCTCGTCTGGCGGTCGATCTCCTGCTCGTTCGCGACGTAGTGCTTGAGGTTCGCGACCACCGGCTTGTCGGGGTTGCCGTGCTCGAGGCCGCGCACGTTCGCGGCGGCCATCAGGCCGGAGAGCAGCGGGTCCTCGCCGAAGTACTCGGAGCCGCGGCCCGACAGCGGCGTACGTCCGCTCGCGATGCCCGGGCCGAGCACCACGGCGCTGCGGCTGTCGAACGACTCGCTGCCGTGGGCGACCGCCTTCTCCTCCCCGAGTTCGAGGTTCCAGGTCGAGGCGACGGCGATCGGCCCGGGCCAGGCGGTGGTGCCGGCCCTCGTGTACACGCCGTCGGGACCGTTCGCGTAGATGACGACCGGCGTGCAGGCGACCTGCACGGGATAGACGACGCCTCCGTTCCACGTCGTGCGCTGCGGATCGTTCGCCGGCTGCTCGACCAGCCAACGGTACTTCTGGTGCTGGGTGCTCGCGTCGAGCAGGGCGTCCGCCCGCTCCTCCGAGGACTTCGACGTGTCCATCCACGGCACGGTCGAGCAGTCCTCCGCCGCCGCCGGCATGGCGGTCGCGGCGAGGACGCCGCTCGACAGGATGACTGCACCGGTGACCAGCGCCGCGAGGCGCCTGCCCCTTCGGACCCTCGGTCCGTCGTGCATCCGGCTGATCTGCATCGGGTACTCCCTCTCCGTTGAAGGTGGATCGTGCGGCGATGGTGCGGTCCGACGTCCCCTATTTTGTAGACCGATCTACACAGTAGACCGTTCCACATTTTGCACGTTTCAACGAGTCGCCGCAACCCCCTGCCGAACGCGTGTCCCGCATCCCGCACAGGTGTTGACCGCCACCCTCCACGCCTGCTAATGCGTCGGTGCTCGACCGTCGCCACGGCGC
>CAWDJA010000010.1:0-15744 GCA_963802485.1 uncultured Actinomycetota bacterium
GTCGGGCTCGGGCTCGAGCTCGGGCTCGGAAACTACGATGGAGCCCGGGAGGAGGATCGGATGAGCGAGCACGCCGTGAACGCAGAGCACCTCGATGACGGCGCGCGTCCGGGCGAGCACTCGTGGCCGGGCGACCTGACCGCCGTCGAGACGCCGTTCGGCATGTTCGCGGCCGTCGACGACGGCCAGGTCACGCGGATTCGCAACATCCGCTATGCCCGGGCCGATCGCTTCGCGCCACCGGTGCCGGTCGATCCCGACCCGCACGAGGCATCCGCTCGGCAGTACCAGCGACTCGGATGCCCCCAGCCCCCCGCCTCGAGCGACGGGCTCTTCGGCGGCACGATGCGCGGCGTCGAGTTCGACGAGGACTGCCTGCGACTCTCGATCACCCGCCCGTCGGACTGGACCGGCGAACCCCTCCCGGTCATGGTGTGGGTGCACGGCGGCTCCTACGTGTCGGGCGCGGGCGACGTCGGCGGCTACGATCCGGCCGCACTCGTGCACGAGCAGCGGGTCATCGTGGTCACCGTGACCTATCGGCTCGGCGTGCTCGGGTTCCTCGGCGACGGCGAACCGGGCGGGCGTCCGGCGAACCTCGGCCTGCTCGATCTCATCGAGGCGCTGCGCTGGGTGCGTTCGCGCATCGGCGGGTTCGGCGGCGACCCCGGGCGGGTGACGGTCTTCGGGCAGTCGGCGGGCGCCGACGCGATCGCGCACCTGCTCGTGGCATCCGGAGCCGACGGACTGATCACCCGGGCGATCCTGCAGAGCGGGCCGTTCGGCATCAGGGAGCGACGTGGGCGACTGCAGGAACGGATGCGTCGTGCCGCCGGCCCGCTCGCCACGGATGCGGCGCTCGACGACCTGTTCGCCGCGCAGGCGCGGGCCGGCCGCGCCGCAGCCGGGTTCGGGTTGCGCTCGGGTATGCCGTTCAGCCCCCAGTACGGGCACGCGCCGCTTCCACCCGAGCGCGAGGTCGCCGCAGGCTGGCGACGGCAGGCGCCGGAACTCGACGTGCTCGTCTGCTCGACGACCGAGGAGGCCGCGTTCTTCCTCGAGCTCGCGCCGAAGCTCAAGTCACTGACCGCCACGCGAGGGATCGGGCCGGCGATCCGCTTCGGACTCGTGCGCGTGGTGACCGACGCCGTCTACACCTGGGGCGGCCGACGGTTCGCCCGACTCCTCGCGAGATCGGGCGCGCGGGTGCAGGTCGCCCGGTTCGACGGACGACCCGAGGGCAGCAGCATCGGGTCGGCCCACGCGATCGAGCTCGCACTGCTCTTCCCGAACGCCGCGGCGTGGGCTCCTGCGCGACTCCTGGCCCCCGCGGTGCCGAGTCGCTCGTCGAGGCGGGCGCACCGCTGCGTGCGGCGTGGGGCGAGTTCGCCCGCACCGGTCGGATCGCGGCGTCGCAGGTCCGCTTGGGCCCCGGATGGCGTGGAGGGTTGCGAGTGCGCTGAGTCGCTCCCCGATTCAGTGCTGCGGCATCAGCTCGGCGAGATCAGCTCGGCGAGGTCAACCCACAGTTGGTCGGGGATGTCGGCCTCGCGGTTGGCCACCAGCTCGCGCACCCGATCGGGGTGCGACACCCCCACGATCGTGGACGTGACCCGCGGGTCCCGGGTCGAGAACTGCAGTGCGACGGCGGCCAGCTCGACGCCGTGGGAGTCGCACAGCGCCCGAAGGCGCTCGGTGCGCTCGATCACCGCCGGATCGGGCTCGCGGTACTGGTATCGCGGCGCGTGCTCGAGCGGCTTCGCGAGCAGGCCGCTGGCGTACGGGGCGGCGTTGAGGTAGGTCATGCCCAGCTCGACGGCCTTGGTCATGAGCGCGCTCGCCGACTGGTCGAGCAGCGTGAACCGGTTGTGGTTGAGCAGCACGTCGAACACGCCGAGGTCGACGTACCGATCCATCGCCTCGAGGTCGCCGCCGGCGACGCCGATCGCGGTGACCAGGCCCTCCTCCTTGAGTTGCTGCATGCCCTCGAGCGCCCCGCCCGGGGCGGTGATCTCCTCGAACGAGAACCGCTCGGGGTCGTGCAGGTGGAAGATGTCGAAGCGCTCGAGTCCCAGCCGCTCCCGGCTCTCCTCGAACGATCGCCGCACGCGCTCGGCCGAGAAGTCCCGGCCGTCGGGATCCGCTTTGGTGGCCATCACGAATCCGTCGGGGAGTCCGCCCATGGCCGAGATCACCGAGCCGATGCGGCGTTCGCTCTCGCCCTTGCCGTACTCGTTCGACGTGTCCATGAAGTCGATCGCGGTCTCGAACACCGCCTCGACCGTGGAGACCGCACGAGCCTCCTCGACGCTGTAGCCGTAGGTCTGCGGCATCCCGCCGAGCGGGCTCGTACCCACGCAGAGATCGGACACCGTGATGCCGGTCGTGCCGACGCTGTTGAACTCCATCGTTGCTCCTCGCGTGAACCTGGCGTTGGATCCCAGTGTCTCGCGGGTCGGCCGCCATGGCAGCACTCACCGCGACGTCAGCCGGCGAGGAACTCCACCCCGGCCTTGCGGAACACGCGCGACCCCGGCGCGTTGAAGTGGTGCCGGCCGGGCAGCTCGACGAAGGTGCCGTTCGGCGTGGCATCCGCCAGCACTTTCGACCGCTCGAGGATCGCGTCCTCGCTGCCGGTGGCGAACAGGATCCGCTGCATCGGCGGATGCGCCGGATCGGGGTCGGCGTCACCCAGGCGCATGCCCTCGGCGAGCGCGACGAGCGCGCCGAGGTCGTTGCCCGCGACCCGTTCGGCGAGCGTCACGTAGTTCCGGGTCACCTGGTCCTCGACCGGCGTTCCGTGCTCGGCGTAGGCCCGCGCCTGCTCGATCTGCAGTCGCGCGAGCGGGCGGCCGTCGGGGATGCCGCCGAGCACCGCACGCTCGACGTGCTCGGGCGCCTGCACCGCGAGCTGCCAGCCGACCCGGGCGCCGAGCGAGTAGCCGGCATAGCGCACGGTGTCGAGCAGGTAGGTGTCGAGCACCGTGATGAGGTCGCCGACGAGGGCGTCCATGCCGTACGCCGCGGCGTCGTGCGGCTTGTCGCTCGCGCCGTGCCCGAGCTGGTCGACGCCGAGCACGCGGAATCCCGCGCGGGTGAGGTCGCGCACCCACCCCGTGTTCACCCAGTTGTCGCGGCAGCTCGACGCGAACCCGTGCACGCACAGCACCACCGGCGCGTCCTCGTCGCCCCACAGGTACGTCGCGATGCGACGCCCCTCGGCCGACATCACGTACTGCGGCGACGGCATCTCGGTCAGGGCGGGGAGGGCGGCATCCATGTCGGCCATTCTTCCCGGTCTCCGCGGGCGGGGTCGAACCGCGGCCTGTCAGCTGCGATGAACCGAGCTCCTCCGAGGACGGATCTTCAGGGCGTCCACCAGGGCCGCAGCGGCAGGTCGACGGCGCCGCCCCGGTCGTCGGGCCTCACCGCGAGGACCTGGTGCAGCTGGATCCCGCCGGCCTCGAACGCGAGCCGCGAGCCGGCCATGTACAGGCCCCACACCTTCGCGGTCGGAAGCCCGACCTCGGCGACCGCCTCGTCCCAGTGCTCGACGAGGTTGGCGCACCAGTCCCGCAGCGTCAGGGCGTAGTGGGGCCTGAGGTTCTCCTCGTGCAGCACCTCCAGGCCCACGTCCTGCGCCTCGGTGATGATGCGGCCCGAGCCGGTGAGCTCCCCGTCGGGGAACACGTACCGGTCGATGAATCCACGGGTCGACGGACGCGACGTGTTGTCGGGCCGGGTGATGCAGTGGTTGAGCAGCAGGCCGCCGACGCGCAGCCGCGACTGCAGGAAGCGGAAGTACGACGGGTAGTTGCGCACCCCGATGTGCTCGAGGAGCCCGATCGACGACACCGCGTCGAAGCCGGCCTCCCGGATGTCGCGGTAGTCGCCGAAGCGCACCTCGGCCAGGTCGGTGAGGCCCTCGTCGGCGATCGCGCGCTGCGCCCACGTCGTCTGCTCCTGCGACAGCGTCACGCCGAGGGCGCGGACGCCGCGCCGGGCGGCGTAGCGCACCATGCCGCCCCAGCCGCACCCGACGTCGAGCAGCCGGTCGCCGGGCTTCAGTCGCAGCTTGTCGAACACGAGCCGGTACTTGTTCTCCTGCGCCTCGTCGAGCGACGCGTCGGGCCGCGGGTAGCACGCGCAGGTGTACGTCATCGAGGGTCCGAGCACCCACTCGTAGAACGTGTTCGAGACGTCGTAGTGGTGGTGGATCGCCTCGGCGTCCCTGGACTTGCTGTGCCGGAGTCCTTCGGCGACGCGGCGCCACCGCGGCGGCACCTCCTCGGGCGGGGGCGCGATCGGGCGCAGGTGCTCCACCCCGATCGAGCGGAAGACCTGCGCCATGACCCGCGGCGACGGCATCCGGAACACGAGCTCGTCGGCGAGGGCTTTGAGCAGCTCGTACGGGTCTCCGGGGTGCACCCCGTGGATGTCGAGGTCGCCGGCGATGTAGGCGCGCGCCAGGCCGAGGTCGCCGCGAGCCGTGGCGAGGTAGGTGGTGCCGCGCGGCGCCTTCAACTCGATGCCGAGCGCGGCATCGGGCGGCCCGGCCGAGCTGCCGTCGTAGGCGGTGAATCGCAGCGGCAGCCGCCCGCCGGCGAAGATCTCGAGGATCTCGGCGAGCGTGAGCTTGCGTGCCGTGTCGGGCTCGCGTGCGGCATCCGCCCCACCCGGCACGCCGTCCTCCGGCCCCTCCGCCGTCTTCGCCGCATCGCCCTTGATCGTGGTCATCGTCGTCGCACCGCCTTCGCATAGAGGTCGAGGAGTCGTGAATCCGGGTCGTACCGCTCCTTCGCGGCCCGGTAGGCCTCGCCGCCGTAGAGCTCGTCGAACTCCGCGCGGGAGTAGAACGCATCGGAGTACAGCGACTTGTGGCCATCGAGCTCGGCGACCTTCCGCTCGATGCGCCGATTGGTCTCCCCCTCGGTCGCTCCGACCGGCACCGTCGACCAGAAGCCGACGTTCACGTACGTGCGCTGCGGCCGGAGCGGGTAGAGCGGCCAGCCGACGTCGTCGCGCAGGCGCAGCGGGCACAGCCAGACCGGCTGGATCGGCACGTTCCCGAGGAACCACTCCAGGAACTCCGCGCACCGCTCGATCGGCACCTCGACGTCCTGGATCACGCGTTCGCGGGGCGGGCGGCCGTGGAGCTTCTCGAGGCGATCGCCGATGTCGAACCGCCGTTCGAGCTTCATGAGCTGCCAGTACGAGCTGCTGCGGCGGTACCGCCGCGGCCAGAGGCGGCGGACGAGCGGATGCTGCGCGCCGAACGCCTCCGAGCACCAGAACCAGTCGGCGTCCCACCGCCACAGGTAGTCATGGATGGTGAGGCGGTCGTCCTTCGCGCCGTCGTCGTGCTGGATCGAGCGGTAGTAGATCTGCTGGCGGGTGTAGTCGCTGACCGGTCCGGATGCCGTGGTCTGCGCGCCCAGGCACAGGTAGCTCTCGTCGGCGCTGAACACGACCCCATCGAGGTAGTCGACCGGGACCCCGTCGAGGCTGCCGGTCTCGACGATGCGGTCCGTCGCGGCGACGAGGTCGGCGAGCGCGTGGAACCGCACGTGCGTGAGCGCGACGAACGGCTGCACCGGCTCCAGTTCGATGCGCAGGCGCACCGCATAGCCGAGGGTCCCGTACGAGTTCGGGAAGGCGCGGAACAGGTCGGTGTGCTCGGAGGGCGATGCCGTGAGCACCTCTCCGGCGCCGGTCAGGATGTCCATCTCCAACACCGACTCGTGCGGCAGCCCGTTGCGGAACGACGTCGACTCGATGCCGAGACCGGTCACCGCGCCGCCGAGGGTGATGGTCTTCAGCTGCGGCACCACCAGCGGCGCCAGTCCGTGCGGCAACGTCGCGGCGACGAGGTCCTCGTAGGTGCACATGCCCGCCACGTCGGCCGTCCGCGCCTCCGGGTCGACCGCGATGACATGCGTCAGCCCCGAGGTGTCCAGGCCGCGGGCATCCGTCTCGGCGCGCGAACGGAACAGGTTCGAGGTGGGCTTGCCGAGCCGCACCGGAGCCGTCGCGGGCACCGCGCGATAGCTCTCGAGCAGGCGCTCCACGCCGGCGGCGTGAGCGGTTCGTGCGTCAGTCGCGGAAACGGACACGCCCCCACGCTAGTCCGCCGGACCCGATGCGACCACCCGCCTGCGTCAGCCCTGGAAGTCCTCGGGGTCGACGTCGTCGAGGAACCGCTTGAACTCGTCGACCTTCTCGGCCTCGTCATCGGCGATGTCCACCATCTCGGCGGGGATCCCCGCCTCGTCGATGACATCGTCGGCGACCCAGATCGGCGCGTCGGCCCGGAGTGCGAGCGCGATGGCGTCCGACGGTCGCGAATCGATCACCTGCGGGCCCGACGGCGTGGAGAGGGTGAGCTCCGCATAGAAGGTGCCCTCCTCGATACGCGTCACGTCCACCCGCTCGACCCTCGCTCCGACGGCGGCGAACAGGGTCGTGATGAGGTCATGCGACAGCGGCCGTGGTGCCTGCTGGCCTTCGACGGCGATGAGGATGGACGTCGCCTCCTGGCCGCCGATCCAGACCGGAAGCACGCGTCCCTCGCCGGGCTCGACGAGCAGCGGCTTCAGCAGCACGATGTGCTGGCCGGCAGCATCGAGCGCAACGCCGAGGACGCGGACCTGGACCATGGCGCCTCCCGTCTGGCGATCGGGCGTGACCCTGCCATCGTACGTCCGACCGATGCGAAGCAGCCCCGCCGACCGACGGGGCTGCTGGGCGTGCCACTCGAGCAGTAGTGGGAGGCGGCCCGCGCAGTTCCCGCCTGCAGGGCCCTATCCGGCTGCTGCCGCGAACTCGTTGGCGACCCTCGCGACCTTGTCGACGTAGTCGTTGTCGTGGTTGTACGAGAACACCGCCGCCCGCCACCCTTCGGGGCTCGTCATCGGCCCCGACGCGCACAGGTACAGGGCAGCAGAGTGAGCGGCGTCGTCGATCTGGTTCGGGTCCGCGAGGCCGTCGCCGTTCGCGTCGCTCCCCCACCTGTCCCAGGTCGATGGGATGAACTGCATGGGTCCGACCGCGCGGTCCCACGTGGCGTCACCGTCGAAGACCCCGTCGTCGGTGTCCGTGATCCTGGCCACGCCGTCGCCGTCGAGTGCCCGTCCGATGATCGCCGGCTGGGCGTACCCATTCGCATCGAGCACCGTGTCGCCGTGGCTGCCATGACCCGACTCGATCGCGCCGATGGCGGCGATCGTGGTCCAGTCGAGGCCGCACTGGGGATCCTCCGCGGTGAGGGAGATGTGCGCGAACGCGTACGCGGAGAGCGCGCGCACGGGAATCCCCGTGGCCCCGGCGACCCGCGTCATCCACTCGGGATCGATCTGGGACATCGGCGACACGCCGGAGCCCGACACCACCGCGGAATCCTGCGTCGCGCCGCCCTCGCCCCCGCCCCCGCCTTCGGCCTCTGCATCGTCGGCCTGCTCGGTCGGCGAGACGAGCGGCGGCAGCGCCACGTTCGCCGGCTTCGCCGGCGGCGCCCCGAACCCGCCGGGCTTCGCCGCGAGCCCGACCGCGTTCACCGCGAGGACCGCTCCGGCCACCAGTGCCACGACCCCGGCCACGACGCCCGCATATCCCGCGATTCGGCGTGCGACCTGCGACCCCGTGGTGGGTGCCTTCTCCCGGGCTGGGCGACGCTCGCCGAACTCGTCGGCGTCGGAATCGTCATCCCAAGACATCGGTGGGTGCTCCGTTCGGGCATTGGTTCACGGGTTGCCCGCCGGGTCGACCGTTGCCATCTCATCCGAGATCCGCTCGCCGACCCGCCCCTACAGACTACCCACCGCGCCGCCAGCCGCATAGCGATCGGATGCCGGTCGGAGGCCCTCGAGCACGAGCATCGCGGCGAGCAGCGCGACCACGATCACCAGCGCCCACACCGGGCGACGACGGCGAGCAGCGGGATCGCTGCGGCGAACGCGATCGCCGCACCGATGCGCAGGACCGGCCAGGGCAGGCCCGCCATCCGGCCGAACGCCGCGGTGGCCGCCGCGTAGAGGGCGAGACCCGCTCCGAGGGCGGATGCCCCGAACGAGCCGAACGCCTCGGGATCCGCGATGTGCGCCATCGCCTCCTCCACCCCGAGAGCGGCGAGGATCACGCCGGCGACGATGGCGAAGTGCACGTACGTGTACGCGTCGCGGGCGAACACGACTCGTCTTGCGCCCGTGCGGCGTCGCAGGGCGTGCTCGCCGGCCGGGGCGATACGCGTGAAGTACGCACGCCACAGCAGGATCGAGAGGGTCACCGAGAGGGTGACGCCGAGCACGATCGGCCCGTCGATCGGCTCCCGTGCGACCCCGACCCCGATCGCGACGATCGACTCGCCGAGCGCCAGGATCACGATGAGCCCGTACCGCTCCGCCCAGTGCACGGGCGAGTGCAGTCGCCAGCCCCCGCCGCCGCGCGAACTCACGTAGGTGAAGATGACGTCCCAGACGAACGCCGCGAGCCAGATCCACGTCTGCGCCGGGCCACCGATCAACGCACCGACGATCAGGGCGGTCGCCGACGGAACCAACGCGACCACCTGCGTGCCGAGCACCTGGCGCCGGAGCGCACGGTCGTCGCCGGCGACGAGGACGTAGAGGGTCGCGTGCACGAGGCGAACGAACAGGTACGCCAAGCGCGACGACCAGCGGCGCGTACCATCCTCCCGGAAGGTCGTCGTAGGCCTCGGGGATCGCCAGGGCGACGATGAACACCGCGATCATCGCGATGCCCATCCCGGCCTGCACGACGCCACGGTCGGCGGGCGCCTGGTTGCCCAGCCAGCTGTAGGAGCACCACACCCACCACAGCAGGCCGAGCACGACGAGCGCCTGCAGCACCCCGAGCGCGCTGTGCGTGTCGGCCATGAGCCCGCTCACCTGCGTGAACGCGAAGACGTACACGAGGTCGAAGAACAACTCGAATGTGGTCACCCGGGCTGATTCGCCGCCGCGGGACGCACGCGGCATCCGCTCGGCGTCCCCTGCGGCATCCGCTCGATCCTGCTGCACTCGACCAGTGTGCACCAACTGGGATCACGGTCGGTGGGCGCTGGCAGACTCGAGTCATGACCACGAGGATCGGCACTCCCGGCGGCACACCCGAGCGGCCCGCCGTCTTCTTCTCGGGGCCCGGGGAGTTCCGCGCCTGGCTCGAGGAGAACCACGCCTCCGAGACCGAGCTGTGGATGGGCCTCTACAAGAGGCACGTCCCCGATCGTGGGCTGACGTGGGAGCAGGCCGTGCCCGAGGCGCTGTGCTTCGGATGGATCGACTCGGTGTCCCAGCGCATCGACGACGATTCGCGCCGCCAGCGATGGACACCCCGCAAGCCCGCGAGCATCTGGTCGAGCGTGAACATCGCGCTCGTCGAGAAGCTCACCGCCGAGGGTCGCATGCACCCCGCCGGAATCGCCGCGTTCGAGCGGCGGCGCGAGGACCGGTCGGGCGTGTACTCCCACGAGAATCCCGAACAGCGGGCTGCCGCCCGAGGCGGCGGCACGGCTGGCAGCGGATGCCGCGGCATCCGCATTCTGGGAGAGCGCGACGTCCACCTACCGTCGCCAGGTCACGCACTGGGTGCTCTCCGCCAAGCAGGAGTCCACGCGTGAACGACGGCTCACCCAGCTCATCGAAGCCAGCGCGGCGGGTCTGCTCGTGTCCTTCCAGCGGTACGGCGAGACGCCGAAGTGGGTGGAGCGAGCCGCGGCGGCCGCGCAGGCGGCGGCTGCGGGCTCGACGAATGACTGAGCGAGCTGCTCGTCGTGCTCACGGCTCGAGATAGGCGGACAGGTTCGCGAGCGAGGACGTGATCCCCTCTGCGTGGTCGCGGGCACGAATCCCGTCGGGGACGTTCCTCGCCACGATCTCTACGATGGTCCCCTCGTCGACGCTGCGGACGCGCCACTCCATGAGCATGATGCCCTGAAGGGAAGGGTCATCGGCCTCGAACTCGATCTCCTGCACCACGCGCTCGCCCGGATCGATCTGCGCGATCCGGACCTCCGCCACGTCCGAATCCGCCGAGGACTTGCCGGGGGCGTTTGCGACGTCGTCATACGTCAGGACGAGGCGATAGCCGCCGCCGCTGCGCATGTCGAACCGTTCGAACCTGCCCCGCATGCCCTTCGGCGGCAGCCACGTCAGCAATGCGTCACTGCTGGTCAGGGCGGTGAACACGGCGTCCCGCGGCACATGTATGAGAAGGCTTGCCAGATCTGTTCTGCCCATCCATCGACGGTAACGCGGTTCGCTTCCGCTCGGCTCGGTCGATGAACTGCGATGGCCCTGCTGGAGGACGATCACGGCGAGCCCTCGCTCCTACACCGAGGCACCGGAGCAGCGCATCCCTCCGCTGATGCGCTCAGTCACGATCGGCGCCGACGACCTGGAGCACGCCGAGTTCCTCGAGTCGCTTCGGATCTGCGAGCACCTCGAGCCCGACGATCCGGTCGCCCTCGATGTCGAACGCCATGATCGACGCGACGCTCCCCCGCATGACGGCGGCGACGCCCGGCCGGCCGTCGATGAGGATCGGCGTCGAGTGCGCGGCCAGGCGACCCGACAGCACGGCCTGCTCGGCGATCGCGCTCGCGCCATCGACGACTTGGGTCGACGTGCCGTAATCCGCTCGGAGTACCGCGCCGTCGTCGAGGAGCTCGAGCAGCGCCGGGATGTCGCCGTCGCGAGCGGCGGCGAGCCACGCGGTCACGATCCGCCGACCGCGTTCACGGTCGGGTCGCGCCGGTTCCTCCGCACCGCGCACCCGTCTGCGCGCCCGGGACGCGAGCTGCCGTGCCGCCGCGGGCGAGCGTTCGAGCACGTCGGCGATCTCATCGAACGACTGGCCGAAGACGTCATGCAGCACGAGCGCGATGCGCTCCGCCGGGCTGAGCGTCTCGAGCAGTACGAGCAGGGCGACGCTCACCTGATCGCTCTGGGCGACGAGGTCGGCGGGGTCCGCTTCCGCGGCGATCGGCTCGTCCCGCCAGGGTTCGACCTGCCACGAATGCTCTCGCTTCCGCCGTGGCGCGCGCAGCATGTCGAGGCTGATGCGCGAGACGACGGTGGTGAGCCACGCCTCGAGGTTCTCGATGTCCGCGACATCCGCTCGTTCGAGGCGGAGCCAGGTCTCCTGCACGGCGTCATCCGCATCGACGGCTGAGCCGAGCAGCCGCGTGGCGATCGCGCGCAGTCGCGGCCGCTCGGTCTCGAACCGCCGAGCGAGCATTCTTCGGTCCGTCATGTCACATCTCCTCGAGTCGGCTCGTCGGGATATCGACGAGGCAACGCCCTCGGATGTGACATGAGAGGAACGATCATGAACGCACCTGTGCTCGTGACGGGCGGCACCGGCAACATCGGGAGCCGCGTGGTGCCGCTGCTGCGTGAGGCCGGCCGCGACGTCCGGATCCTATCCCGGCATCCTCGCGAGGATGAGCCAGGCATCCAGCATGTCCAAGGCGACACCGTCGCCGGCAGCGGAGTGGCCGCGGCGCTCGCGGGCGTCGACGTCGTGCTGCATCTCGCGGGCGGGGCGAAGGGCGACGACGTCGCCGCGCGCAACCTTGCGGCGGTCGCCCGCGATGCCGGTGTACGACACCTCGTGCTGATCTCGGTGATCGGCGCCGACCGGATGCCCATCGGGTATTTCCGGGCGAAGGCGGAAGCCGAGCGCGTGATCGCAGGCTCGGGCGTGCCCTGGTCGGTGCTCCGAGCGGCACAGCTCCACGACTTCGTGCTCCCGATCGCACGGGGCATGGCACGGATGCCGCTGCTCCCGGTTCCCGGTGGCCTGCGCTTCGAGCCGGTGCACGCCGACGAGGTCGCGGCGGGGCTCGCGGAGCTCGCGCTCGGCGCGCCCACCGGCCGGGTCGCCGACCTGGCCGGGCCGGAAGTGCTCGACATCCCGCAGCTCGTGGCGACGCTCACGGACGTGATGGGTGGTCGGCGGCGCCGCGCCCTGCCGATTCGCCTGCCCGGCGCGGTCGGGCGTGCGTACCGAGCGGGCGACAACCTGGCGGGCGACGGCGCCCCCCGGGGAACGCGCACTTGGCGGGAGTACCTCGTGCAGCGTGAGGCGCTGGCCGTGGCACACGGCTGACGCCGTGCGGGCGTCAGTCGCTCGCACCGGCGAGCCGCATGGTCGCCCCCGCTCGTGCCGCGAACGCCGTGGCGCTCGGCGGTGATCGTGTGCCGCATGACCTCGACCGCCGCGGTCGGCGTGACGTCCGCCGGGCGGGCGAGACTGATCGTGCGTGAGAGCGTCGGCCCGTCGAGTCGGACCGATCGCAGTCCGGGGCGATCGATGAGCACCATCGCCGGGACGATCGCGACGCCGAGTCCGCGCTCGACGAACCGCAGCACCGCATCCATCTCCGCCCCCTCGAGCACCACCTCGGGCGTGAGATCCGCCGCGCGGAAGGCGGCATCCGTCGCGCTGCGCAGGTCGTAGCTCGAACTGAAGACGATCTGCGGCAGACGCGCGACCTCCTCGAGCCCGATGGTGTTGCGGGTGGTGACCGGCGGTGCGGCGGCCGACGAGATCACCACGAGCTCCTCGACGAGCAGTGGGGTCACGGTGAATCGCTCGGCGGTCGTGGCATCCGACGTGGTGATCAGGGCGAGGTCGAGCTCGCCGCCGGCGAGTTCGTCGAGCAGTCGGCGCGACCCCTGTTCCGAGAGGTGCAGTTCGATGGCCGGATGCTCCGCGTGGAACATGCTGAGCACCTCGGCGACAAGACTGATGCACAGGGTGGGGGTTGCGCCGAGCCGCACCCGGCCGCGCTCGAGGCCCGCGAGTTCGGCGAGTTCGCGCCTGACCGATTCGGCGTCGGCGAGCATGCGGCGCGCGAGCGGCAGCAGCGACTCGCCCGCGACCGTCAGCGTGCTGCCGCCGCGAGCGCGGTGGAACAGCTCGGCGCCGAGGTCCTGCTCGAGCGCGGCGATCTGACGGCTCAGCGATGGCTGGGCGAGGTACAGCTCCTCGGCGGCACGGGTGAAGTTGCCGAACCGGGCCACTTCCACGAAGCTGCGCAGTTGCTCGAGGTTCATATCGATAGCCTACGCGTATCGTTTCGACAATCTATATGCATTGGAGTAATCGGACAGCCTTGCCTAGCGTTGACGCCATGAGCACCTCAGGCAGCACCACTTCAGAGCGCCAGATCTCGACGACCGTCCTCGTGATCGGCACGGGCGGATCGGGCCTGCGCGCCGCCATCGAGCTCGCCGAGGCGGGAGTCGACGTCCTCGCCCTGGGCAAGCGCCCCAAGTCCGACGCCCACACCTCGCTCGCGGCCGGCGGCATCAACGCGGCGCTCGCCACGATGGATGCCGACGACAGCTGGCAGCAGCACGCCGCCGACACGCTGAAGGAGAGCTACCTGCTCGCCAACCCGCACACGGTCGAGATCGTCACCTCGGGCGCGGCCCGCGGCATCGAAGACCTCGAGCGCTACGGCATGCCGTTCGCCCGCGAAGAGGACGGCCGCATCTCGCAGCGCTTCTTCGGCGCCCACACCTACCGTCGCACGGCGTTCGCGGGCGACTACACCGGGCTCGAGATCCAGCGCACGCTGATCAACCGGGCCGCACAGCTGAACGTGCCGATCCTCGACACGGTCTACGTCACGCGCATCCTCGTCAACGACGACGGTGCGGTCTTCGGGGCCTACGGATTCGACCTCGACGACGGCACCCGCTACCTCATCCACGCCGACGCGGTCATCCTCGCCGCCGGCGGCCACAACCGCATCTGGCGGCGCACCTCGTCGCGGCGCGACGAGAACACGGGCGACTCGTTCCGGCTCGCCGTCGAGGCCGGCGGACGGCTGCGCGACCCCGAGCTCGTGCAGTTCCACCCGTCGGGCATCATCGAGCCCGAGAACGCGGCCGGCACCCTGATCAGCGAGGCCGCCCGAGGTGAGGGCGGCATCCTCACCAACGGCCTGGGCGAGCGCTTCATGGCGAAGTACGACCCCGAGCGACTCGAGCTCTCGACGCGCGACCGCGTGGCCCTGGCCTGCTACACCGAGATCAAGGAGGGCCGCGGCACCCCCAACGGCGGTGTCTGGCTGGATGTCTCGCACCTTCCCCGCGAGACGATCATGACCCGGCTCCCCCGCGTCTACCAGACCATGCTCGAGCTGCAGATGCTCGACATCACGAAGGAGCCGATCGAGATCGCGCCGACCGCGCACTATTCGATGGGCGGCGTGTGGGTGCGACCCGACGACCACGGCACGGATGTCCCGGGGCTCTACGCCATCGGCGAGGCATCCTCTGGGCTGCACGGCGCCAACCGCCTGGGCGGCAACTCGCTCATCGAGCTGCTCGTCTTCGGACGCATCGTGGGACAGGCCGCGATCGACTACTCGCGCGCACTCTCAGCGCAGCAGCGCTCGGCGTCCGCAGTGCAGACCGCGCGCGACGAGATCGCATCGCTTCTGTCGTCGGATGGTTCGGAGAACGTGCGCGCCCTGCAGCGCGCCATCCGCGACACCATGACCGAGCACGCCGGAGTGGTGCGCGACGAAGACGGCCTCCTCGCCGGGCTCGCCGAGCTCGACGCGATCGAGGCCCGCATCGGCGACATCGGCGTGCACCCCGACATCGCCGGCTACCAGGACCTCGCGCACGCCTTCGACCTCAAGTCGGCCGCGCTGGCCGCTCGCGCCACCCTCGAGGCCGCGCTCGAACGACGCGAGACCCGCGGATGCCACAACCGAAGCGACTACCCCGAACTCGACGAGTCGCTGCAGGTGAACCTGGTCTGGTCGCCCTCCACCGGTGTGACGCGCGAGGAGATCCCACCGATCCCCGAGGAGATCGCGGCGCTCATGCGCGAAGTGTCGACGGCGGGCAAGCTCGTCGAGTAGCCCGGTCGCAGTGTGCTTCCCGACGCGCTCCTGTGACCTTCCGAACGCGCCCGCGCCGGGCCGAACAGCTCCCCCATAGGATGTCCCGGTGCCCCTTTTCGACCACCTCGGAATCACCGTCGACGACCTGCCTCGCTCGATCGCACAGTTCGATCCGGTGATGCAGGCGCTCGGCTGCACGCGACTCGATGCCGACAACGGCGTGTCCTGGTACAAAGGCGAGGAGGAGCTCATCCTCCGCCCCGCCCGTGAGGCGGGCAGCGGACCGCACCGGCACGGAAAGGTCGGTTGGCAGCACCTCGCCTTCGCCGTCGATTCACGCGCGGAGGTCGATCGCCTGCATGCGATCGCGATCGGCGCGGGGTGGACGGCAGTGAGAGAGCCCAAGCTGTACCCGCGGTTCAACGACCGCTACTACGCGTCATTCGTCGAGGACGACAACGGCATCCGCATTGAGTTCATGTACAACCCGCCCCGAGAATCGGCCGCCCCTACAGTGAGGCCATGATCCAACACACCGTCGCCTTCCGACTGCGCCACCACTCCGGCTCCACCGAGGAGCGCTCCTTCCTCGATGCCGCCACCGCACTGGCCGCCATCCCCGGCGTCGAACGCTTCGAGCAATTCGACCAGGTGAGCCCGAAGAACTCCTTCTCGTTCGGCTTCTCGATGGAGTTCGCCGACCAGTCCGCCTACGACGCCTACAACACGCACCCCATCCACGTCGCCTTCGTCCGCGACCGCTGGGCCCCCGAAGTCGAAGACTTCCTCGAGCTCGATTACGTACCGCTCAGGACGTGAGTTGCAGGCGTTGCACGCCTGATCCGCTCCGCGGGGGCTCT
>CAWDJA010000011.1:0-49124 GCA_963802485.1 uncultured Actinomycetota bacterium
GATGAGCAAGTGCGAGATCGGATCGTCGCCGAGACGGGCGGTAATCCATTGGGTCTGCTCGAATTCCCTAAGGCAATGACGCGCGCCGAACTCACCGGCGGTTTCGGTGTCCCAACCGCGGCAACCGTCGCCGATCAAATCGAGGAGGACTATCGACGGCGGATCAACGCGCTTCCGGCTTCGACACGGCAGTTGATGCTGCTGGCTGCCGCGGATCCGACAGGGGACGCAAGCCTGCTTTGGCGCGCGGCGCGGACGCTGAACGTCGGACCTGACGCTGCGACCTCGGCCGGCGACGCGCAACTGCTCGAGATCGGTTCGTCTGTGCGTTTTCACCACCCACTCGTGCGATCCGCGGCGTACACGGCTGCGTCCCAAGACGATCGGCGTGCAGCTCACCTGGCGCTCGCCGGAGCAACAGATCGTGAAATCGATCCCGATCGCCGCGCATGGCACCTCGCAATAGCCGCCGTCGGACCCGACGAAGAAGCGGCGGCCGAGCTGGAGCGAACCGCGAGCCGGGCGAAGGCCCGCGCTGGGCTCCCCGCGGCGGCAACATTGCTTCAGCATTCGGTTGCCCTGACCGTAGAGCCAGCGCGGCGCGCAGCGCGCGCGTTGGCCGCCGCCGACGCCAACCTGCAGGCCGGTGCGTACGACGTCGCGCTCGGCCTGCTCGCACAGGTCGAGGCTGACACCGTCGATGACCTGCAGCTCGCCCGCGCCGAACAGCTCAGAGGACAGATCCACTGGGCAGCGAGCCCAGGACCCGAGGCGCCAGTGGCGCTGCTCAATGCGGCGAAACGGCTCGAGCCGTTGAATGTCGCGCTCGCCAGGGAGACCTATCTCCACGCGTGGGTCGCATCGACATACGCAGGTCCGCTCGCTCAACCCGGCGGCCACCTGGTCGACGTCTCTCGGGCCGCGCGATCAACCGGCGCACCGGACCCGGTGAGGCCTTGCGACCTCTTACTCGACGGTCTGATCGCGTTGGTCCTCGACCGTCGGGCGCGGGCCGCGTCAAACCTGCGACGCGCGGTGGACGCGTTTGCCAATAGCGCGGTAGCCGTCGACGACCTTCTGCAGTGGGACCAACTCGTCCAAACGGCATCGATTGCCTTGTGGGACATCGACAGCTACCTGGTGCTGAGCAGTCGGCAGGTCGAGGCAGCGCGGGAGGCAGGCGCGCTCTCGCTGCTCTCGACTGCATTGGGCGGGCGCGGCGCGGCCCTCACATGGTGCGGTGACTTTCGGGCAGCGTCTGCGCTCGCCGACGAGCGCAGAGCGGTCAACGCGGTGACCGGAACGCAGTTGGCCACCTCCCACGACATGTTCCTCTCGGCGTATCGCGGTCGACCATCGGAGACGATACCGCTCGTGTCGATGACCGTCGCCGATGCGGTCGCCCACGGCGAGGGCTGGCCCGTTCAAATCGCGGAATGGTCGACCGCGGTTCTGTACAACGGTCTCGGGCAGTACGAGGACGCCGTGGCCGCGGCTGAGAAGGCTTGTGAAGAGACCTATATGGTCCTCGGGCCACAAGTGGCGCTCCCGGAGCTGATCGAAGCCGCGACGCGAATCGGCAAGTCGACACTCGCAGAGGATGCAATGGAGCGTCTGTCGGCGATGACGGCGATCACGGGTTCGGATTGGGCTGCCGGCATCGCTGCACGCGGACGAGCTTTGGTGAGTGACAGCGGGACCGCCGAGCACTGGTACGGCGAGTCGATCGCGTGCCTCGCACGCACGCCGCTCCGACCAGAGCTCGCCCGAAGCCGGCTCCTCTACGGAGAGTGGCTCCGCCGAGCAAACCGTCGGATCGACGCGCGCGAACAACTCCGTACGGCACACGAGGCGTTCGTCGAGATGGGCGCTGAAGCCTTCGCGGAGCGCGCCCGTCGCGAGTTGGTGGCGACAGGAGAGAAGGTTCGCAAGCGCGACGAAGCCACGCGGAGCGATCTCACCCCCCAGGAAGAGCACATCGTCCGGCTCGCCCGAGGCGGACGCACCAATGCCGAGATCGGTGCCGAGCTCTTCATCAGCGTGCGAACCGTCGAATGGCACCTACGCAAAGTGTTCACGAAACTCGGCATCACCTCGCGTCGCCAGCTCAAAGACGTCTTCCCGATGCCCAATCCGTAGCGCACCGCGCAGACCGCGTCCTCCACCAGGATCACGACCAGGGTTCGTCTTCCCTGAGTTCCGACGTCGCCGGAAGCGCGTCTTCGAGATTCGCACCCGCCATGTCGCTCTGCTCGACGTGGGTCAGGCGTCGCTCTGCGCTCGCAGCATCCAGGCGTACCTTTCGATCATGGCGAGGATGCCAGTGAATAGTTGCAGGGTGACCAAGTCGGTTTCGAAGGCCTCCATCGCCGTGTGAACGCGGTCGACAACGGCGTCAAGAATCGCATCGAATGCAGCACTCGCGACCACATCGCGCAGCCCGCCGGGCTCGATGGTCGGCAGCGAACTGAGCTTCGCGACCGATGCCGCCCGGCCGTCGGGCGCATGGCCAAGCGTGATGGCTCGCTCGGCGACGCGGTCGGCGCTGCAACGAGCGAAATCGGCGATCTCGTCGAGCACGAGACGCATCGTGAGAAACCGAGGCCCGATGATGTTCCAGCGCGCCTGGTTCGCGAGCAGGCCGAGATCGAGTAGGTCGGCAAGCGCGCCATCCAGGGCGCTCGATTGCAGGTGCTCGGAGCCGTTCATCGCCATCGCTCTAGATGGTGGGTTAACCCGCGGCCCAGAAGTCGCAGTGGTGCTGAGCGGCGAAGGTCGATTCGATTTGCGGGGTCGGTGACGCAAGCGACAGCACTTGCGATGCGGTGTTGAACGAAGGCCAGGGAACGGCGTTGGTCGACGGGTTGCCGTCGGCCGCAAACGTCGCCCACGCGTTTTGCATGGTGTTCGCGAGCTGCTGTTGTGTCGCGTCGAGCGTTGCCGGCACCGGCGTGTTCGGCTGGTCGAACAGGTACTGGATCTCCGACGAGTGCGTCGCGATCGGCGGCAATCCGCTGTCGGGCGGGGCGAACCGCTGCGGCGCGGTGCCGTCGTCGAACTGGTACGCAAACGTCGGCACGCGCGATGACGTCCACTGGTCCACTTGCAGCGCGGGGCATGCGAAGTTCGCGTCGGAGACCAAGAACGTCAGTGCTCCAAGCGCCGATCCGTACGCGGCGGGCGGATACTCCGCGGCGATCGCTGCAGCGCGCGCCGCCGACACACCGAGCACCGACGCAATCACCGACTCGTAGGTGGAATCGTTCACCGGTTGCGGAACCGGGACGAACGTCCCGCCGCTCACGGCCAGGTGCAAGCCGGCGACGAAGAGGAGTTCCTCGTCGGTGTTGATCCCGTTGATCACCGGGACGTGGGCGAAGCGGCCCGCCGCGAGCGCGGTTCCGATCGGCTCCGTCAACACTTTGCCGTCGACGACGCCAGGGATCGCCGAACCCGGAAAGTCGTTGACCAGAGTGTCGACCGGCACGCTGCGCAGGCATTGCGCGGTTTCACTTGCGCACCCGACTTGCGCGGCGAACTGTTCACCGAAGGCTTCGGCGTTCGCGAGCGGCACTTGGTTCAGCGCAAACGCACCGCTCTGGACGATCGCGCGCTCGAAGAGTCCGCGTGAGCCTTGCGAGACCATGTGGGCGAGCACCGACACGCCGCCGGCCGACTGGCCCGCGATCGTGACGTTGCCAGGGTCGCCGCCGAAGCGGTCGATGTTCTGTTGCACCCACTGCAGCGCGGCCTGCTGGTCCATCAGCCCGTAGTTGCCCGAAGGGCCGCCGGGTGACGACGCGAGCGCGGGGTGCGCGAGAAAACCGAGCGCACCGAGCCGATAGTTGATGGTTACGACGACGACACCGTGCGCGGCGAGCTCAGTTCCGTCGTAGTTACGGCTTGCGTCCTGCGTGAAGCCCCCGCCGTGGATCCACACGAGCACTGGCCGCGCCGCGTTCGTGTGCAACGTCGGTGTCGCGACGTTCAAGTACAGGCAGTCCTCGGAGAAGGGACCCGGGCCCGCGAATGGGCTCGGCGTCTGCGGGCAGCTCGCCGCATACTGCGTCGCATCGCGAACGCCGTGCCATGAACCCGGCGGCTGCGGTTCCCGCCACCGCAGCTCACCTACCGGTGGAGCTGCGTACGGCAATCCGAGGAAGGCGTAGCCGCCATCGACGGCCGCGCCACGCACTACGCCGCCGGTGATGTTGACGACAGCTGCGCGGCCGGAGCGGTGTGCCCGTTGTCGCTGCGCGGCGCGGCGCCCGCAGCTGCCGCGGCGATGAGGGTCAGGGCTGTCACGCCCGCGCAGAGCACGACCAGCCGTGGACGGGTTGCGTGGGTTGCTTTCATGATCTGATCCCTCGCGTCGGGGCTGCTTGCTGCACGCGACGCTGACATTCCCGCTCGCAGGTCGCGCCCGTGGTCGACACTGGTCCTCACGCGGGAGGCGAGCGAGGATCGCGATCCTTTCCCCTCGCTTCAAAGAGTCCCTTCGCCAGAGCGGCGCGTCGCCGGACCTCAACAGCCGACGACCCGCCGGGGAACGCAACCGTCTGCGGCACGGCGCCACGCGAGTCGTCGCGGCTCGCGTCACCAGCGCGCGACCTTGCGGCAGGACTAGTGCCGACCACGGGCGCAACGAATCATCCCGAGGTTCCCTGCTCGAGGCTCGCGTGCCGCTCCTTGCGGGGTCCTCGTCGCCCGTGACCGGTGCCAGACCAGTGGTCACCACTGGTGCCACCGCAACCGGAGAGTGCCATCGTCGAGAGACCAAGCGAGCTCCCAGGAGGAGAAGTCATGAGATCGCAGATGGAAAAGGACACGTCGGAAAGTGGCGCGGTCTCTGTCGACGCCGGAGCGGCTCGCTGACACGTTCAGCATCCTCATGCCGGACGGGCCGATCGAGATCCGCGAGGGCTACGCCGACGTCGGCGATCAGAGCTTGCATTACGTCGAGGCCGGCGATGGGCCACTGCTCGTCCTGTTGCACGGCTTCCCGGAGTTCTGGTTCGGGTGGCGGCTACAGATCCAGCCGCTCGCGGCGGCGGGCTTTCGGGTGGTCGCCCCCGACATGCGTGGCTACAACCTGTCATCGAAGCCGGAGGGATTCGAGGCTTACGGCGTCGATCTGCTCGCCGCCGACATTCGCGGTCTCATCAGAGCTCTTGGTGCCGAGTCCGCGTACCTGGTCGGTCACGACTGGGGCGGAAGCATCGCCTGGACTACTGCGATGAATCATCCGGAGGTCGTCGACCGACTCGCGATCCTCAACGCGGCCCATCCGCGGAAGCTGTCAGGAGGGACTGCATCACCCGAGCCAGCTCCGGAAGTCCTGGTACTTCTTCTTCTTCGCGACGCCGGGATTGCCCGAGGACGTGGTGCATGCCAGGGACTGGCACTTCTTCCGACACTTCCTGCACGACGCGAATCCTCCCTACACGCCGCAGGAGCTCGAGCGCTACGTGGAGGCGTGGTCGCAGCCAGGGGCTGCTGCTGGGATGATCAACTACTACCGCGCGTCGGTGAGGCAGTCCCAGAAGGAAGCCGTAGCCAAGCTGCGACCAATTGCAGCGCCGACACTGGTCATCTGGGGCGAGCGCGATTCCTACCTCGGCTCCGAACTCGCCGAGCCCGACCACGAAGACGTGCCCAACCTCGACCGGGTCGAGCGCCTCGCCGACGCGTCGCATTGGGTCCATCACGATCAGGCCGAACGCGTCAATCAACTGCTCATCGACTTCTTCGCCTGAAAGGAAGCCTTATGGCCGAGTCAACACACCCCGATACCGCGACGGTCGTGCTCGTCCACGGCGCGTTCGCGGACGCGTCGAGCTGGAGCGGTGTGATCACGAGGTTGCAGAGCAAAGGCGTGCCGGTGACAGCGCCTGCAAACCCGCTCCGTGGAATCACCGTCGACGCCGCCTACATCGCCGCGGTCCTCGCGCAGATCGAAGGTCCTGTGGTCGCCGTCGGCCACTCGTATGGCGGCGCGGTGATCACGAATGCCGCCACGAACGCGAAGAACGTCGTCGGCCTCGTCTACGTGGCGGCCTTCGCCCCCGAGGAAGGCGAGACCCTTGGTGTTGTCGAGGCGGCGTCGAAGGACAGCGTGTTGAACAGCGCGCTCGTGCCTCGGACGTACCCGACCGCGAGCGGCGGTTCATCGACCGAGTTCTATATCGACCCGGCGAAGGCCCGCGATGCGTTCGCGGGCGACCTCTCCGACCAGCAGGCCGCACTGATCGCCGCCACGCAGCGGCCCGTGGCCGAGTCGGCGTTCTCCGAGCCGAACGGGCCGCCGGCCTGGAAGCACCTCCCCTCCTGGGCTGTCGTCGCCACCGCAGACAGGGCCGCTGGAACCGACGTCACCCGTTCGATGGCGGAACGTGCCGGCGCGAAGATCACGGAGCTCGACGGGTCGCACGTGATCATGGTCTCGCAACCGGAGGCCGTGACGAACGTGATCCTCGACGCGGTGGCCGCGGTCACGGCCACGCACGTCGGAGCGTGAAGTGTCCATCACGACCGATCCGGAGACCGGGCTCGGCGCCGTCAGCCAGATCGATGCCGGATCCCTGAACGTCGGGTACCTCGACAGGGGACCGGCAGATGGACCGTCGGTCGTCCTGCTGCACGGCTGGCCGTACGACATTCACAGCTTCGCCGAGGTCGTTCCTCTTCTGACAGCGGCGGGCCACCGGGTCATCGTCCCCTACCTCCGCGGCTTCGGAACGACACGCTTCCTCTCCGACGAGACGGTCCGCAACGGCGAGCAGGCGGCGCTCGCGCTCGACGCGATCGCGCTCATGGACGCTCTCGGGATCGAAACGGCCGTCGTCGCCGGGTTCGACTGGGGTGCACGAAGCGCGGACATCGTCGCCGCGCTCTGGCCCGAGCGCTGCCGCGGACTGGTCTCAGTGAGCGGGTACCTGATCGGAGCTCAGAAGTCGGGCCAGGTGCCCTTGCCGCCCGAAGCCGAGCTCCAGTGGTGGTACCAGTACTACTTCGCGACCGAGCGTGGGCGTGCCGGCTACGAGAGATACCGGCATGAGTTCGCGAAGCTGATCTGGCGGACCGCGTCGCCGCAGTGGAACTTCGACGACGCCACGTTCGAACGCAGCGCGGTGTCCTTCGACAATCCTGACCACGTCGCGATCGTGATCCACAACTACCGCTGGCGGCTCGGACTGGCCCAAGGAGAACCCGCGTACGTCGAGCTCGAAGAGCGACTCGCGGAAGGGCCGGTCATCACCGTCCCCGCGATCACGCTCGAAGGCGACGCGAACGGCGCCCCGCACCCTGAACCTGACGCCTACGCCGCGAAGTTCTCCGGGTGGTATTCGCATCGGACGCTCGTAGGCGGCATCGGACACAACCTCCCGCAGGAAGCTCCGGATGCGTTCGCCGACGCCGTGCTGGAACTCGATCGGAGGCGATGAGCCTCCGCGCTCATGACCAAGTTGTTTGGTTTGAAGTCGATCGCCGCTCCGGGGCCCGGGGTCGGTGTGACGTCGCAACATCCCCGATCTACGGGGGACACATGGGACGCACTGAGGAAGGGAGACGATCATGAGTGACACCACGACTGCGGGCAATGAGACCGCAGTCCGCCCGTTCCGAATCGAACTGCCGGAGCATGAGATCGAAGAGTTGCGTCGCCGCATCGATGCGACGCGCTGGCCGACAAAGGAACTCGTCACCGATCGGTCGCAGGGCGTGCAGTTGGACGCGATACAGGAACTCGCGCGCTTCTGGACGACCGACTACGACTGGCGAAAGTGCGAGGTGCGCCTGAACGCGCTGCCGCAGTTCAAGACCAAGATCGACGGGCTCGACATCCACTTCATCCATGTGGAGTCGAAACACGAGAACGCGTTGCCGTTGATCATGACGCACGGCTGGCCGGGCTCGATCATCGAGCTGCTCGAGACCATCGGCCCACTCACCGACCCGACCGCGCACGGCGGACGCGCCGAGGACGCGTTCCACCTCGTGCTGCCGTCCATCCCCGGCTACGGCTTCTCCGACGAACCGACCGAGCTCGGCTGGGGGCCCATCCGCATCGGCCAGGCGTGGGAGGCAGCTAATGCAGCGCCTCGGCTACACGCGCTACGTCGCGCAGGGCGGCGACGTGGGCTCCCAGGTCACGGACGCGATGGGCCGCCTGGGACTCGCGGGTCTGATCGGCATCCACACGAACCTGCTCACGCCGGCCTTGGGCGACCCCGAGGCTCTCGAGCGCGTCGCCACCGACGAAAGAGGAACGTGCTGCCCTCGACCAGCTCGACGCGTTCCACACGACCGGTACGGGTTACTTCATCGAGCAGGCGACGCGCCCGGAGACGATTGGCTACGCGCTCCTCGATTCACCCATCGCACTCGCGGCCTGGATGATCGATCACGATACGGACGCCTACCAGAAGATCGCCCGCGCCTTCGTCGACAAGGCAACCGTCGGGCAATCTCACCCGCGAACACATCGTCGACAACATCACGCTCTATTGGCTCACACGTACCGGGGCCTCGGCGGCGCGCTCGTATTGGGAAGAAGGACAAGAGAACGCTCGTGCGGCCGGCCAGCCTCCCACGCCGGTCTCGGTTCCGGTCGGCTTCACCACCTTTCCCGGCGAGATCTGGCGGACGCCGCGCAGCTGGGTCGAGCGCGGCGTACCCCAACGTCGACATCTACTTCAACGAGGTCGACAAGGGCGGTCACTTCGCCGCCTGGGAGGAACCAGAGCTCTTCTCGGAAGAGTTGCGCGCCGCGTTCCGGCCGCTGCGCTAGCCGACAGCTGGTGAACTAGGCGTCAGAGGACGGCTTCAGCGGACACGTCGACCTCCGCGACTTCTGAACCTCGACGCCAGTGCATGCACCTGTTCGACCTCGCCCGCGCCGTGGGTACCACCGCCGGCCGGCGCGCTGCACGCCGACCAGCCCAGGACCCCGTCCGACCGGTCATCCAGCGGATCCTCGACTCGCTCGTCGCCGCCCCCGCGTTCGTCTAGAACGGCCGGCTCGACGTCCTCGCCGCCAACCAGCTCGGCGAAGCCTCCACACCCACCAGTTCAGCGAGCCGGCCCGGCCCCTCAACGTCCGGTTCATCTTCCTGAACCCCGAGGCCCTGGACTTCTACCTCGACTGGGACACGATCGCCAACGACGCCGTCGGGATCCTCCGCGCCGAAGCCGGTCGCGACCCCTACGACAAACGACTCTCCGACCTCATCGGCGAGCTGTCCACCCGCGGCGACGACTTCCGCGTCCGCTGGGCGGCACACCCCGTGGAGCTCCACCGCACCGGCGTCAAACGCTTCAACCACCCCGTCGTCGGCGAACTCACCCTCGACTACGAGATGCTCGACCTCCCCGGCGACGCCGGCCAGAAGTTCCTCGTCTACCGCGCCGAACGCACCTCGCCATCACGCGAGCAACTGGAGGTGCTCGCCAGCTGGGCGACAACGCCCGCCGAACCCAGGAGCACCTGATGGAGATCAAGCCCAAGCAGCCCACCGTCAAGGGCCCCGCCGATTGGTTCACCGGTGACGTCTGGATCGACACCCTCGTTCGACCGAACGACGACTCCGCGCTCAGCGTCGCCGCCGTGCACTTCCACCCCGGCGCCCGCACCGCGTGGCACACCCACGACGGCGGCCAGACGCTCTACGTCACCGAGGGCGAAGGCCGCGTCCAGCCCGCGGCGAGCCGATCGTCACCATCCGCCCCGGCGACGTCGTACACACGCCATCGGCGAATGGCACTGGCACGGCGCCGCGCCGGAGCACCTCATGACCCACCTGTCCCTCACCCAGGGGGCCAGCGACCTGGGGCGACCACGTCACCGACGGCGAATACGACGCCTGAAAATGGCCCGCAAATCGGCGGTGACGGCTACTGCTATCACTACCACCGGACGGCGACGTCCGGTTCGCCCGGGGCCGAGTCGTCGAAGCCGGACACAAGGCGGAGCAGGCTCGGTCGCTCCTGTTCGCCACGTACGCGCCACAGGTACGAGGGCGATCTGACTCGCTGGTGGGACCCCGCGCTGCCGATCGCCATCGACACCGCTACACAGGAACGTCGATCGAAGACCGCTCCGCCACGGGCGAGACCCTTGAGGCCGTCGTCGCTACAGCCCCGGGGGCGCCGACGAGCCGGTTCGAGACTTCCGTTTCCCCAACGATGGCAAGTGACGGCGATCTCGACTGGCCGGTCTCCGCCGAGCGGGGTGTCGATGAGTTGGCTCCGACCGCCGGGCCTGTCGAGCGAGTCAGACCTAAGTGAACCCCGGAGATCTGAGCAGGCGGTTGGGCGCCGGTTGCGCGGGTTCAGCGGGCGTTCTACACAGTACCGGGATGAGTGTGTCCGGCGTCGTGGTCGCGTCCCTCCTGGTGGTGGCGGTGGCGGCCTGTGGGGACGACGACATCGCCGGTCGGGATGCCGGCCGGACGGCGACGGCCGCGCCGACCACCTCACCGCCGAAGGAGTTCGGGCTGCCCCAGGGCGACGAGCCAGTCGAACTCGACCCGGCGGAGTTCACCACCGACATCGACCATCCGTTCTGGCCGATGGAGGTCGGAACGAGATGGACGTATCTGGAGACCGCTGAGGAGGGCAACGAACTCGAGGTCGTCGTGATCGTCACCGAGCTCACCAAGGACATCGCCAACGGCATCACCGCCCGGGTCGTGCGCGACACGGTCACCGAGAACGGCGACATGGTCGAGGACACCCTCGATTGGTTCGCCCAGGACGCCGACGGAAACGTCTGGTACCTCGGCGAGGACACCGCCGAGTTCGAGAACGGCGAGATCACCTCGACCGAGGGCTCGTGGGAGGCGGGCGTCGACGGGGCGCTTCCGGGGATCATCCTGCCGGCCGACCCGCAGCCGGGCATGCGCTACCGGCAGGAGTACTACGAGGGCCAGGCCGAGGACAACGGCGAGGTGCTCCGGCTCGACGGGACGGCCGACGTGCCGTTCGGCGGCGTCACCGACTGCCTCGTCACCGAGGACACAAACGCCCTCGAACCCGACGTCGTCGAGAACAAGTTCTACGCCCGAGATGTCGGCCTCGTCCTGACCGTCGACGTGTCGAACGGCGGCGGGCGCGAGGAGCTGATCTCGATCGACCAGGCGCCAGCGGGCGCCGGCACCGGTCCGCTGGGTTCGCCCAACCCGTAGGTCCGGGTCGTCTGAGGCACGGTCACCGATTCGTCGCGACCGCAGTTCCCGGACGATGCGGACATGAGCCGTGGCCGCCCGCCATCGTCGACATCGTCGGCCCAGTCGAATCCCGAGCCCGACGCTGTCTTCCCTGGCCGTGCGGTCAGCCCACGAAAGGCTGGACCAGCCGTCGCCCTCCGGTGGATCCACTCGACAATCCCGCCTCCTACCGCCACCAAGCCAAGTGGTAACCGACGTTCCGCGGTGGCCTCATCGGGCGGTAACGAGACGCGGAACGAAGCCTCTTTGTTGTCAAGAGGTTGGTTGTGGCGCGTTGAAGCGGCCCGGGTCGGGCGGGGCGTAGCGATTGTGTTGGGTCCGGGAGTGGCCCTCGCCTTAGAGCCGGCCGTCAGGGTGTAGAGCCGGTCACGCCGGCTGAAGTGTCGTCCCGTCTGCCGTCCCGGGCCCGCTGTGGGTTAGCGGCGACCGAGGTCGACTTGGAGCTGGCGCCAGACCGCGTCGCTGATTCGCCGTTTGAGGGCTCGGAGGGCTTCCTTGCGGCTCTTGCCTTCGACTTGTTTGCGGTCGAGGGCATCGGCCGCGGCCAACAGCCGGTCGGCGACGGATGATCGCAAATCGTCATTCGCTCAGAACGGCATCCAGCCGTGGGAGGTTCTGTTCGAGCCATCCCATCTTGCGCCGATGCCGCGTATCGCCACCAAGGTCGGCCCACATCCGAACGAACGCCGGCTCACCAAGCCTGACGCGATCGAGCACGAATCGGAGCGCGACCCGTTCGATCTCCATCAGAACCGTCGTGAACGACCGGCGATCGTCGTCAGCGAGTCCATAAGAGTCGGCCAGCAGCCGCACCCGTGCGAAGGGATCCAGATGGGCTCGGCCCGAGCCGGCCGCTGATTCCGGGTCGACCAGTGGGACCCAGTAACGGGCCGTCATCGCCACGTCCCACACAACTCGGCCCGGGGCGGCGAAGTCGAAGTCGAGAAGACCCACCGCCCGTCCGTCCGAGAACACGACGTTCTCGACACAGACGTCGTTGTGGCAGATCAACTCGCGTCGAGGTCTCGGCCGACGGCGGCTCCACCTGGACCGAGCAGAAGGTCTACGCCGAGAACGGCACCGAGGTCTCCACGGCCGATGGCTACGCCGACCCCAACGGCCGCATGGCCGACTACGGCGACAAGAAGTACGGCCTCACGGGCGACTCGCACGGCTGGGCGCACCACTACGTCGACCTGTCGTCCTACGCGGGCAAGACCGTGCAGGTGCGCCTGCGCCTCGCTACCGACGCCGCATATCAGGACCGCGGCTGGTTCAGCGACGACTTCGCGCTGACCAGCGGTGCCACCCAGGTCTGGGCCGACGACGTCGAGAACGGTGACAACGGCTGGACCACCGAGGTCGCGTCGTTCACCACGACGACCGGACCCGGCTGGCGCATCGACACCGGCACGTCGGTCAAGGCGCAGTACTACCTGGTCGAGTGGCGCAACTTCGACGGCTTCGACGAGGGCCTCAAGTACGCCTACAACTCGGTGTACAGCGAGGGTGCGTGGAAGGTCGAGAAGCTCGCGTACAACGCGCCGGGCGCGCTCGTCTGGTACCGCGACACGACGTACGGCAGCTCGAACCAGATCACGACCAACGAGGCAGCGCTGCCGAGCTATGGCGCGAAGGGTGGCCTGTTGATCGTCGACAGCCACTTCAACCCGCTGCAGCGCACCGGTGCGGCGGCCGACGCCGATCCGTCGACGCTGAACATCATGCCGTCGCGGGCGCAGTCGTCGAACGCGGCATTCGGTCTCACGAAGACGCACCCCTTCACGGAGTGCTTCACCGACGCCGCGCTCACCGAGTACTGCACCGACATCGCGGCCCAGGCGCCGGTGAGCACCTTCACCGACGACCAGGGCTGGGTGCCCGGGTTCGCACTCCGCGAGTCCACCGGTCAGCTGTACTACCGCGACCGTGACGCCTCGACGGTCGTCCCGTCGGTGGGCAACGCGCTCTACACGACGCCGCTGTACGACCTGGCCGGCAACCGCCTCCCGGCGTACGACGGTCTCGACGTCGGCCTCGGCCCGTTCGGCTCGGGCAACCCCGCCGACTCGGGCGTGGGCTACGGCACGGTCGTGACGGTCAAGAAGGCCCTCGACGGCAACAGTGCCGCGCTCATCGAGATCACCCCGCCCGCCGCGGGCTGATCACCGAGCAACGCAATCGACGAGGCGTCGGCCCCTCCGGGGGTCGGCGCCTCGTCGCTGTCGGTGCACGCATCTGCACCCGTACACTGGCGGCGGGGCGACACGGAAGAGGTAGGGCAGTGAACCACGCCGCGCCCGCCCCACGCACGAACGCGAGATCACCGAGCCGGTTCGCTGACCCGCCCCGACGGATCGTTGAATCCCGACGCCATCGGCTGGACGCGTCGGCAGCTCCACGACACCTCGGGCATCGGTCACGGGCGCACGGCCGCCTCCGCAACAAGCGGTGGGAGTACTGGGCGATCACGACCCCCGACGTCATCGCCGCCGTCACCGTGGCGATGCTCGACTACGCGACGCTCAGCCAGGTCTGGGTGCTCGACCGCCGGTCGCTCGGCGAGGTCGACCTGAGCGCCGTCACGCCACTCTCACGCGGCGTCACGCTGCCTGCTTCACTCGGCGACGGCCCCGCGACCGCATCGGTGCCGGGCATCGAGGCCGAGATCGCCGAGGAACGCGGCGGCACCCGTATCCGCGCGACGACGGCCCGGGTGCAGATCGACGTGCTCGCCGAACGTCCGGCGGGCCATGAGGCGATGGGCGTCGTCGTCCCGTGGAACGACCGCCGTTTCCAGTACACGGTGAAAGATGTCGCGCGTCCGGCTCGCGGCACGATCACGATCGACGGCATCGCGCACGAGCTGCCCGCCGACGAGAGCTGGGCGACGCTCGACCATGGCAGGGGTCGCTGGCCGTACCGCATGAACTGGCACTGGGGGGCGGCCTCAGGTCGCCAGCACGGCCGCACCGTCGGCGTGCAGCTCGGCGGCCTGTGGACCGACGGCACGGGCAGCACCGAGAACGCCCTGTCACTCGACGGCCGGGTGCACAAGCTCGGCGGCGAACTCGAATGGCGCTTCGACGCCGACCACTGGCTTCGGCCCTGGTCGATCACCGGCGACCGCGTCGACCTGCGCTTCGAGCCGTTCCACGACCGCGTTCTCGAAGACCGCGCTCGGCGTCATCCACTCCGAGACGCACCAGTGCTTCGGCACGTACCGGGGCGTGGTGACCGACGACTCCGGCGAGGTGATCGCCGTCGAGGCGCTCACCGGGTGGGCCGAGTACGTGCGCCAGCGCTGGTAGCACTCAGCCGCGCGCGAGCAGCCCGGCGAGCAGCCCCTCGACGCCCCACACGAATTGCGCGCTCGACGTGCGCTGTGCGGCGACGACCGCCGTCTGCTCGCTGAGGGGGAATCGCGCCAGGTCGGTCCAGAGGGCCGCGCCCGGGGCATCCGTCATGATCAGCGGTTCGGATGTCGCAGCGTCGGCTTCGACGTCGACCTCGGCCGATTCGAGCGCGATCGAGCCGAGCGCGAACGCCTGCAGCGCGTACGCCGCGCGTGCGGCGTCATCGAGCCCGAGACCGGCAGCGGTGAACGACTCGAGGAGGGCTTCGTTGAGCCGCATCGCGTTGGGCCCGTCGAGGGGGCCGCTCAGGATGAGTTCGAGGGCGCCCGCGTGCCCCGTCAGCAGCTCGCGCAGCGACGAGGGCGAGGCGCACGAGGCGGGCGCGCAGGGCTTCGACCGTGATCGGACCGGTGACCTCGGCCTGTTCGGTGACCTCGGCCTGTTCGGTGACCTCGGCCTGTTCGGTGACCTCGGCGTGCTTGGTGACCTGGTCTGTGCCGAGGTCGAGGCGTGCGAGCAGGTGCTCGATCATGCCGCGCAACAGCGCTCGCTTGCTCGGGTAGTAGGTGTAGAGCGCGGTCGGGGTGATGCCGAGCGAGCCGGCCACGCCGCGCACCGAGACCGCCGCGAAGCCCTTGGCCTCGAGCAAGTCGAACGCGGCGTCGAGGATCTCGGCGTGCGTGAGGCTGCGTCGTGGGCCGGGTCTCATGCTGGGGCGTGCTCGTCGTTCATGTCCTTCGAGCCTATGGCCCTGCGCCGGGCCGGCCGACCACCGCCGCCGCCGCCGCCGCCGCCGCCGCCGCCGAGCAGCCCAGCAGCCGATCGCGCTCGTCTCAGCCGATCGGCGCCATGAAGGTGAGTACCGATCCGTCCTCCACGATGAGCGGCCCGAGCGCCGCATTGAACACGGCGCCGTACTCCGCAGCGAGATGCGCTTCGAACGCCTCCCTCGTCGCGGTATGCCTCGATCACGACGAAGCCGGTACCAGCCGGCTCGAGCTCGGCGGCCACGCCGGATCCCGAGGGAGCCGGCCCGACACGGTACGGCTCGAAGGCGAGGCATCCGGGCTCCTCGCGCACCTTCGCCGCGAGCGTGAGGAGGAGGCGTGAGACCTCCTCCTCACGTCTCGGAAGGGCCGTGAATCGCGCGATGAGCTCGACTCTGCCCTCGTCACTCGACCAGCTCATGCGCTAGCGGCACCGGTCATGATCGCGACGGCGTCGGTCATCGAGTGCGACTGGGGCGTGATCGTCGCCGCACGCTTGCCGAGCCGCTGGATGTGGATGCGATCGGCGACATCGAACACCTGCGGCATGTTGTGCGAGATGAGGATGACGGGGATGCC
The DNA here is from genome assembly GCA_963802485.1 of uncultured Actinomycetota bacterium. Taxonomy (GTDB): domain Bacteria; phylum Actinomycetota; class Actinomycetes; order Actinomycetales; family Microbacteriaceae; genus Agromyces. Next base: position 15,931 of record CAWDJA010000011.1, read on the forward strand.
CCGGTCGCGCAGGTTTCGGATGAGCTCGAGCACCTGGTTCGACTCCCGAACGCCGAGTGCGGCGGTCGGCTCGTCGAGCACGACGACCTTCGAACCGAACGCCGCGGCGCGTGCCACGGCCACGGCCTGGCGCTGGCCGCCCGACAGGTTCTCGACGGGCACCGTGACGTCCTGCAGGGTCGAGATGCCGAGCGCCTTGAGTTCGTCCCTCGCCTTCTGGCGCATGCCCTTCTGGTCGACGACGCGGAAGACCGACCCGAGGATGCCCTTCTTGCGTTCCTCCCGACCGAGGAAGAGGTTCGCGGCCACGTCGAGCGCAGGTGATACGGCCAGGTTCTGGTAGACCGTCTCGATGCCGGCGGCGCGAGCGTCCTGCGGGCGTTTGAAGTCCACCGGCTTGCCGTCGAGGAAGATCTCGCCCTCGTCGGGGATCTCGGCGCCGGTGAGGCACTTGATGAGGGTCGACTTGCCTGCGCCGTTGTCGCCGATGATCGCCAGCACCTCCCCGGGGTAGAGCTCGAGGCTCACCCCGTCGAGGCCGACGACTCGGCCGAACGTCTTGACGAGCCGGCGGGCGCGGAGAATCGGCGCCCGCGTGTCCTCGACCACAGGCGAGGGGGCGGCGGCATCCGTGAATGCGCCGATGGCCTGGTCGACGTGTGCGTTGCCCGCCGTCTCGGCGGGTTCGTTGGCGGTCATTTGCGTACCTTTCGGATCCACTGGTCGACGGAGACGGCCACGATGATGAGCACGCCGACCGCGAACGTCTGCCAGAGCACGTCGAGCCCGGCGAGCGAGAGTCCGTTGCGGAACACGCCCACGATGAGCGCGCCGAGCAGGGTGCCCCAGACCGTGCCGCGACCGCCGAAGAGGCTGGTGCCGCCGATCACCACGGCGGTGATCGAGTCGAGGTTGAGTTCGGCGCCCGCGTTGGGCGAGGCCGCGTTGGTGCGCCCGATCTGGATCCACGCGCCGAGCGCGATGATCGCCCCGGCAGCGAGGTAGACGCTCATCAGCACGCGGCCGACACTGATACCGGCGAGGCGAGCGGCCTCGGGGTCGTCGCCGACCGCGTAGACGTGACGCCCCCACGCGGTCTTCTGCAGGATGAGCGCGACCACGACGTAGAGCAGCAGCATCATGAGCACGCCGACCGTGAAGTTGACGCCGCCGACGTTGAACGTCTCACCCATCGCGGTGAGCAGCTCGGGCATCTCGCCGCCGCGCACGGTAGCGCCGCCCGAGTAGAGCAGGGTGAGTGCCACGAAGATGCTGAGCGTGCCGAGGGTGACGATGAAGGGCGGCAGCTTCAGGCGCGTGACGAGGAAGCCGTTGAACGCGCCTGCGGCGAGGCCGACGACGAGGCCGAGGAGGAGGCCGACGATGGCCGGGACCCCCATCTGCACCGTCGTCTGCGCCATCACCATCGAGCTCAGCACCATCACCGCGCCCACCGAGAGGTCGATGCCCGCGGTGAGGATGATGAGGGTCTGCGCAACGGCGAGCGTGCCGACGACGGCGACCTGCTGTGTGATGAGCGAGAGGTTCGCCGGGTTGAGGAAGCGGTCGTTGAGGAGCCCGAACACGATCACGGCGATGACGAGCACGATGGCCGGGCTGACCGCCGGGTAGCGGTGCAGCAGGTTGCGGATGCGGCTGAGTGGGGTGGTGCGGTCGAGGAACTCCTCGGCCAGGTCGAGCGCCGCGGTCGGCGGCTCGCCTGTGGGTTGGCCCGGGGCGGGCGTCGGATCGGTCGTGTGCTGACTCACGTTGGTTCTCCGTCTTCAGATGAGACTCTTTGTCGGGTGACCAGGTGCGGGCCGGGACGATTCGGATGCTCCGGGGCGTAGCCCTGGTCCGTTCACCGACCCGCACCGATCACGTGTGGTGCCGAGGGATCAGCCCCAGCAGATCTCGCCGCCCTCGGCGGTGTCGATGGACTCGACGCCGTCCTGCGGGTCGTCGGTCACGAGTGCCACGCCGGTGTTGAAGAAGTCGAGGCCCTGGGCTGTTCTCGGGGACCTCGCCGGTCTCGACGAGGTCGAAGATCGCCTGCACGCCGAGCTCCGCCATCTTCACCGGGTACTGCTGGCTGGTCGCGCCGATGATGCCCTCCTTCACCGCGTCGATGCCGGCGCAGCCGCCGTCGACCGAGACGACGATGAGGTCGTCGGTGGCTCCGGCCGCCTTGAACGCCTCGTACGCTCCGTAGGCGGCGGGCTCGTTGATCGTGTAGACGACGTTGATGTCGGGGTTCTTCGAGAGCAGCGTCTCGGCCGCGGTGCGGCCGCCGTCCTCGGCGCCCTGGGATGCCTCGTTGCCGACGATCTCGTAGTCACCGCCGCTGTACGCGCCGGTGGCCTCCTCGTCGCCATTGGCCTCGGGGTCGGCGGTGTCGATGCCCATGCCGTCGAGGAAGCCCTGGTCGCGGTTGTAGTCGACCGACACGATCTTGTCGTCGAACAGGTCGATGAGCGCGATCGTGGCCTTCTCGCCGTCGAGCTTCGCGGCGGCCCACTTGCCGATCTCCTGGCCGGCCTGGAAGTTGTCGGTCGCGAAGGTGATGTCGACCGACTCGGGGTCGGCGGGCGGCGTGTCGAGCGCGATGACATAGAGGCCGGCGTCGCGGGCCTTCACGAGCGCGTCCTCGACGGCGGGGCCGTTGGGCGTGATGAGGATGCCCGCGTCGCCCTTCGAGATGGCGTTCTCGATCGCCTGGATCTGGGTGTCCTCGTCACCGTCCTCCTTGCCGGCCGCCATGGTGAGCTCGACGCCCAGCTCGTCTGCCGCCGCTTCGGCGCCATCCTGCATCGCGACGAAGAACGGATTGGTGGTGGTCTTGACGATGAGCGAGACGCCGATGGGTTCGTCTCCGTTCGCGTCGGAGCCCGATCCGGATCCGCCCGCGGCGCATCCGGTGAAGGCGAGCGCGGCGGCGGCGGCCAGCGAGCCCGCTGCGATCAGGCGGCGACGGAGTGCGCCGGGTGCTGTGTGATTCATCGGTGAATCTCCTCTTGTGGTGGGGGACCGTTGCCACCCTGACAACGATGTCATATTTAGGTCTAGACCATGTCGGTGTGTATAGTCAAGTCCATCTTGCACATTGGAGAGTGAATCGTGACACCGTTGTCAGGCACCACCTCATCAGCGGATGGCGCACGCTCCCGCCCGACGATGCGGCACGTGGCCGCCCTCGCCGGTGTGGGCGTCAAAACCGTTTCGCGGGTCATCAACGGCGAGCCCAACGTCTCGGCCGCGACGATCGCGAAGGTGACGGCAGCGGCCCGCACCCTCGACTACCAGCCCGACCTGCACGCCGGGAACCTCCGCCGCGCCGACGGGCGCACGAGAACCCTCGGCCTGCTCGTCGGCAGTGTCGACAACCCGTTCGCCGGCGCCGTGCACCGTGCCGTCGAGGATGCGGCGCTCGAGCACGGCGTCGCGGTCTTCGCCTCGAGCCTCGACGACGACCCCGCGCGCGAGCAGGAGTCAGTCGCGGCGTTCCTGCGCCGCCGTGTCGACGGGCTCATCCTCACCACGGTGTCCGAAAGCCAGGCCTATCTCGCCCCTGAGCTGCGACGTGGCACTCCCGTCGTCTTCGTCGACCGCGAGCCCGCGGGCATCACGTCCGACTCGGTCGTGAGCGACAACGCCGACGGTGCGGCGCTCGCCACCCGGCACCTGCTCGAACACGGCCACCGGCGCCTGGCCTACCTCGGCGACCGGGCCACCATCCAGACCGCGCGCGAGCGACGTCGCGGCTTCCTCGAGGAACTCGGCCGCGCCGGCGTCGCGACCCGCGACGTTCCCGTGATCGAGGACCTCCACGACGCGGAGACCGCGCGGCTCGCGACGCTCGCCCTGTTCGACTCCGCAAACCCGCCGACCGCGATCTTCAGCGCTCAGAACCTCGTGACGATCGGCGCCATCCACGCACTGCGCGAGCTCGGCCGTCACCGCGACATCGCACTCGTCGGCTTCGACGACGTGCCGCTCGGCGACCTCCTCGAACCCGGCCTCACCGTGGTCGCACAGGATCCGCAGCAGATCGGCCGGATCGCGGCCGAGCGCGTCTTCGCGCGGCTCGAGGGCGACCGCTCCCCCGCGGCGCGCACGATCGTGCCGACCCGGCTCATCGAGCGCGGCTCCGGCGAGATCCCCCCACGACAGGAAGGCGTGACCGTATGACGAACGCGATTCCGTCGCCGAGACGGGTCACCGTCGTCGGCGACGCGCTCATCGACGAGCTGCGCGACGAGCACGGTTCCCGCGAGTTCGTCGGCGGCGCGGCGCTCAACGTGGCCGTGGGACTCGCGCTCCTCAACCAGGACGTCACGCTCGTCGCGATGCTCGGCGACGACGAGCCCGCCTCCCGCATCCGCGCCTACCTGCGCGACTACGGCGTGCGGCTCATCGAGAGCCCGTCGGCGCACGGCACGTCGCGCGCGGTCTCCGACCGCACCGACGGCGAGCCCCGCTACGAGTTCAACGAGGCGGCGAAGCGTCGTAGCCTCCGCTTCGACGACGCGACGCAGGGCGCGCTCGACGACGCCGACTTCGTCGTCGTGAGCTGCTTCCCGTTCGACGATGCGGCCCAGTACGCCGGGCTCGTGGACGCGATCGACCGACCGCAGGAACGCCTCGTGGTCGACGGCAACCCGCGATCGGGCATGCTCGCCGATCGCGACGCCTTCATCGCCAACTTCGAGGACTTCGCTTCGCGCTCGCTGCTCGTGAAGGTCGGCGACGAGGACGCGGAGCTGTTGCTCGGTGATTCACTCGACGCCTTCGTCGACCGGCTGCTGTCCCGAGACCCCGGTGCGGTGCTCGCCACCGCGGGTCGCGACGGCGCCACGCTGCACCGCGCCGGAGATCGTCCGATCCACGCCGACATCGTGCCCTTGCCCGGTCCGGTCGTCGACACGATGGGCGCAGGCGATGCAACGCTCGCCGCGGTCGTGCGGCATATGGTCGTGGGCGGGGTGCCGACGACGAACCGGGAGTGGGCCCAGACACTCCACGAAGCGATGGTCATCGCGGCCGCGACGGTGCGGCACGAGGGCGCCCTGCTTCGGATGCCGCACCACGACGCCGAGCCCTCGTACCCGAGCTGACCTCTCCCGTTCGGCCTCAGTGGCCGTGAGCGCGAGGCGCGCTGCGGGAGGGCGCCCGCGCGCGGCATCCGGAAGTCCTTGCAATGTCCGGCGGACAGTGCGTAGCATCGCCGGAGTTGACTGACAACGATGTCACGGCGTCACCGTGACTCGCGCAATGAAGGGCGAAATTGACGATGACCACGAAATCAAGGTGGCAGATGCGCTTGGCCGCGGTTGCGATCGCGGGCCTCGCGGCAGGCCTGACCGGTATCATTCCGGCCGTCGCCGACGACGAGAGTACCGATCCGGCGGCGGAGCAGTATCGGCCGTACCTGCACTTCTCGCCGGAGCGGAACTGGATGAACGACCCGAACGGCCTCGTGTACGACGACGGCACCTGGCACCTGTTCTTCCAGCACAACCCGCACGGCACCCGCTGGGGCAACATGAGCTGGGGGCACGCCACGAGCACCGACCTCGCGCACTGGGAGGAGCAGCCGGTCGCGATCCCCCAGACGTTCGACGATGACGGCAACGCGATCGAGGACATCTTCTCCGGCTCGGTCGTAGTCGACGAGGACAACACGAGCGGCTTCGGCACGGCGGAGGAACCGCCGATGGTCGCGATCTACACCAGCGCGTACACGTCCGCTCACCCGACGCACGCCGGCAAGCAGGCCCAGTCCCTCGCCTACAGCACCGACCACGGGCAGACCTGGACGAAATACGAGGCCAACCCCGTGCTGGACCGGGACTCGGCGAACTTCCGCGACCCCAAGGTCATCCGCTACACCGACCCCACGACCGGCGAGTCCTACTGGGTCATGGTCGCCGTCGAGGCACTCCAGTACAAGGTCGTGCTGTATCGAAGTGACGACCTCAAGACCTGGACACACCTCAGCGACTTCGGCCCGGCCAACGCGACGGGCGGCATCTGGGAGTGCCCCGACCTGTTCCCCCTCGCCGTGGACGGCGACCCGGCGAACACGAAGTGGGTGATGGTCGTGAACCTCAACCCCGGCTCAGTCGCGGGCGGTTCGGGCGGCCAGTACTTCGTCGGTGAGTTCGACGGCACCACCTTCACGTCCGAGAGCACGGTGTCGGACGACGCCGTGCCGGCGGGCGAGCTGTTCGCCGGATTCGACGACGGCACGTACGAGGGGTGGACCGTCGCCAACGAGCCCGGTAACTGGGCGAACGGTCCCTGGACGGATGCCCCGGCCGCGGGCACCCTGTCCGGACAGAACGCCGTCTCGGGATTCGTCGGAGCGGGCCTCGTGAACGGCTTCGCCGACCACGACTGGCCGGTCGGCACGATGGAGTCGCCCGCCTTCACGATCGAGGACGACTACGTGAACCTGCTCGTCGGCGGCGGCAATCACCCGCACGTCGAGGGCACGCAGCTCGGCAACGAGCCGCCTGCGGGGCGTCTGCTGTTCGACGGCTTCGAGTTCCCCGATGGCACGACCCTCGCCGACACCGGCTGGGAGGCGACGAGCGACTTCGCAACCGAGCCGTGGCGCAACCCGTCGACGGCCGGCGGCGACTACTACCTCGGCCAGAAGCGCATCAACACCTGGGAGGGGGGCCCGAAGGGCGACGACAACCTCGGCGACCTCACGTCGCCGGCGTTCACGATCGAGCCCGGTGAGGACCACCTCTCGTTCCTCCTCGGAGGCGGCAAGCGCTCCGACGGCACGCTCGAGGTGCGGCTGCTCGTCGACGGCGAGGTCGTGCGCACTGCGACAGGTCCCGAGGCCGGTCAGCTCAACTGGCGGTCTTGGGACGTGTCCGACCTCGCCGGCAGCGAGGCGCGCTTCCAGGTGCACGACGACGCCACGGGCGGTTGGGGGCACCTCACGGTCGACCACCTCGTGCTCGGGGCCGAGCCGGCACAGCCGCGCTCGGAGGAGACGTCCGTCAGCCTCGTCGTCGATGGCGAGGTCGTGCGCACGGCGACCGGACGCAACAGCGAGAACCTCGACTGGGCGAGCTGGGACGTCGCGGAGTACGCCGGCCGTGAGGCATCCGTTCGCATCGTCGACAACAATCGGTTCGGCTGGGGTCACGTGCTCGTCGACCAGGTGATGTTCTCGGATGCCCCGGCCGCGCCGCGCATCGAAGGCTACGACTGGCTCGACTGGGGCCGCGACTACTACGCGACCGTGTCGTTCAGCGGCGCTCCCGATGACCGCCGGGTCATGCTCGGCTGGATGAACAACTGGGAATACGCGAACGATATCCCGACCGGCTCGTGGCGCAGCGCGATGGCCCTGCCGCGTGACGTCGAGCTCGTGACGACCGACCGCGGTCCGCGGCTCGTGCAGCGCGTCGTACCGGAGTTCGCGCAGCTCGAACAGTCCGAACGGGCATTCACGCAAGCCTCGCGGCCGATCGCGGCGGGATCTGAGACGCTGCCCGTGTCGGGCGACGTCGTGCGCATCGACGCGGTAATCGCCCCGGGTGACGCCGACGCGGTCGGCCTCAGCGTGCTCGGGGACGACGAGTCGTCGACCCGCATCGGCTACGACGCCACGACGAGCCGGCTGTTCGTCGATCGACGGGATTCGGGCAACACGGGCTTCCACCCCGCGTTCGCGTCGCTCGACGACGCGCCGGTTCCGCTCGTCGACGGACGCATTGCGATCACCGCGTACGTCGACCGCTCATCGGTGGAGGTGTTCACCGCCGACGGACGCACGACGATCACCGACCAGGTGTTCCCGAACGCGGGCGCCGACGCGATCGGGCTGTGGGCCGACGGCGACGGGGCCACGCTCGAGTCGCTCACGGTGACGCCGCTGCACGGCGCGATGTACCGGGAGGCCGGTGTCGACGACGCCACCGCCGCGCCTCCGGCCGCCGAGATCTCGGCGCTCACGGGTCCGAGGCGCGGGCCAGACGCCGACGGCGATTTCGTGGTGAAGGTGAAGGTCGGCACGGGCCAGCCCACCACGGTCGTCCGGCTCGTCGAGGACGGCTCGGTGATCGGCCGCGTGTACCGCTCGGCCGGGAGTGAGCGGGTTGTCGAGTTCTCGATCGCGGATGCCGCACCCGGCGAGCACCGGTACTCGGTCGAGCTCGAGAACTCGGCCGGCACGACCGACGGGGGAAACCTCGTCGTGCGCGTCGCCGGCTGAGCCGGCAGGGCGGGTGCGGTGTTGCTGACCATCGCATCCCCCTCCGCCGGGCGAGCGGATGTCCCGGGGCCGGCCGGCCCCGGGGCATCCGCTCATCTCGTCGCACCCCGAGATGCCGCATTCTGGGGGTAGGCGACTGGGGGCCCTGACCTTAGAGTCATCCCCATGGGTGTCGACGGCAGCCGCAGCAGGCTCGGCATGGCCGGTGCCGCCTTCGCGAGCAACTGGCGAAATCCCAGCCTGCGTCGTGCGCAGCTCAGCTTCCTCGGCGCCTGGACCGCCGAGTGGGCGTTCACCGTGGCGCTCGGCATCGTCGCGTACCGCGACGGAGGTGCGGCCGCCGTCGGGCTCGTGGGCCTGCTGCGCATGGTGCCGTCGGCCATCCTCGCTCCGCTGCTGTCGCCGATCGCCGACCGCGGCCGCCGCGAACGGGTGCTCATCCTCGTGTCGATCGTGCGCGGGGCCGCGACCGCCGCCGCCGCGGTGGTCGTCGCGGTCGCGGGACCATCCGCAGTGATCTACGCGCTCGCGGTGCTGTCGACGATCGCCGCCACCCTCTATCGCCCGGCGCACTCCGCGCTGCTGCCATCGCTGTGCCGCACCGGCTACGAGCTCGCGAGCGCCAACATGGTGCGCGGGCTGCTCGACTCCGCGGCCACGCTCGTCGGCCCGCTGGTCGCGGCGGTCCTGCTGCAGTTCACCGGGGTCGATGTCGTGTTCTGGGTCGCCGCCGGCGCGTCGTTCGCGGCGGCCGCCCTGCTCGTGCGGTTGCGGTACGACGCCCCTCCGCGACCTCCGGCACCGAGTCGCCCCAACCTGGCACGCGAGGCGGTCGAGGGTGTTCGGGCGGTCGTGCAGAACCGCGACCTGACGCTCATCCTCGGACTCGCGGCGGCGCAGGCGCTCACCCGCGGCGCACTCACCGTGTTCTCGGTGGTGGTCGCGATCGAGCTGCTCGACACCGGCGAGCCCGGTGTCGGCGCCCTGATGACCGCGGTCGGGGTGGGCGCGGTGCTCGGGTCGCTCGCGGCGTCGCTGCTCGTCGGGTCGGGGCGGCTGGGCGCCTGGTTCGCCGTCGGGGTCGGCCTCTGGGGGCTTCCGCTCACCCTGGTCGCCCTCGTTCCCCAGCAGTCGGCGGCGTTGGGCCTGCTGGCGTTCATCGGCGTCGGCAACGCCCTGATCGATCTCGCCGGGTTCACGCTGATCGCCCGGATGGCTCCCGACGAGGTGCTCGCCCGCGTCTTCGGCGTGCTCGAGAGCCTGGTGGCGGTGTCCATCGGGATCGGCGCCGTCGTCGCGTCATCGATGATCGTGTGGGTGGGGCTCCAGAGCGCGCTCATCGCGATCGGGCTGCTCTGCCCGATCCTGGCGGTGGTGTCCTGGCGACGGTTGCGCACGCTCGATCGCTCGGTCGACGTGCTCGACGCCGAGATCGGACTGCTGCAGAAGGTGTCGATGTTCGGCACCCTGCCGCTGCCCGCCATCGAGCGGCTTGCCCGCGGCCTCGAGCCGGTCACCCTGCCTGCCGACCGGGCGGTGTTCACGCAGGGGGACATCGGCGACCGGTACTACGTGATCGAGTCGGGCGAGGTCGACGTCGTGGGTGATGGACGGGTCGTGGCGACGCTGGGCCCGGGTGAGGGCTTCGGCGAGATCGCGCTGCTGCGCCGCACGCGCCGAACCGCCACCGTCGTGGCCAGAAGCGAGCTCCGGCTGCAGGCACTGGGCTCCGACCGGTTCCTCCCCGTCGTCCTCGGCTACACGCCGAGCGCCCAGCAGGCGGCGACGGACGTCGACGACCTGCTGCACCGCTACGAGCCCAAGGAGCCGTTCGAGCAGGGGGTCGAGGAAGCGTCCGAGGAGCGATCCGAGGAACCGCCGACGGCGACACCGTGAGCGCGACCGACTGTCGTGCAGCACTGGCTTGTTGTGCACCGCTGTCTTTGGTGGGAGCCTAGGGCGCATGGAATCCGGACGTGCAGTCCTGCTGATCGCCGACATCGGTGGCTACACCGACTACATGAGCACGCACCGGTTCAGCCTCTCGCACGCCGAGGTCAACACCGCCCGCATGCTCGACAAGATGATCGACGCCGCACCCGGCTACGACCTCATCGAGATCGAGGGCGATGCGGCCTTCCTCTCGCGCAACGCCGACGCACGCGACGCCGACACGACGGTCACCGAGATCCTGCAGGCCGCCGCCGCCATGCATCGGGCCTTCCATCTCGAGCGCCAGAACGTCGCGACCAACCTCTGCCCGTGCTCGGGCTGCAAGGAGGCGGGCAACCTCAAGCTGAAGTTCGTGGCGCACATCGGCGACGTCGCCACCCAGACCATCCGGCAACGCCACAAGCTCGTCGGCATCGACGTCATCCTCGTGCATCGCATGCTGAAGAACCCCGTCGACATTCCCGAGTACGTCCTGCTCTCCGAGCAGCTCTACACGACCGGCGAGGCCTCGCTCCCCGGCGAGGCGCACGAGATCTCGCAGGAACTCGATGGCATCGGAACCGTCCGCGCGTACTTCGTCGACGTCGGCGATCTCGACGGCAACCTGCCGCCCCTGCCCGGGCCGTCCTGGCGCGGACGCCTCGGCAGGACGTTCGCGGCGGCGGGCCTCGGCCTGCCGTACCAGCTCGGCCTGCGTCGTTCCCGGCGCGAGGTTCCCGCGCGCTGACCCCGGGGGCAGCCGGCGGTCGATCTGCTCAGCCCCGGTTCAGCCAGCCCATGAGCCGCCTCGGCGGGGCGACCGAACGGCGCTCGACGAGTTCGCCGGCGAGCAGCACCGGCCCCGCGACATCCGCGTCGTCGCCCGCCCCTCCGCCTGCGCCTGCGATGCGCTCGAGCAGCGCCTCCATCCCTCGACGACCCATCTCGAGATGCGGCAGCGCCATGGTCGTGAGGCCGGGGTCGAGCGCTGCCGCGATGACCTCGAGATCGTCGATGCCGACGATCGAGCAGTCGCGAGGCACCTCGAGCCCGACCGTCTCTGCCGCTTGGTAGACCCCCATGGCGATCTGGTCGTTGTAGCAGAGGATCGCCGTCGGTCGGTCGCCCGACGGCTGGTCGAGCAGCCGCCGCCCCATACGACGGCCGCCCGCAGCATCGGGACTCGTGCGCTCGACCAGGGCGTGCCGGTCGTAGAGTCCGGCCCACTCGATCGCCGACCGGAATCCCGCGTGCCTGCCGCGGGTGACCGGCGTATCGCCCATGGCCGTGATGAACGCGAGCCGCCGATGACCCGCCGCGAGCAGGTGGGCGGTGGCGGTCGCCGCGAGGGCGTGCTCGTCGGGTGCGACCGCCGGCACGACCCACCCGGGCGCCGGGACCGCGTCGATGAGGACGACCGGGAGGTCACCGATTCCGTCGGGGCGTTCGACTTCTTGGTCGGAGCCGCGCGCGAGCAGGATCCCGTCGACCCGGCGGTCGGCGAACGAGCGCAGGTGACGTTCCTCGAGTTCCGCATCTCCACCGGAGTCGACGATCAGCAGCAGGGCGCCGTGCTCGCTCGCCGCCTGCTGCGCCCCCGGATGATGCGCCCGGCGAACGGGGTCGCCGCGATGCCGTCGAAGACGAGACCCACGACCGCCGTGCGGCGCTTCGCTCGGGCGACGCGGTGCTGCACGTACCCGAGTTGCTCGGCCGCCCGGATGACGCGCTCTCGCGTCTCGGCCCGCACCGCTCGCGTCCCGTTCAGGGCGTGCGAAACGGTCGACGGCGACACGCCTGCCGCAGCGGCGACCTGCGCAACGCTTGCGCGCCCGGGCGGGACGGAGGCCGGGGGTCGATCGGCCTGCTCATCCCCCGGGTGCATGGTGTCCATGTTGCAGGCGGCGGGTGGGAAACGGCAAGACGGCACGTAATAACCGTGGATGCCGCCTCCTCGCTCCGAATGCCGCTTCCTCGCTCCGATCGGGCGTTGACCGGGTCAGAACGGCCAGATGAACGGCACCGCTCAGAGCGCGGGCCGCTGCATCTTGGTGGAGACGATCGACCCCGCGAGCACCCCGAGTGCGATGGCGACCATCGTCGCGATCGTCGCGATGAGCGAGTTGACGCCGCTTCCATCGCCGCCGAGCACGTTGGCGACGCCGACGAGGCCGAGCGCGCCGGGAACCAGCAACCAGAATGCGGGCACGAAGCTCACGAGCGCTGCCGGGCCTGACGGTTGCCGGGCGACGAGCGCGGTCACCGGAGTGACGACGAGCGCGCCGACGAATGCCGACAGCACCCCGCCGAGGAAGATGTCGCCGATGACCTGTGCGGCGTACGCGATGTACAGCACGAGCAGGATCCACGGAAGCGAACGCCGCGGTGCACACTGGTGCAGGGCGATGCCGACACCGAAGACGGCCACGGCGATCCACGGTGCGATCGGGCCCAGTGCCTCGGGATGCTCGGTGAAGTCGAACACGGGCACGCCCACGAGCGCGCCCGCGGTGAGGATTCCCGCGCAGAGCAGCACGAGTTGCATCCCGCCTGCGGCGAGTCGTCCCGCCCCCGAGATCATCTGGCCGGTGGAGAGCTCGAGTACCGCCGTCGTGAGGAGCGTGCCGGGCAGGAGCACGACGAGCGGCGCGATGAGGGCGGGCACGATGCGTGGGCCGAGTCCCGCTCGGAGCAGGAGGAACACCACGAGGGCGACGGTGAAGGCCACGGCCACGGTGATCAGCGCGCCGTATCTGCTCGGCACCCGCTCACCGACCAGCAACGCCGCCCCGACGACCGCGCCGAGCCCGCCGGCGAGCGCGACACCCTCCCACGACGCCCCGAGCAGCACCGACAGGGCGATGCTCAGAAGCACGTAGCCGAGCACGCGCAAGACCGGGCCGTAAGGCAGCGCCATCTCACGCACACGATTGATGCGGCTGATCGTCGACGCTGGATCCAGCACGCCCGTGCGGGCTGCGTCGACCGTGCGCTGCACCTCGTCGACCTGGCAGAGCAGCAGGCGGCGCTCGCCGCTCGAGGCCGCGCCGGTGTGATGATCGTCCTCGCCTCGTGCCGACACCAGGAGCGCCGTCGGGAAGACCACGATCTGGCTCGCCGGCAAGCCGTTGACCCGGGCGATGTCCTCGAGCGCCTCCCGCACCGTGTTGACCGAATACCCCGCCTCGATCATCGCGCCGCCGACCGCCTCGGTCGCAGCCGCCGTGGCGGCAGGGTCGGGCTTGCCCTCGGTGTCGACCGGCGTCGATCCGGGGGACGCGGCGGCGCGCGCGCTGGCGGTGAGGTCGCGCGCGCGTCCACGCAGGCTCAACAGCAGAACCAGCCCGGCCACGAGCACTCCGGCTGCGATGAACCACGAGATGGTCGGGCTCTCCACGATGTCCTCACCCTAGCGAAGCGGCACCAGCCTGGATCAGAACGGCCAGATGAGCGGCACGACCAGCACACCGACGACCAGGAAGAGCAGCGTGAACGGCCAGCCGAAGCGCGCGTAGTCGCCGAAGCGGTAGCCGCCCGGACCCATCACCATGAGGTTGACGGGCGTCGCGATCGGCGTGAGGAACGCCGCGGCCGCGACCACCGTGAGCGCCATCAGGAACGGCCGTGCCGAGACGCCCAACTCGATCGCAGCCGAGATCGCGATCGGCGCGACGATGAGCGCGGTCGCCATGTTGCTGATGAGCTGACCGAGCACGACGACGAGCAGGCACACCGCGAGCAGCACGAGGTAGGGTCCGCCGGGACCGGCGGCGTCGACGAGGGCAGTGCCGACGAGCTCGGCGGCGCCGGTCGTGGTGAACGCCGTCGACATCGGGATCATGCCCGCGACGAGGATCACCGTCGTCCATGAGATCGCGCGGTAGGCGCGACCGAGCGAGACCACGCGGGTGAGGATCATGGCACCCGCCGCGAGCAGACCCGCGACGACCGGCGGGACGACGCCGGTCGCGAGCAGCACGATCATCACCGCGAGCACGACGATCGCCGTGATGCCGCGAGCGCCGATCGGCGCCGCCTGGCCGCGCACCGCCGCCGGCGCATCGACCACGCGCACGTCGTCGCCGGCGGTGTTCTCCTCGAGGTCGTCCCACGTGCCCTGCAGCAACAGCACGTCGCCGACGGCCAGGTCGACCTCGGGTGCGGTCGAGCTCGCGACCGTTGCGCGACACCGCGAGGATCACGAGCTTGCCGCTCGGCGTGACCATGCCGGGGAACACCCGCATGCCCACCAGCTCGGAACGGGGCGGCACCAGCACCTCGGCCACCCCGTTCTCGGCATCGATGGTGACCGCCCTGCCCCCGCCGTCGGCCGCGGCGAGCACCGAGTAGTCGGCGAGCATGACACACGCCTGATCGCTGAGGTCGCGGGGAACCGTGGCGGCGCTGCGCGCCGGAAGCATCCGCTCGCCGAACGCCATCGTGATCAGCAGCGTGCCGATCACGAGGGGCACGCCGACGAGCGCGAACTCGAAGAACCCGAACGGCCCGCCCGCCGACTCGGCGGCGAATTCCGAGATGATGACGTTGACCGGGGTGCCGGTGAGCGTGAGCATCGAACCGGCATGGGCGGCGAACGCGAGCGGAAGCAGCAATTGCGACGGCGGCAGGCCGATGCGCACCGCGACGACGACCGCCATCGGCAGCAGCGCCGCGACCGCGCCGTTCACGCTGATCAGCGCGGTCAGCCCGGCGACCAGCAGCATCACGAGCAGCAGCACGCGCGTTCGACTCGCGCCCGCAGTGCCACGACCACCCGCCCGAGCCGCGCCGTGACGCCGGTGGCATCGAGCCCCTCACTCACGACGAAGAGCGACGCGATGAAGAGCACCGTCGGATCGGAGAAGCCGGCAAGGGACTGCTGCAGGGTCAGGATGCCCGTGGCCCACAGCGCGAGCGCGACGCCGACCGCCGTGATGGCGACCGGAATCCTGCCCGAGATGAACGCGGCGACCGCAAGCCCGAGGATCAGGAACGTCACCACGACCGGGTCCATGGCGCTCAGGCTATCGGCGGCAGATACAGTGAGGGCGAGCGGATGTCGCAACGGAGCGGAGTTCGCGACACCACGCGAGGGGGGACGCACGGCGTGACCGTTGCAGCACCGACCGAGACCACGACGAAGACATCATGGCTGCCGCTCATCGTGGTGGTGCTCACGCAGATCCAGGCATCGTTCGCGGTGAACGCGCTGACCGTGTCGATGGCCGGCATCACGACCGACCTCGACACGCCCGCGACGTCGGTCGGCACTGCCATCACCGCGGGCACGTTCGCCATGGCCGCGTTCATCCTGCTCGGCGCGAAGGTCGGGCTCGCGGTTCGGCACGCGCGGGGTGTTCCAGATCGCGGTGGCGATCCACGGGCTCGCGATGCTCGGCGTCGCGCTCAGCGTGAGCCCCGCGATGCTGTTCATCGCGCAGGCGTCGTCGGGTGCGGTCATCGCGCTCATCGCACCCGCCCTCACGGTGTTCATCGCCACGAACTACCACGGCGCGCAGCAGGCCCGGGCGATCGGCTTCCTCGCCGCAGCCATCCCGGCGGCGGGCGTGCTCGCCCTGATCCTCGCCGGCTGGTTCGCCACCACGATCGGCTGGCGCTGGTCGTTCGTGCTCATGGTCGCGCTCGCGGCCGTCAACCTCATGCTGAGCTTCCTCGTGAAGAAGGTGCCGGCGCAGCCCGGGCTCACGATCGACTGGACCGGCGCGATCCTCGCCGCCGTCGCGGTCATCCTGCTGAGCTTCGGGTTCAGCGGGCTCGCGACCTGGGGCATCTGGCTCGCCACGCCGCAGGCGCCGTTCGACGTGCTCGGCATCTCGCCCGCGCCGCTGCTCGTGATCCTCGGCCTCGTGGTCGGGCAGGTGTTCTTCTCGTGGCTGCGCCGACGCGGTCGCGAGGGGAGGCCGCGCATCTTCGACCTGCGGGTGCTCGCCACCGGATCCGAGCGCGCGGTGACGGCATGCATGGCCACGATGCTCTTCGTCGGCACCGCCGCGAACTTCCTCATCCCGCTGTACATCCAGGTGGTGCAGGGGCGCTCGAGCATCGAGACCTCCTTCGCGATCATCCCCTACACGCTGTCGATCTTCGTCGCGTCCACGTTCGTCGCGTACCTCTACGGGCGGTTCACCCCGCGCGTGCTCGCGATGGCGGGCTTCATCGTGGTGGCGGCAGCGCTCACGCTGCTCGCCTTCACGGTGCGCGGCGAGTGGAGCCAGGGATTCGTCGTCGCCGGGCTCATCCTGCTCGGCCTCGGACAGGGCTGCATCGTCGCGCTCGTGTTCAACACCCTGCTCTCGGCCGCGCCGAAGCAGCTGGCCGGAGACGTCGGCGCCTGGCGTGGGCTCGTGCACAACCTGTCGGGCAGCGTCGGCATCGCCGTGGCGAGCGCGTTCGCGGTGGGCATGCTCTCGTCGATGCTGCTCGCCGGAGCACAGGAACACCCCGAGATCAGCGACGAGCTCATCGCGCAGGTGAACTTCAACGAGGCGAACTTCCTCACGAACGAGCAGCTGGCGGCCGTGCTGGAGTCGCGCGCCAGCGGACCCGAACTCGATGCCGCGATCGCGGTCAACGCCGAGGCCCGCCTGCAGGCGCTGCAGATCTCGCTGCTCGGGCTGGGCGCGATCTCGCTGCTCGCGATCGTTCCCGCGACGCGCATGCCCGGCCGCCGCGCGGGCGACCTGCCCGAGAAGCTCGAACCCGACGATGACGACATCATCGACGATGTCAATGACGAAGTCGACGCAGTCGACGGTGTCGACACGAAGGAGGCCCTTGCATGAACCGCAGCCCGAACAAGCTGATCCCCGAGGACTTCACGGCCATCCCCTCGCTCGAGCGATCGCGCGAGGTCAAGGTCACCGCCGTCTCCGAACTCGACGAGGCGAGCCTCGGCGCGATCGGCGTGGTCGTCACGACCGACGGCCATCTCCCCGAAGGCCTCGACCTCGACCGTGCGGCGCTCGAGCGGGCGGGCTTCGAGGGCAAACCCGGTTCGACGCTGGTGCTGCCTTATGGATCGGGCCCGCTGCTCCTGGTCGTCGGCGCCGGTCCCGCCGGCGAGCTGACGGCGTCGGGCCTGCGCGATGCCGCCGCAGCGTTCACCCGGGCCACCGCGAAGTTCGCGCACATCGGCCTGCGCGTGCCGGTCATCGGCGACGCCGACGCGGCCGCGGCCGGCCAGGCCCTCGCCGAGGGCGTCCTGCTCGCCCGGTACCGGTTCGACGCCCTCAGGCGCGAGCCGAAAGACGTGCCGCTCACCCGGGTCGAACTGCTGATCGACGGCGCCGATGTCGTCAAAGCCTCGGCGGGTGCGAAGACCGGTGCGATCACGGCGCGTGCGGCGAACCTCGCCCGCGACCTCGCGAACTCGCCGCCCGGGCACCTGACCGCCACCGAGATGGCCGACGTGGCCATCTCGCTCGGCGCGCGGTTCGGCTTCGACGTGGAGGTGTTCGACAAGCAGCAGCTCATCGAGCTCGGCTGCGGCGGCCTGCTCGGCGTCAACTCGGGCAGCGCCGAGGAGCCGCGCATGATCAAGCTGCGCTACACCCCGCCGGTCGACTCGACCGGGCATCTCGGCCTGGTCGGCAAGGGCATCATGTACGACTCCGGCGGCATCAGCCTGAAGCCGTCCGACCCGATGCACCTGCTCATGAAGATGGATATGGGCGGCGCCGCCTCGGTGCTCGCGACCTTCACCGCGCTTCGGGCGCTGCGCGCGACCGCCACCGTGAGCGGCTGGCTGATGTGCACCGACAACATGCCGTCGGGCTCCGCCTACAAGCTCGGCGACGTGCTCACCGCCCGCGGCGGCACGACGGTCGAAGTCAAGAACACCGACGCCGAAGGGCGCCTCGTGATGATGGACGCCATCGTGCTCGCCAACGAAGACGGCGTCGATGCGATCGTCGATATCGCGACCCTCACGGGCGCGGCGCTCATGGCGCTCGGCCCCGCGATCGCCGCACTGTTCGGCAACGACGGTGGCATCGCGGGCCTCGTCGAGCGCGCCGCCGCAGCGACCGACGAGAAGGTCTGGCGCCTGCCGCTCGAGCGCAAGTACCGCAAGCAGCTCGATTCGGATGTCGCGGACATCTCGAACCTCGGCGGCCCCTATGCCGGGGCGACGACCGCGGCGCTGTTCCTCGACCACTTCGTCGGCGAGACGCCGTGGGCGCACCTCGACATCGCCGGCACGATGCAGTCCGATTCCGACGACTCGTGGCGATCGAAGGGGGCGACGGGCTTCGGTACGCGCATCCTCATCGACGTCGCACGGGAGTTCCGCCCGACGAAGTGACCGGCCACGCTCGGACGGTCATCAACCTCGCGCGCTCGACAGCGAGCGGGTCCGGCGAGCACGGCGGGCTTCCGTGCTGCATTGGCCCGGTAGGGGTTCGTTCTGCTAGGAAAGAGTACCCAGGTTCCCCTACGAACGATCGGATGAAACGTGACGACTCCCAGCGGTGACCGCTCTGATGTGCTCGAACTCAGCGACTACGCGGCCGTGGGAGGCGCGCCGGCGATCACCGCGGTCGTGGGCAGGTTCTACGAACTGGTGGTGGGCGACGACCGGCTCGCCGGGTACTTCGAGGGGGTCGAGATGGTCCGGCTCAAGCGACACCAGGTCGCACTCGTCTCGCAGGTCATGGGCGGCCCGGTCGCATACGAGGGGCGCGACTTGCGCGCCGCGCACGAGGGCATGGGCATCTCGACGGACGACTTCGCCGTCGTCGTCGGCCACCTCGTGACCGCGCTGACCGAGGCCGGCGTGCCGACCGAGATCATCGGTCGAGTGGGGGCCGCACTCGGCGGCACGGAACCCGACATCGTCGAGGTGTCCTCGACGCGAGGCTGACTCGGTGAAGACTGCCGCTCTGAAAGAGACGTGGGCGCTCGCCGAGACGCTCGGCGACGAAGTCCCGCTGTACTTCTACTCCCACCTGTTCCTCAGCCATCCCGAGCTGCGGAACATGTTTCCGGTCTCGATGGCGACGCAGCGCGACCGGCTCGTCGGGGCGCTCGGCCGCATCGTGTCGCGAGTGGATCAGCTCGACGAAGTCACCGAGTTCATCAAGCAACTCGGCCGCGATCACCGACGCTTCCAGGTCGTGGCCCAGCACTACGACGCGGTCGGCGTCTCCCTGCTCGCCACCCTGAAGCACTTCCTCGGAGACGCGTGGACCGAGGAGCTCGCCGCGGACTGGGCGGCAGCATATGGACTCATCGCCACGGTCATGGTCCAAGCGGCTGAGGAGTCCGAGACGACGAGTCCGGCGTCATGGGCGGGCCACGTGCTCACGGTCGAGCGTCGAAGCCTCGACATCGCAGTCATCCAGGTGCAGCCCGACCCCGCCCTGTCCTTCGAGCCGGGCCAGGCGATGGCGGTGGAGATCCCGTCCCGGCCCCGGCTCTGGCGATATCTCAGTCCGGCCAACGCACCGCGTTCCGACGGCACCCTCGAGTTCCATGTCCAAATGGTTCCGGGAGGACAGGTGAGCGGCGCGATGGTGCGCTCACTCGCCGTCGGCGACACCGTGCGCCTCGGCGCCCCGATCGGTCAAGAGTTGACGCTCGCAGACGATGAGCGCCGACGCGACATGCTCATGGTCGCCGGCGGCGCCGGTCTCGCGCCATTGCGAGCCCACCTCGAGCGGATCGACCAGCACTGGCAGGCGACCGGCGAGGCTCCGCGGGTGCACCTGTTCCACGGGGCGCGCGTGCCGTGGAATCTCTACGAGGGCAAGCTGCTGCGCGACCTGGCCGTGCGCCCATGGTTCACCTACACGCCGGTGATCTCGGGAGACCCGAGCTACCCCGGTCGCAAGGGTCTCGTGGGCGAGGTCGCCGCTGACGACGCGGCCCGGCCCGGTCTTCTCGCACTCGTGTGCGGATCGCCCGACATGGTGAGGCACACGGTGTCGCGTCTCCGCGAAGCCGGCCTGCCGTCGACCGACATCCGCTTCGAGCAGTTCGCTACGCTCGACGAAGACAGCCGCGAACTGCATCACCACGCCCAGAACCCGCAGCCGGCACAGGCTGCCGAAGAGCGAGTGGGGACCCCCGCATGACGCCCACCTGGACCGACGACGACAGCCTCCCCGAGGCTCCGCCCACCGTGGAGCACGACGGTGCCCTGGCCAGCGCGGTCGGCCGCCTGCCTGAGGTGAGCGACGTGAGCTTCGGCATCAGGCATATCGGCGGGGGGTACGACCGGGCCGAAGTCGACGCGTTCCTGAACGAGCTGTCTGAAGCCGTGAGCGATGTCCGAGCCGCCATGGACAGCGGTCGACGCGAGTTGACGAACCTGCGTGCCGAGAACGCCAGGCTGCGCGCGGCGGCCGGCGCCGACCTCGAGCAGGAGATCGCCGCCGGAGCCGTCGGGCTGCTTTCGCAGGCGCAGCTGATCGCAGACAGGGCAGTCGCCGACGCCGAACAGTACGCGCGCGACGTGGTGCTCGCCGCCCGCGATCAGTATCGCGAGGTTCTGGAGCGCGCCGAACGCAGCGCAGGTCACGTGGTCGCGGGTCTGGCTGCCACGCCGGAAGGCTCGACTCCGGCCCTTCCCGAGATCGAGTACGTGCGCACCTACGCCAAGGTCGCGCAGATCCAGTTGCGTTCGGTGCTCGACGCCCTCACCGAGCAGGTCGACCGTCTCGGCACCCTGCCCCAGGCAAACCAGGAACCTGCCGAGTCCTCGACCGCCGAAGAGTCCGACGACGAGCCGGTCGGTGAGCCCGACTGGGCACGGCCGGTCGCCACGCGCGGATCGTTCGTCGAGCCGGAATCGTTCTCGATGCCGGCGTCGTTCTCCGAAGCGTTCTCCGAGCCGGAATCGTCCTCCGAGCTGGAATCGTTCCCCGAGGCGCGAGCCGCTGTTCGCGACTGACACCTCGGCCGCCCGAAGCTCCGTCCGAGGAGGTGGCGGGACGCGCACAGCACGCAGCCAGAGTGCACCCGTTGCAACACTGGGGGACGACATGTGCACTCTCGATGAAGATGGTGAGTGTCAGGGAGGAAAGCTGTCGAGTCAGCGGGGCGACGACCGCGGGACGCCGTGGGCGCATCTCGACATCGCCGGCACGATGCAGTCCGACGCCGACGACGCGTGGCGCGCGAAGGGTGCCACCGGCTTCGGCACCCGCATCCTCATCGAGGTCGCCAGGGAGTTCCGCCCGATGAAGTAGTGGCGTGCGCGCCCAGCCGCCGCAGCAACAGTCAGCGCACGAGACGGATGGCCGGCACATTCCAGTGCTGGAAGGGCACTTGCGCGCCATCGGGCTCGAACCCGTTGCGACGGTAGAACGCGAGGGCGCGAGTCGGCGCCCCGCCGAGCGCCCAGACGAGCGCCGGGCGATCGCCGATGGCCGCGTCGAGCAACGCCTGCCCGGCGCCGGTGCCGTGATACTCGTCGAGCACGTACAGGCCGTGCAGTTCGAGGTCGCGGGGAGCGTCGGCTGCACGCGGCCGACCTGACTCCGCCCACCCGATGATGCGCTCGCCGTCGACCGCCACCCACACGTCAGACGGCACGTCGCCCTCGTCGGGCTCCATGTCACGCACGGCGATGGCCACCGCTCGCGTCCACCGCTCGATCCGCTGTTCGAACGTCCACGCCTCGATGAGCTCGCGCTCGACCCGACCCGAATCGATGTACGTGGTCTGGTGGCTTTCCCAGTGCACGCGGGCGATGCCGGGCACATCGTCGGGTCGCGCTCGACAGATGAAGACGTCGGCCATGATCAGCCGAACAGCTCTCGGAACCCCTCCCGCCATGAGGGGTACTCCAAGATGAGTCCCAGCTCGGACTTGGCCTTGGCGTTGCTCGCCGGGCGCAGCCGGGCGCCGTAGTACACGGCTTGCACGCCGAGCTGCTCCTCGGCCTCCTGCTCGGAGATGTGCGGCGGCGGCGGGCCGTTCAGGATCTCGGCCAGGTACGGCAGCCACTCCGCCTGGGGCGCGGGCTCGTCGTCGACGATGTTGTAGATACCGGGGTTTCCGCGGTCGACCGCGTGCAGGGTCGCCGACACGGCGTCGCGGACGTGGATGAACGGATATCGTCCCGATCCGTCGCCGACGATCGGCACACCACCCGACGCTGCCCCGGTCGCCCACTCTCCACCTGGCCCGATGGCCGTACCTTCGCCGTAGAGGAAGCCGAACCGAAGCACGATGCCCTCGATCCCCGGCGTGCCCACCACCAGTTCCTCGGCCGCGATGTTGGCCAGCACGTGGCTTCGGATCGGCTCCGGCGCGTCCAGGTAGAGGGGCGACGACTCGTCGGTGCGGCCTGATCCGCTCGGCTGGGTCATGAAGCTGGCGCTCTGCGCGACGACCCGGCGGGTACCCGCTTCGCGAGCTGCCGCCATGAGCGTCTTCGTGCCCTCGCGCCGAATCCGGTTGGTGACCGCCAACCACGTGGCGTAGTCACGAGCCGGCACGGAGAGGGCCGTGACCTGGTTGATGACCACCTCGGGTTCGGCGTCGAGGATCGCCTGTCGCACCGCAGCCTCGTCAAGGCCGTCCATCAATGCCGGCCGCGCCCCGAGGGCTTCGATAATGGAGAAGTTCTCGGTTCGGTGGGTGGTGGCCGTGACCTCGTCGCCCCGCTTCACCAACGCTTCGACGAGAGGCCGACCCACGACCCCTGTTCCCCCTGCGACGAAGACCTTCACCGTCGTCTCCTCACTGTGCGACGCAGCTGCGTCGTCGACATCTGCCGGAAACGCGGCTACATCATCCGACGCTACGCCGGGACCGGAATGGCGGCAACGGTCGGGGCACCCTCAGCGCAGGGCGCCGGCGCGATAGGCCGCCTCGGTGCGGGTGGCCGCGCCGAGCTTGCGCAGGATCGCCGAAACGTGCACGCTCGCCGTCTTCGCGCTGATGAACAGCCGTTCGCCGATCTGGCGGTTGCTGAGCCCCTCGGCGATGAGGTCGAGCACCTGCCGCTCGCGTGCGGTGAGTTCGGCGATGGCGAGTGAATCGGCATCGGATGTCGCGGCGCCCGCGATGCCCGCGGCCTCAGGGGTGTGCGCGCGAGCAGCGCCGTCGAGGGCGATGGCGGCGGTGCTCGCGACCCGCTCGATGCGCTCGCGCACGGCGCCGACACCCGCGGCCTCGGCGAGGTCGAGTGCTTGCTGCAGCGTGACCCGCGCACCCGCACGGTCGGCGTCGGCGAGTTCTGCCTCACCCTGACGGAGCAGGGCGTAGGGCGCGAGGAACCCGGGCGCCTCTGGCGCGGCAGCGGCCTCGACCGCCCGGCGCCACGCCGACGCGTCGGTGCCCGGCACGTCGGCGCCGCTGCCGTGGTCGACCGTGGCGAGCTCGGCGTCGAACAGCACAGCCCAGAGCGCGTGCGTCGGCCAGAAGTCGAGGCGCTCGAGCAGCGCTCGGAAGGCGGGCTCGGACGCGTCGACCTCATCTGCGACCGCGTGAGGCACGGCGCCGGGACGCGCGCGCACGGCGGCGATCACCCGACCGGCGACCCAGATGAACGGCAGGGCATAGCCGGCGAGCGGCAGGTACTTCTCGTTCAACAGCACCTTCGCCTCGCGCCATGCCCCGAGGAGATCGTCGTTGGCGAGCGCCACCTCGCCCGCGACGCGGCCGACAGCGAGACGGGTCTGCATCTCGACCTCCATGACCGACGCCATGGCGGGCTTGGCTCGCCGGAGCAGATCGGTGGCCCCGCTGACGTCGCCGCGCCAGAGGGCAGCCCAGGCGCGTGCCCGCTGCAGGTAGGCCGTGAACGGAACCGGCGGGTCGAGGGCGAGTGCACGGTCGATGAGCGCCTCGGCCCGCTGCCACTCGCCGAGGGCGAAGAGCGGATCAACCGCGTTCGACGCGAGGATGACACCCGAACTGCGCTCGACACCCTGGGCGCGAGCACGCTCGAGCCCGTCTTCGGCGAGCCGCACGGCTTCGGGGTAACGACCGATGAGGTAGTGCAGGTCTGAGGCGTTGACCCAGTAGCGCAGCATGGCGGCGCCGTCGCCCTCGGCGAGCTCGCGCGCGCGTTCGAGCATGGTGAGCCCGGCCTCGACGTCGCCGCCGTCGGAGCGGCTGACGGCGGCCAGGTTGGTCGCGATCGACGCGTAGCGCGGCGATCCGAGCTCGGTCGCGACCGCGAGTGCACGGTCAGCGGTCGCGGCGGCGGCGGCGAGCTGGCCGTCGATCATCAGGCGACCCGCGAGCGCGCTGAGCACGGTGGCGCGCAGCTCGCCCGGCGCGTCGTCGCCGAGCCTGTCGAGTGCCGCGAGCGCCTCTTCGAGCACCTCGATCGATCCGCCCTTGCCGACGTTGCCGAGGTAGAGCGCCTTGTCGCGCAGGAGTCGCGGGTAGTTCGGGTCGTCACGGGGGCATTCGGCGAGCGCGGCCCGGATGAGCGCGAGGCTTCGCTCGCCCTCGCCCGCGTTGCGCAGGTGCGACGCGGTGCGACCCATGAGTTCGAGCTTGCCCATGCCGGCCGCCTCGGCCGCATCGGGCACGACGTCCCACAGACCGAGTGCACGTTCGCCGAGCTGGGCCGCGGTGGCGTACGCCGCGGCGGCCCGGGCCTCGCGCATGGCCTGCATCGTGGCGGGGAACGCGCGTACCGCGTCGTGCGCGCCGAGCCAGTGGAACGAGATCTCGGCGGCGAGCCGACGGGTGCCCGCGGCGGCGGCGGCCTCGTAGGCCTCGGCGTACCGGGCGTGGAACCGTGCCCGCTCGCCGGGCAGCAGGTCGGAGAGGATCGCCTCGCGGACGAGCGCGTGCCGGAACGCGTAATCGTCGCCGTCGATCGTGAGCACGCCGAAGTACACGCACTGACGGGCCGCGGCGTCGAGGTCGTCGGCCGTGCCGGTGTAGACCTCGGAGAGCAGGGCGTGGGAGACCCGAACACCGCCGGTCGAGATGAGCCGCAGCAGCTCTTGCGCCGAGTCGGGCAGTCGCTCGTAGCGGGCGAGCAGCAGTTCGCGGAGGGTGTCGGGCACGAAGCCCTCGTCGCGGCAGCCGTCGATGCCGACGAGCTCTTCGACGAAGAAGGGCACCCCGTCGCTGCGCCGGAACACGGTGTCGAGCACTCGTTCGCTCGGGGCCTCGTCGACGATCATCGACCGCACGACCTTGCGCACCTGCGACCGCGTGAGTCGGCTGAGCTCGCGCCGCTCGACCCAGCGGTCGCGATCGGCCTCGGAGAGGAACCCGCGCACCGGGTGGCCGCGCGTGACGTCGTCGGTGCGGTACGTGAGCACCGTGAGCACTCGGCTCGAGCCGAGTGCGCGCATGAGGAACCGCAACAGCGCGAGGCTCGCCGCATCGACCCAGTGCAGGTCTTCGACGATGAACACGATGGGCCGCTCGCGCGAGAATGTCTCGAGCAGCACGGCGATGCCCTCGTGCAGCTGGCTGCTCTCGATGCCCTTGCCAGGTGCGCCGATCTCACCGGCATCTGCCTCGGCGAGTTCGGGCAAGAGGGCGACGAGCGCGGCGCGCCCCGGCCCGACCGCCTCGAGCACGCGCTCGGCGCCGACCTCGGCGACGAGCGTGCGCAGCGCGGTCTTGACGGGCGCATAGGGCGCCGCGACGCTGCCGAGGTCGACGCACTGGCCGGTGAGCAGCAGCACGTCGGCGGGCAGCCGACTGAACTCACGAATGAGCCGGGTCTTTCCGATGCCCGCCTCGCCACCGACGATGACGGTGAACGGCGCGCCGGCGCGCACCTCGTCGAGACGCTGGTTGAGCCATGCGAGGTCTGCGTCTCGACCGATCATCGCCGGTGCTGACGTGGTCACGTTCTCATGGTGCCACGCCCCACCGACAACGGCACGGGTAGGGACATCCGTGATCGCCAGCGGCTGAATCGTCACGGCGTGACGCCTTCGACGATCGCCGGGATCTGCGGATGTCCCGAGCGCGCGGTCACCGCAGCGCGAGGCGCGGCGCGTGACGCGCGTGGTGGCGGCGCCGGACCGCGGGCTCGGGCGACGCCCCCGCATCGCCCGACCCGCGCTCTTCGGCAGCGCGTCGGAACGCCATCTGCCGCTCGGCGACGTGCACGTTCGCCTCATGCGTATGCAGGGCGACGAAGTCTGCTGAGTACTGCACGATGTCCTCCTGTGGTTTCCCGACCTCTGCGATCGGATGCCTTCAGCGTGCTCGCTAAGGCCCCTGAGGCTCATCGGGCGATCGCCCTATTTCCGATGTCCCCGCGCCGTGGGTGCCTCAGGTGCACGGGCGGGCGGCCGGATCACGCGGTCCGGGTGGGCGTGCGGTGGTAACCGTCACGGCGGAACTGCACGGTACCGGCGACGACCGAAACGGCCGCGATCAGTCCGAGCACGATCATCGTTGCGAACATGGCACACCTCCTTTCCATCACGAAAGCCTCTGGCCTCGGGTCGCGCCCGTCGTCAGGGCGGTCACCGAGTCGGGCACTGGCGTTTGCGTCGGGGTCAGCACTGAGGGCACGGGTTCGCCCCAGGCCCGGGTGAGCGGCACGACGCCGGCCCACACCGAGTGGTCCTCGCCGTCGTCGACGGCCTCGCTCGCCCCCGCAGCGCGCACCTTCATCACGACGTCGTCGAGCGGCAGCCGCAGCACGCGGGTCGATGCCTCCTCCTTGCGGCGCGTCGGCCGCACCTCCGCCCAGCGACCGGGCATCAGCCGTTCCGACAGCGCGAGCAGCGCGCCGTCGGTCTCGTCCTCGGCAACCGGCTCGAGCATGCCGTAGACCACGGCGCTGCGGTAGTTCATCGAGCTGTCGAAGAGCGACCTGGCGTACACGAGCCCGTCGAGCGCGGTCACCGCGAACGCCACCGTGGCGCGCTCGGCGGCCGCGCGCAGGGCGAATCCGCCGCCGGTCGAGCCGTGTACGAGCAGGTGCTCGCCGTCGCGCGCGAAGCCCATCGGCACCACGAGCGGCATGCCGTCGGCGACCGCCGCGAGGTGCCCGACGAGTTCGGTGTCGAGCAGCTCGAAGAGCGCCGACCGGTCGGTGGTCTGGCGTTCGGCGAGGCGGCGGATGCGGCGGGAAGCGGTGGATTCGATGATGGTCACAAGACGAGTGTCGCCGTACACTGGTCGTGCGAACAGTCCAGTTCGCGCACGAATGACCAGTCCAGTTCACGATCGGATGTCTCGACGGGAGGCACATGGACGGCCCATTGCTGGTGCTCGACCGAGCCGACGGCGCCCCCATCGGCGTGCAGCTCGTCGAGGGCGTGCGCCGCGGCATCCTCGGCGGTGTGCTCCGCCCCGGCGACCCCGTGCCGTCGACGCGGGCCCTGGCGACAGAGCTCGGCGTCTCGCGCAGCGCCGTCGTCGCCGCCTACGAGCAGCTCGCCGGCGAGGGCTACCTCGAGATGCGCCAGGGCGCGCCCACGCGCGTCGCCCAGCTCGCCCGCGCGGCCGCCGACCCCGCGACATCCGCAGATCGCGACGTTCGAACGGTCGCGCCCGGCGCATCAGCTCGCTCCTCGGCACTGAACTCACCACGAGTCACCCCGAATGGCCGCTCGGATTCGACACCGGCGACGATTCGGGGTGACTCGGCGCTGGCTGAGGGTGCTGAAGCGAGCGCAGGAGCGCCGGCTCGTTGGGAGACATCGGCGCCGCGCATCGACCTGCGGCCCGGGCGCCCCTCGACCGCGCGGCTCGACACTCGCGCGTGGCGTGCGGCATGGCGGCACGCGGCGGCGCTCGAGGTCTCGAACGACTCACCGCCGCGATTCGGCGTGCCGCGCCTGCGCTCCGAGATCGCCGACCACCTGCGGCAGGCACGCGGCGTGGTCTGCTCGGCCGATGACATCGTCGTCACCGCGGGCACGAGCGAGGCGGTGTCGCTCATCGCGGCGACCCTGCGGAACGCATCCGCAGACCGGCCGGCCACCGTCGCGGTCGAGCACCCCGGCTACCCCACGGCGCGTCGCATCATCGAGCACCGCGGCGTGCGCACCACGGCGGTGCCCGTCGATCGCGACGGAATCTCGATCGAGCACCTGCATCGGATGTCCCGACCCGCCGATGCCGTCATGGTCACGCCGAGCCACCAGTACCCGCTCGGCGGGCGGCTGCCGGTCGCCGCCCGGCTCGGCCTGCTCGACTGGGCCCGCGACGCCGACGCCCTCGTGATCGAGGACGACTACGACAGCGAGTTCCGTCACCTCGGGCCGCCGATGCCCGCGCTCGCCTCACTCGATGACGCAGGGCGGGTCGTCCTCCTGGGCAGCTTCTCGAAGGTGCTGACGCCGGCGCTGCGACTCGGCTACCTCGTGCTGCCGGCGAACCCCGGGCTGCGTGCGGCGATCGCCGACCTGCGCGACGCCGAGCAGTGCCCCGTGCCGGGGGTCGCCCAGGAGGCCGCGGCCGCATTGCTCGCGAGCGGTGCGGTGCGACGGCACATCGCCGTCACGAGCCGCGACTACGCGCATCGGCGCCGGCTCGTGCAGGCCGCACTCGGCGAACTGCCCGGCGCGCGGCTCTCAGGACTCGACGGCGGGCTGCACGCGGTGATCGAGTTCGACGCGGCCGGGACATCCGACGCAGTGGTCACCCGTCTCGCCGATACCGGCATCGCGGTCGCACGCCTCGCCGACTACTCGGTCGTGCCCGGCGACGAGTGCGAGGGCATCGTGTTCGGGTACGCCAGCCCGGGCGACACCCTGCTCGCCGAGGCGCTCACGCGCATGCACGAGACGATCCTCGACTCCGGTGCGGGCACGCGGTAACATGCAGCCGATCGCGCGCCTCCTCTGCGCGTGCCGCCGCAACGAAGGCCTGCCCATTCGATGAACGAGATCGTCACGGTCGCCCCGTGGAACCCATGGCCCCTCATCGTCCCTGCCGTCGTCGCGATCGCCGGCATCGTGATCTCGAGCCGCGGCACCCGGCGCCACCAGAAGGGCGTGCGCGAGCTCGGCACGTCGCTCTTCCTGCTCTCCGCCCTCGTGGCCGCGGGCATGTTCGCGATCATGCCCGGCGCGTGGGACCAGGGCGAGCGCGCCAAGGCGCTCACCGCGATCGGCTACACCTCGCCGACCTTCTCGGGCGAGGTGGTGCAGGCTCCGGGTGAGCCGGGCGTGACCGCCTTCCAGGCCGAGCGCGAGGGCCAGCGGGTGCGCGGGGTCATCAAGAGCCTCGGCGGCGACCAGTGGGAGGTCTCGGAGATCGAGGAGGTCGAGGAGTGAGGCCGTTCCGGCGATAGTGGCGCGGGCGGCGGCGGGTTAGGATAGCCTTTCCTGCCCCGCTTTCAGAAAGAGCTCGATGAGATCGCGCCGAATCGCCCTGCCCATCGCATCGCTTGCCATCGCTGCGCTCGCGCTCACCGGCTGCGCGGGTGCCGCCACGCCCGGTGAAGAGGCACCCTCTGAAGACGCGCTCGTCATCTACAACGCGCAGCACGAGCAGCTGACCGAGGAATGGGTTGCGGCATTCACCGAAGAGACCGGCATCGAGGTCGTGCTGCGCAACGGCAACGACAGCGAGCTCGGCAACCAGCTCGTCGAAGAGGGCGATGCGTCGCGAGCCGACGTGTTCCTCACCGAGAACTCCCCCGCCATCTCGCTCGTCGAGAACGCCGGGCTGCTTGCACCCGTCGACCAGGCGACGCTCGACCTCGTGCCCGAGCAGTACCGCCCGTCGAGCGGCCTGTGGACCGGCATCGCCGCTCGATCGACCGTGTTCGTGTACAACCCCGAGCTGCTCGACGAGTCCGAGCTGCCGGTGTCGCTCATGGACCTGCAGGATGAGCAGTGGCAGGGGCGTGGGGCGCCGCCCCCGGCGGTGCCGACTTCCAGGCGATCGTCTCGGCCATGCTCGAACTCGAAGGCGCCGATGCGACCGCGGCATGGCTCGACGGCATGCAGCAGAACGCAGAGATCTACCAGAACAACATCGCGACGATGAAGGCCGTCAACGCCGGCGAGGTGCCCGGAGGGGTCATCTACCACTACTACTGGTTCCGCGATCAAGACGGCACACAGGAGAACAGCGGCAACACCGAGCTGCACTACTTCGGCAACCAGGACCCGGGCGCGTTCGTCAGCGTCTCGGGCGGCGGCGTGCTGAAGTCGAGCGCCCACCAAGACGAGGCCCAGCAGTTCCTCGCATTCCTCGCGGGCGAGGCCGGCCAGCAGATCCTCGGCGAGGGTTATAGCTTCGAATATCCCGTCGCCAGCGACGTTCCGGCGAAGTCGCCGCTGCCCGCGCTCGACACTCTCGATGCCCCCGTCATCGACCCGTCGACCCTCAACGGACCCGAGGTCATCGACCTCATGACGGAGGCGGGGCTGCTCGACCACCACGGCGATCGGCGCTCCGACCCGCGACGCGGGCCGGGCGAGCGGGCGCGCGCCGGTGCATGCGGGCGCAGGCGCGCCAGGCCGCGCGGGGTCTGGCGCGCCGCGACCGCCGGCCTCGCTCATCGCGATCGTCGCGGTGCTCGCCGTCGGCATGCTCATCCCGGTCGGCTACGTCGTGGCCACCGTGCTCGAGCTCGGCTGGGACGCCCTGGCGCCACTGATCTTCCGGCCCCGCGTCGGCGAGCTGCTCCATCAACACGCTCCTGCTGCTCGTGCTCGGGGTGCCCGCCACGACGCGCTCGGCGTCGGCGGTGCCTGGCTCGTCGAGCGCACCGACCTGCCCGGGCGCGGCTTCTTCTCGGTGCTGCTCGTCGCGCCCCTCGCCATCCCCGCGTTCGTGAGCAGCTACGGCTGGGCGAGTGCGATCCCCTCGATCCATGGGCTGTGGGGCGGACTGCTCGTGGCAACGCTCGCGTACTACCCGCTCGTGTACCTGCCTGCGCTCGCGACGATGCGCGGCCTCGACCCCGCGCTCGAGGAATCGGCGCGTTCACTCGGGCTCGGCACGTGGGCGGTGTTCGGCCGGGTCATCCTGCCGCAGCTCCGCCTGGCCATCCTCGGAGGCGGCCTCATCGTCGCGCTGCACCTTCTGGCCGAGTACGGCGCATTCGCCTTCATCAGGTTCGACACCTTCACGACCGCGATCGTCGTCGCGTACCAGTCGACGTTGGCGGGCTCCTCGGCCGCCGCGCTCGGCGTGGTACTCGCGCTCGCTCTGCCTCGTGCTGCTCGTCATCGAGGCCGCGGCACGCGGACGCCATCGCTACGCGCGCGTCGGCAGCGGCAGCCCGCTCCCCGCAGCGCGCACCAGGCTCGGGCGCGCGACGCCACTCGCCCTCGCGGCCCTCGTCGTGCTCGGCACCGCCGCCACGATCGTGCCCCTCGCCAGCGTCGTACGCTGGCTCGCGGCATCCGACGGCACTGCGTTCGGCGAGATGCCGGGCGCCCTCCTGCAGACCGTGCTCCTCGCGGGCGGCGGCGCGATCGGCGCCGTGGTCGTCGCCTTCCCGGTGGCGTGGCTGTCGGGCCGGTACCCGGGGCGGCTCAGCAGTGGCTCGAGGGTCCGTACTACGTCGCGAGCAGCCTTCCGGCGATCATCGTCGCCCTCGCGCTCGTCACGGTCACGCTGCGGCTGGTGCCGGCGCTCTACCAGACGCCGGCGACTGTGATCGCGGCGTACGTCATCGTCTTCCTGCCGCGGGCGCTCGTGTCGCTGCGCGCCGGCATCGCCCAGGTGCCCGAGTCGCTCGAAGAGGCGGCCCGCTCGCTCGGCTCGTCGCCGATCGTGGCGCGGCTCCGCGTGACCGTTCCGTTGCTGGTGCCCGCGATCGCGGCCGGCGGGGCGCTCGTAGCGCTGGGCGCGGCGAATGAGCTGACCGCGACACTGCTGCTCGCCCCCACGGGCACGCGCACGCTCGCGACCCAGTTCTGGTCGGCGGCCTCGTCGATCGACTACCCGGGAGCCGCCCCGTACGCACTGCTCCTGATCCTGCTGTCGATCCCCGCGGTCGCGCTCATGTTCACCCAGACCCGAGGACGTGCCCGATGAACCTCTCCATACTCGGCGTCTCGAAGTCGTTCGGCGCCACCCGGGTGCTCGATGACATCTCACTCGACGTGGCACAGGGCTCGCGCACCGCGATCGTCGGGGCGTCGGGCAGCGGCAAGAGCACCCTGCTGCGCCTGATCGCCGGCTTCGCCGACCCCGACGATGGCCGCATCACGCTCGGCGATCGCACGCTCGCGGCACCCGGCGCATCCGTGGCCGCCCATCGCCGCGGCATCGGCTACGTCGCCCAAGACGGCGCACTGTTCCCGCACCTCACAGTGGCCGGCAACATCGCGTTCGGCCTGCCGCGGGCCGGCCGCGCCGACCGGGTTCGCGAGGTCATGAAGCTCACCGCGCTCGACCCGTCGCTCGCCGACCGGTTCCCGCACCAGATCTCGGGAGGGCAGCAGCAGCGCGTGGCGCTCGCCCGGGCGCTCGCCCCGCGGCCCGGCATCATCCTGCTCGACGAGCCGTTCAGCGCGCTCGACACGGGCCTGCGCGAGCACACCCGCCGGGCCGTGATCGACGCGCTCGAGCTCACCGGCACCACGGCCGTGCTCGTCACCCACGATCAAGACGAGGCCCTGTCGTTCGGACACGGCATCGGCGTCATGGTCGACGGCCGCCTCGCGCAGGCCGGGTCGCCTTCGGCCGTGTTCGACGACCCCGAGACGCCCGAGATCGCGTCGTTCCTCGGCGCGGCCGTGCTGCTGCCGGCCAAGCCGGGCGACGGTGTCGCCGAATGCGCGCTCGGCGCGATCCCCGTGCGGCATGACCGCAGCAACGGCTCGCGGGTCGCGTTGGCCATGGTGCGTCCGGCGCAGATCGACCTGGTTTCGGATGCCCCGGGGCTGAACGCCGTCGTGCACGAGGTGCGTCCCATGGGATCGCTGGCTGAAGTGTCGCTGCTCGCCGGTGACGCGGGCGACGCGCACCCCGCGGTGATCACGCTTCGGGTGCCGCCGCATGAGCTCGGCGACCTGCGACCGGGGTCGCGGGTGGCGATCCGCGTCGACGGCGGCGCAGTGCTCTACCCCTCCGAGGACACCGGCGTCGTCGACGAGGTTCACGACGACGCGCCGCAGCCCGTCGTCGCCTGAGAAGCGATGAG
>CAWDJA010000012.1:0-89387 GCA_963802485.1 uncultured Actinomycetota bacterium
GGCCGCCATCCAATTCATGGCCTCGCGCCCCGTGCGGCGTCAGTACCGAGAGCGGGCATCTTCTTCCCGCCGTGCATCGCCAGGAGCTCGCCTCAGCCCCACTCTCCGGACGAACTCCGAGCCCCGTTCAAGATCGATATCGTCTCGCCCCCGCACAGGGCTCTCGTCGTTCGGCCCGGTTCGTCAGAATTCGCGCTGACCTCGAAGCCCTTCCCGTGGAGGAGGCGCGTGAGTTCGCGCTCGCGCTCGTCGAGGTCCTCGATCCGACGATCGGTGCTGTTCGCCGGCCCTTCCTTCGGGAAGGGCTTCTGTCGTGTGCGGTTGAAGCGGGCTCGGTCACCAGTGGAATCCACCGAAGTGACGTCCATGGTTGCTGTGCAGATGGTCGGGGTGGAGCTCCGCGATGCGGACGCGGGGTCCTCGTCGAGCATGGATGAGCGCATAGCCGGACAGGATGAGCATGACCCATGCCGGCGCCACGGCGTCGAGGCGAGCGAGCATACTGAAGAGGAGTCCGACGGCGGTGGCGGTGACGCCCAGCACGACCTGACAGAAGATGATCACCTCGGTGTCGTTCTCCTGTCCGAGGTTGTGATACATCCACGTCGACCGCGTGCTCGACGTCGCCGCCGCACCGGCTGCTGCGAAGACGATGACGACGCCGCTCAGAATCGGCAGCGCTTCAGCACCGCTGTAGTCCGCGATGAGCGCCGCAAC
This sequence comes from uncultured Actinomycetota bacterium, assembly GCA_963802485.1. Lineage (GTDB taxonomy): Bacteria > Actinomycetota > Actinomycetes > Actinomycetales > Microbacteriaceae > Agromyces. The sequence goes on from CAWDJA010000012.1 coordinate 718, forward strand.
CGCTGCGCAGACACCGAGGGCCGCGGCCGTCAGCAGTAGTCCGCGAATCGTCGCCTTGTGTCGACTCAACGTCCACAGCGCGGTGAACAGCAGACTCCCGATCGCGGTGACCGCGACGATGTAGTGAAGGGCATCGGACTTCTGCCCATGCAGGGTGGCGCCGTGGACGCTGTAGAAGCTCGTTCCCAGGGCGATGGAGAGGAAGAGCACCTGGGTGATCAGGAACTCCCGAACCCAGGGGTACTTCCGATCGGGTCGAGACCGCAACGCCGTGAGGATGCCGACCGGTTTGTTCCTGATCGCCGGACCGGATCCGGTCGGGCGAATGCGAAGCAGGGAGAGCGCTGCGACGATCATCGCGATGATTCCGATCCAGAGGAGCGCGATGTGGGCGTCCCTGCCGTTGGGGTCCAGGAAGAACACCCCCAGCACGACCGTGATCACCAGGGTCAGGACCGCGCCACCTGTGCTCTGCACGACGCCGAGAGCCGACTTCTCCGACGATGCGAGCGAAGAGGACATCACCTCCACCACGGCGATCGATGCGATGCCCGACAACAGGCCCACGACAGCGGCGACGACCCAGAGTGCGTTCAGCCACTCGGGGCTCACCACCAGGATCCCGACCCCGGTGATCGCGAACACGGTCGCGATCAAGGCCAGAATCAGCGCGAGCGACCTCGCAACGGAACGCAGACCCAGCACGCGAGGCGCCACGACCGCCCCGAGCAGGTTGGCAGCGATGAAGATCGGGAAGATCAGAGCAGCTGCGAAGGCACTCCCACCGAATGCGACACAGATGAACGGGAGCACCACCGCGGCAGCGGTCAGGTGATTCGCGACCCCGAAACTCACACTCTCGGTGGCCGCGGCGATGAAATTCCGCCGACCACCTGGTGCGCTCATCACAGCACCAAATTACAAGCGACAGGAAGGTCCATGGCAACGGACTGCGGAACCGCTGCGATCCATGCCTCGCCCTGGTGATCGCGCGACCGACCATCCGCGGCGTCTGCTGCCGGGGTCTGCAGTCGCGCATGCGACGATCGGGCAATGAAGCAACGGGAACGCCGCCAGGCACGCACGCGCTACGTGGTCATGGGCGTCGTCGGCGCGGTGGTCGCCGCCATCGTCGTGGTCGTGGGCCAGTACGGCATCGCCGCCGCGGCCGGATGGTCGGCCGCCTGCATCGTCTACCTCATCTGGATCTGGGCGACCATCGGCCGCATGGATGCCCCGACGACGAAGGCCCATGCCTATCGGGAGGATCCCACGCGCACGATGAGCGAGGTGCTGCTGGTGCTCGCGAGCCTCGCGAGCCTCGTGGTCACGGTGTTCGTGCTGGTGCTGACGTCGGGCGAGGGAGGCGCGGAGAGCGACATCCTCGGCGGTGTCGCCATCCTGAGCGTGGTGCTGTCCTGGTTCCTGATCCACACGCTGTACACCCTGCGCTACGCGGTGCTGTTCTACTCCGGGCGTCAGGGCGGCATCGACTTCAACCAGGTCGAACCGCCGGCCTACGGGGACTTCGCCTACCTCGCCTTCACCATCGGCATGACGTTCCAGGTGTCGGACACGAACATCTCGACCTCGGCGATCCGAATGGCCGCCATCAGGCACGCCCTGCTGGCGTACCTGTTCGGCGCCGTGATCCTCGCCACGCTCGTGAACCTGGTCGCCGGGTTCACCTTCTGAGGGCCGGCGCGGTTTGCCTGTCGCGATTCCGAGGCATAGTATCGCCATGCGCGATATGGGAATGGCGAATTCGATAATCGAACACAACCCGATCGCACACCACACGACGAAGTGAGGAGAGCCCCCGTGCAGTTCCACCACCACGGATACGTCTCCGGCGATCCCCGGGTGCAGCCGGCCGCCGGCGTCGGCATCGACCGGCCCGAGGAGCTCCCCGACGAGGTCGACGTGCTCATCGTCGGCACCGGTCCGGCGGGCATGATCGCGGCGGCGCAGCTGTCCCAGTTCCCCGACGTCACGACCCGCATCGTCGAGCGCCGCCCCGGGCGGCTCGCGATCGGCCAGGCCGACGGCATCCAGGCCCGCAGCGTCGAGACGTTCCAGGCCTTCGGATTCGCCGAGCGCATCATCGCCGAGGCGTACCGGCATGACCGAGATGGCGTTCTGGAAGCCGGACCCCGCCGACCCGTCGCGCATCGTCCGCGCCGCGCGCACCCCCGACGACCCGGCCGGCATCAGCGAGTTCCCGCACCTCATCGTCAACCAGGCGCGCGTGCTGGACTACTTCGCCGAGTTCATGGCGAACGCGCCGACCCGCATGAGGCCCGACTACGGCTACGAGTTCGCGGGCCTCGAGGTCGCCGACGAGCGGCGAGTACCCGGTCACCGTGACGCTGCGTCCAGCACCGCCGGCGACCGACGAGGGCCAGGAGCGCACCGTGCGCGCCAAGTACGTGGTGGGCGCGGACGGCGCCCGCAGCAGGGTGCGCGAGGCGATCGGCTGCACACATCGCCGGCGACCAGGCCAACCACGCCTGGGGCGTCATGGACGTGCTCGCCGTCACCGACTTCCCCGACATCCGCACCAAGTGCGCGATCCAGTCCGGACGGCGGCAGCATCCTGCTGATCCCGCGCGAGGGCGGCTACCTGTTCCGCATGTACGTCGACCTCGGCGAGGTCGACCCCGACGACCACCACGCCGTGCGCAGACCACGATCGAGCAGATCATCGCGCAAGGCGAACGAGATCCTCCACCCCTACACGCTCGACGTGAGGAACGTCGCCTGGCACAGCGTCTACGAGGTGGGCCACCGCCTCACCGACCGGTTCGACGACGTGCCGCCGGAGGAGCGCGGCACGCGCACGCCGCGCGTGTTCATCGCCGGCGACGCCTGCCACACCCACAGCGCCAAGGCCGGCCAGGGCATGAACGTCTCGATGCAGGACGGCTGGAACATCGGCTGGAAGCTCGGCCACGTGCTCGAGGGCCGCAGCCCGGAGAGCCTGCTCGCCACCTACTCCGCCGAGCGGCAGGTGGTCGCGCAAGAACCTCATCGACTTCGACAAGGAGTGGTCGACGATGATGGCGAAGAAGCCCGAGGAGTTCGACGACCCCGTCGGAGCTCGAGGAGTTCTACGTGCAGACCTCCGAGTTCCCGGCCGGCTTCATGACCCAGTACGCCCCGTCGATGATCGTCGCCGAGCCGACGCACCAGGACCTGGCGACCGGGTTCCCGATCGGCAAGCGCTTCAAGTCCGCGCCGGTCGTGCGGGTCGTGCGACGCCAACCCGGTGCACCTCGGCCACCACGCGACGGCCGACGGCCGGTGGCGCATCTACGTCGTTCGCCGACGCCGCACGCGCCGGCGAGGCATCGCGCCGTCGCCGAACTTCGCCGAGTGGCTCGCGAGCTCGCCCGACTCGCCGCTCGCCGCCACGCCGGCCGGCGCCGACCGCGACGCGTGGTTCGACGTGAAGGTCGATCTACCAGCAGGACCACACGAACGTCGACATCGGCGCCGTGCCCGGCGTGTTCAGGCCGCGCGACCGGGCCGTTCGAGCTCATCGACCTCGAGAAGGTGTACGCCACCGATCCGGACGCAGGACATCTTCGAGCTGCGCGGCATCGACCGCGGCGGCGCCGTCGTGGTGGTGCGTCCCGACCAGTACGTCGCGCACGTCCTGCCGCTGACGGCGACGGACGAGCTCGCCGCGTTCTTCCGGCCGATCCTGTCGTCGAAGGCACCCGCCACGGTGTGACGCCGGCGCCTCCCGCAGCGTGAAGCCGGTGGTCAGGCCGCGCCGAGCGCGCTGCGGATCGAGCGCGAGGCGCTCGCGAGCCGCTCGGCGATCTGGCCGTCCGACCGGGCGCTCGAGACGTACACGACCGCGAGCGCGGCGGGCTGTCCGCTCGGCAGCTGCAGCGGCACGGCGGTCGACCGCAGCCCCGGGATGACCTCGTCGTGGCTCGTCGCGTAGCCGCGGGTGCGCGCCTCGTCGAGCTCGGCCCGATGCGCGGCATCCACATCGCTCGGCCACTCGGACACCGGGAGGGCGGCGAGGATCGCCTTGCCTGGAGCGCCGACGCCGATCGCATGTCGTGTGCCGGGGCGCTGGGCGACCGACGCGATCGCGTGGCGTGGCTCGATGCTCGTCAGGGTGACGATCTCGTCGCCGTCGAGCACGGCGAGGAAGCAGGTCATCCCGAGCTCGTTCGCCGCGCTCGTGAGCTCGGGCAGGGCCTCGGCCTGGAGGTCGTGCGCGACGCCCGCCGCCAACGCCGCGAGCCGGGCTCCGAGGATGATCCGCCCGCGTGCGTCGCGCACGGTGAGCCGGTGGTGCTCGAGCGTGCGGAGCAGCCGATACGCGACCGAGCGATGCACGCCCAGCCGCTGCGCGAGCTCGTCGATCGAGAGCGGCTCGCGCGCATCCGCCAGGATCTCGAGCACGCGGATGCCGCGTGAGAGCGTCTGCGAGTGCGGCGCGGGGGTCGTGCCCTCGGTCTCGGCGGGCATGGTCCCCCTGGGTCGGATGCGGGCGTGTCGACGTCGATCGAGCACCGCCGGAAGCGGTGCGTTCGATTATAGAACGGCGGGTCTCACGTGCTCCGGCTGCCCGGTCACGGGGAATCGAGGCCGCAGGCCGCGAGGATCAGGTCCGCGATCTCCACCGGGTGGGTCACGATCGCCAGGTGGCCGCCGTCGATCTCGATGGTCGTCGCGCCCATGCGCTGTGCGACGAATCGCTCGAGGTCGGGGGAGGTCGTGCGATCCTGCTTCGACACTGCGTACCAGCACGGCTTTGCGCGCCAGGCGGCGACGGTGGTCCGCGAAGCGAAGAGCGTGTCGGCGATCCGTCCCTGCACGGCGTACAGGACGCGTGCGCGGACGGGGTCCACCCCGCCGGCGAAGTCCTCGAGGAACGCGCGTTCATCGAGCTGTGCGAAGCCGCCGGAATGGAAGATGCCGGCGCTCGCCGGCGGCGTCGGGAACCTCGCGGCCAGTGCGCCGTAGTCCTCCCCGACTTCGGGCGCTCGTGCCGCGGCGTAGACCAGCGCCGAGACCCTCGGGTCGCCGCCCGCCTGGCTGATGACGGTCCCCGCCCACGAATGACCCACCAGCACCGTCGGGCCGTCGTGCAGGTCGAGCGCCCGCCGCGTCGCCGCGACGTCGTCGTCGAGCGACGTGAGCGGGTTCTGCACCGAGGTCACCTCGAGCCCTGCCGCCTGGAGGATGGGGATGACGTCGGCCCAGGAGGAGCCGTCCGCGTAGGCGCCGTGCACGAGCACGACGTGCCGAGCCGTGACCGGTGCGGCGCCGGCGCCCGGCTTCGGCGATTCCTGTGCTTCAGACGTCGTGGACGCGGGCGTGACGTCGGCGTCGGTCATGGTGTCGTCCCTCCTGATCCGGCCCGCGCGGATGCGCGGTTCCCGTCAGTGTCCTGCTCCGGGGTGGCGGCCGCAATCATGGTGTCGCGGGACGACGAGCAGCGCCCCCGCACGCCGGAGCATGCGGGGGCGCCGTGGCGCGGCATCCGGTCAGGGGTGCTGCGGCAGGATGTCGAACGCGACGCGGCCGTCCTCGGAGACCCGTGCGTCGAGGGTCTTGTCGTCGAGTGCCGCGGCGGCGTCCTCACCGAGGAAGACGTGCGCGCCGGCCTGCTCGACCACGGCGTCGCGTTCCTCGGGCGTCGGCACGATCGCCACCGAGAACTCGGTGGCCTCGGGGCTCTCGACGTCGATGCGGAGGCCGGTGCCGTCGGGGGCGCCCCTCCGGGAGACGATCTCCTTGACGACGGTGCTGGCGGTATCGGTCAGTGTGAGCATGTGCTCCTCCTCTGCGATCACGAAGTGTCCCACCCTTCCGAGATCCCGGCCGGCTCGCCACCCCTTGAAATCGACGAGCGGATGCCGCAGACTGGGCCACCCTCGGGCGTCTGCAGCCCGTCGCACGTGCGACTCGCCGTGGCGACCCACTGGTGGTGCTGGAACGGTCAGGCCGGCCGCGCGCGCGTCGCGTCATCCGCCGCCTCGCGCTCGTTCGAGCGTCAGCAGCACCGCACTCGTGACCTGGTCGGACTGACGCACGTGGACGTAGCGAAAACCGAGCGTTGAATCGTTTCGCGATTCTCTAGACGGCATGGAATCGCAGGCATAGCGTCGCTGGAAAGCGTATTCCTCGTCATGTAGACGACGACGCACGGGCGCAACGCGATCGGCTCGTGGAGAGATCGATCGATGCTTCGAACACGCTAGGCACGGAAACCTCGTCACACTTTCAGCGAAGAAGGCAGGCATGGTCACGTCCAACCTCACAACGCAGAACGCACCACCGATCACGAGTCGCACGTAGGCGCGTATCGGGCGCGGCGACCGCGGCGCTCATCGTCGGCGGCGCGATGATTACCGTCGGAGTGCCTCGGCAGAGGACGGCCGTCGGTAGCCGAGATCCAGCGACGAATGGAGCACCTCGACCGTGGCCTGGTGGCGTGAAGGTCGAGACCGGAGTGTACCTCGGCTGGCGCTTCCTCGGCGACGAGGGCGACGACGACGACGTTCCGCGTCTACCGCGACGGCGCTCCAGGTCGCCGAGGTCGCGGACTCCACGAACTGGTCGGATGCAGCGGGAACGGCCGAGTCGGTCTACGCCGTCGCCCCGTGGTCGGCGGGGTCGAGGGCGAGCGGTCCGACGAGCTGGTGCCGAACGGTCGAGCCAGTACTACGACATCCCGCTGCAGCGGCCGCCGGCCGCGATCGCGCCGCTCCTCGAGACGTTCGCGCAGCACGGTCACCGGCAAGGTGTACGAGCCGGTCGACATGCAGCTCGCTCCGTGACGTGCGCGAGGCGCACGAGAACCCGCCGGCATCACACCGTGCCGAGTACCAGGCCCTCGCTCGACCGCTTCCGGCTCGCACTTCGGCGACCTCGACGTGGACGCCGAAGCGCCAAGTTCGCGAACGCGGCGGACATGCTCGTCACGCCGGGATACTTCCGCATCACCGACGAGCTGCTTCGCCGAGCTCGACGCGACCTTCACGCGGTACGTCGACGAGCTCGACCGCGGGCCGAGCCTGCAACTGGCTCAGGAACGCCGACGGCTCGATCGCCACGCAGATCGGCGACCTACACGCCGGGCGACGCGACCGTCGGCGACCTCGACGGCGACGGCGACTACGAGCTGGTGCTGAAGTGGAACCCGTCGAACCAGAAGGACTCGTCGGTCTACGGCTCGACGGCGCCGGCGATCATCGACGCCTACACGCTCGAGGGCGAGCTGCTCTGGCGCGTCAACGTCGGGTACAACATCCGCGCGGGCGCGCACGACACGCAGCTCGTCGTCGCCGACTTCGACGGGGACGGCAAGGCTGAGCTCATCATCAAGACCGCCGACGGCACGACGACCGGCGACGTCGTCGACGGGACCAGTACGTCGTCAACGACGTGATCGGCCGAGCCGGCGCGACACCCGACCGGATCGCGCGAGTACATCGCCACGCGGCGACGCGGCATCGCTCGAGGAGTACTACGACCAGGCCTCAACACGTACGCGGTCAGCTGGATCCTGCCCGGCGGGAACACCCCGCCGGAGCAGAACGTCAGGCAGTGGGGCAAGGTCTACGTGCACGGCGTCATCGGCACGAGCAACGAGTACCTCACCGCTTCGACGGGGAGACCGGTCGGGTCATCGACACGGACGACTACGCCTTCCCGTACGGCGAGCCGAACTGGGGCGCGGCGCCGGTCGACCACCGCGGTGCGTCGTTCCTGAACCCCGTCCGCGACGGCGGACCGGGCGAGCCGCCGCAGGTGCCGGTCGCCGCCGGAGGAGCTGCCCGACCCGTACTGGGCGAACGCGGAGACCCGCTGGGGCTACTACCCGTGGGGCGACCACCAGGGCAACCGCGCCAACCGCTTCATCGCCGGGGATCGCGTACCTCGACGGCGAACGGCCGAGCGCCATCATGGGCCGCGGCTACTACGCGCGGGCGACCGTGGCGGCGTACACCCTCGAGGACGGCGAGCTCGTGCTCGGGAACACGTTCGACTCAGAGACGTATCCGGACCCGCGAGCTCTACCACCACAAGGGCGCGCAGACGATCACCATGTCCGACGTCGACCTCGACGGCAAGGACGAGATCGTGTTCGGTGCGCTCATCCTCGAGGACGACCTCACCCCGCGCGTCGTGGCGGGAACCTGGTTCCCGTTCCCGGCGCCCGAGGTGAACGTCAACCTCACCGAGGCGATGCACAACCCCGACGCCGACGACCGGTTCAACTACCTGGGACACGGCGACGCGTTCCATGTGGGCGACTTCGACCCGGGCATCCCGGGTCCCGAGGTGTTCCTCACCGCCGAGCAGCCGGCCGACTTCCACTCGATCGGTCCCGACGGCGAGACGGGGCTCGGCTACCGGCCGAGCGCCGCGGTCTGGGACCCGCGCACAGGCGAGGTGCTCGTGGGCATGTACTCGCTCGCGGGAGACCTCGAGCGCGGCGTGGCGGCGAACATCGATCCGAACCAGCTCGGTGCCGAGTACTGGACCAACGGGTACGTGTGGAGCGCATCACCGGTGAGCGCCTCTACGCGAACGTGTCGGGCACCGCGGGCCTGCCGTACAACTTCCTGCTCTACTGGGACGGCGACCTGCAGCGCGAGATCCTCGACGGCAACATCATCTCGAAGGCGAACACCGAGTACGAGACGTTGCCCACGGAGGTAGGCGACACGAACCTGCTCGTCGGGACCGGGGCATCCGGCACCAACGACGGCGGGAGGAACAGCCCGATCGTCTCGGCGGACCTGTTCGGCGACTGGCGCGAGGAGGTCGTCTGGCGGCGTCGGCACCGACACGCTGCGCATCGACACCACGACGATCCCGACCGAGCACCGCATCCGCACGCTCATGCACGACCCGCAGTACCGCGTGAGCGTGGCCTCGGCAGGGCAGCGTCTACAACCAGCCGCCGCACCCGAGCTTCTCCCTCGATGACGACACCACGACGTACCCGCTGCCCGACGCGGCGCACGGACATCGACGTGTCGCGCGTGACGTGAGGGTCATCGGATGACGCGCCTCCACCGAGTCGGCATCAGCTGACCCCACGGCAGCGACGCGCGGCGGGCCCGCCCCCACCGGCTCGCCGCGCGTCGCGCTGCGCGGCCGGGCGCCCTGACGGCTCCCAGCCCGACGGACTACCCTGAAGCGTGACTTCCGGCGATGCTCCGGTCGAGGTCGAGGCTCCCGAGGAGCCCGCCACGACCTTCTCCGACCTCGGCCTCGAGGGTGCGGTGCTCAAGGCGCTCGACGACGTCGGCTACGAGACGCCGTCGGCCATCCAGGCGGCGACCATCCCGACGCTCCTCGCCGGCCGCGACGTCGTCGGCCTCGCCCAGACCGGCACCGGCAAGACCGCGGCGTTCGCGCTGCCGATCCTCGCGCGCCTCGACGTGTCGCAGAAGAGCCCGCAGGCGCTCGTGCTCGCGCCGACCCGCGAGCTGGCGCTGCAGGTCTGCGAGGCGTTCGAGCGCTACGCCGCGCACCTGCGCGGCGTGCACATCCTGCCGGTCTACGGCGGGCAGGGCTACGGCGTGCAGCTGTCGGCGCTGCGTCGCGGCGTGCACATCGTCGTCGGCACGCCCGGCCGCATCATGGACCACCTCGACAAGGGCACCCTCGACCTGTCGGAGCTCAAGTACCTCGTGCTCGACGAGGCCGACGAGATGCTGAAGATGGGCTTCGCGGAGGACGTCGAGACGATCCTCGCGGACACCCCCGACAGACAAGCAGGTCGCGCTGTTCTCGGCGACCATGCCCGCGGCGATCCGCCGCATGTCGAAGCAGTACCTGCACGACCCCGAAGAGATCACGGTCAAGACCAAGACGCAGACGTCGGCGACCATCGCGCAGCGCTACCTGGTGGTCTCGTACGCGCAGAAGGTCGACGCCCTCACCCGCATCCTCGAGGTCGAGAACTTCGAGGGCATGATCGTCTTCGTCCGCACCAAGAACGTCACCGAGGAGCTCGCCGAGAAGCTCCGCGCCCGCGGCTACTCGGCCGCGGCGATCAACGGCGACATCGCGCAGGTGCAGCGCGAGCGCACGGTCAACCAGTTGAAGTCGGGCAAGCTCGACATCCTGGTGGCCACGGATGTCGCGGCGCGCGGCCTCGACGTCGAGCGCATCAGCCACGTGGTGAACTTCGACATCCCCAGCGACAGCGAGCCGTACGTGCACCGCATCGGGCGCACGGGACGCGCCGGACGCACCGGCGACGCCATCAGCTTCGTCACCCCGCGCGAGCGGGGACTCCTCGCACGCATCGAGAAGGCCACGCGCCAGCCGCTCGTCGAGATGCGGCTGCCGAGCGTCGACGACGTGAACGTCACGCGGCTGGCCCGGTTCGACGACCGCATCACGGCGGCACTCGAGCAGGGCGAGCGGGTCGAGGGGTTCCGCGACATCATCGCGCACTACATGCGGCACCACGACGTGCCCGAGGTGGACGTCGCCGCCGCGCTCGCGATCGTCGCGCAGGGGGAGTCGCCGCTGCTGCTCGAGCCCGAGCCCGAGCGTCCGCGGCGGGCGGAGCGCGAGCGCTTCGACCGCGACGACCGCGATCGTGGCGGTCGGGGCGACCGCGGCGACGGCCGTGGCGCGGAGCGCGCGCGGGGTGAGCGCCCCGAGCGGCGTCCCCGCCCCGGCGCCAAGCCGATGGCGACGTACCGCATCGCCGTCGGCCGACGGCACAAGGTGGAGCCGCGGCAGATCGTGGGCGCCCTCGCGAACGAGGGCGGCCTCAGCCGCGACGACTTCGGGGCGATCCAGATCCGGCCCGAGTTCTCGCTCGTCGAGCTGCCGGCCGACCTGTCGGGCGAGACCCTCGCGCGGCTCGACGGCACGCGCATCTCGGGTCGCCTCATCGAGCTGCGGCCCGACACCGGGGGACCCGGCCGGCGCAGCGATCGGGGTGATCGCGGTCGCGAGCCCGAACGCGACGGCGGCGCGCCCTACCGGAAGCCCCGCCACAAGAACTGACTCCGGTCACCGCTCGGCGTCGGCGGAGCCGTCCGATCCGGCGGAGGCCGAGGCCATCGGGCGCCGGCCCGCCGGAACATGAGCTTCGAGTACCCGGCGGAGTGCACGGCGAGTGCCAGCGCGCTCGCCACCAGCACCCCGACGCCGGCCATCCACGTGACGTGCCAGAATCCCGAGACGATCCCGGTGAACGCGAAGAACACCGCGACGCTCTGCGCGATGGTGACGAGCTTGGATCCCGACGCGCGCCGCATGAAGGCCTCCTGGTGCGTGACCAGCACCAGCCCCGCGAGGAGCGGAATGGCCACGGAGAAGGCGACGACGCAGATCAACGCGGAGAGGTCGAGCGAGCTCACCGAGAGGAACGGCTGCACCATGACGATGCCGATGCCGATGAGCCCGCCGTACATCAGGTTGTTCTGGCGGATCCACTCCTGCTCGAGCCCGGGCTGCCGACTCCATGCCGCCCGATACCGTTCGTCCTCGTCCACGGTCGCCTCCCGTCGTGCTGCCTGGCGTGGCACGGAGCCTAACAGGCCGCCGCACGCCTCTCGCGGCGCGGCGAGGACGATCGTGCCACGGTGCTGACCTGAGATCACTCCCGTGTCAAGCGGGAGGGCCGAACATGCGTCATCCTCGCCTTCCGCTTATCCTCGTAAGGTGCCGTGACCCCCGAACCGGGGTGACGGCCGCGCGCTGGAACAGGCGGCGCGCATGGAACGAGGTGGGACGTGTCGGACGAGCAGCAGGCGGATGAGCCGATGCGTCGACCCCGCGGACGCCACCGCGGCCTGCCGGCCGGGGCCGCCCCGGCGGGCGACGGCTGGCGTGCACGCCTCACCGCGGCCTCGGCGCCCGTCGTGGCATCCGTCGAGCCTCGCATCGCGGCCGCGGCGGAATGGCTGTTCGAGCGCCGGCTGCACGTGCTGATCGTGGCCGCGTCGGTGGCCACCATCGCGATGATCGGCGGCGCCGTGGCGCTCATCTCGTTCGCCGGCGCTCCGCAGCCCGACGACGAGGCTTCCACCGTCGTCGACAGCCCCCGGCCGACGTCGACCGACCCGGCCTCGCCGAACACGTACGCGCCGATCCTGCCGAGCCCCGGGCCGACCCCGACGATCAGGCCGACCGCGCCGGCCACGCCGTCGCCGTCGCCCGACGACGCCGAGGCGCCGGCGACCGAGCCGCCGGTCGAGCCGCCGACCGAGCCGGTCACCGAGGAGCCCGGCGGTCGACCCGACCCGCCCGGCCACACGAACAAGCCCGACAAGCCCAAGCCCTGACCCGTTCGGCTTCCTCACATTCCGGATGCATCCCGGATCGCCCCGACGGCGATCGGCGCGCTGCGCAAGGGGTTCCATGCGGTCGAGGGCGTGGGATACGTTCGCGGCCATGGAGGCACCGAGCAGGATCGTCGTGCGAGGGCGAGAGTACCGCGTACACGAATCGGGGCGCGGCAACGGGAGCGACGCCACGATCGTGCTCGTTCACGGCATCGGGATGACCCACCGGTCCTTCGCACCCGTGCAGGAGGCGATGCCGGCCGACCGGAGGGTGCTCAACCTCGATCTCGCGGGCTTCGGTCCCGCGAAGGCGCCGCGGAAGGCACTGAGCGTCGAGCAGTACGCCGCCGACCTCGCCGACCTGCTGGCCCGGGTGGACGCGTGGCCCGCGGTCGTCGCCGGGCACTCGATGGGCACCCAGTTCGCCGTCGAACTCGCCCGCATCCGGCCCCGCGAGGTCCTCGGGATCGCGCTCATCGGGCCGGTGGTCGACCCCGCCCGCCGCACCCTGCGGCAGCAGGCCGCCGACCTCGCCAGGGACACCCTCCGAGAGCCGCCCACGGTGAACGCGTTGGTGCTGCGCGACTACTTCCGCGCCGGCGTGCGTTGGTATCTGAAGGAGCTCGGCGTGATGATGCGCTACCCGATGCTCCAGCGGATCCGGGAGTGCTCGGCGGAGGTGGCGGTGATCCGCGGCGAGCGGGATCCGATCGCGCGTGAGCGGTGGTGCAGACGGCTGGTGTCGTCGAGCGGCGGCCCCGCCGAACTCGTGATGGTGTCCCGAGAGCACCACGTCATCCCGCGCACCGCGACGCAGGAGGTCGTCCGCGCGCTCGTGCGGCTCGCCGAGCGCGTGGAGCACCGACGTGCGGAGGTCGCCGGGCGCCCCTGACCCCGACGATCGCGCCCGTTCGGCTTCGTCACATGCCGCGTTCATGGCACGTTCAGATTCACGTGGTCGGCTAGCGTGAACCCGACGCCCACCGTCGCGCGTCACCACCGAACGATGGGAACCCCAGTGACCATGCGAACGGCCGAGTACCCCAGGCCGGATCACTTCCTCCTCCACATCAGTGACACGCACCTGCTCGCGGGCGGGGGCCGGCTCTACGATCGCGTCGCGAGCGAGCACCACCTGCGCACGCTGTTCGAGGAGTTCGAGGCATCCGGTGCCCGGCCCGAGGCCATCGTGTTCACGGGCGATCTCGCCGATCAGGGCGAGCCCGACGCGTACGACCGCATCCGCCGCATCGTCGACCCCGTCGCCGACCGCCTCGGCGCGCAGGTCATCTGGGTCATGGGCAACCACGACGACCGCCGGGCGTTCCGCCGCGGCCTGCTCGGCGACCCGCTCGGCGGCTACCGGCCGGTCGATCGCGTCGACGACGTCAACGGCCTGCGGGTCATCACCCTCGACTCGACCGTGCCCGGACACCACCACGGCGAGGTCGCGCCCGCCCAGCTCGACTGGCTCGCCGAGGAGCTCGCGATCCCCGCGCCCCATGGCACGATCCTCGCGATGCACCACCCGCCCGTGCCGAGCGTGCTCGACCTCGCGGTCTCGGTGGAGCTGCGCGACCAGGCCGGGACTCGCCGAGGTGATCGAGGGCAGCGACATCCGCTCGATCATCGCCGGGCACCTCCACTACTCGTCGACCGCGACGTTCGCGGGCGTGCCCGTGTCGGTCGCGTCGGCCAGCTGCTACACGCAGGACCTCAACGTGCCGGTCGGCGGCACCCGCGGCCGTGACGGCGCCCGCGCGTTCAACCTCGTGCACGTGTACCCGACCACCGTGCTGCACTCGGTCGTGCCGCTCGGGGCGTTCCCGGCGCTCGACTGGATCGACGCCGACGAGAGCGCGCGCCGGCTCGGCGCCTCGGGCATCGGCATCGCGGATGCCGCGTCACCGCCGGTGCCGAAGGAGCCGCCGTTCACCATGCCGATCCCGGTGCTCGCCTGACCGCATCGCGCCGGCGTCGGACCGCCGGTCGCACCCGACCACGCCTCGCCGCGCTGTCGTCGAACACGGCGGATATACGATCCGACACGCCGTCGAGCGGGGCGAATGCACGGCGCGGCAGATCGTATATCCGCAGACTTCGACGCCCCTGTGGGGTCGGGTGTGGACGAGCTCGTGCCGGCGGTCAGGCGGTGAGGTCGGGCGTGGAGGACGCCATCGCCGGCATGTCGGCCGCGGCATCCGTCGCCTTCTCCCACGGGGCCGGGAACGGGAAGTAGCGCTCGAGGAAGTCGATGACCGCCGCCGTGCGCTGCTCGACCGAGATCTCGGGGAAGCTGCCGTCGTTGAGGCAGAACATGTCCTGGTCGCGCCGCTTCAGCAGCTCCTTCATGGCGGGGAGCGCCTTGCGGAGCGTGGTCTCGACGTACTTGACCCGGGCATCGGTCTGCACCACCGCGCGGCCCGTGAGCAGCGCGTAGTAGTGGTACAGCGAGTTCGTGACCGAGATGTCGGTGGCCGAGCGGAACCGGCTCGCCGCCGTGCGGCGGAACTCGTCGGGGAACGCCGCCTCGAGCTCGCCCATCACGCTGCGACGCAGGGGGGCGGCGCAGTGCTCGAGGTGGCGGGTCGTGACCTTGCCGAACCGCTCGCGGAGCAGCGCCCGGTTGACGCGGGCGGCGTTCTCGAAGCCCGAGCGACCGGGGTGCGTCTCGCCCAGCCCGATGCGGGTCGACGCCTCGACGAACTTCGTGATGCCGCCGGGGGAGAAGAACAGCGACGGGCTCAGCGGGCGCCCGAAGAACATGTCGTCGTTCGAGTAGAGGAAGTGCTCGGCGATGCCCGTGGATGCGGTGCAGCTGGCTCTCGACCGCGTGCGAGTTGTGCGTCGGCAGCACCGAGGTGTCGGCGAACATCTCCTCGCTGCGCACGATCGTGACCTTCGGATGCTTCGCCAGCCACGAGGGGGCGGGGGAGTCGGTCGCGATGAAGATGCGCCGCACCCACGGGGCGAACAGGTACACCGAGCGCAGCGCGTACTTCAGCTCGTCGATCTGCCGGTATCGCGCCTCGGAGTCGTCGCCCTCGCCGACCACGTAGCTCTGCATGCGCTTGGCGCGCTCGCGCACGAACTCGTCGCTCGACCCGTCGACCCAGGAGAAGACCATGTCGATGTCGAAGTCCACGTCGCTCGCGAGCGGGTCGAACATGTGCTCGAGCGTCGGCCAGTCGCGCCCGTGCAGGTGCACGGTGTCGTCGATGGCCTCGGACCGGGGCAGCGTGCGGCGCATGAGCGCGTTCTCGAGCGGCGCCTCGATGGTGTCGTCGCCGAAGCGCCAGAACTCCAGCTGCACGGCGGTCTCGCGGCCGTAGCGGAGCCGCCCGACGGGCTCGACGCGCGGACGGTAGAGGCGCAGCACGGTGGGCTTGCGGTGGCGCGGAGAGGCGGCCGTCGGCGAGCAGCACCGGCGTGCGAGTCCGGCGCCGCGGTCGGGCGCGACGGGCGCGGCGTAGAACGGCTCGTTCGCGAACGCGTCGGCGAAGGCGCGGGCCACGGCCTTGCGATCGGCACGGTCGACGGCGACGATGAGCCGCTCGTCGTTGCCGCGCACCAGCAGGAACCCGATGCCGGCCGCGTCGAGAGCGTCGCCGACCGCGAGCAGGTCCTCCACCATCGACTCGCGCGGCGTCATGTGGCCGTTCCGCAGGGCGTACTGCCCCTTGCGCAGGACGAGGTCGTCGCGATCGAACCGCGCCAGGCGGGGCGCAGACGCCACCAGCACGAGCTCCGCGGCATCCGCGAGCCGCATCGGCGGGGCCGGCGACGGCTCCCGCCTCGCGAACGCGTGCCCGTTGTGATCGTGGGGGTCGGCAGGTCGATCGCGGTCGGAACTCGTCACGGAAGAGTGGCCTCCAGGGGTCGGGTGAGTACGGTGCGCGGATGTCGCGACTGCTCTGATTCTACGCAGCGCGACGCGACGCTCCGACCGGCTCGACGACCGAGGATCGCGGCGCCCCGTTTCCGGCCGGATGGGCGGCGGAGGATCCTCCCGAAGCTGGATGGTCGCACATGTGCGGGGCGTACCGTGCGGACATGACCGCCTCAGAAGTGCTTGACCGACCGTCGACGATCCGAGCGGACCACGCGACGCTGCTCCGCCATGATTCATCGGAGCGCAGCCGCACCCTCGCCTTCTGGGCGTCGTTCGACGCGAACCCGCTCAGTGGGCGGCGCTGGGTCGACAGCTGCGCCGCATACTGGGGAACCCCCGCGGCCGGACCCCATCTCGCTCCGGGCGGGTCGACCACGCCGTGACGGTCGACGGCCGCACGGACCGCACGGTGATCGGGCCCTTCGCCCTCGACCACGTGCTGGAGAGCGCGCTTCCCGACCTGCTCGGGACGGTCGATGCGCCCGACCGCTACGTCGTGACCGCGATCTTCACGCGGCGGCCCGATCCGGCCGAACTCGACCTGCTGAGCGCCCCTGCCGTGCACGAGCAGCTCGCCGCCGCCGGGTATCCCGATGTGTCGCTCACCGCTGCGGATCGCCTGCTGTACATCTCCGACACGAACCTCCACGAGCTCGAGGTCGGGCTCGCCCGCACGCTGGGCGTGATCCTCGCGGGAATCGGAGAACGGGTGGCGTCGCGCCAGGATGCGGTGGTGGAGGACCGCATGGAACTGGCGCAGCGTGAAGCGGGCCGGGCCGCCTCCGTGGTGATGGCGGCACGGCGGATCAGCTTCGATCCGAACAGCTCGCACTACCGGTAGGGAGCATCGGGAGGCATCCGGGCCGGCCGGCCCGACCGGTGATGGCGGCACGCGCGAGTCGCCCCATCGCTGTGAGTTTGAGGAGGATTCCTCGGCTGCGTGCCGGATCGGAGTAGCCTCGAAGGAAGCACAGTCCGCGTGCCCAGACCTCGCGTGCGGCGACCGGAGAGTAGGTCGTCATGACCGCCGAGATCGCCCCCATCCGTCGTACCCGGAGCGCCGCCGGGCCCGGGTCGCCGCCGCGGGAGCACAGCGCCAACAGCGACTTCACCGACCTCGCGCGCGTGATCAAGTCCACGGGCCTCATGCGTCGCCGCTACGGCTACTACTGGACGAAGCTCGCCATGATCCCGGTCGCATTCATCGTCTCGATCGGCGTGTTCATCTGGATCGGCGACTCGTGGTGGCAGATGTTCACGGCCGTCTGGTTCGCGTTCCTCTTCACCCAGACCGCGTTCCTCGGGCACGATGCCGCGCACCGGCAGATCTTCCGCTCGGGCAAGTGGAACGACTGGGTCAGCCTCATCCTCGGCGGCTTCGTGGGCATGAGCTACGGATGGTGGCAGCACAAGCACACCCGCCATCACGCCAACCCGAACCAGCTCGGCATCGACCCCGACATCGACCTGCCGGTGGTCGCCTTCACGCCCGAGCAGGCCACCCGGCATCGGTCGCTCGCCGATGCGCTGGGTCATGGCGCACCAGGGGGCCTTCTTCTTCCCGATCCTCCTGCTCGAGGGGCTCTCGCTGCACGCGTCGAGCGTGCACCGCGTGTTCGTGACGCGAGCACTCGCCGCACCGGCCGGTCGGAGATCGCGTTCCTCGCGGTGCGCATCGTCGGGTTCCTCGCCCTGGTCTTCCTCGTGCTCTCACCCGACAAGGCGGCCGTGTTCCTCGCGATCCAGCTCGGGCTGTTCGGCCTCTACATGGGCGCGTCGTTCGCGCCGAACCACAAGGGCATGCCCCTCGTGCCGAAGGAGGTGAGGCTCGACTTCCTGCGTCGTCAGGTGCTCATGAGCCGGAACATCAGCGGCACCCCGTTCCTGGACTTCATGATGGGCGGACTCAACTACCAGATCGAGCACCACCTCTTCCCGTCGATGCCCCGACCGCACCTGCGCCGAGCGGCGCCGATCATCGCCGAGTACTGCAGAGACCGCGGCGTGACCTATACGGAGACCACCCTGTGGCAGTCGTACGGGATCGTGCTGCGGTACATCAACCGGGTCGGGCTCGGCGAGCGGGACCCGTTCGAGTGCCCGCTCGTCGTGCAGCGCGCGAGCATCTGAGCCGTCGCCGGAGCGCATGGGGTGGGGGCGCTCCGGCGACACCCCGGCGACCGCCCGGCGGCCGCCGCGGCGACCGTCGGGAGCCCTGCGCGATGACGTCGCGTGACGCTCCGTTGACGCGTGTGACGGCGGGTGCCGTCGTGTGACGACGACCCTCGCGGCATCCGCTCGCCCTCCCTAGCGTCGGGAACCGGGAGGTCGAACACATGACACGACTCATCATCGGCGCGATGGTCCGGGCGATCGGCGCGTACCCCTCCGGCTGGCGGTATCCGGGCGCGCACCGCGACCCGCGCGGCGACGCCGCCGTGCTGCGCCGGGCCGCCGAGGTGGCCGAGGCCGCGCGGCTCGACTACCTGTTCTTCGGCGACTGGCTCGCCACGGGGCACGACCTCGAGTTCCGCGACCCGTACCTCGTGGCGCGCATCGACCCGATCTCGGCGATCACGTACCTGGCGGGCATCACCAGCCGTATCGGCCTGATCGCGACGGCGAACACCAGCTACGCCGACCCGTACACGCTCGCGCGCGCCACCGCGTCGGTCGACCTGCTCTCGGGCGGCCGCGCGGGCCTCAACCTGGTGACCGGTGCGGAGCCGCGCGCCGCCGGCAACCACGGGCAGGACTTCCACGCCGCGAACGAGACCCGCTACGACCGGGTCGTCGAGTTCGAGCACGTGCTGCGCCGGCTCTGGGACTCGTTCGAGGACGATGCGATCGTGGCGGATGCCGCGGCCGGCGTGTTCCTCGACCCCGGCAAGCTCCACGCCACCGACTTCCACGGCGCGCACCTCAGCGTCACGGGCCCGCTGAACGTGGCCCGGCCGGTGCAGGGACACCTCCCCATCGTGCACGCGGGAACCTCGCCGCGCTCGCGCCTGTTCGCCGCGCAGAGCGCCGACCTCGCCCTCGTGGCCGTGAACGGCCTCGAGCACGCCGTCGCGATCCGCGAGGAGCTGCGCTCGCTCGCGTTCGAGTCGGGTCGCGACGATCGCACCCTCAAGGTGATCGCGCCCGTGCTGCCGATCGTGGGGGAGACCCGGGAGCACGCGCAGTCCATCGCCGACGAGCTCAGCGAGCTCGTGCAGATCGCCGAGGACTGGCCCGACGGTCCGCCGGCCGCGTTCCCGGCGAACCGGTCGCTCGCGCAGCTCACCCCGCTCGTGGGGGTCGACGTGTCGGAGCTCTCGCCCGACCGGGCGGTCACGCCGTCGCTCGTCGCGGGCTTCTCGGCCGCCGGGCAGGAGCTCGTCGAGATCGTCGCCGAGCGCACCGGCCGCAGCCCGTCGGGGGAGCGGCCGCCCACGCTGCGGCACCTCGTCGTCGCGGCATCCGTGAACGCGTCGATGGTCGTCGGCACGGCCGTCGAGATCGCCGCGGAGTTCGAGGCGTGGGGCGAGGCCGGCGCCGTCGACGGCTTCAACGTGCTCTCGGCGGTGCAGCCCGCGCAGTTCGACGCGTTCGCCCTCGGGGTCGATCCCCGAGCTGCAGCGACGCGGCGTCTTCCCGACCGAGTACGAGGGCGAGACGCTGCGCGAGCACCTCGGACTGGGCCGTCCCGACAACGTCCACGTGACGCGCGATGACGTGTCGTTTCGGCCCGTGACCGGTCGTGACGGCGTGGGTCTGCGAGCGGTTGAACGGGCGCCGCGGCATCCGTAGCTTCGTCGATCACACCCCCACCAGGGGCCGACCGCACCATTCCCCATCGAAGGAAGACCACCGCAGATGTCCACACCACGCACCCGCCGCCTCGCCCTCGCCGGCACCGCCGCGCTCGCCGCGATCGCCCTGCTCGCCTCGTGCGCCGGGCAGTCCGCCGCCACGGATGACGCCGCCGCCGGCGACCCCGTCGAGGGCGGCACGCTCACCTACCTCGAGCACCAGGCGCACACCACGCTCTACCCGCCGCAGGCCGGCTTCTACCCGAACGGCGGCATCGTGAACAACGTCACCGCCCGCCTCACCTGGCAGGACCCCGACTCGCTCGAGATCGAACCCTGGGTCGCGACGGAGTGGACGGTGAACGCGGATGCCACCGAGTACACCTTCGACCTGCGCGACGACGTGACCTTCTCCGACGGCACCCCGCTCGACGCGGCCGCCGTGGCGAAGAACTTCGACACCTACGGGCTCGGGAACAAGGAGCTCGGCCTCACGATCTCGGAGGCGATCAACAACTACGCCTCGAGCGAGGTGGTCGACGCCGACACCGTGACGTTCCGCTTCTCGGCCCCCGCGCCGGGCTTCCTGCAGGCGACCTCGACGATCAACTCGGGGCTGCTCTCGCCGGCCACGCTCGACCGCAAGCTCGAGGACTTCGGCGCCGGATCGTCGACCGAGATCGTCGGCTCGGGCCCGTTCGTCATCACCGAGGAGGAGATCGGCACGTCGCTCCACCTCGAGGCCCGTGAGGACTACGACTGGGCGCCGCCGTCGTTCGAGCACCAGGGGCGCGCGTACCTCGACGCCATCGACGTGGTCGTGACCCCCGAGGACAGCGTGCGCATCGGCTCGCTGCTCGCCGGGCAGGCCGACGTGATCCGGTACGTGCAGGCGTTCGACGAGGCGCAGGTCTCGGGCGCCGGGTTCGAGGTCGTCGCGGCCCCGACCCGCGGCGTGAACAACTCGCTCGGCCTGCGGTTCACGAACCCGCTGCTCAGCGACATCCGGGTGCGCCAGGCCCTCGTGCACGGCGTCGACGCGCAGGAGGTCGTGGACACGATCTTCACCGAGAACTACCCGGTCGCCACGTCGGAGCTCGCCGCCACGGCGAAGGGCTACGCCGACGAGTCGGACGCGCTCGCCTACGACCCCGAGCAGTCGGAGGAGCTCCTCGACGAGGCCGGCTGGACGGTCGGCGCCGACGGCATCCGCGAGAAGGACGGCCAGCGGCTCTCGCTCACGGTGTACGAGGCGAAGCCGCAGCCGCTCTCGAAGCAGACCCTCGAGCTCGTGAGCCAGCAGCTCGCGAAGATCGGCGTGGAGCTGAACGTGAAGGCCGCCGACGCCGGCAGCTACGCCACCGACATCCTCGACCCGCTCGCGACCCCGCTGTACCACTCGATGGTCGGACGCGCCGACAACGACGTGATCAAGAGCCAGTACCACACGAAGAACCGCAACACGCTGCTCTCGGACGACGCCGAGCTCGACCGCCTGCTCGAGGCGCGTGGCCTCCGAGCCCGACGCCGCGAAGCGCGACGAGGCATCCGCCGCCGTGCAGGACTACCTCACCGAGCAGGCGTACGTGATCCCGCTCTTCGAGGAGCCGCAGGTCTACGGCGCCGCGCCGTACGTGCACGGCTTCACGACCGAGGCGGTCGCCCGCCCGCAGTTCTACGACACCTGGCTCGACAAGCAGTAGCCGGCACCACGGTGCGGCGGATGCCGGGACACGACCCCGCGCATCCGCCGCACCACCTCCCGCTCGATCCATGCACCACCCCCGCATCCGGAAGGAGCTCGACATGGCCTACCTCGCACGCCGCACCGGGCAGGCGCTCATCGTGCTCGCCATCGCGTTCACCGCGACGTTCGTGCTGCTGCAGGCGCTGCCCGGCGACGCGATCCTCATCAAGTTCGAGAGCCCCGAGCTGGGCCTGTCGCCCGAGCAGATCGCCGACATCCGCGCGAGCTACGGCGCCGACGTGCCGCTCGTGCAGCAGTTCCTGCACACCGTCGCCGGCTTCGTGCAGGGCGACTTCGGCTACTCGGTGCAGTACGGCACGCCCGTGCACGAGCTCATCGGCTCGGCCCTGCCCGACACGCTCGTGCTCGCCGGGCCTCGGCTTCCTCACGGCCGTGCTCATCGCCGTGGCCCTCGCGTTCCTCTCGACGCTCGCGCCGTTCGCGTGGCTCCGCCAGGCGCTCCGGGCGCTCCCCGGCGTGTTCGTGTCGGTGCCGGTGTTCTGGCTCGGCATCGTGCTCATCCAGGTCTTCTCGTTCCAGCTCCGGCTGGTGCCCGTGATCGGCGCGGATCCCGCGCAGGCGCTCATCCTGCCGGTGCTCACCCTCGCCATCCCGATCTCGGCGCCGCTCGCGCAGATCCTCGCCCGCTCGATCGACGACGTGCAACTCTCGCCGTTCGTGGCCGTCGTGCGCGCCAAGGGCGCCGGTCCCGCCCGGGTGCTGTGGCGGGATGTCGCGCGCAACGCGCTGCTGCCCGCGATCACCATCGCGGGCGTGCTGATCGGCGAGCTCATCGGCGGCGCGGTCGTCACCGAGACGGTGTTCGGGCGCGCGGGCATCGGCCGCCTCACCGAGCAGGCCGTCGCCAACCAGGACGTGCCGGTGCTGCAGGCCATCGTCATCCTCGCCGCGCTCGTGTTCGTGCTCGTGAACCTCGCGGTCGACCTCGTGTACCCGGTCCTCGATCCGAGGCTGAAGCGGAAGGCGGTGGCGGCATGAGCGCGCCGGTCGAGATCGACCGAGCGAGCGGATGCCGCGCGCATCCGTCGCCGTGCCGCGCCATCGCGCTGCCCGGGGTCGACGGCGGCGCGACCGCGCCGGCCGGCCGCTACGCGTCCTCGTCGTCGCCGCTCCGACCGCGAGCGGCTCCGCGCCCTGCGCGTGCGGCATCTGTCGCTCCTGCTCGCCTGGCTCGTCATCGCGATCGTCGTCGCGTGGGCCGTGGTGCCGTGGCTGTTCACCGGGCAGGACCCGATCGCCGGCGTGCCCGCCGAGAAGCTGCAGGGCCCGAGCCTCGCGCACCTCTTCGGCACCGACGCGATCGGCCGCGACCTGTTCACGCGCGTCGTCTACGGCGCGGTGCACTCGCTGTCGGGCGCGTTCGTCGCCGTCACGGTCGGACTCGTCGCCGGCACGCTGCTCGGGGTGCTCGCCGGCTCGCTGGGCGGCGGCGTCGACGCGGTCGTGATGCGGCTCGTCGACGTGCTGCTCGCCATCCCCGGACTGCTGCTCGCGCTCAGCATCATCATCCTGCTCGGCTTCGGCACCGTGAACGCGGCCATCGCCGTCGGCGTCGGCTCGATCGCGGCGTTCGCCCGGGTCGCGCGGTCGGAGGTGGTGCGCGTGCGCGCAGGCCGACTACGTCGAGGCCGCCTTCGGGTCGGGGGCACGCTGCACGCCGTGCTCGCGCGGCACGTGCTGCCGAACTCGCTCACCGCCGTGGTCGGCCTCGCCGCGCTGCAGTTCGGCGCCGCGATCCTCGCGATCTCGACGCTCGGCTTCCTCGGCTACGGGGCGCCGCCGCCGACGCCCGAGTGGGGCCTGCTCATCGCCGAGGGCCGCAACTACGTGGCGACCTCGTGGTGGCTCACCGTGCTGCCGGGCCTCGTGGTCGTCGTCGTGGTGCTCTCCGCCAACCGCATCAGCCACTCGCTCGGGAGGACCCGATGACCGCGCTCCTCGGAGCTCGACGGCCTCGACGTCGCCTACGCCACGGCGAGCCGGTCCGCGCCGCGTCGTGCACGGCGTCTCGTTCGACGTGCAGCCCGGTGAGGTCGTCGCGCTCGTGGGGGAGTCCGGATCGGGCAAGACCACCACGTCGAGCGCGGTGCTCGGCCTGCTGCCGTCGGGCGGCCGCGTCGACGCCGGCGCGATCCGGCTCTCGGGCACCGACATCGCGGGCTGGAGCGACCGCCGCCTGCAGGGCGTGCGCGGCGCGCGCATCGGGTACATCCCGCAGGATCCGGTGTCGTCGCTCAACCCCGTGCGGCCCGTCGGCGTGCAGCTCGCCGACACGTTCCGCATCCACGGGCGGCGCGACCGGCGCGACATCCGGAACCGCGTGCTCGAGCTGCTGGAGCGCGTCGGCCTCGACGACCCGGCGCTGCGCGCCCGCCAGTACCCGCACGAGCTCTCGGGCGGCATGCGCCAGCGGGTCCTCATCGCGAACGCCGTGGCCCTGGAGCCCGAGCTCGTGATCGCCGACGAGCCCACGAGCGCGCTCGACGTCACCGTGCAGCGGCGCATCCTCGACCTCATCGACGAGCTGCGCCGCGAGCGCGGCACGGCCGTGCTGCTCGTCACCCACGACCTCGGCGTCGCGGCCGAGCGCGCCGAGCGCGTCGTCGTGATGCAGCACGGACGCATCGTCGAGCAGGGCCCGACCGCGGCGCTGCTCGACGCCCCGGCCGAGGCGTACACCCGTCGGCTGGTGGCGGATGCCCCGGGCCTCGCCGAGCAGCCGTTCCGCCACCCGCGACCGCCGATCTACCTCCGCGACGCGGGCGTGGCCGCGGCCGAGAACCCGTTCGCGCTCGTGGCATCCGGCCTCACGAAGTCCTACTCGCTGGGCCGGGGGCGCGAGCCGTTCCGCGCGGTCGACGACGTGTCGTTCCGGGTGCTGCGCGGCACCACGCACGCGATCGTGGGCGAGTCGGGCTCGGGCAAGACGACGACGGCGCGCATCGTGTCGCGGTTCGTCACGCCCGACGCGGGCCGGGTGGAGCTCGGCGGCACGGACGTCACCGACGCTCACGGGGTCGGCGAAGCGCGAGTTCCGGCGGCGGGTGCAGCTCGTGTACCAGAACCCGTTCGCGTCGCTCGACCCGCGGCAGACGGTCGCCGAGATCATCGCCGAGCCGCTGCGCAACTTCGGCGTCGGCGACCGGCGGGCCCGCACCGAGGCGGCGCACCGGCTCATCGACCGCGTCGCGCTGCCGGCGGACGTCGCGGCACGTCGACCGGCCGAGCTCTCGGGCGGCCAGCGCCAACGCGTCGCGATCGCCCGCGCGCTCGCGCTGCGAGCCCGAGCTCGTGGTGCTCGACGAGGCCGTGTCCGCGCTCGACGTCACGGTGCAGGCGCGCATCCTCGAGCTGCTCGAACAC
The DNA here is from genome assembly GCA_963802485.1 of uncultured Actinomycetota bacterium. Classification (GTDB taxonomy): domain Bacteria; phylum Actinomycetota; class Actinomycetes; order Actinomycetales; family Microbacteriaceae; genus Agromyces. The sequence continues at coordinate 25,831 of CAWDJA010000012.1, forward strand.
CTCCAGGGCGAGCTCGGCCTCAGCTACCTCTTCATCTCGCACGACCTCGCGGTCGTGCGGCGCATCAGCCACTCGGTGTCGGTCATGCGTCGCGGCCGCATCGTCGAGAGCGGACCGACCGAGCAGGTCTTCCGCGCCCCGCAGCACGACTACACCCGGGAACTGCTCGACGCGGTGCCCGGGAGGAAGGCCATCGCATGACCCGCATCGGATTCTTCACCCGGCTCCTCGACGAGGCGTCGGCCGCCGAGCGCTACCGCATCGCCACCGAGCAGATCGTCGCCGCCGAACGGCACGGGTTCGACTCGGCCTGGGTGGCGCAGCATCACTTCCACGCCGCCGAGGGCGGACTGCCCTCGCCGTTCGTGTTCCTCGCGCACGCCGCCGCGTCGACGAGTCGCATCCGGCTCGGCACCGGTGTCGTCACGCTGCCGCTCGAGGATCCGGTGCGCGTGGCGGAGGACGCCGTGGTGCTCGACCTCCTCTCGGGCGGACGCGCCGAGCTCGGACTCGGCTCGGGGTCGACGCCCGCGTCGTTCCTCGCGTTCGGCGAACGCTCGGAGGATCGCGGCCGGGTCTTCGGCGAGAAGCTCGACGCGCTCGTCGCGGCACTCGCGGGCGGCGAGCTCGGCGACGCGGCCAACCACCTGCAGCCGCCGGGACGCGACCTGCTCGGCCGCATCTGGCAGGCCACGTTCTCGGGCTTCGGCGGCACGCGGGCCGGCCGAGCCGGCCACGGCCTCATGCTCTCGCGCACGCAGCCGAGACCCGCGGATGCCCCGCGCCGCACGCTCTCCGAGCTGCAGCTGCCCGTGGTCGACGCGTACCGCGAGGCGTTGCCCGACCGGGTGCCGCCGCGCATCCTCGCCTCCCGCACGCTCTTCGTCGCGGACTCCCGCGACGAGGCGCGCCGCTGGGCCGAGCGCGGACTCCGCCGCGCGGCCGCCGGGTTCGCCCGCGCCGGCCAGCCGCCGCTCGGCGACTCGCTCGACGAGCTCATCGCGTCGTACGACACCCACGTCGGCACGGTCGACGAGGTGGTGGAGTCGCTCGCCCGCGACTCGGCCGCGGCCGAGGCGACGGACGTCGCCTTCCAGGTGCACTCCGTGGATCCGCCGCACGAGCTCGTGCTGCGCTCGATCGAGCTCATCGCGACCGAGGTGGCGCCCGCCCTGGGCTGGGGCGGCGCGCACGCGGCCGACGGCGCCGCGCTCGCGGCATCCGCTCGCTGAACGCCGTGCGTCGAATGGACGACATTCGGCGCTCCAGCGGCCGCCCAAGCGCCGAATCCGGTCCTCTCGGAGGGCCGGCGACCATCACGAACGAAAGGAACCCACCCACATGACCGACCTCATCGACCGGCTCGCCGGCGTGCGACCCGGGGGGAGCGTCGACGCGCTGCGCCGGCACCGCCCGGCCACGCGCGACAACGCCCAGGCGAGCTACGACGCCCTCTTCACCGACATCGACGAGACGCACGCGACCGGTGCCGAGCGCGCGGCCGTCGCGCAGTTCGTCGCCGTGCTGCACGACGACGAGGTGGCCGCCGCCCACTACGCCGCACTCGCACGCGACGCCGGCGGCGACCGGCTCGCCGACGCGATCGCCGACCTCGCCGATGCCGCCCGCGCCACCGGCCCCTACGGCCGCTACCCGGCCGACGGGCCGCTCGCGGGCGAGAGCGTCGACGGGCCGCGGTTCGTGCTCGACGACGACCGGCGCGCCGTCGCTCGGCGATCGGCTCGGCGCCGCGCTCGAGCACGCGCACCTGCTCGTGTTCCGTCCGCGCGAGTCGTCGCCCGCGGCGCTCGTCGCCCTCGCCGACGCCGGATGGTCGACCGACGGCATCGTCACCCTCTCCCAGCTCGTGTCGTTCCTCGCGTTCCAGCTGCGCGTCGCCGCCGGGCTCCGACTGCTCACGAACGAGGAGGCGGCCGCATGACCGGCTCGACCACCGACCGCGGCCGCGACGGCCACGGACCACCGCGCCACGACGACGGATGCCGCGGGCACCGAGCCGGCGCGCATCCTGACGCACCCCGAGGCATCCGTGCCCGCCGCGTTCACGCAGGCCGAGCTCGGCTGGCTGCCGTGGCTCGAGCCCGCCGACGAGGCGACGCTGACCGAGCGCCAGTACGCGGGCCTCGTCGACCGGCCGCGCGCGAAGAGCGACTACTTCCGGCTGCTCGTGCGCGACCCCGACATCCTGCGAGCGCGCACGCTGACCGACAAGGACATCTTCTACAACGCGGCCGACGGGCTGCCGCGGGCCGAGCGCGAGCTGGCCGCGGCGGCGACGAGCCGCTTCAACGGCTGCATCTTCTGCGCGTCGGTGCACGCCCGGTTCGCGTCGCACCACTCGAAGCGCCACGACGACGTGCAGCGGCTCCTCGACGACGGCACCGATGCGGCGCAGGATGCCGCGTGGCGCGCGGTCATCGACGCGGCCGTCGCGCTGGCGGCCACCCCGTCGCGGCTCACCGCGTCGCACCTGGACGCGCTGCGCGCCGCGGGCTTCGACGAGCAGGCCGTGGCGGACGTCATCCACTCGGCCGCGTTCTTCAACTGGGCCAACCGGCTCATGCTCTCGCTCGGGGAGCCGGAGGAGCCGGCCGGCGCCTGAACCCGGCGCGTCCACCGCAGCCATTGGACGGGATTCGGCGGTGCGGGCACGTCCCGACCGCCGAATCCCGTCCACTCGTCGTCGTGACGACGGCGCGCACGGGTCGCTTCGTGACCGAATGTGTCGCGACGTGACACCGTGCGACACCCGATGGTTGAGGCCGCCACCGGCCCGTCGTAGGTTCGTCGCCAACCGACCCGAGGAGTCCCCGTGACCGCCACCGACCTGCGCACGGCGCCCACGCGCGTGCCGGCGTCGCGCGAGGCGTTCCCGGATGCCGCGTCGGCACGCCGGGGCCCGCTCGCCGCGCTCGCCGACGCCGGCCTCGAGGTGCCCGTGCTCGGCGGCGGCACGGTGCGGCACGTGAACCTCGACGTCGCGGCATCCGCCCCCGCCCTCGACGCGGTCGCGGCGCACGTCGCCCGCGTGCTGCCCTACTACGCGAGCGTGCACCGCGGCAGCGGCTATCCGTCGCAGGCGACCACGGCGCTCGTCGAGGACGCGCGCGCGACCGTCGCGCGCCACGTCGGCGCCCGCGACGACGACCTCGTCGTGTTCACGCGCAACACGACCGACGCGCTCAACCTCCTCGCCTCCGCGGTGCCCGGCGAGACCGTGGTGCTCGACGTCGAGCACCACGCGAACCTGCTGCCGTGGCACGACCGCCGCGTCGTGGTGGGCGCACCCACGATCGCCGCGACGCTCGCGGCGCTCGACGCCGAACTCGCGTCCCGGCCCGCCGCGCTCCTGTCGGTGACCGGCGCCTCCAACGTCACGGGCGAGGTGCTCCCGATCGAGGAGCTCGCCCGGCTCGCGCACGCGCACGGCGCCAGGCTCGCCGTGGATGCCGCACAGCTGCTGCCGCACCGGCGCATCGACCTCGCGGCATCCGGCATCGACTACCTCGCGTTCTCGGGTCACAAGGCGTACGCGCCGTTCGGCGCCGGTGCGCTCGTCGGCCGGGCGGACTGGCTCGACGCGGCGCCGGCCCACCTGGCGGGCGGCGGCGCCGTCGAGTCGGTGCGGGTCGACGGCGTCGACTGGAAGCAGGGCGCCGATCGGCATGAGGCCGGCACGCCCAACGTGCTCGGCATCGCCGCGCTCGCGCGGGCGCTGGTCGAGCTCGAGCGGCTGGGCGACGCGCCGCGCCGCGAGCACGAGGCCGCGCTCACCGCGCGCCTGCACCACGGGCTCGCGGGCATCCCGGGCGTGCGGGTCATCCGCGGGTTCTCCGACGCCGACGACCGTCTCGGCATCGCCACCATCGAGCTCGAGCGCGGGTCGGTCGGGCTCGTCGCGGCCGCGCTCGCCGCCGAGCACGGCATCTCGGTGCGCGCCGGCCGGTTCTGCGCGCACCCCTTCTTCGACCGCGTCGCGACCCGCGCGAACGGGCTCCGCGCGAGCCTCGGCGCCGGCTCGTCCGCCGACGACGTCGACCGCTTCGTCGAGGCGCTGGCGCGGCTCGTGGCCGACGGCCCCGCGCACGCGTACGAGCGCACCCCGGCCGGCTGGTGTCCGCGGGTCGACGACCGGCCCCGCCCCGTCATCGACTGACTCGCCCATCGACTGAATCGCTCCGTCTCGACTGAAGCGCGCACCACCGGAGACCCCCCGTTCCGGGCCGTTCCGCACGCGCCTCCCATGCGCCACACTGAGCGAATGGGATCAGCGTTGACCACCATCGGATTGCCCGTCGCCCTCGGCATCATCATGTTCGGCCTGGGGCTCTCGCTCACGCCGCGCGACTTCGCGCGGGTGGCGAAGCATCCGAAGGCGGTGATCATCGCCCTGATCTGCCAGCTCCTCGTGCTGCCCGCCCTCTGCTTCGGCCTGGTGCTGCTGTTCCAGCTGCCGCCCGTGCTCGCCGTCGGCATGCTCCTGCTCGCCGCCTCGCCCGGCGGCACCACCGCCAACCTCTACAGCCACCTGTTCCGCGGCGACGTCGCCCTCAACATCTCGCTCACCGCGATCAACTCGGTGCTCGCCGTGTTCACGCTGCCGCTCATCACGAACCTCGCGATCGCGTACTTCCTGCCCGGCGACGAGTCGCTCGGGCCTGCAGCCCGCGAAGGTCGTCGAGGTGTTCGCGATCGTGCTGGGCCCGGTCGCCCTCGGCATGCTCGTGCGCTGGTGGAAGTCCGCCTTCGCCGACCGCATGGACCGGCCCGTGCGCATCGCCTCGGTCGTGATCCTCGTCGTCGTGATCGCGGGGGCCATCGTCGCGAACCTCGAGCTCCTCCTCGAGAACGCGGGCCGGCTCGCGGGCGTCACGATCGTCTTCTGCGTGCTGAGCCTCACGATCGGCTACCTGGTGCCGCGGATGCTCCGCGTCGATCGCCGCCAGTCGATCGCGAGCTCGTTCGAGATCGGCATCCACAACGCCACACTGGCGATCGTGATCGCGCAGACCGTCATCGGCAGCGTGGAGATGAGCCTCCCGGCCGGCGTCTACGGCGTGCTGATGTTCTTCGTGGCGCTGGCGTTCGGGTTCCTGATCCGCGGCCGCGCCGCCGCCGACGAGGTGCCCGCACCCGTCGGATCGGAGACGGCGGCCGCGCGGCACGCGGCGTCGGCGACGGATGACGCGGGGACGGCGCCGCCCGAACGATGAGCCGCGCGGCGGCGGGTCCCACGCCCGCCGCCGACCGGGCCGGAGGTCCGGGGGCAGGAGATGGACACGGAACACGAGGACCCGCTCGAACGTCGCCGCGACGAGTTGCGGCGGATCGTCTACGGGATGCCGGGGGAGCCGGCACCCGAAGTCGCGGCGGAGCTCGCGGCCGTGGAGGCGGAGCTCGCGGCGCGCGACGGCGGCGACCAGCCCGAGGCATCCGCTCGTCCCGGCCACGCGAGTCCCGATCGACGTTCGCCCGTCGGGCAGGCCGACGAATCGGCCGAGCCCCCGAGCCGGCCCGAGCCCCCCGAGCCGGCCGGGGAGCCGGCAGCGCTCGCGGAGCCGGTCGAGTCGTTCGAGCCCGAGCCCGAGGGGCCGGACGCCACCGGGCGGCGCCGGTCCGCCCGCACCTGGCTGCTGGCCGCCGCGGTCGCGGTGCTCGTGCTGCTCGTGGGCGGCATCGCCCTGCTCGGGCCCGTGCGGGACGCGCTCTCGCCGCCGCACGGACTCGGCGTGTTCGAGCGCGAGCAGACACCCGGAGGAGCTCGATCGCGCCGACGAGGTGGCGACCGGCGCGGGCCTGCAGACGTCGGACATCGCGTCGCTGCGCTCGCTCGGGCGGGCGTTCGGCCACGACTTCTGGGTGTTCCGCGACGACCGGCGCGTGTGCCTGATCTCGCGACGGGAGTTCTTCTTCGGATGGGTGGAGACGTGCGCGTCGCTCGAGGTGTTCGCCGCGCACGGCCTCACCCGCCGCATCCCGGCCGACGACATCCGCGACGGCGCCCGTCCGCGACGGATCGGACCGGGCGACGTGGTCGTGGTGACGTGGGGACCGGAGTCGACCGAGGTCGAGTGGACCGTGGAGCCCTGACGGACCGGCCGGGCGTTCGTAGACTGGGAGGCACGCGCACGGGGACGCGCACGGGAGGGGACGCATGCAGGCGCTGGTCGAGAGCGACATCCGCGAGTCGTTCGGCAACGCGAGCGACGCGGAGCTCGCCCAGCTGTCGCTGCCGCACGACTTCCTGCTCACCGAGTGGGCGCACCTCGACGCGTTCGCGTGGCGCGACCCGCGCATCGCCGCGCGCGGCTACCTCGTGACCGAGCTCGACGGCTCGCCCGTCGGCGTGGTGCTGCGGGCCGCGAGCTCGAACGGCTCGCACCACAGGGCCGCGATCTGCAACCTGTGCCACACGCAGCAGCCCGCCGACCAGGTCGTCATGTTCTCCGCGCGGCGGGCCGGCGCGGCCGGAGAGCGCGGCGACAGCGTCGGCACCTACATGTGCAGCGACCTCATGTGCCAGGAGACCGTGCGGCTCGGTCGTCCGGCGGCGCCGTCGGAGGTGCTGCCGAGCGTGCACGAGCTCGAGCGCATCGAGGGGCTGGCGCGGCGCACGCGGGCGTTCGTCGCCGACGTGCTCGGCGCGGCCTGAGGCGGCCGCCTGGCAGTCAGCGCGCGTCAGCGCGCGGCATCCGGAGCCAGCGGCTCGAGCGTCGGCCGCTTCGCCGCGCGCCCGTCGCCCGAGGACCGTCCGGTGAGCCGGCGCCCGATCCACGGCAGCACGAACTCGCGGTAGTACGCGGCGGTGTTGCGGCTGCGGGGTCCGGGCGGCGCGGCGGCGACCTCGGCGACGCCCCACTCGTCGGGAACCGCGACGCCGAGGGCCGTGAGCACGTTGCTCGCGACGCGCGCGTGGCCGAGCGAGTTGAGGTGCAGCTTGTCGGGCGACCAGTAGCGGATGTCGCGCAGCCCGCGGTCGTTGAAGTTGTCGACGAACGTGACGCCGTCGAGCTCGGCGAGGTCGCCGAGCGCGGCGGTGAGGCGCACCCCGCGTGCGTCGAACACGCGCCCGAGCGGCAGGTGGTCGGTGGGGTTCGCCCCGCTCAGCATGAGCACGTGGATGCCGGCGCCGCGGATGCGGTGCACGGCCTGGCGGAACCGGTCGGCCACGCGCTCCTCGGGCATCCGCGGGCGCAGCATGTCGTTGCCGCCGCCGTTGAAGCTGATCACCTCGGGGCGCAGGCCGATCGCCACCTCGAGCTGCTCGTCGACGATCGGACCGAGCTTGCGTCCGCGGATCGCGAGGTTCGCGTAGCCGATGGGCTCGTGCGCGGCCGCGGCGAGGCCCAGCGCCACGAAGTCGGCCCATCCGCGCACGGTGCCGTCGGGGAGCTCGTCGCCGACCCCCTCGGTGAAGCTGTCGCCGATCGCCGCATAGCTGTGGAACATGGCTCAACGCTAGCGCGACGGATGCCGCGGCATCCGCTCGGTGGCACCGTCGAACAGCGCCGACCGCCGTGGTGCCTCAGTGCGACTGGCGCTGGTGCTCGAGCTCGCAGTCGGCGCCGGGGTAGAGCAGGGTCTCGTGGCCGTCATCGAACCGCACGAGGTACGGCGGACCGCCGTCGGCTCCGCGGACCTCGAGGATCTCGCCATGACGGTCGGTCTGGCCGACCTGCTTGCCGTGGATGACGAGGCGTTCGCCGACAGCTGCGTGCATCGTTGCTCCTCCCGCTCGTTCCAGCGTACGCCCGGGCCCGGCGCCGCGGAAGGGATCGCGGGGAGCGCGGGGAGCGCGGGGTGCCCGGGAATGGCGCCGGGCGGTGTCGCTCGCTAGGGTGAGCCGAGTGGGTCATCCGTCCCACTTCTCACGGTTCACCGACGAACGGCGAGGTTCCCATGGTCGATGCGCGCATGCCCGCCTTCCCGCGCAGGTTCCGCTGGGGTGCGGCGACCGCCGCGTTCCAGGTCGAGGGCGCGACCCGCGCCGACGGCCGCGGCGACTCCGTCTGGGACGTGTTCACGCGCACGCCCGGCCGCGTGCTCGACGGGTCGAACGCCGACGTCGCGGCCGACAGCTACCGTCGCTGGCGCGACGACGTGGCGCTCCTCGCCGAGCTCGGCGTCGACGACTACCGCTTCTCGATCGCCTGGCCGCGGGTGCAGCCGACCGGCTCCGGGCCGGCGAACGAGGCCGGGCTCGACCACTACGCCCGGCTCGTGGACGCGCTGCTCGAGGCGGGCATCCGGCCCGTGCCGACGCTCTACCACTGGGACCTCCCGCAGCCGCTCGAGGACGCGGGCGGATGGCTCGCGCGCGACACCGCCGCCCGCTTCGCCGACTACGTCGAGCTGGTGCTCGGTCGGCTCGGCGACCGCGTCGGGCACTGGATCACCCTGAACGAGCCCGCCATGACGACGCTGCAGGGCTACGCGCTCGGCACGCTCGCGCCCGGTCACGCGCTCATGATGGGGGCGCTGCCGACCGCGCACCACCAGCTCCTCGCCCACGGGCTGGCGGTTCGGGCGATCCGGGCGGCCGGCGACGCCGAGGTCGGCATCGTGAACAACCACACGCTCGTCGTGCCCGCGAGCGACGACCCCGCCGACCTCCTCGCCGCCGGCGCGTTCGACGCGATCTACAACCGGATCTTCGCCGACCCGGTGCTCACGGGGCGCTATCCCGACCTGTCCGGCCTCGGCCTCGAGCGGATGCCCGGACTCGAGGACGGCGACCTCGACCTGATCGGCGCACCCATCGACTTCTACGGGCTCAACTTCTACAACCCGACGCGCGTCGCCGCGGCATCCGCCGGCTCGGAGTTCGCGGCGGCGGGCCTGCCGTTCGAGCCCGTCGACTACCCGGGCGTGCCGGTCACCGGCTTCGGCTGGCCCGTCGTGCCCGAGGCGCTCACCGAACTGCTCGTGTCGCTGCGTTCCGACTACGGCGACGCGCTGCCGCCCGTCGTGATCACCGAGAACGGCGCGTCGTATCCCGACGAGGTCGTCGACGGCCACGTGCACGACGCGGAGCGGATCGCGTACCTCGACGGCCACATCCGAGCGGTGCACGCCGCGATCGAGCGCGGCGTCGACGTGCGCGGCTACCTCGTCTGGTCGCTCATCGACAACTTCGAGTGGGCCGACGGCTACACCCAGCGGTTCGGGCTCGTGCACCTCGACCTCGACACCGGGGAGCGCACCCGCAAGGACTCGTTCGACTGGTACCGCGAGCTGGTCGCGGCGCAGCGCGGCTGACCCCGCGCGGGACCTGCCCGCGCTCGCCCATGCCGCGCAGGCGAGGAGCGCTCAGTCGACGGCGAGCAGCGCCGCCCACAGGTCGGCGCGGGCGTGGAAGCCCGAGAGGTCGCGGCCGAGGAGCCGCTCGGCGAGGGCGACCCGGCTGCGCACGGTGTGCCGGTGCACGCCGAGCGCCTGCGCCGTCGCGTCGAACTGGCCGCCGTGCTCGAGCCACGCGCGCGTGGTCGCGACGAGCGCCGTGCCGTTCGCCGCGTCGTGCTCGGCGAGCGGGGCGAGCGTCGCGAGCGCGACCGCCCGGGCGTCGGTGCGGGCGAGGAAGGCGAGCACGCCCTGCCGGCTGATCTCGTCGAACGCGACCACGCCCGATCCGGTCTCACGGGCACGTTCGACCGCGCGCAGCGCCTGCTCGTGCGCGAGCGCCACGGCGTCGGCGGCCACCGCGTCGGAGATGCCGACGGGCACCTCGAACTCCGCCGCGACCTCGTCGGCGAGGGCGGCGTCGGCCTCCTCGAGCAGGATCACCACCGTGTCCGTCGTCGCGACCGAAGAAGAGCCGTCCGCGGCGCTCCTCGACGCGGAGCTCGAGCAGCTCGGTGAGGCGGTCGACGTGCAGCGCGGGGACATCCGCCACCGCCACCCGGAACGGCGCGGCAGGCAGCGGGCCCCACATCTCGCCGGCGACCCGCTCGGCCAGCTCGGTGTCGCCCGCGAGGATGCCGCGGAGCAGGCCCGTGCGGAGGTGGCCGCGGGCCCGGTCGAGGTCGCGGTTCTGCTCGAGCGCGAGCCCGGCGAGCGCGATCACCGACGTGACCACCTCGCGCCCGGCCTGGTCGAGCTCCGCCGAGTCGCCGATGGCGAGCACGCCGCGCAGCGACCCGCCGCCGCCGAGGGTCTGCAACGTGATGCGCTGCGGGCTGCCGACCGACTCGCCGGCGACGAGCGTTCGGCTCGCCCGCTGCCCGCGGCGCAGCATCGACCGCGCCTCGCCGACCACCTCGCCGAGCGCGGGCTGCTCGAGCCCGCCGTCGGGGGCCTCGCGGTCGAGCGACCCCGCCGCGTCGATCAGTCCGACCCACGCGCCGAGGCGGTTCGAGAGCTCGCCGAGCGTCGCCGAGAGCCCGTCGGGGCGCAGCGCCGCGAGTGAGATGGCGCGCTGGGCGGAGAGCGCCCAGGCCTGGCGGGCGTACGCGTCCTCGGCGAGGAGGTCGGCGACGAGCCGGGCGATGGCGATGAACGGCACCCGGTAGGGCACCTCGAACAGCGGGAGCCCCTGCCGCCCGCACGCGTCGACGAGCGCGTCGGGGGTGCCGGCCCGGATCACCTCGGTGCCGAAGCCGAGCGCGGCGATGCCCGCGTCGCGGAGGCGACGCACGTAGGCCTCGGCGAACTCGGCCTCGGACTCGCGGGCCTCGGCGTCGGCCTCGAACTGGGTGCCCGTCGTGAGCAGCACGTGCCCGGCGTCGAGGAACGGCGTCGGGTCGGCGAGGTCGGAGCTGTGCGCCCAGGCGATCGGCGCGGCGAGCGCGCCGGCCGGCAGGTCGGGCGCGGGCGTGAGCAGCGAGAGGGCCAGCTCGGGGCGGTCGAGCAGGGTCTGCACGGTCGGCTGCACTGGGGCTCCGCGGGGTGGTCGGGCGACGGATGCCGCGACGCGGCGCCTGTACGCGATGTCCAACAGGATGCACCTGAGTGTACACGCGGGCGCAGCGGCATCCGTCGTCGCCGACCTAGCATTGGCGGCATCCGCCACCGTCGTCACCTTGCATCGGAGCAGCCATGACCCTCGTCGACACCCCGGCCACCGTCGCCGGAGGACCGGCGCTCGCCCAGGAGCGCCGTCTCGTCACCGCCATCCCCGGCCCGCGCTCGCAGGAGCTCATGGCGCGCAAGGCCGAGGCCGTCGCCGCGGGCGTCGGCACCACCATCCCCGTCGCGGTGGTCGCCGCCGGCGGCGGCGTCGTCGTGGACGCCGACGGCAACTCGCTCATCGACCTCGGCTCGGGCATCGCCGTCACGGGCGTCGGCAACGCGAACCCCCGCATCGTCGAGGCGGTCACCGCGCAGCTCAACGCCTTCACGCACACCTGCTTCACCGTCGCGCCGTACGACGGCTACGTCGACGTCGCCGAGAAGCTCAACGAGCTCACCCCCGGCGACCACGTCAAGCGCTCCGCCCTCTTCAACTCGGGCGCCGAGGCCGTCGAGAACGCGGTGAAGATCGCCCGCCACTACACGAAGAAGCAGGCCGTCGTCGCGTTCGACCACGCCTACCACGGCCGCACCAACCTCACCATGGGCCTGACCGCGAAGAACATCCCGTACAAGAGCGGCTTCGGCCCGTTCGCGTCCGAGGTGTACCGCGCCCCGCTCAGCTACCCCTTCCGCGACGGCGGCCTCTCGGGCGCCGAGGCGGCGGCCCGCGCCATCACGCAGATCGAGAAGCAGGTCGGCGCCGAGAACCTCGCCGCGATCATCATCGAGCCCATCCAGGGCGAGGGCGGCTTCATCGTGCCCGCGCAGGGCTTCCTGCCGGCGCTCGTCGAGTGGGCCCGCGCGAACGACGTCGTGTTCATCGCCGACGAGGTGCAGACCGGCTTCGGCCGCACGGGCGCCTGGTTCGCGAGCGACCACGAGGGCATCGTGCCCGACCTCGTCGTCACGGCGAAGGGCATCGCGGGCGGCCTCCCGCTCTCGGCGGTCACCGGCCGTGCCGAGATCATGGACTCCGCCATGCCCGGCGGCCTCGGCGGCACCTACGGCGGCAACCCGCTCGCCTGCGCCGCCGCGCTCGCCGCGATCGACGCGTACGACCACGACGGCCTCATCGAGCGCGCTCGCGAGATCGGCGCCGTGCTGCTCGGCCGCCTCAACGCGCTCCGCACCGCCGACGCCCGCATCGGCGACGTGCGCGGCCGCGGCGCCATGGTGGCGATCGAGCTCGTCGACCCCGAGACCGGCGCCCCCGACGCAGCGCTCACCGGGAAGGTCGCGGCGCACGCCCACGCGAACGGCGTGATCGTGCTCACGTGCGGCACCTACGGCAACGTCATCCGCTTCCTCCCCCCGCTCACCATCACCGACGAACTGCTCATCGACGGCCTCTCGGTCGTCGCGGAAGGACTCAAGAACGCATGACCGACGTGCTCGCGGCGACGACGATGTCGACCGCACCGGATGCCGCGCCGGGCTCGGCGAACACCGTCGACGCCCACATCGCCACCCCGCTGACCGACGCGCGCGCCCAGCTCGCCGAGGCGATCGGGCTCCTCGGCTACGAGAACGGCCTGCACCAGATGCTCGCGACCCCGCGCCGCGAGCTCACGGTCGCCGTGCCGCTGCGGCTCGACTCGGGTGAGAGCCGGCTCTACATCGGCCACCGCGTGCAGCACAACTTCTCGCGGGGCCCCGCCAAGGGCGGCCTGCGCTACGCGCCGAACGTCAACCTCGACGAGGTGCGGGCGCTCGCGATGTGGATGACCTGGAAGTGCGCCCTGCTCGACGTGCCGTACGGCGGCGCGAAGGGCGGAGTCGCGATCGATCCCCGCGAGCACTCCATGGCCGAGCTCGAGCGCGTGACCCGTCGCTACACGAGCGAGATCCTGCCGATCATCGGCCCGGAGCGCGACATCCCCGCGCCCGACATCGGCACCGACGAGCAGACGATGGCCTGGATCATGGACACCTACTCCGTGAACTCCGGCTACACGGTGCCCGGCATCGTGACCGGCAAGCCCATCTCGCTCGGCGGTTCGCAGGGGCGGGCGAGCGCGACCAGCCGTGGCGTCACGCACATCGCGCTCGCCGCGCTCCGGCACGCGGGCCTCGACCCGGCGCGCTCCACCGCCGCCGTGCAGGGCTTCGGCAAGGTGGGTGCGGATGCCGCGCGCTTCCTCTCCGACGCCGGCGTGCGCGTCACCGCGGTGAGCGACCAGTACGGCGCCGTGGTCAACACCGGGGGCCTCGACGTCGACGCGCTCACCGACCACGTGCGCGCCACCGGCACGGTCGTCGGATTCGCCGGCGGCGACGAGCTCGACGGCGCCGACCTGCTCACGCAGGACGTCGACCTCCTCGTGCCCGCCGCGGTCGAGGGCGTGCTGCACGACGGCAACGCCGGCGACGTGCTGGCCCGCGTGATCGTGGAGGGCGCCAACGGCCCGACCACGCCCGCGGCCGACCGGATCCTGCGCGAGCGCGGCATCCTCGTGGTGCCCGACATCCTCGCGAACGCCGGCGGCGTCATCGTCTCCTACTTCGAGTGGGTGCAGGCCAACCAGGCCTACTGGTGGCGCGCCGACGAGGTGGAGTCCAGACTGGAGGAGCGGATGCTCAGCGCCTGGCAGCACGTGCTCGGCTACGCCGAGGCCCGCGACCTCTCGCTCCGCACCGCCGCCACGGCACTCGCCGTCGAACGCGTCGCCGAGGCGCACCGCCTCCGCGGCCTCTACCCCTGATCGGGAACCTCCCCACCGGCCGGCACACACGAAACGGAACACGCAGCATGACCGACACCCTGCAGGACACCACGGAATCCACGCTCCTCGCCGGCGTCGCCGACGGGCTCTTCATCGGGGGCGAATGGGTGGCCGCCGAGGGCGGGAAGACCCTCGCGGTCGCCGACCCGTCGACCGGCCGCACGATCAAGGAGATCGCGGATGCCTCCGTCGCCGACGGCATCCGCGCGCTCGACGCCGCGGTGGCCGCCCAGGACGCGTGGGCCGCGACGGCGCCGCGCGAGCGGGGCGAGCTGCTCCGCCGCGCGTTCGACCTGCTCCAGGAGCGCAAGGAGGACTTCGCCCTCCTCATGACGCTCGAGATGGGCAAGCCGCTCGCCGAGGCGCGCGGCGAGGTCGCCTACGGCGGCGAGTTCCTCCGCTGGTTCAGCGAGGAGGCCGTGCGCATCACGGGCCGCTACGGGCTGAACCCCGAGGGCACCGGCCGCATGATCGTGTCGCAGCGCCCGGTGGGCCCGTCGTTCTTCATCACGCCGTGGAACTTCCCCCTCGCGATGGCCACCCGCAAGATCGCGCCGGCGCTCGCCGCCGGCTGCACGGTCGTCATCAAGCCCCCGGCCCTCACCCCGCTCACGACGATCGCGTTCGTGCAGCTGCTCGAGGAGGTCGGCCTGCCGAAGGGCGTCGTCAACGTCATCCCGACGTCGACGTCGTCGAAGGTCTCGGGCCCGATCATCGCCGACCCGCGCCTGCGCAAGCTGTCGTTCACGGGCTCGACCGAGGTCGGCCGCACCCTCATGCAGCAGGCCGCGCAGGGCATCCTGCGCACCAGCATGGAGCTCGGCGGCAACGCCCCGTTCGTCATCTTCGAGGACGCCGACCTCGACAAGGCGGTCGACGGCGCGATGATCGCGAAGTTCCGCAACATCGGGCAGGCCTGCACCGCCGCGAACCGATTCCTCGTGCACGAGTCGGTCGCCGACGAGTTCGCGAAGCGGGTCGCCGACCGCGTGAAGGCCATGAAGGTCGGCCGCGGCACCGAGGACGGCGTCAACATCGGGCCGCTCATCGACGACAAGGCCGTGGCGTCCACCGACGACCTCGTGCAGGACGCGGTCGGCCGCGGGGCCACCGTGCTCACCGGCGGCACCCGCATCGACGGCGACGGCACGTTCTACGCGCCGACGGTGCTCGCGGGCGTGGCGGCGGGCAGCCGCCTGCTGTCCGAGGAGATCTTCGGCCCGGTGCTCGGCATCACCACCTTCGCCGACGAGGACGAGGCGGTGCGGCTCGCGAACAACACGGAGTACGGCCTCATCTCCTACGTCTTCACGCAGGACCTGGCCCGCGGGCACCGCATGATCGAGCGCCTCGCCACCGGGATGATGGGCCTGAACACCGGCCTCGTCTCCAACGCGGCGGCGCCGTTCGGCGGCGTGAAGCAGTCGGGCATCGGCCGCGAGGGCGGCGTCGAGGGCATCCACGAGTACCTCGACACGAAGTACACGCTCATCCCCGTGAACTGAGCACGCGTGAGGGGCGGCGCACCCGCGTCGCCCCTTTCGCATGACATCGGGACGACAGGAAAGCAAGGGACATGGAACGCATCGACTGCGACGTCGTGATCGTGGGCGCCGGGGCATCCGGCCTCACCGCCGCCACTCGACTGAAGGACGCCGGCCGCGCGGTCGTCGTGCTCGAGGCCCGCGACCGCGCCGGCGGACGCCTCTGGACCGACGAGGTCGACGGCGCCATGCTCGAGATCGGCGGCCAGTGGGTGTCGCCCGACCAGGACGCGCTCATCGAGACCCTCGACGACCTCGGCCTCGAGACCTACCCGCGCTACCGCGAGGGCGTGAACATCTACATCGGCCCCGGCGGCGAGCTGAAGCGCTTCGAGGGTGAGATCTTCCCCGTGCCGCCCGCCACCGAGCAGGAGATCGTCTCCCTCATCGACAAGCTCGACGTCCTCGTCGCCGAGATCGACCCCGACCGTCCGTGGGACCACCCGCAGGCGAAGGACCTCGACGAGATCTCGTTCGCGCACTGGCTCGAGACCCAGACCGACGACGAGGAGGCGCGCGAGAACATCGGCATGTTCATCGCCGGCGCCATGCTCACCAAGCCCGCGCACGCGTTCTCCGCGCTGCAGGCGCTGCTCATGGCGGCATCCGCGGGCTCGTTCTCGAACCTCGTCGACGCCGACTTCATCCTCGACCGCCGCGTCGTCGGCGGCCTCCAGCAGGTGCCGCTGCTGCTCGCCGAGCGACTCGGCGGCGCGGTGCGGCTCGGCCAGGCGGTGCGCACGCTGCGCTGGGCTGGGCTTTCCGAGGGACAGGGGGATGCCCCGCAGCGGGGCGTCGTCGCCGTCACCGACGACATCGAGGTGCACGCCGCGCACGTCGTGCTGGCCGTCCCGCCGATCCTGATCAGCCGGATCTCCTACGACCCGCCGCTGCCGCGCCGCCAGCAGCAGCTGCACCAGCACCTGTCGATGGGCTTCGTGATCAAGGTGCACGCCGTCTACGAGACGCCGTTCTGGCGCGAGGCGGGCCTGTCGGGCACGGCGTTCAGCCCATACGAGCTCGTGCACGAGGCCTACGACAACACCAACCACGAGGACCCGCGCGGCACGCTGGTCGGGTTCGTCGCCGACGAGGAGGCCGACGGCGTCTTCTCGCTGAGCGCCGAGGAGCGCAAGGAGCGGATCCTCGAGTCGCTGTCGCACTACTACGGCGAGCAGGCGCTGCATCCGGTCGTGTACTTCGAGAGCGACTGGGGCTCGGAGGAGTGGACCCGCGGCGCCTACGCCGCGAGCTTCGACATGGGCGGCCTCGCCCGCTACGGCGCCGACCTGCGCACGCCCGTCGGGCCCATCCACTTCTCGTGCAGCGACATGGCCGGCAAGGGCTACCAGCACGTCGACGGCGCCATCCGCGTCGGCCGCGAGGTCGCCGACGAGATCCTCGCCGCGTCGTGATCGACGTGACGGATGCCGCGGTCCGGCGCATCGTCGTCGGGTACACCGCGAACGACGCGGGCGCCGACGCGCTGGCGCTCGCGACCCGGTTCGCCCGGGCGAGCGAGGCGCTGCTCGACGTCGTGATGGTGCTGCCGAGCGAGGCGCACAACAGCACGGTGCCCACCGACGCCGGCTACGAGCGGTACCTCAAGGAGCAGTCGCGGGAGTGGCTCGCCGAGGCATCCGAGTCGCTCGACGACGAGGACGACGCCGATGTCGCCCAGTTGCTGCACATCCGCTACGCCGAGTCGTTCGCCGAGGGCCTCATCGCCGCGGCCCACGAGTTCGGTGCGGCGCTCATCGTCGTCGGGGCGGCGCGCGGCGGGCTGCTCGGCCGGTCGCGCATCGGCTCGGTCGCGAACGAGCTGCTGCACTCCTCCGACGTGCCGGTCGCCCTCGCGCCCGTCGGCTCACGCGACGTGCCCATCGCACAGGGCGTCACGCGCGTGACCGCCGCGATCGGCACGCGCCCCGGCGCGGACGCGCTGCTCGAGGCATCCGTCCGGTTCGCGATCGCCGCGCACGCGCCGCTGCGGCTCGTCTCGCTCGTGTCGATCGACCTGCCCGCCGGCATCGACGAGGGGCTCGTGGCGCTCACCAGCACCGTGCACGCCGACGAGGTGCTGCTCGCCGCACGTCGCGAGCTTCCCGACTACCTCGACGCGACCTCGACGGCCGCGACGGGGGCCACCGTCGAGGAGGCCGTGCGGGGCCTCGACTGGCACGACGGCGAGGTCGTGCTCGTCGGCTCGAGCCGCCTGGCGACCCCCCGCCACCTGTTCCTCGGTTCGACCGCGGCGAAGATGCTGCGCGAACTCCCGGTGCCCATGATCGTGGTACCGCGCACCACCACCCCCTGAGGGAGACCGCAATGACGCACCAGCCAGAACCACAGGCCCCGCTGACGGAGGCGACCGTCGCCGTCGACGGCACAGAGCACGGCATCTCGAAGAAGGGGCTCTCGGCCGGCTCGGTCGGCCTCATCGGCGCGATCGTCATCGGCATCTCGTGCATCGCCCCCGCCTACACGCTCACCGCGGCGCTCGGCCCGACCGTCTCCGAGGTCGGCGTGCAGGTGCCCGCGATCATCCTCGTGGGCTTCATCCCGATGCTCCTCGTGGCGTTCGGCTACCGCGAGCTCAACAGGCGCATGCCCGACTCGGGCACGTCCTTCACGTGGGCGACCCGGGCGTTCGGCCCGTGGATCGGCTGGCTCGCCGGTTGGGGTCTCGTCGCGGCGACGATCCTCGTGCTGTCGAACCTCGCCGGGATCGCGGTGGACTTCCTGTTCCTGCTGATCTCGCAGATCGCGGGCAACCCCGAGATCGCCGACCTGGCGACGAACCCGTTCATCAACGTGGCGGTCTGCCTGCTGTTCGTGCTCGGCGCCACCTGGGTGTCGTACCGCGACATGCAGACGACGCAGAAGCTGCAGTACTGGCTCGTCGGCTTCCAGGTCGTCGTGCTCGTGCTCTTCGCGGTGGCCGCCCTCGTCGAGGTCGCCAACGGCAACGCGTTCGACGCGACCGCGATCGAGCTGTCGTGGTTCAACCCGTTCGCCGTCGAGTCGTTCTCGGCGTTCGCCGCCGGCCTCTCGCTCTCGATCTTCATCTTCTGGGGCTGGGACGTCACGCTCACGATGAACGAGGAGACGAAGGGCTCGGAGAAGACCCCCGGCCGGGCGGCGACCATCACCGTCGTCACGATCGTGGTGCTGTACCTGCTCATCGCGGTCGCGCTCATCGCCTACGCGGGCGTCGGCACCGGCGAGTACGGGCTCGGCAACCCCGACATCCAGGACAACGTGTTCTTCCACCTCGCGGGCCCCATCCTCGGCCCGCTCGCGGTGCTCGTCTCGCTCGCGGTGCTCACGAGCTCCGCGTCCTCGCTGCAGTCGACGTTCGTGTCGCCGGCGCGCACGCTGCTCGCGATGGGCCACTACGGCGCGCTGCCCGAGAAGTTCGCGAAGGTGAGCCCGCGGTTCTTCACGCCCGGCTACGCGACGATCGTGTCGGCCATCGTGGCGTCGGTGTTCTACGCCGTCATGCGATTCCTGAGCGAGGACGTGCTGTGGGACACGATCACCGCGCTCGGCATGATGATCTGCTTCTACTACGGCATCACCGCGTTCGCCTGCGTCTGGTTCTTCCGCAGGATCTGGTGGCGCTCGGTGCGGAACTTCTTCTTCACCCTGCTGTTCCCGCTCGTCGGCGGCGTGATCCTCGGCGTGCTGTTCTTCACGACGCTCATCGACAGCATGAACCCCGACTACGGCAGCGGCTCGAACGTCTTCGGCGTCGGCCTGGTCTTCGTGCTCGGCATGGTCGTGCTGCTCTCGGGCGTCGCGATCATGCTCTGGCAGGCGTGGAAGCGCCCCGCGTTCTTCCGCGGCGAGACCCTCTCGCGGGCGGCCGCCGAGGACTGAGGTCACGCCGAGGGTGCCCTGCGGTCGCCCCGCCGGGCCAGACCCGAGAGTCCCGCGATGAGCAGCAGGCCGCCGAGCACGAGCAGGACGGTGAGCAGCAGGCCGGCGGGCGTGAGCGTCGCCCACCAGTCCGCGACGAGCTCCATGCGGGCGGGCTCGAGCACGATCCACAGCACGGTTGCGGCGATCCCCGCGAAGACCAGGCCCCAGATGATCCCGGCCCAGCGGATCCGCGGCCGGAGCTCGGCGGGCTCGCGGATGCCCGGTGCGACGGATGCCTCCGGCCGCAGCGCCTCGTCGAAGCCGAGCACCTCGGTCGTGTCGTCGTTCATGGTCAGTTCCCCTCGGGCTCGAACTCGGTCACGGTAGACCTCGGTGGTGATGGCCTGGATGCGGATCACGGCGTCGACCTCGCCGGCCTGCAGGCCGGGGCCGATCTCGTCGCTCCATCGGGCGGCCGACCGGCCGGCCCCGAGATCGATCTCGTCGACGACCGACCAGTCGCCGTCCGCGTCGAACCGGGCGTGCGTGACCGTGCACTCGGCGCACCTGACGACCAGCGCAACCCGCGCGCCGTCGCGGAGGTCGATCGAGACCGATCCGACGCCCTGGGCGAGTGTCCACTCGACCGGTTCGGCCGCGGCGGCCACGCCCTCGTCGACCGTGAGGCTGACCGCGCCGACCGGCTGCACGATGCTCGTCGTGCGTGCCGACTCGGCGACGCCGCCGAGCACGAGCCGTGGAGCCGGAGGCACGACGGCGGTGACGAGCGTCGCGAGCAGCCCCACCACCGTCACGAAGGCGAGGAAGCCGCTGCGGCGCCGCAGGGATCCGGCGAGCACCATCGCGAGCGCGGTCACGATCGTTCCGACGGCGAGCCCGATCGTCACGGCCTGCGGCGCCGGCTGGGCCGAGCCGAGCGCGGCCATCGACGCGATCGCCCCGGCGACCAGTGCCGCGCCGAGGGTGGCGACGACGTACGCGAAGCTCGTTCGCGGGCGGGTGAGCCGGCGGATGCGTCGGGCCTCCTCGGCCTGCGCCTGGAACTCGAGCGCGCGGGCCCGGTTCTCCGCGGCGAGCTGTGCGCGGGCCGCGCGGTTCGCCTCGTCCTGGCTGCGCCTCCACGCGTCGTGCTCCGCACGCCAGGCGTCGTGCTGCACCTTCCACGCGGCGTAGTCGTCGGTGCCGTGATGCGCGCTCGCCGGCGGCGGGGGTGCGACGGGCTCGGTGGCCAGGGCGGCGCTCGGCAGGGGGATGGTCGCCGCGGTCGTGGTGGCCGCGGTCGTGGTGGCCGCGGAGGCACCCGTCGGGGCGGTGCGCGCCGCCGATGCGGACGGCGCCGTGGCCGCGGCATCCGACGGGACGGCCGCCGCGGGCGAGGCGCGCCGCGCGAGCCAGACGATGAGCGTGACGACGCCGGCGAGCACGAGCATGAGCCAGAGCACGCCGAACCACCGGAACGGCCCGAACCATTCGTCGACGTCCCAGCTCCAGCCGCCGAACCACCACGGTCCGCCGAAGCCGAGCAGGCCGACGAGCACGAAGGCTGCGATGCCGACGAGCGCGCTGTCGAACACGCCGCGCAGCATCGACTCGAGATGGATCCGGCCGGTCGTGTCGGGCAGCAGCAGCCACGCGGCGCCGTAGGCCAGGAACGCCACCGGGAGGAACAGCGCGACGACGACGAGGACGCCCCGCACGATGATCGGGTCGATGCCGATCCGGGCGGCGATTCCGGCGGCGACGCCGCCGATCCATCCCGGTTGGCGCGGCACGCCGAGCGAGCGCAGCCAGGCGTAGAAGCGGTCGTCGGAGGGCGGTGGGGCGGTGGCGCCTGCGGGTGGGCCCCCGGGTTCGCCGGTGGCGGGCGGGGTCGAGGTCGAGGTCATGGGTCGATCGTCCCGCGCGGGCATCCGGCGGGCCATCCGGAACCTCCCTGATGCGACCCTGATTCCCGGGCTCGGCCGTGTCGGGGCATCCGCGGGTCTGCTTGGATCGGAGCATGACCACGGCACCGGCGGCCCCAGCGCTCGCGCGTCGTCGCGACTGCCTCGTCGCGGGCGTCGCGGGTGGGCTCTCCGACCACCTCGGATGGCCGGTGCAGGCCGTGCGGGTGGCGTTCGCGGTGACCGCGCTCCTCGCCGGCGCGGGCGCGCTGCTCTACGCGTGGCTGTGGGCGTTCACGCCGTGGGCGGAGGCCGTGGGTCCCGACGACCGCGTCGTGCGGCGCGCGCCCGTGGCGATCGTGGCCACGGCCGGCGCGCTCGGCGCCGCGGTCCTCGCCATCCTGCTCGCGATCATCGACGACGGCCCGGCCGACGGCAACGCGCCCGACTGGCTCGTGCCCGCTGCGCTCGCCGTGCTGCTCGCCGCGGGCGCGGGAGCGTGGGTGAGCTTCATCGACCGGCCGGACCCCGCCCGCGGCAGGCGGCTCGAGGTCTGGGTCCGCACGGCCCTGACCGCCGCGCTCGCGCTGCTGGCGGTCGTGCTCGTGCTGGGACCCGCGGCGCGGGCGTGGCCCGTCATCGCGGTGCTGGCCGCGTTCGGCGCGCTGCTCGGCATCGGGCTGGTGTACCTTCCCGCGCTCGTCAAGCTCTGGCGCGACCTCGAGGGCGAACGCGTGCGGCGCATCCGCGACGAGCAGCGCAGCGCCATGGCCGCGCACCTGCACGACTCCGTCCTGCAGACGCTCGCGTTGATCCAGAACCGCGCGGGCGCGTCGAGCGAGGCCGGGCGGCTCGCGCGCGCCCAGGAGCGCGAGCTGCGCAGCTGGCTGCACGACGGGGATGCCCCCGCCGACAGCGACCTCGCGACCGACCTGCGCGACTTCGCGGCCGCGCTCGAGCTCGACTACCCGGTGCGGATGGACGTCGTCGCGGTCGGCATGTCGGACGAGCGGGCGAGCGGCGAGCTGGCTGCGGCCGCGCGCGAGGCGATGCTCAATGCGGCCCGGCACGCGGGCGGCGAGGTGTCGGTGTACCTCGAGGGCTCGGCCCACGCGGTCGACGTGTACGTCCGCGACCGGGGCCCCGGATTCGACCCGGCGCAGGTGGCGCCGGGTCGCCTCGGCGTGCGCGAGTCGATCATCGGGCGGATGCGCCGCGCGGGCGGCAGCGCGACCGTGCGTCCCGGCGCGGGCGGCGAGGGCACCGAGGTGCACCTGCGATTCGAGACGAGGTCGGAGCATGGCTGACACGCTCACCGTGGTCGTGGTCGATGACCACTCGATCTTCCGGTCGGGCCTGCGCGCCGACCTCGACAACTCGATCGAGGTCGTCGGCGAGGCGGCGGATGTCCCGTCGGCGGTCGCCGTGATCGCCGCGACGCGCCCCGACGTCGTGCTGCTCGACGTGCACCTGCCCGGCGGCTCGGATGCCTCGGTCTCGGGCGGTGCCGAGGTGCTGCGACGCGTGGCATCCGAGGTGCCGTCGACGCGGTTCCTCGCGCTGAGCGTGTCGGACAAGGCCGAGGACGTCGTCGGGGTCATCCGCGCAGGCGCTCGGGGGTACATCACCAAGGGCGCGTCGGGCGACGAGGTGAGTCGCGCGGTGCAGGCCGTCGCCGGCGGCGACGCGGTGTTCTCGCCCCGGCTCGCCGGGTTCGTGCTCGACGCGTTCGGCGCCGCCGTGGGGGAGACGGCCGCGGCTGACGACGAGCTCGACCGGCTCTCGGCGCGCGAGCAGGAGGTCATGCGGCTCATCGCGCGCGGCTACGCGTACAAGGAGGTCGCGGCGACGTTGTTCATCTCGGCGAAGACGGTCGAGTCGCACGTGTCGAGCGTGCTGCGAAAGCTGCAACTCTCGTCGCGGCATGAGCTCACCGCCTGGGCGACGGCCCGCCGCCTGCTCTGAGCGGCGCGGTCAGTCCATCTGGGCCGGCGCCGCGCCCGTGTAGGCCGCGAACGTGCTGTCGGCCGCGGCGCGGGCGACCTCGGGATCGGCCCCCATCGCGACGTGCGCGGCCGCCCACCGGTCGGCGCTGCCGCGCATGAAGCCGATGCCCTCCTCGCCGGCGAGCCACTCCTGCGCGTTCTCGGGCTTCACCTCGCCGGTCGTGAGGTGCTGCGCGAGGCCGAGCAGGGTCTGGTCCCAGCCGATGCCGGTCGCGGAGGGGCCGAACTGCTCCCACATCTCGGCGCCGAGGTCGGCGCTCGGGGCGACGTGCTCGAGCTCGAGGCGGGTACGCCCGGGCTCGACCTCGGCGAGGCGCACGGTGACCCACGTGACGCCGCCGCCGTACTCCCAGGTCACGCCGAAGGTGTTCGGGGCGTCGCAGGATTCGACCGTGCCGCTCGCGTTGCCCTCGATGGCGTATCGGCCCCCGAGGCGCAGGTCGCCGCTCACGGGCAGGAACCACCGCGGCAGGCGCTCGGCCGTGGTGAGTGCGTCCCACACGTCGTCGATCGGGGCGGTGTACGTCTGCGCGACGGTCTGCACGTACGTGTCGGCTCCCTCGCGGGTGCCGGTCGCGATGCCGCGGTCCACGGCATCGAGCTGGGCGTCGATGTCCATCTCAGGTCTCCTCGTTCGGTTCGGATCGGGGGCGGCGATGCGTCGTGCACGTGCGGAGCGGGCGAGCTCGGTGCCGAGGGCGTCGAGCCGCGGCCGCCAGAAGCGCTCGAACGGCGTGAACCACTCGGCGGCCTCGGCGATCGGCTCGGGCTCGAGCGCGTAGAGGCGCCGCGTGCCCTCCGACCGCACCGACGCGAACCCCGCCTCCCGCAGCACCTTCAGGTGCTGGGAGACCGCGGGCTGCGTGATGCCGAACTCCTGCTGCACGGCGCGCCCGACCTCGCCTGCGGCGAGTTCGCCGTCGACGAGCAGTTCCACGATCCGCCGCCGGACGGGATCACCGAGGATGTCGAGCGCGTGCATGGCACCATTATTCATCCGCGACTTATATAAGTCAACACTGAATGTTGGCCGGCCGTCGCCTCGGCCGCGCCGGCCGCGCCGCGCGCCGGCCGCACAACTCAGGAGAACAGGCCTCATCATCACCCTCAGAAGGGGATGGGGCCCATTCTCCTGCGCCGGTGGGGCGCGGGGATGCGCGCCGGGCGTCAGCCGACGGATGCCGCGGGCCGCAGCGCGGCCTCGTACACCGGATGCCCCGCCACCACCGTGCGCACCACGCGCGCCTCGAGCAGCACGTCGGCGCCCTCGGTGAACGGGTCCCGGTCGAGGACCGCGAAGTCGGCGGCGAGGCCCGGCGCGATCCGGCCTCGCTCGTGCTCCTCGAGGCAGCTCGCGGCGGCGTCGCGTGTGGCGTGCGCGACCGCGTCGGCCAGCGGCACCGCGTACTCGGGATGGTTCGCAGGGTACGAGCCGTCGAGCGCCGAACGGCGGGTCGCCGCGATGTACAGGTTCGGCAGCGCCTCGTGCGGCGCGGTCGGGGCATCCGTCGAGAACGCCAGCAGCGTGCCCGCGTCGCGGAACTCGGTCCACGCGAAGCCGCGGTCGGCACGCTCGTCGCCGAGCATCGCCGCCCAGTTCGCCCAGATCGCCGGGTCGGCGTGCACGGGCTGCATCGACGCCGTGACGCCGAGCGCGGCCATGCGGCCGGCGGTCTCGGGCGCGGCGTACTCGAGGTGCTCGATGCGGTGGCGCCGCGGGCGCTCGCCGTTCACGGCGTGCGCGTGCTCGAGCGCGTCGAGCGCGACGTCGCTCGCGAGGTCGCCGATCGCGTGCATCGCGACCTGCAGTCCGGCGGCGTCGGCGGCCGCCACCACGGGCCGCAACCGCTCGAGGGGCCAGATCGGCTCGGCGTTCGAGCCGTCGCCGTACGGATGCCGCATCGCGGCCGTGCACGCGTCGATCACGCCGTCGAGCACCAGCTTGATGCCGGCCACCTTGAGCCACGGCCGGTGCTCGCCGGCGAGCTCCACGGCGCGGGCGACCTGGGCGAGGTTCTGGTCGTCGTCGCCGGTGTTCGCGATGAACCAGTGCGCGAGGACCCGGATCGGCAGCGTGCCGCCGCGGCGCCGGGCGGCGCGGTCGAACGCCGCGAGGCCGAGCTCGTCGAACGCCATGTCGACCACGCCCGTGACGCCCGTCGCGAGGTAGGCCGCGATCGTGCGCTCGACGGCCGCGTCGCGGTCGGCGTCGGTCGCGACCTCGGCGAGCAGCGTCCACACGTGCTGCTGCGCGGCGGTCTCGTAGAGCATGCCGTCGGGCTCGCCGCCGGCGTCGCGTCCGATGCGCCCGCCGATGGGATCGGGGGTGTCCCGGTCGATGCCCAGTTCGCGCAACGCGGCCGTGTTGACCCAGACCGAGTGGTAGTCGTTCGCGTCGAGGTACACGGGCACGTCGGCGACGACGGCGTCGAGCATCGCCGCGGTCGGGGCGCCGCCGGGCACGGAGTCGAACAGCCACCCGCGCCCGAGCAGGCGCGGCGCGTCGGGGTCGGCGTCGCGCGCGTCGCGCAGTCGATCCTGGATCTCGGGCAGGGTGCGCGCGTCGGTGAGGCCGACCTTGCCGAGCGCCTCGCCCATCATCACGAGGTGGGTGTGGGCGTCGATGAAGCCGGGCACCACGACCCGTCCGCCGAGGTCGACGACCGCGGCATCCGACCCGGCGTGCGCGGTCGCCTCGGCGTCGGAACCGACGAAGGCGATGCGACCGTCGTCGGTGACGATGGCCTCTGCCCAGGCCGGCTCGTCGGCGGTGAAGACGCGGGCGTTCGCGTAGACGGTGCGGGTCATGCGGCCACCTCCTCGGCGACGGCGGGCGCCGCTTCCTCGGTGCGCTGCAGCCGGCTCGAGATCCGGGCGACGAGGAACGCGGGCACGGCCAGGACGAAGCTCGCGATGCCGAGCACCACGACGAAGCCCTGGTAGCCGAGCGCCTCGACGAGCGCCGCGCCGATCACGGGCGTGAGGCTCGAGCCGACGAGGTAGACCGCGAGGAGCGGGCCCGACCAGCGGCCGTCGGCGTCGAGGGCCGCGGCCGTCGCGACGAAGTAGAAGAACGCGATCGCGTAGAGGGTGTTCCAGACGATGAAGACGACGATGAACACGGTCGGGTCGGTCACGAAGCCCTCGACGATCTTCAGCGCGCCGCCGGCGACGAGCAGGACCGCGAGCGGCACGGCACGGCCGAGGCGGTCGCCGACGATCATGAGCAGGATCGCGCCGACGATGCCGCCCGCGGTCGCACCGCTCAGCGCGATGCCGAGGCCCTCGGGCGTGAGGCCCGCCTGGTCGGCGCCCATGACGCCGGCCAT
This sequence comes from uncultured Actinomycetota bacterium, assembly GCA_963802485.1. Lineage (GTDB taxonomy): Bacteria > Actinomycetota > Actinomycetes > Actinomycetales > Microbacteriaceae > Agromyces. The sequence continues at coordinate 52,232 of CAWDJA010000012.1, forward strand.
CGCCCAGAGCGAGTCCTCGCTCACGGCCCAGAGCGCGAAGGTGACGAGCAGCACGAAGCCCGCGATCGTCTCGGCGCGGTGGGGGCGGCGAGCGACGAGGCCGGATGCCGCGGCATCCGCTGCCGGTGCGGCGGCGTGGTCGACGACCGGCGCCGACGGCAGCCACGCCGACGTGAACAGCACGGCCAGCGAGAACAGGGCCAGCGTGCCGAACACGCTGATCGGCACGAGCGGCAGCAACGGCACCAGCGCCAGGATCACGGTGACGACGGCGCGATTCGCCAGGCCGCTGAACCCCGACACCCGGTCGGGGTTGATGAAGGCCGCGAGCGCGGCGCCCGACGACGAGACCGCACCGCCGGCGCCGATGCCGCCGAGGAGCAGGCCGGCCACGACGACCCCGGGTGCGGGAGCGAGGGCTGCGGCGCCGAATCCCGCGGCGGCGACGACGAGGCCGACGCGCGCCACGAGCAGCCGGTGCGGACCCGCACTGAGCTTCGCGGTCGCGAGGCCGGTGACGGCGGTGAGGAGCAGTGCGCCGGTGATGAGCCAGCTCGCGGTGAGCACGTCGACCCCGAGCGCGGACTGCGCCGCCGCGATCATGTAGGGCGAGAGGTTCACGCCGAGGTAGCCGGCGATGCCGATCCCGAACGTGGCGACGGCGCTGGGCAGCCGCAACGGGATGCGGACGGACGGGAGGGAGTGGGACACGGGGGACCTCCGGGGGTTCGGCACGGCGGTGTGCGCGAGATAAACGAATAGTATTCGTTTATTATGCATACGTGAGGCGGATTCGGGAAGAGGGAATTTCGCGACCCGTAGGCTGACGTGGACGAAGGAGGCGCCGATGCCGAGGCCGAGGACCCCGTTGCTGTCGACCGATCGGATCGCGGATGCCGCGATGGCGCTCGTCGACGAGGGCGCGCCGTTCGGCGTCAACGCGATCGCGCGACGGCTCGGCGTGACCCCCTCGTCGCTCTACAACCACGTCGCCGGACGCGACGAGATCATCGAGCTCATGCGCGGCCGGCTCGGCGAGCAGTACATGTCGGAGTCGTTCGCCGGGGCCTGGGACGAGGTCGTGGGCGCGATGCTCCGCGCGGAGCGGCGGATGTACGCGGAGCATCCGTTCCTCATCCCGCTGATCGTGGGCAAGACCATCACCGACCCGACGGTCATCGCGAGCTACGACCGGCTCGCCAGCGCGCTCGCCGAGGCGGGGTTCCCCGACGACGACGTGCTCGAGGTCGTCGCCATCATCGACGCCTTCTCGATCGGATTCGGCCTCGACCTCGCGTCGCCCGACGAGATCTGGCGACCCGAGACCCCGACCCGGGCGCTCGGCCGGCTCGTCGAGGGTTCCCCGCGCGGCGCCGCGCGCAGCGACCGGGCGTTCGAGGCGGGCCTCGAGATGCTGCTCGACGGCCTGCGCCTCCGGCTCGCCCGCTACGAGCTCGACTGAGCGGCGCCGCCCGCACGGCTGCTCGGCTTCCGGATCACCCATGCGTGCTCGGCCTCTGCATGATGACGCGCTGCGCGGTGGCCCCCGCACTCCCCTTCCGCATGCCGCCTCGGCCGGGCTAGCGTGAACGCGGGGCGTCCGACGGCGGGCGCGGGAATGGGGAATCCGCAATGGCTGGAATCGACGAGATCGTCGCCGACCTTCCGATCGGCGACATCGCCGCGAAGCTCGGCGTCGACGAGGCGACCGCGAGGAAGGCCGTCGACGACGCGCTGCCCGCACTCCTCGCCGGCATGGGCGCGAACGCCACCGACCCGGCGGGCGCCGCGTCGCTCGAGCGCGCGGTGAAGTCGCACGACCCGTCGCTCGTCGAGGGCGGGGTGAACCTCGCCGACGTCGACGAGGAGGACGGCCGCAAGATCGTGAAGAACGTGTTCGGCGACAACACCGACCAGGTCGTCACCGCGCTCGACAAGAAGGAGGGCGGGGCCGGCGACCTCATCGGCAAGCTCCTGCCGATCCTCGCGCCGATCGTGCTCGCGTTCCTCGCGAAGCAGTTCACCAAGAAGCAGGAGAGCTCGGAGCCGGCGGCGGAGTCCTCGGGCGCCGGTGGCGGCATCGGCGACGTGCTCGGCGGGCTGCTCGGCGGCGGATCCGGCGGCTCGGCGGTCGGGCTCGGGCGGCGGTGGCGGTGGCCTCGGCGACCTCCTCGGCGGGCTGCTCGGCGGCGGGGGCTCCGGCGGGTCCGGCGGTGGCGGTGGTCTCGGCGACCTGCTGGGCGGGCTGCTCGGCGGCGGCAAGCGCTGACGTCGCGACGGATCCGCGGCGATCGCGGCGTCCTGCCCCGACCCCCGGCGCCGTCGCGAGGGCGCCGCATAGACTGTCGGGGTGCCAGTGAACCCCGAGCTGCAGGGGCGGGTCTTCCCGCCCGTCGAGCCCTACCTCGTGGGCCGTGAGAAGGTGCGCGAGTTCGCCCGCGCCGTCTTCGCCACGAACCCGATCAACCACGACCTCGACGCGGCGAGGGCCGCCGGCTACGACGACGTCGTCGCGCCGCCCACCTTCGCCGTCGTCCTCCAGGAGCACACGCTCGCCCAGCTGCTGGCCGAACCCGACGCCGGGATCGACTTCTCGCGCGTGGTGCACGGCGACCAGCGGTTCGTCTCGAGCCGGCCGATCGTCGCGGGCGACCTGCTCACCCCGACGCTCACCGTGTCGAGCGTGAAGACGCTCGGCGGCCACTCGATCGTCACCGCCGAATCGGCGATCACGGATGCCTCCGGCGCTCACGTGGTGACCGCGATCTCGGCGCTCGTCGTGCGAGGGGAGGACTGATGCCCGGCGCACCGGCCTTCGACGGCCTCACCGTCGGCGACATCGTCGCCGAGCAGTCCTTCCCGCTCACCCGCGACTCGCTCGTGCGCTATGCCGGCGCCTCGGGCGACTTCAACGCGATCCACTACCGCGACGACGTCGCCCACGCGGTCGGCCTGCCCGGCGTGCTCGCGCACGGCATGCTCACCATGGGCTTCGCCGTGCAGCCGGTCGTCGACTGGGCCGGCGATCCCGGTCGCGTCGTCGACTACCAGGTGCGCTTCACCCGCCCCGTCGTGGTCGACCCGAAGGTCGGCGCCGTCGTCTCGGTCGTGGCCAAGGTCGGCCAGCTCGACGCCGAGGCCCGCGTGGCCCGCATCGACCTGACCGTGAAGGTCGGCGAGGAGACCGTGCTCGGCAAGGCGCAGGCGCGGGTCTCGCTCGACTGATGGCGCGCGACATCCCGTTCTCCGAGCTCACGACGCTGCAGGTCGGCGGTCCGGCCGACAAGCTGGTCACCGCGACGACCCAGCGCGACCTCGTCGACCTCGCCCGCGAGGCGTGGGACGCCCGGGAGCCGTGGCTCGCGCTCGGCGGCGGCTCCAACCTGCTCATCGGCGACGCGGGCTTCGACGGCACCGTGATCCGGATCGCGACGAAGGGCATCGAGGTGCTGGGGCGCAGCGACGGCCACGGCGAGGGCGCGGGCGCGCACGGCGCGGACGGCGATGGCGCCGGCAGCGCGGCATCCGTTCGCCTTCGCGTGCAGGCCGGCGAGAACTGGGACGACCTCGTCGCGTGGACGGTCGAGCACGGGTACTCGGGCTTCGAGGCGCTCTCGGGCATCCCGGGGTCGGTCGGCGCCGCCCCCGTGCAGAACATCGGCGCCTACGGGCAGGAGCTGGAGGCGACGCTCGTCGCGATCGAGTTCCTCGACGAGGGGGCCGAGGCCCCGCGCCGCATGGGTGCGGACGAGCTCGAGCTCGGCTATCGCACCTCGGTGCTGAAGCGGGGCCTGCGCGGGATCGTGGTCTCGGTCGAGTTCGAGCTGCACGACACCGCGCTCGAGCGCGCCGTGCTCGGCGAGGCCCTCGGGCAGCCGATCGCGTACGCGCAGCTCGCCGATGCCCTGCACGTGAACCTCGGCGACCGCGTGCCGATCGGGCGGGTGCGCGAGAGCGTGCTCGGCCTGCGCGCCTCGAAGGGCATGGTGCTCGACCCGGCCGACCCCGACTCCGTGAGTGCGGGCTCGTTCTTCACGAATCCGATCGTCACCGAGCGCGTCGCACGCACGCTGCCCGGTGATGCACCGCGCTGGTACCTCGAGGAGGAGGCCGCCGACGAGGTCACTCCGCTCGCGGGCGGCGTCGACGAGTCGCCCCTCGACCAGTTCCTCGCGCTCCAGGCGTCGCTCGAGGCATCCGCCACCGCAGCGGATGCCGCGCCCGCCGCGCCGCTCGTGAAGCTCTCGGCCGCGTGGCTCATCGAGAAGTCGGGCATCCGCCGCGGGTTCGCACTGCCCGGATCGCGCGCCGCCGTCTCGTCGAAGCACACCCTCGCCCTCACGAACCGCGGCGGCGCCTCGGCCGAGGAGATCGCCCAGCTCGCCCGCTTCGTGCAGAGCCGCGTGCAGGCCGAGTTCGGCATCGTGCTGCAGCCCGAGCCGGTGCTCGTCGGCATCGAGCTGTAGTCGCGCCGTCGGGACCGACGCCGCCCAGACGCCGCCCCGACGCCGACTGACACCATGTGACGTCACGAATGACGTCGGAATGACGTCATTTCTCTTGACATGACACCATCATGGTGTCACCATGGTGTCATGGATCTCACCAGGTACGTCGAAGAACTCCGGCAGCAGCTGGGGATCGCCGCCGACGCCGGCGGTGACGAGGCACGGCAGCTCGCCGAGCGCCTCACCGCTCCGCTCGACGCAGCGAGCCGGCTCATACTGCTCGAGGCCCTGTCCGACGCCGCCGGTGAGATCACCCGCGAGCTCGCACCGGGTTCCGTCGAGGTGCGCCTCCGCGGGCGCGACCCCGAGTTCGTGGTCACCAAGGCCGTCCCCGCGGCCTTCGACGACGTCGCCGCGATCGCGACGACGCCCTCGACCCTCGCCCACCTCCGTCGCCGAGCTCGACGAAGGCAGCACATCCCGAACCACGCTCCGGCTTCCCGACCACCTGAAGGTGCGCGTCGAGGAGGCAGCCGCCCGAGACGGCATCTCGGTCAACGCCTGGCTCGTGCGGGCAGTCACCGGAGCACTCGAACCGGCCGGTCCGCGCGCAGCGCCGCAGGAGATCCGCGGCGGCGAACGCTTCACCGGCTGGGTGCGCTGAGCGCAGCCCACTCCGAACTTCACGTCCGTCGAGGCCCGTCGGCCCGGCGTCAGGCACCACAGAAGGAGACATCATGCCTGTTTTCGCGACCCCGGAACCGATCTCGGTCACCCTCGACGTCGCCGCCGCGAACGTGCGGTTCATCGCAAGCGACCGCGACGACACGCTCGTCGAGGTGCGGCCCAGTCGCCCGTCGCGATCGGGCGATGTCAGGGCGGCCGAGCAGGCCGAGATCGAGTTCGCCGACGGCCGGCTTCGCGTGCACACCACGAGGAGCTGGCGCACGTGGCTTCCGGTCACCGAGTCGGTCGACGTCACGATCGAGCTGCCGTCGGGCTCCGACGTCAGGGGCGCCATCGCCTACGGCAACCTCCGAGCCGAGGGCCGGCTCGCCGCGTGCGCCGTGAAGACCGGTGCCGGCGACATCACCCTCGACCAGGCCGGCCCCCTCGACGTCCGCACCGGCGCGGGCACCGTCTCGATCGCCGTGGCGATCGGGCACTGCGACGTCGAGAGCGCCTCGGGCAGCGTCCGCATCCGCCGGGTCGAAGGCAGTGCCGCGATCAAGAACTCGTACGGTGACACCACGATCGGCGAGGTCACCGGCGAGCTCCGAGTGAAGGGCGCCTACGGGTCGATCTGGGTCGACCGTGCGCTCGGCTCGGTCGACGTCAGGACCGCCCACGGCAACGTCCGCCTCGACGAGATCGTGCGCGGCGAGGTGCAGCTGGAGAGCTCCTACGGGGCCCTCGAGGTCGGGGTCCGCGAGGGCACGGCCGTGTGGCTCGACGTGGCCACCCAGCACGGCAGCGTCATCAACTCGCTCGGCGCACATGAGGGCCCCGGAGGAGCCGAGGAGACCGCCGAAGTGCGGGCCCGAAGCTCGTGGGGCGAGATCGTCATCCGCCGTTCGAACGAAGAGAACACCAAGAACAGGAGCAACTCATGAATCACGAGAGAGGAGCAGACGCCATGAGCAACATGTCGACGACCGGACGGGACGGTGGGCCCGCGATCCGCGTGCAGGGTATCGAGAAGTCCTACAAGGATCTGCATGTCCTGCGCGGCGTGGACTTCGAGGTGGCAGCGGGCAGCATCTTCGCCCTTCTCGGCTCGAATGGGGCGGGGAAGACCACGATCGTGAGAATGCTGTCCACCCTGCTCAAGCAGGACGCCGGCACAGCCAGCGTCAACGGGTTCGACGTCGTAACGCAACCTACGAAGGTGCGAGAGTCCATCAGTCTGACCGGGCAGTTCGCTGCGGTCGATGAGATCCTCACCGGTCGGGAGAACCTGGTGCTGGTTGCCAGGTTGCGGCATCTGCAGGATCCCGGCCGGATCGCGGATGAGCTGCTCGCACGGTTCGACCTCACCGACGCGGCCACGCGGAAGGTGTCCACATACTCCGGGGGCATGCGCCGTCGGCTGGACATCGCGATGAGCCTCATCGGGCAGCCGAAGGTGATCTTCCTCGACGAGCCGACCACGGGGCTCGACCCCGAGGGCCGCCTCGAGGTGTGGCGGGTCATCCAGGATCTCGCCACCCGGGGCACCACCGTGCTGCTCACCACCCAGTACCTCGACGAGGCCGAGCAGCTCGCGGATCGGATCGCGATCCTGCACCAAGGGCGCATCATCGCGAACGGCACGCTCGCCGAGCTGAAGAAACTCCTGCCGCCGGCGACGGTCGAATACGTCGAGAAGCAGCCCACCCTGGAGGAAGTGTTCCTCGCCCTCGTGGGCAAGCGACGACGACGAACGACGACACGGCGCAGACACGGAAGGACCTGTCATGAACACCCACTTCTTCGCCGACACGGCCCTGTTGACGGGCCGATCCATGCGGCACATCCTCCGCAGCCCCGACACGATCATCACGACCGCGATCACGCCGATCGCGCTGCTGCTGCTGTTCGTGTACGTGTTCGGCGGCGCGATCCAGACCGGCACCGACGACTACGTCACCTACCTGCTGCCCGGGATCCTGCTGATCGCGGTCGCGTCGGGCATCGCGTACACGGCCTTCCGGTTGTTCCTCGACCTGCAGAGCGGCATCTTCGAACGATTCCACTCCATGCCGATCGCCCGATCGTCGGTGCTCTGGGCACATGTCCTGACCTCGCTGGTCGCCAACGGGATCACGCTCGTGATCATCGTGGGGGTCGCGCTCCTGATGGGGTTCCGCACCTCGGCAGGCCTCCTGGCGTGGCTCGCGGTCGCCGGGATCCTGGCGCTCTTCACCCTCGCCCTGACGTGGCTCGCCGTCATCGCCGGCCTCACCGCGAAGACCGTGGACGGTGCCAGCGGATTCTCCTACGTGCTGATCCTCCTGCCGTTCATCAGCTCGGCGTTCGTCCCCACGGACACCATGCCGGGTCCGGTGCGCGCCTTCGCGGAGAACCAGCCGGTCACCTCGATCGTCAACACGATCCAGGACCTGTTCGCCGGACAACCCGTCGGCAGCGACATCTGGATCGCGCTCGCTTGGTGCCTCGGCATCCTGGTCATCGCCTACGTCGTCGCCATGGCCGATCTACCGACGCAAGATCGCATAGCGACGTGTCGGATGAGCTCGTCGAACCGGCCGGGCAGCCCTCAGCGGCTGCCCGGCCGATCGCCTGCCGGGGAGTCGGTGGCGGGCCGGTACACGTCGAGGGCCGCCGGCACGATGCGAACGGTCGTGCGGTAGCCGGGCGCGGGATAGGCGGCGGCGGCCACCGCGGGCGCCTCGATGGCGACCTCTCCGTCGTGGGCGAATCCCGGCGGCTGGCCGTGCCGCGGACGCACCACCACGTCGAGCGACTCGGCCGTGAAGGCCTCCATACGATGGGGAAGCAGCCGCAGCGCTCGCAGCACCGCGCTCGTGCGACGCCCGAACGCGAGCGAGGCGGCCGCACGCAGCCTCGATTCCGCGTGCAGGATGCGGACGTCGAGCACGCCGCCGTCGAGCCGCTGCCGCTGCAGCGGTGCGACGGTGCCGGAATCGTTGCGACCGACCCCGACGAACATCGTCCAGACCGCGGCACGCCGGCCGTTCACCACGACCGTCACGGGTGCGGCACGCCGGAGCACGCGCACCGCCGAGATGAGCGCGGCGGGCCATTTGCCCCAGCGGTCCTGGAGCTGCTCGCGCACGGCCACGAAGTCGGGGTACACGCCGACCGACGCGGCGTTCAGCACGGTGACGGGCTCCTCGTCGCCGAAGGCCAGCTCCGCGACATCCGCTCGCACGCCCTCGCCGCGTTGCAGCGCGTCGATGGCCAGGTCGACGGATGCCGCGCCCGCCGTCCGCGCGAAGTGGTTGAACGTTCCCCCGGGCACGACCAGCAGCGGCAGCCCCGCCGCGACCGCCTCGTGGGCGACCGCGGCGACCGAGCCGTCACCGCCGCACACGCCGAGGATCCGCGGCCGGCCACGACGTCGCCGGACCGCCGCTCGCACCGCTTCGCGGGGCGACTCGCCGTCCTCGAGCAGGTGCACCTCGGCGGCCGGCAGGCGCTCGGCGATCACGGGGAGCGGATCGGCACGTACGACGCTCGTGCCCGACGACCGGTTGACCACGATGAAGACGCCCTCGCCGTCGGGCGAGGCGGGGAGCCGGCGGTCCACGCCGGTCGGCTTCGGCAGCTCGGGTGCGCCCGGCCGCGGCGGCACCACGAGTGCGCCGACACCGGCCACCGCCGCACCGAGCGCGAGCCCGCCGACCACGTCGGAGAGCCAGTGCGCCCCGGTGTGCATCCGCGAGTAGGCGACGCCGAGGGCGACGGGCGCGATCGCCGCACCGATCCGCGGTCGCTCGAGGGCGACGCCCGTGGCGAAGGCCGCCGCGCTCGCCGAGTGACCCGACGGGAACGACGGCGTGGTCGGATGCTTCGGCAGCTGCCGGCCGATCGGCACGTCGGCGAGCAGGGGCCGATCGCCGCCGAACACCTGCTTCGCGATGAGGTTGGTGAGGGCGCTCGCCCCGAGCAGGGAGAGCAGGCCCCGCACGGAGGCCCGGCGTCGCCGCGTCACGGCGAGCACGCCCGCGAGCGTCCACCACAGCACGCCGTTGTCGGCGAAGCCCGTGAGCTGCATCCAGAAGCGGTCGACGTTCGGATGCGTGTGCCGCCGGTTCACCGCCCGGCCGGCCGCGGCATCCGCTCGTCGGACCCACTTCGGAAGGATGCGCGTGCGCCGCACCGCGACGCGAACGCTCGTGAAGGCCACGTCGCCAGCGTAGGCCGCGGCCCCGCTCGTGTCAGGCCGTTGCGCCGCGCCGCCGCAGCCGATACGAGCCGCGCCGGGTCAGAGCAGGCCGAGCTCCATCGCGCGCGTCACCGCGCGGGTGCGGTCGTTCACGCCGAGCTTCTCGAACGCGTGCAGCAGGTGCGTCTTCACCGTGGCCTCGCCGATGTAGAGGGTGCGGGCGATCTCGGGGTTCGAGCGCCCCTCGGCCACGAGGGCGAGCACCTCGTGCTCGCGCGGCGAGAGCGCGGGCGGCGCCACGGAGGTCGCGTCGGCGCGCACGCGCGACACGAGCTTCGCCGCGATCGACGGCGCCAGCACCGTCTCGCCCGCGGCGACGGCGCGGATGCCCGCGAGGATCTCCGCCTGCGGCGCGGCCTTCAGGAGGTAGCCGCTCGCGCCGGCCTCGATGGCCGCGAGGATGTGGTCGTCGGTCTCGTACGTCGTGAGCACGAGCACGCGCGTGCCGTGGCCGGCGGCCACGATGCTCGCGGTCGCGCTCGCCCCGTCGACGCCGGGCATGCGCAGGTCCATGAGCACGAGGTCGGGGTGCTCGGATGCCGCGAGCTCCACCGCCTCGGCGCCGTCGGCGGCCTCGCCGACCACCTCGATCCCCGGCGCCTGCTCGAGCAGGCCGACGATGCCGGCCCGCACGATCGGGTGGTCGTCGGCGACGACGATGCGGATGGGGTCGGTCACGTCGCGCCTCCCGTCGCGTGCGGATGCGGGGCATCAGCTCGGGGCACGACGACCCGGAGCCTCGAGCCCCCGTCCGTGCCCGGGCCGAACTCGAACGAGCCGCCGACGAGGGCGGCGCGGTCGCGGATGCCGGCGAGGCCGAACCCGTGCTCACCCGGCACGGCGTCGCCGGGGCCGATGCCGTCGTCGGCGACCGTGAGCACGACCTCGTCGTCCGCCGCCGTCACCGCGACCGTGGCGGTCCGCGCCTTCGCGTGCTTGCGCACGTTCGCGAGCGCCTCCTGGGCGGAGCGGAGGAGCACCACCTCGAGCTCGCGGTCGAGCCCCGCGGCATCCGCCGTCACCGTGACCGCCACCCCCGTCTCGCGCTCGAACGACGTCGCGAGCCGTCGCAGCGCCTCGGCGAGGCCGGCGTCGGCCTCGACCGGCGTGAGCGAGGCGACGAGCCCGCGCGCCTCGGTGAGCGCCTCGCGTCCCATCTGCTCCATGAGCTCGATGTCGCCGCGCACGGATGCCGCGGCGTCGCCGTCGACCCCCTCGAGACGGTTGCCCGCCCGCTGCGCCACCATCACGAGGCCCGTGAGGCTCTGCGCGATGGTGTCGTGGATCTCGCGGGCGAGGCGCCCGCGCTCGTCGGTCATCCCGGCATCGCGATGCATCGCGGCGAGCTGGCCCTGCGCGGCCTGCAGCTCGTCGAGGAGCCGGGCTCGTTCCTCGCCGTAGGTGGCGATCCGGGTGATCCACAGGCCGAGGGCGATGCTGAAGCCCACCGACAGCACCGCCACGCCGAATCCGGTGAGGATCCCGGCGGGGCCGAACCGGGCCGCGTAGCCGACGACGATGGCCACCGCGAGCGCGATGTTCGCGACGAGGGCGCTCCTGAGATTCGGTGCGGTCGTCCACACGAACGGGTAGAGGAACGCCTGCAGGAAGGCGAACGCCGGCTCGAACGCGGTGCCGACCGCGAGGATGGCGGCGAAGAGGAACGCGATGACGAGGTGGTGCTGCATGGTCGCGCCGTGGATGTACCGGCGGCCGTAGGCGAAGTAGACGACGAGGAAGGCGCCCGATGCGGCCCAGGCGCCGATCTCGTTCGCGCCGTAGGGCGGCTCGATGAGGGTGAGCACGACGATGACGCTCGCGACGACGATCGCCGCGAGGTCCCACCATCTGGCGCTCAGCATGAGGTCACCTTCTCACGAGCGGGTCGGCGCCGGCAGTCGGGCATCCGACGCCGACGCCGACGACGCCGGTCAGGCGTCGCGCCGGATCCACCGGAAGGTGAGCCGGCTCACGACGAGGCCGATGACGAGCCAGGCGAGGAGGGCGACCGCGACCCAGCCGAGGTCCCATTCGCCGTGCTGCTCGAGCACCTTGAAGTCGTCGGGCAGGAACACCGCGCGCATGCCCTGCGCCATCCACTTCAGGGGGAACACGCTCGCGATGTTCTGCATCCACTCGGGCAGCTGCGAGAACTGCAGGTACACGCCCGAGATGAACTGCAGCACCAGCACGATGGGGATCACGACGGCCGTGGCGCTCTTGCCGCTGCGGGGCACCGCCGAGAGGGCGATGCCGCACAGCGCCGAGGTGGCGACGCCGAGCACGAACACCCACGAGAACGTGAGCCACGCCTCGCTCGTCGTGGGCAGCGCGATGCCGAACACGGTGCCGGCGACGAGCAGCAGCAGCGCCGCCTGCAGCACGGCGGTCACGAAGACCTGGCCGATCTTGCCGAGGAAGTACGACACCGGCGAGAGCGGCGTGCCGCCGAGGCGCTTCAGCGTGCCGTCGCCCTTCTCGGTCGCGATGTCGACCGCGAGGTTCTGCACGCCCGAGAGCAGCATGCCCGCGGCCAGCATCCCCGGAAGGTAGTAGGCGCCGACCGACACGCCCTCCATGCCCGGGACCGGGCACGATGTCGCCCGAGGCGCTGAACGCCGCGGTGAAGATGCCGAGCATGATGAGCGGGAAGAGGAACGTGAAGAACACGGCATCCGGCGACCGGAAGTAGCCCTTCGTCTCGTGGCCGATGCGCGAGGCGCCGACCCGGAGCATGCCCGGGCGGTTCCCGCGGGCGCGGGTGCCGCTGCCGCCGGTGGCGCGGGTGCCGCGAGTGCTGCGGATGCCGCGGTCCTCGGCCCGCGCGTCCGCACTGCCAGTGCCGGCCGTCGCGGCCGTGGTCGTCGTCTCGCTCATGCGAGCGCCTCCTCGTCGTCGTGCGTCTCGGCCCCGGCCGAGTGCACCAGTTGCAGGTAGATGTCCTCGAGGCTCGGGCGGATCACCTCGAGCGCGTCGGGCTCGCCGCCCTGGCGTGCCACGAGGGATGCCACGAACTCGGCGGGTCGCTCGGTGCGCGCCTCGCGTGGCGTGCCGTCGGCGTCCCGCCACCGCACGATGGGCACGCGGGCCTCGGCGCCGCCGAGCTCGTCGACGCGCCCGACGTCGACCAGTCGTCCGCCCAGGATGATGCCCGCGCGGTCTCCGAGCTGGGCCGCCTCGTCGAGGTAGTGCGTGGTGAGCAGGATCGTGGTGCCCTCGGCCTTCAGGCCGCGGATGAGCTTCCAGAACTCGCGGCGGGCCTCGGGGTCGAACCCGGTGGTGGGCTCGTCGAGGAAGAGCAGCTCGGGGCGGCCGATGATGCCGAGGGCCACGTCGACCCGTCGGCGCTGGCCGCCCGAGAGCTTCGACACGCGGGTCCGCGCCTTCGCCTCGAGGCCGACCGCGGCGATCACCTCGTCGATGTCGCGCGGGTCGGGGAAGAACCCCGCGAAGTGGGTCAGCTGCTCGCGCACCGTGTAGAGGCCCGATTCGGTCGCCGACTGCAGCACGATGCCGAGCCGGGCCTTCCAGTCGAGGTCGCCGTGCGCGGGATCGATGCCGAGCACGCTCACCTCGCCCGCCGTCCGCAGGCGGTAGCCCTCGAGGATCTCGACGGTCGTCGACTTGCCGGCGCCGTTCGGGCCGAGCAGGGCGAAGGTCTCACCGCGGGCGATGTCGAGGTCGATGCCGTCGACGGCGACGACGCCGCCGTACGCCTTGCGCAGCCCGCGGATCCGCACCGCGGCATCCGTGCCGGCGGGAAGCCCGCCGGAGGTCGTGCCCGAGTGGGGCGCTGTCGTGTCCATGCTCCAGAGCCTGCCGGTTCGCGGCGGCCGCCGGCAGCCCCCGTGCGGTCGATTCCTCCCTCCACCGATCGGTGGATGCGGAACGCGGCGGCGGTTCCAGACAGGCCACGGCCGGCAGCTCGAGGCGTGCAGTCTCACTCGACGTTTCATCGACGATCGTCATTGACAACCCAGCCTGAGCCATGGGTGACATGCTCGCGGCTGCGACGGCGCCATCCCGCCCAGCCATCGCCGGCCTCGGTGCAACCGGGAAGTCTGCGCGGAACGGTCGCCGAAACGACCTGGAGCGCTGTCGCCACGGACGTTCGCAGGCAGGCGATCTTCGTCAGTGCACAGATTCGTGACGGGCGTCACATAACCCTTGACAATGAAGTTCCCCATGCCGGACGATGACCTTGTCAACGCAAGGGCGCTTCGACTCGCAGGCGACGTCTCGTCACCTGAATGCGCCGGCATCCGTTGAACCCCTGCCCGCATTCGAGAGAGGCCCGTCCATGAAGAAGGCTCTTCCCGCCATCGCGCTCGGCGCGGTGGCGGCCATCCTCGCCCTGAGCGGTTGCACCGACTCAGGTGCCGCCCCGACGTCCGCGCCCACCGACGACGCCGGCTCCGGCGAGATCCGCTCGGTCAGGGTCGCCGCACTTCCCATCGCCGAGACCGGCGCGCTGTGGGCGGCGATCGAGGAAGGCATCTTCGAGGACCACGGCATCGAGGTCGAGGTCGTCCCGGCGCAGGGCGGCGCCCAGGCCATCCCCGCGCTGCTGAGCGGCGACATCCAGTTCGCCATCGGCCAGCCGTTCGGTCCCTTCCGTGCCGACGTACAGGACCTGGGCGTCGTCATCATCGGCAACTACGCCGACAGCCTCGAGGAAGGCAAGGACGTCAACGCCGTGGTGTCGCTGGCCGACTCCGGGCATCACCGGCCCGGCCGATCTCGCGGGAAAGCGCGTCTCGGTGAACAGCCTCGGCGCCGCCGGCGACGTGACCATCATGAAGGCCGTGCGAGGACGCCGGCGGCGACCCCGCGACGATCGAGTTCGTCGAGGTCGGCTTCCCCGACGCCCAGGCCCAGCTCGAAGCCGGCAACATCGACGCCGCCTGGGTTCCCGACCCGTTCATGTCGAGGATCGTGGACGGCGGCGGCAACCTCGTCGTGCACCCGTACCAGGCCACGATCCCCGGGCTGAGCGCTGCTCACCAACATCACCACGCAGGAGCTGATCGACTCCGACCCCGACCTGGTCTCGGACTTCGCCGCGGCCATGACCGAGGCGCTCGACTGGGCGACGGCGAACGAGGACGCGGTCCGTGCGGCGATCTCGACCAACATGGAGATCCCCGAGGAGGCCGCCGCCGGCATCACGCTGCCGACGTTCACCTCCGAGATCACGGTGTCCGACCTGGAGGAACTCGCCGCCCTCGCCGTCGAGTTCGGCGTCCTCGACGCCGAGCCCGACTTCGACCGCCTCGTCCAGCAGCAGTAACGGCCGACGGCGCAGCTCCCGCACCTGCACACGACCGCGAGAGGGCGGGATGCCTCGGACCGAGGCATCCCACCCCAGCTCGTCACACCGGAAGAGACCAATGGAACCTGTCGTCACCTCGGTCGACCCCGCCGACCCGGTCGAAGTCGCGCCGCCAGCGTCAGGCCCGCCCGCGCCCGGCGACCCGGCCCGCGGAGGATTCCGCAGGGCGCGCGCACGGCGCACGCTGCGACGGAGCCTGCTCGGCATCGCCGGAATCCTCGGCTTCCTCATCACCTGGCAGCTGATCCCGACACTCGGGATCCTGGATCCGCGGTTCTTCCCGACCGCGACCGAGACCCTCGCGCGGCTCTTCGAGGACTTCCGCGACGTCGAGTTCTGGCGCAACGTCGGCAGGACCATGACGGCGTGGGCGATCGGCCTGGTCATCGCGACGGTCGCTCGCCACCATCCTCGGGACGATCATCGGGATGGTGCCGTTCCTGCGTCGTGCCACCCACACGACGGTCGAGTTCCTCCGACCGATCCCATCGGTCGCGCTGATCCCGCTCGCGATCCTGATGTTCGGCATCCAGTTGCAGGCAGCGCTCCTGATCATCGTGTTCGCGAGCTTCTGGCAGGTCTTCGTGCAGGTGCTCTATGGTGTGGCCGACGTGGACGCCGTCGCCCGCGACACGGCACGCAGCTTCGGACTCTCCCGCGGCTCGCGCATCGTGAACCTCGTCTTCCCCACGGCGCTGCCGTACCTCATGACGGGCATCCGCCTGGCGGCGGCGGTCGCCCTGATCCTCGCCGTGACGGCCGAGATGTTCATCGGCACCCCGGGCCTCGGCCGCGCGATCATCTTCGCCCAGTCCGCCGGCGACTACGTGCAGGTCTACGCGCTGGTGATCACGACCGGCCTGCTCGGACTGCTCATCAACCTCGTCTTCCGCTTCATCGAGCGCCGCTCGCTGTCGTGGCACCAGTCCGTACGAGGGGAGGAGGTCCTGTGACCCTCCACACCAGCACGATCACCGTGCCGCGCCCGAGGTCGCGCGTCTGGGCGAGCTTCGGCGAGAACATCGCCTACGCGATCGGACTGCCGATCCTGCTCCTCGTGATCTGGGGCATCTGGGCCTCCGCCTCGCCCGCACCGTTCTTCCCCAGCCCGCTCATCATCTTCGAGGCCTTCGTCGACACCTGGGTCGGGCCGGCGTTCGTGACCGACGTCCTGCCCAGTCTGGGTCGACTGGGCCTCGGTATCCTGCTCTCGGTGCTCGTCGGGATCGTCGCCGGCACCCTGATCGGACTCGTGCGGTGGCTCCGCGACCTGCTCGAGCCGATGCTCGAGTTCTTCCGCGCCATCCCGCCGCCGGTCCTGATCCCGATCGTCGCGGTACTGCTCGGACCGACCGACACCATGAAGATCACCGTGATCGTCGCGGGCTCGGTGTGGCCGGTGCTGCTCAACACGATCGACGGCGTGCGGGCCACCGACAGCGTCATGACGGAGACGGCGCGATCCTTCGCCCTCACCCCGGTGGAGCGCATCCGCTATCTCGTGCTCCCGGCCGCGAGCCCACGGATCATGGCCGGGACGCGGCAGTCGATGTCGATCGCGCTGATCCTGATGGTCATCTCCGAGATGTTCTACTCGTCGTCGGGACTCGGCTATCGCATCGTCTACTTCCAGCGGAACTACCTCATCGCCGAGATGTGGGGCGGCATCCTGCTGCTCGGTCTCATCGGCGTGCTGCTCGCCGGGATCTTCGGATTCGTCGAGCGGCGGGTGCTGCGCTGGTACCACGGAATCAAGGAGGTGGAGCGTGCCTGACACGCTGCTGAAGGTCGAGCATCTCAAGAAGGTCTACGAGTCCTCGACGGGGAATGTCGAGGCGATCGGCGACATCAGCTTCGAGATGACCTCGGGAGAGCTCGTGTGCATCGTCGGTCCGTCCGGCTGCGGCAAGACCACGCTCCTGAAGTGCATCGCCGGCCTCCTGAAGCCGACCGCAGGGCGCGTGGAGATCGACGGCAGTGCCGTCACGGGTCCGCCGCCGAGCATGGCGCTCGTGTTCCAGGAGTACGGCCGGAGCCTGTACCCGTGGCTGACGGTGCGGGGGAACGTGGAACTGCCGCTCAAGCACAAGAAGCTCTCGCGTGCCGACCGTGACCGGCTCATCGACGACGCCCTCGTCGCGGTCGGCCTCGACCACGCCGCCAAGAGCTACCCGTGGCAGCTGTCGGGCGGCATGCAGCAGCGCGTGGCGATCGCGCGCGCGGTGGCGTATCAGCCGGAAGTGCTCATCATGGACGAGCCGTTCGCCGCGGTCGACGCGCAGACGCGTGCCGACCTCGAGGACCTCGTGCGAGCCCTGCACCGCGAGCGCGGCATGTCGATCCTGTTCGTGACCCACGACATCGACGAATCCGTCTACCTCGGCGAACGCGTCGTCGTGCTGTCGAAGTCGCCGACGTGGGTGCAGGAGGATCTCGCCATCGACCTCCCGCCGGCCCGCGACCAGATCTCGACGCGCGCCATGCCGCGGTTCACCGAGCTGCGCACGCACGTGTACGAACAGATCCAGCGCGCCAAGCGCGGCGAGGCCGTGCGGCCGGGTGCGACGGAGGCATGATGACCGCGGTCCAGCCCATGCCGCTCGGCAGCACGCCCACCGAGTCATCCGTCCTGACTCGCAAGCCACGGCAGCTGCTGCTCGCATTCTTCGGCGAGTACGTCTCCGATCGCTACTTCGAGCCGCTGCGCGCCGGCGTGCTGCTCAGCGTCCTCGAGGGCGCCGGCGTGGCGGCGTCGTCCGTGCGCACCAACCTCGACCGGATGGTCCACAGCGGGCTGCTCGAGCGGCGACGTCTCGGACGGGAGATCGGATTCGAGCTCACCCCGCACGGTAATGAAGTCCTCCGCGACGCATCCCGACGTGTCAACGGGCGGGCTCCGTTCGAGCCGCAGGGTGAGGGGTGGACGCTCGTCACGTTCTCGGTGCCGGAGCACATGCGGACACTGCGGCATCGTCTGCGCGCCGCCCTCACGTGGTCGGGTTTCGCGCTGCTCCGCGACGGCCTGTGGATCGCCCCCGGAACGGTCGAGCTGGCATCGATGCTCGATGCGACGATCCCCGACCTGCCGCCGGGGTCCGTCAATGCCTTCTCGGCGTCCGAGCTCGACGGCTTCCCCATGGCGGAGGTCGTGCGGGTGGCGTGGGATGTCGAGCGCATCCGGTCCGCCCATCACGAGTTCATCGCGCACTGGGAGCGCGATGACGAGACGGCCGACATGCCGCCGCTGACCGCTCGGACGCTGCTCGTCGCCGACTGGCTCGGGCTCCTCAGGGTGGATCCTCGGCTCCCGCGTCAGTACATGGGCGGGGACTGGCCGGCCGACCGGTCCTCAGAGGTCTATGCCACCCGGCACCGGGAACTGGCCTTCCCGGCCGTGCGGGAGTTCGCCCGTCTCGTCGGCTGAATCGGGTCGATCGCCGCCGTCGTCCGGCGTTCCGCTCGCGCCGCTCGCGAGCCGCGAAGCTCGCGATCCGCGAAGCTCAGCCGCCGTACCGTGCCCGCAGGTCGGCCTTGCGCACCTTGCCGGATGCGGTGCGGGGCAGCTGGTCGACCACGACGACGTTCCTCGGGAGCTTGTACCGAGCGAGCTTGCCGTCCAGGTGCGCGCGCACGCCGTCGGTGTCGACGGAGCCACCCTCGCGCACCGTGACGACGGCCCACGGCACCTCGCCCCAGCGTTCGTCCGGAATCCCGATGACGGCGACGCCGGTGACGTCGTCGATGTCGCTGATGAGGTTCTCGACCTCCGCCGGGTAGATGTTCTCGCCGCCCGAGATGATCATGTCCTTGAGCCGATCGGCGATGTACAGGTACCCGTCGGGGTCGAGGTAGCCGAGGTCGCCGGACCGGAACCAGCCGTCGGCGGTGAAGGCCGCCGCCGTGGCATCGGGGTTGGCGTGATAGCCGGGGAAGACGTTGGGGCCGGAGATCTCGATCTCGCCCACCGTGCCGCGCGTCACCATCGCCCCGTGCTCATCCGCGATCCGCACATCGGTGAAGAAGTGCGGCAGGCCGACGCTGCCCTGCTTGGCCCGCGTCATGGCGGGTGAGAGCGAGGTCGCGCCCGGCGAGGTCTCGGTCATTCCGTATCCCTGCGTGAACGACAGTCCGCGCTCCTCGTACGCGTTGAGGATGCGCGTCGGCACCGCCGAGCCGCCGCAGGTCAGCGTGCGCAGGCTGGAGAGGTCGGCACCGGCCCAATCGGGATGGTCGGCCATGAGCTGGTACGTGGTCGGTACCCCGGAGAGCATCGTGACACCATGACGCTCGATCTGCGCGAGCGCCCGCCCCGGCTCGAAGCGCTTCTCGAGCACGATGGTGGCGCCCTTGAGGATCACCGGCAGGGCGCCCATGCCGAGCGAGGCCACGTGGAACAGCGGCGAGATCATGAGGGCGATGTCGGTCGAGACGACGTCGTAGTCGACGATGCAGTTGAGGGCGACCCAGGTGAGGTTGCCGTGCGTGAGCACGGCGCCCTTCGCCTTGCCCGTCGTCCCCGACGTGTAGATGATCGCCGCCGGATCATCGAGCGTGACGTCGGCGTCGGCATGGCCCGCACGAGTGGTGCGCAGCAATTGCGCCAGGCCGGGATGGTCGGATGTCCCTTCGCCGGTCCCGATGCGATGGGCGATCCCGCCCGCGTCGACCACGGCGGCGATGCGGTCTGCGAACTCCGAGTCGTGGATGAGCGCCCGGGTGCCGGAATCGGTGAGCACGTGCGCGATCTCCGGCGGCGCGAGCCGCGTGTTCACGGGCACGAAGACCGCGCCGAGCTGCATCGCGCCGAACATCACCTGGATGAACTCGGGGCTGTTCTCGCCGAGGTAGGCGACGGCGTCGCCCTTGCGGATGCCGCGCTGCCAGAGGAGCGCCGAGACCCGGTCGGCCCCGTCGGCGAGCCGACGGTACGTGATCACCTCCTCGTCGAAGATGAGGGCGGTCTTCTCGGGCGTCTTGAGGCGACGCTTGGCCATCCAGGAGCCGAGTCCGTGGTTGTGCATCGTGCGATGTCCTCTTCGTCGAGGGAACGGCATGGCGGGTTCGTGCGGGTGGGCCCACGCTCGGGGCGAGGGCGTCCGTGCGTCGAGGCGCGGACGGACCGTCAGGCGTAGAAGCGGTACAGGCCCCGGGCGACGACGGCGGGCTTGTCGGCGCCCTCGATCTCGATCGTCTGGTCGACGGCGAACTGGTAGCCGCCGCGCACCTCGGTGACCTCGGCGATGACCGCGTTCATGCGCACCCGGGCGCCGACCCTGACGGGCGAGACGAACCGCACCTTGTCGAGGCCGTAGTTGACCCTGGTCGTGACGCCGGTGACGTCGAACAGCTCCGACCAGAACTTCACGGTCAGCGACAACGAGAGGAACCCGTGTGCGATCGCGCCGCCGAACGGGCCGTCCGCGGCGCGCTCGGGATCCACGTGGATCCACTGGTGATCGTCGGTGGCGTCGGCGAAGCGGTTCACGCGGTCCTGCGTGACGTCGAGCCAGTCCGTCCAGCCGAGGTCGGTACCGGCCAGGCCGGGGACGTCGTCGTACGCGACGGTGGTGGTCATGGTGTGCCCTTCTGTTCAGGTCGTCGGGTTGAGGGTGTTCAGCTCGTCGGTTCAGGTGAAGGCGGACGAACCGGTCACGGCGCGTCCGACGATGAGTGAGTTGATGTCGTGGGTGCCCTCGTACGAGTACACGGCTTCGGCGTCGGCGAAGAATCGCGCGACGTCGTGCTCGAGCAGGATGCCGTTGCCGCCGAGCACCTCGCGTGCGAGCGCGACGGTCTCCCGTGCCAGCCGCGCCGTGTGCATCTTGGCGAGGGCGGAGTTCTCGTCGGCCCACTCGCCGCGGTCCTGCCTCAGCGACAGCTGGACCACCATCCCGAGCGACGACGTGACGTTGCCGAGCATCCGGGCGATCCGCTCCTGCACGAGTTGGAAGCCGCCGAGCGGCCGGCCGAACTGGTGTCGCTCGCCGACGTAGCGCACTGCCGCCTCCAGCGCTCCGGCCTGGAGCCCCGCCGCGATCCACGCGACGTCCGAGCGCATGGCGCGCAGGATCCTCGAGACGTCGCGCCAGCCCTCCACCCGCTGGAGACGGGAGTCCTCGGCCACGCGCACGCCGTCGAGCCGGATGAGCGCGTTCTGCATGGGCCGCAGCGAGACCTTTCCGCCGATCGTCTCGATCCCGACCCCGGCCGCGTCGGTCGGAACGAGGAAGGCCTTCACCGCGCCGTCCTCGACGTCGCGCGCGAAGACGGCGAGGACGTCGGATGATGCGGCCGCGCCGATCCACTTCTTCCCGCCGTCGATGATCCAGGCGTCGCCGTCGCGGCGCGCCGTCGTGGCGAGGCCCCGGGCGATGTCGGAGCCGTGCTCCGGCTCGGTCAGCGCGAACACCCCGCGCAGCGCGAACGACGCGATGCGGGGATCGAGCTCCGCGGCCTGTTCCGGCGAGCCGCCCAGCGCGACCGCGGTGCGGAACAGCCCGGACTGGGCGTTGTACAGCGTCGCGACGGACACGTCGGTGCGCGCGAGCACGTAGTTGCGGAAGCCCGAGAACATGCTCGAGCCCGCCTCCGAGGCATCCATCCCCTCGGGCTGCATCAGGTCGAGGGGCACGAGCGCGTCGAGGATCTCGGGCGGCATCGACGCGGTCTCCCACGCGTCGGCGAGCAGCGGGTGGATGTCGCGATCGAGCACGGCCTGCAGGCGGCCGAGTGCCGCGCGTGCCGGGTCGCTCAGGTGCGTCTCGGCGAACGCGTACGGGTCGAGGCCGAAGGTCGCGTCGGCCGCCAGCGTCGGCATGCTCACCTCCCGATCCCCAGCAGTCGCGCGGCGTTGTCCTTGAGGATCCCGGGCATGACCTCGGGCTTGAGCGCGGTCTGCTCGACGTCGTTCATCCAGCGCTCGGGGGTCAGCAGGGGGAAGTCCGATCCGAACAGCACGCGCCGCTTCAGGATCGAGTTCGCGTGGCGGACCAGCTCGGCGGGGAAGTACTTCGGACTCCAGCCGGACAGGTCGATCCAGGTGTTGTGCTTGTGGGTCGCCACCGACAGCGCCTCGTCCTGCCACGGGACCGACGGATGCGCCATCACGATCTGCAGGTCTGGGAAGTGAGCGGCGACCGGATCGAGCAGGATCGGGTTCGACAGGCCGAGGAGGAGGCCCCGGCCCCCGGGCAGCCCCGCGCCGATGCCCGTCTGGCCGGTGTGGAACAGTGCCACCACTCCGGCGTCCTCCAGCACCTCGTAGAGGGGGTGATGCGCCTCGTCGGACGGGTCGAACCCCTGCACCGTGGGGTGGAACTTGAAGCCGCGAACGCCGTGGTCGTCGATCAGCCGTCGCGCGAGGTCGACCGCATCGGTGCCGCGGTTCGGGTCGACGGAGCCGAACGGGATCAGCACGTCGTTGTTGCGCGCCGCACCCTCGGCGATCTCGGCGCTCGACAGCGCCGGATGCCCGCAGCTGCGTCTGCGCGTCGACGGTGAACACGACCGCCGCCATCCGCCGCTCGCGGTAGTACTGGGCGATGGAGTCGAGGTCGGGGCGCGGGCCGTCGGCGCTGAAGTATCGCGACGCGGCTTCGACGAGGTCGGGCGGCAGCGACGTGTTGCCGTGGCCGTCGACCTCGACGTGCACGTGCACGTCGATCGCGGTGATCGCGTCGAGGTCGATCGCGGGTTCGTAGCGGGTCATGAGCGGATGCCTCGACTCAGCGGGTCGGGGCGGGACGCTGCAGCTCCTCGGGCAGCGGCGGGAACTCCTCGCCCACCGACTGCAGGTCGCCGATCGCCTCCGCGAAGCCGTCCTCGAGGGCCTCGTACGACCAGCCGCCCTCATGGAACGCGGTGGCGACCGGTTCGGGGTGCGACCACAGCTGCATCCGGTCGCCGCCGACGCCGATGGCCTGCCCGGTCACGTCGACCGCGGCATCCGAGGCCAGGTAGGCGACGAGCCCTGCCACATCGTCGGACGTGCCGAATCCGAGGTCGTGCCGGAAGAAGTCGGGCATGGGCTCGCCCTGCTCATCGGCCTCGACCGCCGCGGCGAAGTAGGGGACGGTGGCGGTCATCACGGTGGCGGCCACCGGGATCACTGCGTTGGCGGTGATTCCGGCGCGCTTCAGCTCCATCGCCCACGTGCGGACCATGCCCACGATCCCGGCCTTGGCGGCGGCGTAGTTCGTCTGGCCGAAGTTGCCGCGCTGACCGGTCGGCGAGCCGATGCAGATGATGCGGCCGCCCTCGCCGGCCTCGCGCATGTGGATCACTGCTTCCCGAACGCAGGTGAAGGTGCCACGGAGGTGGACGTCGATGACGGTGTCGAAGTCGTCGTCGCTCATCTTCCACAGCACCGTGTCGCGGAGGACGCCGGCGTTGGTGACGAGGATGTCGAGTCGGCCATACGTGTCGACGGCCGTCCGCACGAGCTGCTTCGCGGTCTCGGTGGGCCCGACCGGGGCGACGACCGCGACGGCGACCCCGCCGGCGCCCTCGATGGAGGCGACCGCCTCCGCGGCGGTCTGGGCATCGACGTCGTTCACGACGACCGCGGCACCCCGTCGGGCGAGCTCCTGGGCATACGCGAGCCCGAGGCCACGGCCCGAGCCGGTGACGATGGCGACTTTGCCTTCAAGTGACATTCGTGACTCCTTCGTGTCTCCCCCCATTGAAGACCTATACCGTTGAGATTGTCAATCGTTCCGTTCGTCAATGGAATCGGCTAGCATGGCCCCCATGCCGAAGTCCGCCGACGCCATCGCCTCGAATCCCGCACTGCGGGCGTCGGCCTTGAGCGAGGACCTGAGCTTCCTGCTCGCCCGCTCCAACGCGATCTCACTCGCGGCGGGCAACGCCGCCCTCGCCGAGCACGGCCTGAGGGCGCGGTCGTATTCGGTGCTGCTCCTGACCACGGATGACGCTCGTCCGTCCCAGCGCGAGCTCGCCGAGTTCCTGCGGCTCGATCCGAGCCAGGTGGTGAGCCTGGTCGACGACCTGCAGTCGCGCGGCCTCGTCGTACGGCGCCCCGACCCTGCCGACCGGCGCGCCAACGTCGTCGTCGCCACCGAAGCCGGCCGGGAGCTCGCGGCGGCTGCGGGGGAGTCGGCGCGCCGTGCCGAGGAGCAGGTGCATCGGCAGCTCAGCCCTGAGGAGCGGCTGACGCTCACCGCGCTGCTGCGCGTCCTGGCCTTTCCCGAGACCTGAGCTCGTCGAGCGGGCACGCACCCTCCGACCACGAGGCCCTCACTCCCACCGGCCGACGAGCGTTCAACCCCCGGGAAGCTCCGCGAGCCGCCGCAACAGGAACCGCCGCTCCGGCCCGGTCGGCGCCAGCTCGATCGCCCGCCGGTACCGCGCGGCCGCATCGTCCGAAGCGTCCGCTTCGGCGCAGCAGGTCGGCCTGCGCGGCGGCGAGCAGGTGGTGGCCGCTCGAGACGGCCGGATGCCTCGAGCCGATCGAGCTCGGCGAGCCCGCGCCCGGGGTCGCCGGCGAGTGCCATCGCGACCGCTCGGTTGAGGTCGATCACGGGACGTCGGCGACGCGGCGGCCAGGGCGTCGTACCAACCGACGATCGCCGGCCAGTCGGTCTCGTCGGCGCGTGCGCGCCCGCGCATGGACCGCCTGGATCTCGGCCTGCACGCGATAGGTGCCGATCGTGCCGGGGTCGCTCGGGCGACTCGCGAGCAGCGCCAGCCCCTCGGCCACCTCCGCGTGGTTCCATCGTTCGCGGTCCTGCTCGTCGAGGGGCACGAGCTCGCCGTCGCCGTCGACCCGCGCGGCCGAGCGGGCGTGCTGCAGCAGCAGGAGCGCCAGCAGGGCGCGGGCCTCGTCGGCGTCGGGCAGCAGTTCCACGACGAGCCGCGCGAGCCGGATGGCCTCCTCCTGCAGGTCGAGGCGCAGCAGGCGGTCGCCCGACGAGGCGAGGTAGCCCTCGTTGTGCACGAGCATGAGCACGGCGAGCACCCCGCCGAGCCGCTCGGGGAGCTCGTCGGCCGACGGGACCCGGTAGGGGATCGCCGCGTGCCGGATCTTGCGCTTGGCGCGCACGAGCCGCTGCGCCATCGTCGACTCGGGCACGAGGAAGGCGCGCGCGATCTCCCCGGTGTCGAGGCCCGCGACGGTGCGCAGCGTGAGCGCGACCCGCGCCTCGATCGGCAGTGCCGGATGCGCGCACGTGAACACCAGCCGCAGCCGGTCGTCCCACTCGGGCTCGGCGGCCGCCAGCTCGGCGGGGTCGTCGGACGCACCGCCGCCCGTGAGCTCGTCCATCGCCATCCACTCCCTGACCTTGCCGGTCTCGACCCCGCGTCGCCGCAGCACGTCGAGCGCCCGGTTCTTCGCCACCGTCGTGAGCCAGGCGCCGGGGGTGCGCGGCACGCCCTCGGTCTCCCACCGACGTGCCGCGCGCTCGAACGCGTCGGCCGTCGCGTCCTCCGCCACGTCCCAGTCGCCGGTGGCGCGGATCAGGGTCGCGACGATGCGCGTCCACTCCTCGCGGTAGGCGAGGGCGACCGCGTCGGCGGCATCCGCGGCCGCCTTCGCAGCGGCGCTCGGGTCGGTCATCCGGTGCGGTCCACGTTCAGGCTCCCACCGCGGGCTCGCTGCGTCGGCCGCGATCGGCGACCTCGCGCTCCTCGCGGGCCGTCGGATCCTCCTCGACGTCGAACGGCCACATCGGGCGCAGCTCGATGCGCCCGAACCGCGCCATCGGATGCCGCCTCGCGATCTCGATCGCCTCGTCGAGGTCGCGGCACTCGAGCACGTCGAATCCGGCGATCCACTCCTTCGACTCCGTGAAGGGCCCGTCGGTCACGAGGAGCTCGCCGCCGCGCACGCGCACCAGGGTCGCGTCCTGCACCGGACGGAGCCGCTCGCCGAACACGTGCACGCCACGCGCGTCGACGTCGGCGACCCAGTCGCCGATGTCGTCCTCCTCGGCCACGAACGGCTCGGCCTCGGGGTCGGTCGCCACGAACATCATGTATCGCATCAGGGTCTCTCCTCGGATCGCTGTTCCACACGGTATGCAGGCACGACGAACAGGGGAAGGGCGTTTCGACACCTCATCGCGGAATCTCGCGAACCTCCTCGGCGGGTTTCCGCGCGGATGCCGCGGCGCCCCGGTAACCGGCGATGCCGGAAGCGGCCGGCGGAGCCGTCAGTGCGGCAGCACGAGCGAGACGCCGAGGGCGATCATCACGACGGCGATCACGCCGTCGAGCACCCGCCACGCCCGCGGGCTCGCGAGCACGCCGCCGAGGAGCCTCGCGCCGTAGGCGAGGCCGAAGAACCAGATGATGCTGGCCGCGCCGGCGCCCGCCGCGAAGGCCCACCGTCCGTCGCCGTGCGTGTTCGCGACCGAGCCGAGCAGGAACACGGTGTCGAGGTACACGTGCGGATTGAGCCACGTGAGCGCGAGGCACGTGAGCACCGCGGCGAGCAGCGTCGTGCTGCGCGCCGCGCGGGTCGCGGTCGCGATCCCGGTCCCGGATGCCGCGGGGCGGTCGGATGCCGGGGGCGGGACACTCGCGGCATCCGACAGCACCGCGGCATCCGCCCCCGCCTCGCCCGCGACGAGCGCCTCGCCGCTCGGCCGGATCGCGCGTCGTGCGGCCAGCAGGCCGTAGACGACGAGGAACGCCGCGCCCGCCCAGCGGATGACCTCGACGAGCCACGGCACCGCCTGCAGCACCGCGCCGATGCCGGAGACGCCGACGACGATGAGCGCCAGGTCGCTCAGCGCGCAGATCGCCGCGACCGCGAACACGTGCTCGCGCCGGATGCCCTGTCGCAGCACGAAGAGGTTCTGCGCGCCGATGGCGATGATGAGCGAGAAGCCGAGGCCGAGGCCGGCGAGCAGGGACGAGAGTGGCACGCCTTCGACGGTAGGACCACCAGGCGTCGACAATCCAGCTCAAGATTCTTCAGGAGCATTAGGATCGCTTCAGATGGAGATCCCGCTCGACCTCGCACGCACGCTCGCCGTCGTCATCGACGAGGGCACGTTCGATGCGGCGGCGCGGCGGCTGCGCATCACGCCGTCGGCGGTCTCGCAGCGCGTGAAGAGCCTCGAGCAGCAGCTCGGCCGCGTGCTCGTCGTGCGCTCCAAGCCGGCACGTGCGACCGAGGCGGGGGCCGCCGTCGTGCGCCTCGCACGCCAGCTCGCGCTGCTCGAGCACGACGCGCTCGCCGCGTTCGGGGTCGATGCGGCACCCGACCGTCCGGTCTCGGTCGCGCTCGCCGTGAACGCCGACTCGCTCGGCACCTGGTTCCTGCCCGCGCTCGCACGCGTCGTGCAGCGGCATCCGGTCGTCTTCGACCTGCACCGCGACGACCAGGACTTCACGGCGGGCCTGCTCGAGTCGGGCACGGTCATGGGCGCCGTGACGTCGCAGGCGACGCCGGTCGCCGGATGCCTCGTGCGCCCGCTCGGCGTCATGCGATACACGGCCGTGGCGACGCCGGCGTTCGCGGCGCGCTGGTCGCTCGGGCTCGCCGGCGCCGACGCCGGGCCCCGGGCCGGGAGTACGGATGCCGCGGCGGCGAGCCCGGCGCATCCGCTCGCCCTCGCCCCCGTGGTCGACTTCGATCGCCGCGACGACCTGCAGCGCGACCACCTCGCCGCGAACGGCGTCGACCCCGACGCGCCGCCGCGCCACTACGTTCCCGCATCGAACGACTTCGCCGTCGCGATCAAGCTCGGGCTCGGCTGGGGCATGCTCCCGGGGTTCCAGGCGGATGCCGAGCTCGGGCGCGGCGAGCTGGTGCGGCTCGACGGTGCGCCGATCGACGTGCCGCTGTACTGGCAGCAGTGGAACCTGCGCTCGCCCCTGCTCGACGCGATCGCCGACGCGGTGATCGCCGAGGCCCGCGAGGCGCTGCGGGTCTGAGCGGTGCGCCGCAGCCGGGGTCGGACGATCGGCGAGGATGTCGATCACGCGCGCCGCCGTTCGTCGCACTGGCATAACGTGTGCGCGAGAGGAGCGTTCGATGGAGATCATGATGTTCGTGGTGGCCGACCCCGAGATCGATGGCAGCGAGGTCGACCAGGAGGCGGTGGCCGAGTGGGACCGGGTGATGGCCGAGCGCGGCGTGCTGAAGCGCGCCATGCGACTGCGGCCCGTCGATGAGGCGAAGACGGTGCGGGTGCGCGGCGGCGAGGTGATCGTCACCGACGGCCCGTTCACCGAGTCGAAGGAGTGGATCGCCGGCTACGACCTGCTCGAGGTGGCCGACCTCGCCGAGGCGGAGGCCATCGCCAGCGGGCGACCAGCTGGCCCGGTTCGGCGCGCTCGAGCTGCGTCCGGTCTGGCCGCTCGGGATCGAGGCCTGACATGGAGTTCATGCTGTTCATCGCCACGGACCCCGAGGCGCAGCCCGACGCGGAACCCGGCGGGCTCACGATCGACGAGTGGGCGGCGGAGATGACGGGTCGCGGGGTGACGATCGCGGGGGACCGCCTCCGGCCGCCCGAGTACGCGAGGACCGTCCGCGTGCGCGGCGACGACGCGATCGTGACCGACGGGCCGTTCACGGAGTCGAAGGAGTGGATCGCGGGCTACGACGTGATCGAGTGCGCCGACTTCGACGAGGCGATCGAGATCGCGTCGAAGCATCCGATGGCCCGAGCCGGACGCATCGAGGTGCGTCGTGCGTGGCCGCTCGGCGCCCCCGACGAGTAGGTCGCGCTGCGCGCGTAGCGCCTCGGATGCCGCGGGGCAAGCCCCTGCCGCATCCGGCGCTCGCCGCGTTGACTGGTCGCAGAGCGCGGCAGACCGCCAGCTCGGGAAGGAGTTCGACGATGGGTGTCGACGACCGCATTGAGAACACTGGCGAAGACCTGAAGGGCAAGGCCAAGGAGGCCACCGGCAAGGTCACGGACGACGAGCGCCTCGAGGCTGAGGGCAAGATGGACCAGGCCAAGGCCGACATGAAGAACGCGGCCGAGGACGTCAAGGACGCCTTCAAGCACTGACGGAGCGCGCCGCGGACCACCGCGGCACCGCTGACGCCCGCGCCACGGACCCGATCGGGTCGGGCGCGGGCGTCGCCTGCGTCAGCCGGCGGCGTCAGCCGAACAGGCGCTGGAGGCGCTGGATGCCCTCGAGCAGCGGGTCGTCGCCGAGCGCATAGCTCAGGCGCAGGTAGCCGCTGGGGCCGAACGCCTCGCCGGGCACGGCGGCGACCTCGGCCTGCTCGAGCATGAGGTCGGCGAGCTCGAGCGACGTGGTGGGAGTGACCCCGCCCCACTCGCGGCCGAGCAGGCCGGAGACGTCGGGGTAGACGTAGAACGCGCCCTGGGGCACCGGCACCGTGACGCCCTCGATCTTCGAGAGCTCGGCCACGATCGTGCGGCGGCGGCGGTCGAAGGCGCGGCGCATCTCCTCGACGGCGTCCTGCGGGCCGTTGAGCGCGGCGATCGCGGCGCGCTGCGAGATGTTCGACACGTTCGACGTGAGGTGCGACTGCAGGTTGGCGGCGCCCTTGATCACGTCGGCCGGGCCGACCATCCAGCCGAGGCGCCAGCCGGTCATCGCGTAGGTCTTCGCGACGCCGTTGACGAGGATCGTCTGGTTCGCGAGCTCGGGCACGGCCTCGACGACCGACACCGCGCGCGGGGGCACCCCGTCGACGTCGTCGGCGTAGGTGAGGTTCTGGTAGATCTCGTCGGACACGATCCAGATGCCGTGCTCGAGCGCCCATTCGCCGATGGCCTTCACCTGCTCGGGTGCGTACACCGCCCCGGTCGGGTTCGAGGGGGACACGAAGAGCAGCACCTTGGTGCGGTCCGTGCGCGCCGCCTCGAGCTGCTCGACCGTGACGAGGTAGCCCTGGTCGGCGCCCGCGAAGACGTCGACCTGACGGCCGCCCGCGAGCTTGATGGCCTCGGGGTACGTGGTCCAGTACGGCGTGGGCACGAGCACCTCGTCGCCCTCGTCGAGCAGCACCTGGAACGCCTGGTACACGGCCTGCTTGCCGCCGTTGGTGACGACGACCTGGCCGGCGCCGACCTCGAGGCCTGAGTCGCGCAGGGTCTTCGCCGCGACCGCCTCGCGCAGCTCGGGCAGGCCCGCCGCGGGCGTGTAGCGGTAGTTCTTCGGGTCGCGCGTGGCCACGAGGGCGGCCTCGACGATGTGGTCGGGCGTGGCGAAGTCGGGCTCGCCTGCCGCGTACGAGATGACCGGGCGACCCTCGGCCTGGAGGGCCTTCGCCTTGGCGTCGACCTTGAGCGTCGCGGACTCGGCGATGGCGGCGATACGGGCGGAGAGGCGGGCGTGTTCGGTCACCCTCACAGCCTAGAGCGAGCGGATGCCCCGTGGCAGCCCGTGCGCACGACGAGAGCGGGCGGATGCCGCAGCATCCGCCCGCTCCGTGGTCCTCGTCGTGCGCTCAGCTCGCTGCGGTGACCGTGTCGATGGTCACGGCGACGTCGGGGTGGTCGCTGAAGACGCCGTCCATGCCGGCATCGACGAACACCTGCAGCTCGCCGGCGAGGTCGCCGGGGGCGTTCGGGTCGCTGCTCGAGCGGAACTCGACCGGGAGGAACTGGTTCTCGAGCCGGAACGTCCAGCCGTGCACCGTGAGCCCGGCGGCGTGGGCGTCGGCGATGACCGGCTTCGGCGTGCCGAGGGTGCCCGCCGGGGTGCGCGGGATCATGACCGACTTCTCGAGGCCGACGCCGTCGGCGTACGTCGCGATCTCGGCGAGCCCGGCGGGCGTCACGAGGTCGGCGTACGTGCGCGGGTCGCCGGCGGCCGTGAAGTCGTACGGGCGGCCCGAGGAGCTGACGAGCTGGGCGAGGTCGACCTCGGTCATCCCGTCGAGCTCGCGCAGGTTGCCGACCTCGAAGCTCTGCACGATCACGGGCGCGTCGGCGCGGTCGACGCCGTTCGCCTGCAGGGCCGCGACGAGCGGCTCCTCGAGCGAGAGGCCGATCGAGTCGAAGTACGTCGGGTGCTTCGTCTCGGGGTAGACGCCGACCTGTCGCCCGTCGCAGCTGACCGAGTGCCGGGCGAGGTCGACGACCTCGTCGAGCGTCGGGATCAGGTAGAGCCCGTCGAAGGCCGTGTTCGCCGGGCGGGTGATCGGCAGTCGCTCCTTCGCGCGCAGCGTCCTGAGCTCCGCGAGCGTGAAGTCCTCCGTGAACCACCCGGTGACGCTCACGCCGTCGATCACCTTGGTCGCCTTGCGGGCGGCGAACTCGGCGCGGGCGGCGACATCCGTCGTGCCGCTGATCTCGTTCTCGTGGCGGGCGACGAGCACGCCGTCCTTCGTCGAGACGACGTCGGGCTCGATGTAGTCGGCGCACTGCACGATCGCCGTCTCGTACGACGCGAGCGTGTGCTCGGGGCGGTGGCCGCTGGCGCCGCGGTGGCCGACGAGGGTCACGTCGGACGGCTCGATCTTCACCTTGTCCAGGTCGATGACGGCGAACTCGGTGTCGTCGGGCGTGCCCGGGATGCGCGCGTCGTTGCCCGGGTAGTTGTTGTCGTTGCCGATGAGCAGGTTCCCGTCCTTCAGCTGCAGCACGGTCTCGAAGGACTGCACGGGGAGGGAGAACACCGCGCCGGTGCCGTAGCCGTCGCCCGCGCCGATGCCGTCGGGGTTCGCGATGCGCAGCGCGTCGAGCACGAGGGTCTTCTCGAGGTACCCCTGTGCGTCGGCACGCCGGAGGTCGACCTCGTAGACGCGCTTCGTCACCGACTGGTCGCCCTCGAAGTCGTCGCGCTCGATGAGCAGCAGCACGTCGTTGCGCACGGTGAAGGCGTCGCCGATGACGTTCGCCTCCTGGTCGGTCTGGTAGCTCCAGGTGCGACCGGTGTACTCACCGCGACGCGTGTCGAACTCGTGGATCTCGCGACGGCGCAGGTCGGCGTCGTCGGCGTAGGAGCCCTCGATCACCGGGTAGAGGTACCGGCCGTTCACGGATGCCGCGAGCGCCTCGAATCCGCGACTGGCGCGCACGCGCGGCGTCTCGCCGGCCTGGAGGTAGGGGTTCTGGGGCGACTTGGCGCCCGTGAGCGAGTACGGCTTCTCGAGGAGCGTGCCGTCCGCGTCGAAGTGGAGCAGGAACGGGCCGAACTCCTCGCCGACCCAGAACGTGCCGTCCTTCGCGCGCACGACCGACTCGATGTCGAAGTCGGCGCCGGTGAGCAGGCGGTCGGTCGTGGCCTCGTTCGCGATCGGGAAGTCGAGCACCCGGTTGCGGTCGTTGTACGAGATGAAGCGCTCGACGGCGATCGCGCCGTCGCCGCCGTCGGCGGTCTGCCAGGCGGGTCGCACGAGGTAGTTGCGCAGCAGGAAGTCCGCGGAGTTCGCCTTCGTGCCGAAGCCGTTGTCGGGCTGGGCCCAGAACGTGCCGTCGCCGTTGTCGATCGCCGCCGAGAAGCCGGGGATCACCTGGCCGGCCCACGGGCCGGTGCGACCGTTCGCGGAGGAGGCCAGCGCACCCGACGCCGGGCCGGCCTCGAGGTGATCGGCCGAGAGGGTCGCTCGGGCGACGAGCGTCGGCTCGAAGGCCTGGACGAAGGGCGACTGCGAGTTGCCCTCGGAGTTGCCGTTGCCGGCGGCCATGGCGGGGGAGGGGACGAGGACGGCGGCCGTGGCGGCCGCTGCGACGGTCAGGGCGAGGATGCGCGGCAATGCGCGGCGCATGAGGATTCGGCTCATGCTCGCGAGCCAATCGACGCCGACCGGCGCGACGATGGCCGAACGTGGAATCGCTCGGGACGTCCCGGTGAACACCTGTCGCCGCACGCGAGTCGCGCCTGTGCGACGGGAATGCAGCGCTCGACTGGGACAAACGTCCCACTCTTGCTACGCTGCTCCACGTGATGGCGCGAACCCGACGGGGTGTACTCGCCGGTGTCGCGCTCACGGTGCTCGTGGCGCTGGGCGCCGGCGTCGCCGTCGTGCTCGGCGACGAGCTCGGCATCCGGAGCGAGCCCGCCGACATCCCGGCCGAGACGCTCGTCGCCGCTCCCGAGACGCCGACCATCGCACCGCCGGAGTTCACGCAGGTGATCGCGCCGGCATCCGCACGCATGGACCTCGCCGTCTCCGAGCTGCGGGACGCCGTCGCCGACGCCGCCGCGACCGACGGCACGGCCTCCCTCGAGGTCGTCGTCGGCGACGGGCCCGACGCCGACGAGACCTACCGCGTCGAGGGCTCACCCGACGCGCTGCGCATCGTCGCGGCATCCGAGGCCGGCGCCGTGCTGGGCGTGTACGACCTCGCGGCCGCCGCCCGCGACGGTCGCGCGGTCGACGAGCACCTCGGCGAGACCGTGGACTCCCGGCTCGGGTTCCGCATGGTCGACCTCGGCGCCGTCGGCGTCGCGGTGGACGAGCCCGCCTGGGCGGCCGGCGACGACTACTCGCACAACTCCAAGGCGTTCGCCGACGTCATCCTCGCCGACGCGCCCTACATCGACGAGGCGGCGCTCGAGGTCGCGCGCGCCGACTTCGAGCTCTACGTGCGCCACGCGCTCGCCGAGGGCTACAACGCGATCGCGATCCCGGGCTTCATCGAGTACCTGACGTTCTCGGGCGTCGGCGACGGCGACGACGTGTACGGCGCCGACGACACGCACGTGGCGCGGGCCCACGCGATGCGCGACGCGTTCGGGCCGATGTGGCAGTACGCGCACGACGTCGGCCTCGACGTCTACTTCCGCACCGACATGCTCGCGCTGACGACGCCGCTCGAGGAGTACCTCGTCGAGCGGTTCGGCGGCCTCGCCACCGAGGATCCCGCCTTCTGGGACGTCTACGCCGCCGGCCTCGACGAGCTCTACGCGGAGATGCCGTACCTCGACGGCGTGCTCATCCGCATCGGCGAGGCCGGACGCGTGTACGACCTCCCCGGCTGGGACTACTACTCCGACCTCGCCGTCACCACGGTGGACTCCGTGCGCGCGATGCTCACCGCGTTCACCGCCCAGGCCGAGCGCGTCGACCGCGAGGTGATCTTCCGCACCTGGAGCGTCGGCGTCGGCGCGGTCGGCGACATGCACACGAACGACGCGTCCTACGAGGCGGTGCTCGACGGGATCGACTCCGACGCGCTCATCGTCTCGACGAAGTACACCCTCGGCGACTTCTACAGCCACCTCCCGCTCAACCACACCCTCGAGATCGGCGACCAGCGCCGCATCGTGGAGTTCCAGAGCCGGCGCGAGTTCGAGAACTTCGGAGCCTTCCCGAACGACCTCGGCGTGCTCTACCAGGAGGCGCTGCAGCGCTTCATCGCCGCGAACCCGCACGTCGAGGGCATCTGGACCTGGACGCAGGACGGCGGACCGTGGCGCGCCGGCCCGCTCTCGCTCGAGCTGAAGGCGGGCTTCTGGCAGCTCTACGAGCTCAACACCGAGCTCGCGGTGCGACTCGCCCGCGACCCCGACGCCGACCCCGCGGCGATCACCGCCGACTGGGCGCGACGCTGGTTCTCCGACGACCCCGCGACCGTGCTGGCGATCTCCGAGGCGATGACCGAGTCGCGCGCCGCGATCACCGACGGGCTCTACATCGGCCCGTTCGCCGATCGGCGCGTCTTCGCCATCGGCCTCGAGCCGCCGCCGATGATGTGGATCTTCGAGTGGGACATCGTCACCGGCGACAGCGCCGTGCTCGACGTGATCTACGAGATCAGCCGCGACCAGCTCGACGAGGCGATCGCGGGCGGCGACCGGGCGATCGCCGCGGTCGAGCGCATGCGCGCGGCGATCGAGGCGACGGATGCCGCGAGCTGGCGCGAGCCGGCACTCCGAGCCGCGTTCCTCGACACCCTCGACTACCAGGCGAGCACCTACGCGATGCTCGGCGACGACCGGGAGATGTTCCTCCGCCAGGCGGAGTGGCACGACACCGGCGACCCCGCCGCGCACGAGCGGTGGGATGCCGCGCGGCGCGCGTTCGAGGCATCCGCCGCGTCGCACGAGGCCGCGTACGCCGGCGACCCGTACTACCCGGCGTACAACCTCACCGCCGCCGAACTGGGCGTCGAGCGCGCCGAGCGGGACCTGCCGATGGCCTGGGCCGCGCGGATCCTGCTCGTGCTGCTCGCCGCGTGGCTCGCCTACGGGATCGCGTCCGGCGCGGCCCGAGCCGGTTGGCCGGGCGCCCGCGCCGCACGCGCGCTCTGGGTGGCGGGCACGCGGCCGTGGCGCGCCGCCGAGGTGACCGAGGGACTGGGCCGCGGCGATCGGGTGCTGCTCGTCGCCGTCCCCGCGATCGCGCTCGTCGCGAGCCGCAGCATCCAGACCTGGTTCCTCGCGCCGTCGCACCTGCTCGTCACGCTCGGGGCGTGGCTGGTCTTCGTCCTCGTGCTGCTCCTCGTGCTCCGTCGCCGGTCGGCGTGGCCCGTGCTGGCCGCGGTGGGCGGCGCCGCGATCCTGCGGGTCGTGCTGCTGCTCGTGGTGCTCGCACCGACGGGACCGGGCGGGTACTGGTTCCACTTCTGGACGGACCCGCTCGCGCGGTCGGCCTACATCACCGTCGCCTTCGCCGCCTTCGGCTGGGTGATCGTCGCGGGCGCCTGGGCGCTCGCCACCCGGCTCGGCGCGCTCCGAGCCGTCGGTGCCGTCGTCGCCGCGGTCGGGGCGGTCCTGGCGGTCTTCGGCGGCCTCATCGGGCTCATCGGCCTCGAGGCGGCGCTCACCGCATGGAACGACGAGATGGCACTCCTGCCGTGGGGCCTCTCGCGGATCCTCGGCATCAGCGTGTACCTCGACATCCCCGCCGACACGGCGTGGTGGGCGGCGATCGCGGGGGTGGTGCTCATCGTGGTCGGCGCTGCTCGTCGTCGCACTCGGAGCGCTCGTCGACCGGGCACGCCGGAGCAGCTCGCCCGCCTGAGGCCGGCGGATCCCGCCGAGCGTCAGAGGTTCTGCCCGATGTCCCAGAGCCGGTCGGGCCGACCGTCGATCGCCTCCGACACCGCCAGGGCCTGGTCGTCCGAGAGCGATGCGACGTAGTCGACGACGCCGCGGCCGACCCCGAGCCGCATGACCTCGCCCGCATCGGGGATCGGCACCCCTTCGGGCCTCGCAGCCCGGACCCGCGCGTAGCCGTCGGCGGCGAGCTCGACGAGCTCCTTCAGCCGCTGGGGCACGCGGTCGCGGTCCAGGTCGTCGGTCACCCAGGCGGTGAGGCCCTTCACCGCACGGGTCAGCACCCGACTCAGCCCGCGCTGGTACATGACGACGTCGGACCGGTCGAGGATGAAGTGGCGATGGACGAACTTCAGCACCTCCACCTCGTGCCAGGCGAGCCGGTCGAGGGTGACCGGGCCGGTGCGCGCCTCGTCGGCCGGCGCCGGGACCACCGAGGTCTGCAGGTGGCTGATCCAGCCGTTCGTGAACGAGGAGAGCGCCCGCTCCGAGGCGATCGACCCGTCGAAGGGGATCGCGAGGAGGCCGTCGACGAGGTCGTCGGCGACGACGTCGACGGCTTCGGCGAACGCGTCGTCGTCGGCCACCCACGCGTCGCTGCGGTGGAGCTTGCGCCGCAGCGCCTCCAGGGCGGAGCCGGGCGGTGCCGAGCGCCGCGCGAGCACCTCGTCGTCGAGGCCCCGGAGCTCGCCCGACCCCTCGACCCATCCCCGGAACTCGCGCGCCACGGCGCCCTGGCTGAGCAGGCCGGCGCGGTAGAAGTCGTCCACGTCGTGGATCGAGTACGCGATGTCGTCGGCGATGTCCATGACCGAGCACTCGAGCGACTGCACCAGCGGGGGGAGTCCGCGGCGCGCCTCGGCGAGGTCGGCGGCGTCGAGGTCGTACGCCGAGAACTTCGCGACGTCGACGCCGCCGTCGACGCGGCGCATCCCGCGGGGCAGCGGACCGCTGTCCAGGGCGCGCGGCATCGACGAAGCGGGTCCACGGGTACTTCGCGATCGCCGCCCGAACGGCGGCGGTGAGGTTGAGTCCGTGCGGCGCGGTCCCGGTCACGTCCAGCGTGGCGATGATGCGGTAGGTCTGCGCGTTGCCCTCGAACCCGTCCGCGAGTCCGAGCGTCTCGCGGGCGAGCCGGTCGAGGACCCGCTCGCCGACATGGCCGAACGGCGGGTGCCCGAGGTCGTGCGCGCTCGCCGCGGCCTGCACGACGACGGCGTCGCACCCGTGCTCGACGGCCAGCGCGTACGCGGGTGATGCGGCATCCGTCAGTCCGACCGCGATCGCCCGCGCGACCGCGGTCACCTTGATCGAGTGCGTGAGCCGGTTGTGGATCAGCGGGCCCGCGCCCGGCTGCGCGATCACCTGGGTCACCGCGGACAGGCGCGAGAAGTACGGGGAGAACCGGATCCGCTCGAGGTCGAGCCGGAACTGCGAGTGCTCGCCGGTGACCTCCACGCTGCTCCGCGGCTCGACGACGCGCCGCGCCGCCCGCTCCGGCATCATCGGGCCCCCGTTCGTCCAGCCACGGGCGACGGATGCCGCGCCGGGACTGCTTCC
>CAWDJA010000013.1:0-189298 GCA_963802485.1 uncultured Actinomycetota bacterium
GACACGTCGCAGTACCTCGACCTCGACCCCCACCTCGTCGACGGCGTGCTCGCCGCCAGGGGCCTCGAGCGCGACGGCTACGTGCTGTTCCTCTCGCGGCTCACGAAGGCGAAGGGCGTCGACGACCTCATCGCCGGATTCGAGCGCACACCCGCCAACGAGCGACTCCAGCTCGTCATCGCGGGCCGCGGACCCGACGCCGAGTCGCTTCGCGAGCTCGCGGCGGCATCGCCGCTCGCCGACCGCATCGTGTTCCTCGACGATGTCGACGACGCCGAGAAGCCCTACCTGATGGCCGGATGCGCCGCCTACGTGCTCCCGAGCAAGCCGCGGCCCGAGTTCGTCGAGACGTTCGGCATCGCCCTCGCCGAGCAGATGCTCGCCGGCGGCGGCGCCGTGATCACCACCGAGACGGGCGGTATCGGCGAGGCGGTGGGCGATCACGCCATGATCGTGCCCGTCGACGACCCCGACGCCATCGCCGCCGCGATCGACGCCGCGCTCGCGCTCCCGCCCGAGGAGCGCGCGGCGCGGGCCGAGCGAGCACGTGCGTACGCCCTGCAGTTCGACCGTCGCGTCGTGTTCGACCGGCTCTTCGACGGGGCGGGGGTGCTGCCGGCGCGCACCCCGGCGTGAGGGGTCCGCGGCCCGGTCGGCCTCGGCACGTATGCTGAGGTCGGCCGCGCACGCGCGGCCGCGGACGCGCCACGTCGCCCGCCGCTCGCCGCCGAGAGGGGACCATGCCGACCACGATCGCCGTCACCGGACACGCCGAGGAGCGCATCGCGCCCGAGCTGGGCGCCGTCACCCTGTCGGTCGGCGGCTCCGGCGCCGCCCGCGACGACGTCTACGGCCGCACCAGCGCCGCGCACGAGCGACTGCTCGCCGCCGTGCGCGAGCTCGAGGCATCCGGCGTCACTCGAGAAGTGGTCGGCGGACCAGCTGCGGGTCTGGTCGTACCGCCCGTGGAACAACGAGGGCCGGCAGCTGCCGGTCGTGCACCAGGCGAGCGCCGACGTCGAGGTCGTCTTCCGCGACCTCGGGCGCCTCGGCGAGTGGGTCGGCGACACGGCCGGGCCGACGAGCTCACGGTCGGCGGCATCGACTGGCGGTTGACGGATGCCACGCGCAGGCGCGTGCAGGAGACCGCCCAGCGTGCGGCCGTCGCCGATGCCGTGGCCAAGGCGCAGGTCTACGCGTCGGCGCTCGGACTCGGCACGCCCGTGCCGGTGGAGCTCGCCGACCACGGCATGCTGAGCTCCCAGCCGACGCCCAGCCGAAGGCCATGATGATGCGCGCGGTCGGCCGACGTGGGCGGCGCGGCACCGACCGAGTTCGCGCCCCAGGACCTCGTGATCGAGGCATCGGTCGACGCACGCTTCACCGCCGATCCCGCCTGACCGCGCTCGGGCACGACGCCGCGCGCCCCCGCGCCCGGGCAGGCGCGTGCAGGTCAGGCCGGGTCGATGAGCAACCGCTCGAGCGCGGCGAGGTCGTGCAGGCTGAGGCCCGACGCGAGCAGGTACTCGCGCATGGAGCCATGCGCCCGCTCGACGGTGTCGAGCACGCCCTCGATCGCCTCGCGCGGGCTGCCGCCCATGAGGATCCGGAGCTCGGGGGTGTCGGGGACGCCGTAGCGCCCGATCAGCGCGACCATCTCCTCGAGCCACTCGCCGGCGAGGTTCGCCTCGGTGCGCGCGTAGTCCTCGACGACGGCGTCGCGGTCGACGCCCACGGCGAGCAGCGCGAGCGCCACGACGATGCCGGTGCGGTCCTTGCCGGCGGTGCAGTGCACCACCACCGAGCGGTCGCCCGCGCTCGCGATCTCGCGCAGCGCGCTCACCACGACGGACGCGTGCTGGGTGACGATGCGCTCGTAGAGGGCGTCGAGCGAGATGCCTCCTGCGCCCTGCGAGGCGCCCGAGCCCTCGAACACGGGCAGGCTCAGCACCTCGACGTCGAGCCCGTCGAGGTCGTCGGGCATGAACCGCGCCTCGTTCTGGTCGCGCAGGTCGATGACGATGCCGACCCCCAGCTGGCGCAGCTCGGCACGGCCGGCCTCGCCGAGTCGGTGCAGCCCATCGGAGCGGAAGAGCACCCCGTCGCGCACCGTGCCCCCGGCGGCCGGGAGCCCGCCGACGTCGCGGAAGTTGTAGGTGCCGGGAACCGGGATGCGGGTCGAGGTCTCCATCGCGATGAGCCTACCCCGCGGTCACGACACCACGGCTGGGAGGCCGCCCCGAACCCGGCCGCGGCGGCGGGGCTGCGCGGAGGCATCCGCTCGGGACACTCGACGGCGAGCGGGCCGCGACGGCCGCGGCACCGGTCTAGTCGCCGAGGTTGCGCCGGCTCGAGATGGCGCGGTCGGCCTCGCGCTTGTCCTGCCGCTCGCGCAGCGCCTGGCGCTTGTCGTACTCGCGCTTGCCCTTGGCGACCGCGAGCTCGACCTTCGCCCGGCCGTCGCTGAAGTAGATCTGCAGGGGGACGAGCGTGTAGCCGCCCTCCTTCGTCTTGTGGCTGATCTTCACGATCTCGTGCTTGTGCAGCAGGAGCTTGCGCTTGCGTCGCGGCGCGTGGTTGTTCCACGTGCCCTCGGTGTACTCGGGGATGTGCACGGCGTCGAGCCACATCTCGCCGCCGTCGATGAACGCGTAGCCGTCGACGAGCGACGCGCGGCCCTCGCGCAGGGACTTCACCTCGGTGCCGGTGAGGACGATGCCGGCCTCGTAGGTGTCCTCGATCGTGTAGTCGTGGCGCGCCTTGCGGTTGGTCGCGACGACCTTCTGACCGCGTTCCTTGGGCACGACCTGCTCCTTCGTTCGAGTGCGTTGCTGGCGGATGCCGCCCCGGCCGATGCCGGGGCAGCCTTTGATTCTAGCGGATGCCGCAGCATCCGCCTCCCGCCCGGTGGACGCGCTAGACCCGCAGGTACCTCGTGATGGCGATGCCCGCCGACACCGCCGCGAGGAGCACGCCCACGAGGATGAGCAGCGGCACCACGATGAACGCGTCGGTGAGGTCGACGAACGTGAACGACAGGCTCTGCGCGAGGTAGCCCTGCACGAAGAAGTGCACGATCGCGATCACCGCCCCGCCCGCGAGGAGCGATCCGATCAGCCCGGCGAAGACGCCCTCGAGCACGAACGGCGTCTGGATGAAGCGGTTGGATGCCCCGACGAGGCGCATGATGCCGAGCTCGCGTCGGCGCGAGAACGCCGAGAGGCGGATGGTCGTGGCGATGAGCAGCGCCGCGGCGACGAGCATGATCGCGGCCACGGCGATCGCCGTGTAGCTCGCCGCGTTCAGCACGTCGAAGATCTGGTCGAGGTAGCGGCGTTGGTCGACCACCTGCTCCACGCCGGCGAGTCCGGCGAGGCTCTCCACGATCACCGCGGCCTGCGACGGGTCGACGAGGTTCACCCAGAACGTCTCGTTGAGCACCTCGGGGGTCACGTAGTCCGCGGCGGGCGTGTCCGCGAACTGCTCCTGGAAGTTCTCGTACGCCTGCTGGTGGTCCTCGAAGTAGAACTCGTCGATGAACGGCGCGAGCGTGTCGGAGTCGAGCTGCCCTTCGACGGCGGCCTTCTGCTCCTCGGTGGCCTCGCCGTCGATGCAGCCCGCCGCGGTCGACACGGACGTGCAGAGGTACACGGCCACCTGGGCGCGGTCGTACCAGTAGTTCTTCATCTGGGCGATCTGCAGCTGCAGCAGCGCCGCGGTGCCCACGAACGTGAGCGAGATGAACGTGACGAGCACGACCGAGACCACCATCGTGGCGTTGCGGCGCAGGCCGTTCGCCGCCTCGGAGAGGACGAGTCCGAACCTCATCGCGTCGGCCCCACTTCCTGCTCGTCGTCGCCCTCGCGCGGCCCGCCGGGCGCGCGCAGCCCCAGCCGCTCGGCGAGGGTCAGGGGCTCGGATGCGCCGTCGGCGCCCTTCGCGGCACCTGCGGCGTCGCCCGTCTCGGCGGTCGACTCCGCGTCGTCGCCCGCGGGCGTGACCGGGACCGACGCGGTCGCGGCCGCGGTGATCGCCGCCGCGGCATCCGTCACCTCGTCGCGTTCCTCGGGCTCGACGTAGAGGGGCTGCTTCTCGTCCATCATCTTCTTGCCGACCTTGGGCGCTGCCGCCCGCACCGGCTTCGCCGGCGCCTTCGGCTCCGCCGGCGCCTTCGCCGCCCCGGTCGCCTTCGCCGTGGTCGCCGCCTTCGCAGCTGCGGGCGCCTTCGGTGCCGCAGGGGCCTTCGCGTGCCGCAGGGTCTTCGCGGCCCTGCCCTTCGCGCCCCGGCCGCTCGTCGCGGCGACGGCGGCGATGACCGCGGAGGCGTCCTCTTCTGCGGGGATCTCGGTGGGCACGGGCTCGGGCTCGGGCTCGTCGGCTGACGGCCGGCACCCCGCTGAGCGCCTCGTCGACGTCGCCGAGGGTGGCGCCGTACCCCGCACCGCGCTCGTCGCGCACGATGTCGCCCGCGGAGAGCTCGATGACCCGCCGTTGCATCTGGTCGACGATGCCGGCCTCGTGCGTGGCCATGACGACGGTCGTGCCGCTGGCGTTGATCCGCTCGAGGAGCGTCATGATTCCCGCGCTCGTGACCGGGTCGAGGTTGCCGGTGGGCTCGTCGGCGAGGAGGATCTGCGGCTTGTTCACGATCGCGCGGGCGATGGCCACGCGCTGCTGCTCGCCGCCCGAGAGCTCGTGCGGCATCCGCTTGCCCTTGCCGTCGAGGCCGACGAGCTTGAGCGTCTCGGGGACGGCCGACTGGACGAACCCGCGCGACTTGCCGATGACGCGCAGGGTGAACGCGACGTTCTCGTAGACGTTCTTGTTGGGCAGCAGGCGGAAGTCCTGGAAGACGACGCCGAGATCGCGTCGGAAGTAGGGGACCTTGCGGCTCGAGATCGATCCGAGATCCTGCCCGAGCACGTGGATCCTGCCCTTCGAGGGCTTCTCCTCCTTCAGGATGAGCCGGAGGAAGCTCGACTTGCCGGAGCCGGAGGCGCCGACGAGGAAGACGAATTCACCACGGAGGATCTCCACCCCGATGTCGTTCAGGGCGGGCCTTGCCTGACCCGGGTAGGTCTTGGTGACGGAGTCGAATCGGATCATCGCGTCGAGCCTAAGCAGCGCGCGGGCGATCGTCACCTGCGACTCGCCCAACTCTCAGGATGCGCGCCCGCACGCGCCGCCCGGCGAGCACAACCCCGTGCGGATCGGACGCGGCATCCGTAAGTTGGATACCGGAACCGAACGCGACGCAGGAGGCGTGATGACTGTCCCCCTCATCGGCATCGTCGCCGATCGCAAGTCCGCGAGCTATGGCGCGTGGGTCGACATCCCCACCGACGCGATCTCGCACACCTACGTCTCCGCGATCCAGGAGGCGGCGGCGCGCCCCTCCTGTTCCCGAGCGTGAACGTGCACGTGGACGATCCCGAGCGCCTGCTCGACCTCGTCGACGGGTTGTTCCTCCCGGGCGGGCGCGACCTCGACGCCTCGCTCTACGCCAGTGAGGCGCACCCCTCGAACGACAAGCCGCTGCGGGTGCGCGACGAGCTCGAGATCGCCCTCACCCGGCTCGCGCGCGAGCGAGGCATGCCCGTGCTCGGCGCCTGTCGCGGACTGCAGGTGATCAACGTGGCGCTCGGCGGCACGCTCGAGCAGCACCTCGGCGATCGCCTCGACCTCACGCCGCACCGCGCCGAGGTCGGGACGCACACGTCGCACCCCGTCGCCATCGAGCCCGGCACGCTGCTCAGCGACATCACGCACGAGCTCGAGTTCGACATCTCGTCGCACCACCACCAGGGCGTCGACCAGCTCGGCGACGGGCTCCGGGTCTCGGCGAGCGCACCCGACGGCGTGAT
Organism: uncultured Actinomycetota bacterium; assembly: GCA_963802485.1. Lineage (GTDB taxonomy): Bacteria > Actinomycetota > Actinomycetes > Actinomycetales > Microbacteriaceae > Agromyces. Next base: position 5,865 of record CAWDJA010000013.1, read on the forward strand.
CGAGGCCATCGAGGCGATCGACGGCGGCTTCTGCCTCGGCGTGCAGTGGCACCCCGAGGAACGGCTCGACCCCGAGGGCATCACGCTCATCCGCGCGTTCATCGCCGCGGCGCGCGCGCGGGCCCGGGCGAAGTTCGCCGTGCGGTCGTAGGGCCTCAGTCGTCGGTGGGGCGCTTGCGCCACTTGATGCCGGCGGCGATGAACCCGTCGAGGTCGCCGTCGAAGACGTGCGACGGGTTGCCGACCTCGTATTCGGTGCGGAGGTCCTTCACCATCTGGTACGGCGCGAGCACGTACGAGCGCATCTGGTCGCCCCAGCTCGCGGTGATGTTGCCCGCGAGCTCCTTCTTCTGGGCGGCCTCCTGCTCCTTCTGCAGCAGGAGCAGTCGCGACTGGAGCACTCGCATGGCGGCCGCCCGGTTCTGGATCTGCGACTTCTCGTTCTGCATCGACACGACGATGCCGGTCGGGAGGTGGGTGAGGCGCACCGCGGAGTCGGTGGTGTTCACCGACTGGCCGCCGGGGCCCGAGGAGCGGAAGACGTCGACTCGGATGTCGTTGTCGGGGATGTCGACCTCGCCTGCCTCTTCCATGAGCGGGATGACCTCGACCGCGGCGAAGCTCGTCTGCCGCTTGCCGGCGGCACCGAACGGGCTCATGCGCACGAGGCGGTGCGTGCCGGCCTCGACGCTCAGCGTGCCGAACGCGTAGGGCGCGTCGATCTCGAACGTCGCCGACTTGATGCCCGCCTCCTCGGCGTAGCTCGTGTCCATGACGGTCGCCGAGTAGCCGTGCTTCTCGGCCCACCGCAGGTACATGCGCATGAGCATCTCGGCGAAGTCGGCCGCGTCGACGCCGCCGGCGCCGGCGCGGATCGTGATGACCGCCGGGCGGTCGTCCCACTCGCCGTCGAGCAGCGTCTGCACCTCGAGATCGCCGATCGACTTCTGCAGTGAGGCGAGCTCGACGCGCGCCTCGCTCGCGGTCTCCTCGTCGCCGGCCTCCTGGGCCAGCTCGACGAGCACCTCGAGGTCGTCGAGGCGCGAGTCGATGCTCTTCACGCGGGCGAGCTCGGACTGGCGGTGGCTGAGCGCGCTCGTCACCTTCTGGGCCCGCTCGGTGTCGTCCCACAGGTCTGGCGCGCCCGCCTGCTCCGAGAGGCGAGCGATCTCCGCCTCGAGGGCGTCGACGTCGACGACGGCACGGATGTCGCGGAAGGTGGAGCGCAGCGCGGCGATCTCCTGCGTGAGGTCAAGATCCAACATGGCCTCCCCAGCCTAGTCGGGCACGGCGTACACTGCGGATCCCGAAGGCAGGTGCGCATGGATGTCACGGAGTGGCTGCTCGACTCGGATCCAGCGATCCGATGGCAGGTCATGCGCGACCTCACCGACGAGCCCGCCGATGTCGTCGCCGCCGAACGCGCCCGCGTCGCCTCGGAGGGCTGGGGCGCTCGGTTGCTCGCGCTGCAGGGCGAGGACGGCCAGTGGGGCGGTGGCACGTACTCGCCGAAATGGATCTCGACCACCTACACGCTGCTGCTGCTGCGCCTCCTCGGGCTTCCCCCCGACTCGGTGGAGGCGCGGACCGCGGTGCACCGGGTGCGCGACGGCGTGAGGTGGCAACGCAGGAGCAGCGATCCGTTCTTCGCCGGTGAGACCGAGACCTGCGTCAACGGCATGGTGGTGGCGCTGGGCGCGTACTTCGGCGAGCGAAGCGCCGACCAGCAACGCCTGATCGAATGGCTGCTCGGCGAACAGCTCGACGACGGCGGATGGAACTGCCAGGCGCCCGCGCGCTCGCGGGTGGCTTCGTTCAACACCACGATCCTCGCGCTCGAGGGCCTGCTGGAGGTCGAGCGGTCGGTAGGCGCCGACCCGACGATCACGGCGGCCCGCGCTCGCGGCGAGGAGTACCTCCTCGAGCGACGGCTGTTCCGTTCGCTGACCACCGGCGCGGTGATCAACCCGACCTGGACGCGGTTCTCCTTCCCGCCGCAGTGGCATTACGACGTGCTGCGTGGGCTCGAGTACTTCCGCGCCACGGGTGCTCCGGCCGATCGACGCTGCGCCGAGGCGATCGAGCTCGTGCGGGATCGACGGCGCAGCGACGGTCGATGGCCGCTCCAGCACACCCACCGGGCGCGCACGCACTTCGAGATGGAGGACGGCGACGGCGAGCCGAGCCGCTGGAACACGCTGCGGGCGCTGCGGGTGCTGCGCTGGTACGACGGCGAGTCCGTCGGCTGAGGGCCCTGTCCGGGCGGGAACGCGGCGGCGTACACTGCGAGGCATCGCGAGGTCGGGGGGACCTCGCCGCCGAAGGGGGCGACCATGTCGGGTCACGCGTACCTCACGTTCTTCGACGCCGCACCGGGCGAATCGCCCGCGGTCGGACACGAGAACTGGATCGACCTGCTGTCGTGGACGTGGGGCGTCACGGCGAGTGCGGGCCCGGGTGGACCCGGCGGGGTGGGCGGCGGTGGCCGGACGGCCCGACCCGACCGCGCTCGTGTGGGAGCACGCGTTCGACGCGGCATCCACGCGACTGCTCGGGTTCGTGGCATCCGGTCGGCGCGTCCCGAAGGCGGAGCTGCACGTGACGCGGGCCGGCGGCCACGGCGGCCGTGACGCGTGGCTCACGGTGCTGATGGAGGACGTGACGATCACCTCGGTGACGACCACGGGCTCGGCCGACGGCGACGTCGAGCAGACCGTCGGCATGGAGTTCCGCTCGGTGAGGTTCGGCTACCGGCGCCAGCGTCCCGACGGATCGCTCGCCGAGCCCGCCACATTCACCTGGAACATCGCGACCGGAGCGGTGACCACGGCGCCCTGACGCCCGGCACTCGGGCGCGGGTGTAGCGTCGAAGGCGATGACCGATGCGACGCACCCGTTCTCGTGGCGCTCGATCATCCTCCCGGCCTACCTGCCGACGCTGCTGTTCTCGATCGGCGAGGGCGCCATCATCCCGGTCATCCCGGTCGTCGCCACCGAGCGCGGCGCCTCGCTCGCGATCGCGGGCCTCGTCGCCGCGATGATCATGGTCGGCGAGCTCTGCGGGGACCTGCCCGCGGGCTGGCTCGTGGCGCGCATCGGCGAGCGGAACGCCATGATCGGCGCCTCGATGCTCGCCGTCATCGGCGTGCTCATCGCCCTCGCCTCCCCCACCGAGCTCTCGCTCGGCATCGGCATGTTCCTGGTGGGGCTCGCGACGGCGGTGTTCGGGCTCGCGCGCCACGCGTTCCTCACGAGCTACGTGCCCGAGGAGGTGCGGGCGCGAGCCCTGTCGACGCTGGCGGGCGTGTTCCGCGGCGGCTGGGCGATCGGGCCGTTCGTCGCGGCGGCGCTCATCGCCTGGACGGGCTCGACGGAGGTCGTGCTGTGGGTGCTCGTCGCGGCGTGCTTCGCCGTGGTCGTGGTGCTGCTGGTGCTGCCCGACCCCGAGCGGGTGTTCGGTGCCGCGCGGCTCGCGCGCGAGGCATCCGCCACCGACGCCGGGCTCACGGCCGGCGAGGCCGAAGCGGATGCCGCATCGCACGGCGTGTTCCGGGCCATCGTGACGTACCGCGCCGTGCTGCTGCGCATCGGCAGCGGCGTCGGCCTGCTCGCGGCCGTGCGCGCGAGCCGCACCGTGATCCTGCCGCTCTGGGCCGTGTCGATCGGGATGCCGCCCGAGACCGCCGCACTCGTGATCGGCGTGTCGGCGACCATCGACTTCGCGCTGTTCTACGTGAGCGGGCAGGTGATGGACCGGTTCGGGCGGCTCTGGAGCGCGATCCCCGGACTCGTCGGCCTCGGCGTGGGGTTCCTCGTGCTCGCGCTGACGCACGACCTGCCGGGTGCCGAGGCGTGGTTCACGGGCGTCGCGCTGCTCTTCGGCATCGCGAACGGGCTGTCGAGCGGGGTCATCCTCACGCTCGGAGCCGACCTCGCGCCGAAGGGCAACCCGGCTCCGTTCCTCGCCGCCTTCCGCACGATCGGCGACGCGGGCGGCGCCGCCGCCCCGCTGATCCTCGCCGGCGTGACGTCGGCGGTGTCGATCATGGCGGCGAGCGCGACGATGGGCGTGCTCGGCTTCGTCGGTGCGGTGATCCTGTGGCGGTACGTGCCGCGGTACGTGCCCCGCCGCCCGCGCCGCCCGCGTCGCACCTGACCCACGCGGATCCGGCGGGGACGGCTCAGTCGAGTTTCTCGAGCGCCGTCTCGGCGGCCTCGACGTCGTCGCGCGCGCGGTCGACGGCCGTGGCGGCCTTCGCGCGCACCCGCTCGGCGTCGCGTTCGTCGCGCTCCGCGTCGGCGATCTCGGAGCGCAGCTCCTTCAGGCGCGCCTCGAGGTCGTGGCGCTCGTCGCGCAGCTCGTCGGCGTTCCACTCCGCGGCGGCCAGCAGGTCCTGCGCCTCGTCGAGGGCGCGCTGCGCCTCCGCGGCGCGATCCTTGGCCTCGCGCACATCGGCCTCGACGCGTCGGCGTTCATCCGCCAGGGCCTCTGCGGCCTCGCGCTCGGCGGCTGCGGCATCCGCGTCGTCGGTCTCGCCCTTCCGCGCCTTCGCACCGCCCTTGCCCGCCTTGCCGCCCTTGCCGGCCTTGCCGCCCTTGCCCGCCTTGCGGGCTCCACCGGCCCTCGCCGTCGGCCGACCAGCGGATGCCTCGCCCGCCACGGCCCCGTCGAGGTCGACGTCCTCGAACCCCACGGCCTGCAGGCTGCGCACGAGGCGCCCGGTGCGCAGCGCCTCCCCCGCCGCCTCGTCGACGGTCGCGGCGATGAGCGTCTGCTCGACCTCGTCGAGCACGGCGCGCGAGGGCGAGCGGTCGGCGGCATCCGCGATGCTCGTCGCCTGCTTCAGCAGGCCCGACACGAGCTTGCGGCGCTCGGACCCGATGGCGGTGAGCGCCTTGCCGTCGCTCGCGGCCTGGGCATCGCGCAGGTCGGCGCCGAGGTCGAGCAGCTCGTCGACCGCGTCGGGATGCTCGCGCACGAGCATGTTCACGATCCACGCCGCGGGCGACGGCTTGCGGAACTCGCCGATGCGCTGCCCGAGCACGCGATCGTCGAGCTTGGCCTCCTTGGCGCGGGCGTTGCGTGCGGCCGTGAACTCGTCGGGCACCAGGGCGTAGAGCTCGTCGGCCGCGGTCGTGAGCGCGTCGGTCGCCATGCGTCCATCATGGCCCGCCCGGGTGGCGCGTGTCTCGTGCTTCGGTCAGGGCAGCGCGTCGCCGCTCGCGGCGTCGAACACGACGGAGGCGTCGTCGTACGTGGAGTCGAGGAGCACCATCATGCGCACCGGCCGTTCGCCCGAGGCATCCGCGACCGTCACGCGCTCGACGATCACGATCACCGAGTCGGAGTCGGTGATGCCGGTCAACTCCTCGGCTGCCGCGATGACGTCGGGAACCTTCGAGAAGTCGACTTCGTCGGCGTCGAACAGGGCCGCGTCGGGGTCCTGCGGCTGGATCAGCTCGGGCCCCTGCCGCTCGGTGCGGTCGTACCGGAACTGGTAGGCGTCGATCGTGAGCGCGCCCGGCGCCGACGGGGCGGCGGCGATCGCGTACTCGTCGTAGAAGGCGATGCGCACGAACCGCGTGCCGCCGGTCTCCTCCTCGAGCGCGTCGACGATCTCCTCGTGCCGATCGCCCAGCACGACGCCGGCAGACGCCGGGTCGCCCGACGCCCAGGCCTGCGCCGTGCGGCCGATGGAGTCGTAGGCGGGCACGAGCACGATGGCCGCGGCGGCGATCGTCACGGCGGCGAGGATGGGGCGCCGCCACGGGCGCCTCGGCCCCTTCGGCGGGCCGGCGAGCGTCTGCGGCTCCGATGCCCAGGCGGTCGTCTGCGAGGCGAGCGGCACGGTGCGCTCACTGCCGGTGCGCAGGCGCTCGGCGTCGCGCTCCCGCGCCCAGTCCTCGGGCGGCGCGAACTCGAGCAGCACGTTCGCCTTGGAGGCATCCGGCCGACGCACGACGATGATCGAGCCCGGCTGCAGTTGTGCGAGCTCGACGACGTCGACGATCTGGCGATGCACGGTCGTGTACGCGGCACGGTGGCGCGGGGCGACCGTGAGCACGAGCTCGCACTGCGGCTGGTCGCTCACCGAGAAGCCGGTGCGGCGGATGCTCTCGACACGGGCCAGCGCGAGGTCGCCGGTCTGCAGGGACTGGCCGGATGCCGCGTTCCGCACGCCGCGGGTGTAGGACCGGATCCCGGCCAGGGCGGCGGTGAGCGACGCCACGGCGACGGCGATACTCCACGTGATCGTGTAGAGCCAGTCGCCGGTGACGAACGCGCCGATCATCGCGCCGGCGGCGACGCCGAACGCGACGGCTGAGAAGACGGCGAGCATGGGGACCCTTCCACGGAGTGCTGACCCTCCGAGGATGCTCGGCCACGGGCGACCGCGCATGGGTAGGCATTGCTCATCCGGCGCGTCACGGTGCTCAGGTCGGGGCGAGCGCGGGGAGCGCGCGGGACTCAGCCCGAGAAGGAGAAGGTCGCCAGCAGCACGGCCTGGCTCAGGAACACGAACCCGCCCACGACGATCGCGGCGAGCGACACCCACCCAGGCCCGGTCAGCGGGTCGCGCTTGAACTGCCGCCGCCCGAGGACCCCGAGGATGATGCCGCCCGCGGCCGTGACCAGCGCCGGCACCGCCGGCACGAGGAACGAACCCACCGAGAGCGCCAGCCCGATCAGCGCGTACAGCGAGATGCGCCGCCGCCCGGCTCGCTCGTCGGCGCGGTCGGCGCTCATCGTCCGGCCACCTTCTCGACCTGCATCACCAGGATGACCCGATCGGCCTTGTCGGCGGGCGCATGGGCGTCGGCCTCCCCGTAGCGCTTCGCGAGGTGCACGTAGAAGGCGCCCTCGGGGTCTGCCACCGTCTCGACCAGCCGCCCGCGCACCTCCACGTACCTGAGCGGGTTCTCGGGGTCGAGCGCCTCGAGGGTCATGTGCGGGTTGCGCTGCAGGTTGCGGTACTTCGCGCGCTTCGTGGTGTGGGTGAAGCGGATGACGCCGGCGTCGCCGTCGTACTCGAACCACATCGGGTTGACCTGCACGCTGCCGTGATGGCGCACGGTGGCGAGGTGGCCGAAGACGGGGGCGGCGAGGATTCGGGCGAAGTGGTCGCTGAGATCGGCGGTCATGGCTCCAGTCAACCGCACGTGTGCACCTCGCGGCATCCATCGTGCACCCCGTCCGGGGGTGGTACGGCTGATCCGCGCGCGTGTCGCGTGCGTGCTGGTGCGTGCGCCCGCCGCCGTCCAGTACATTCAGCCGTGGGAACACTGCTGTTCCAGCACCACACAGGACGGAGTCGATGCGGATGTCACGGACGGAGCCCGCGCGAGCTGACGAAGCATCCGCGCCCACCCATTCCCACACCGGCATACTCCAGCCGATCCTCCACGTCGGCGAGGTCGACGGACTCGTCGACCAGATCATCGCCCAGGAACTCGAGGCCATGCGCTCGGCGTTCGGCGAGGGCGCGGAGTACGCCGTGACCCACCTGGAGTCCCCGCGCGAACGCACGCTGCACCGGCTCGAGTGCCCGGCCCTGGAGCCGTTCCTCGATCGACACGCTCAGTGGACCGAGCACCACCGGCGTCGCCTGACGACGAATCCCCGGCACCGGCTCAGCGTCCCGGCGCTGATGACGCGGCAGTCAGCCCGCGGCCTGTCGGGTGTGCGCAGCTGCAAGGTGTGCTGGCCGAACGTGCACGGCAGCGACCCACGACCGCTCCGGCAGCTCAAGGCACGCGGGCTTCGCGGCCATCACGTCGGACACATGCTCGCGACGGAGGACGGCAGCTCACTCGGCACGATCGTTCGTTCCGCCCTCCAGACGGGGCCCGACCTCTTCGGGGTCGAGCAGGAGTCGGTCGAGGTCGTCACGACGGCGAGGACGCTGTGGTACTCCGCTTCGGAGCACGTGTTCATCTGGGACCTCCCCACCGATGAGGAGGCGATCCGGCGCAAGACGCAGCTCCTCCATCGCCTCGGCTCGAACGTGACCCCGGCGGCCTGGGACCACTGACGCGGTTCGGCCGCCGCCTTTCCGGCTAGAGCGGTCCGTTCATCCCGGTGTCACCCCCGGTGGAGCGCAAGTCCGCCAGGAGTTCCGAGCTCTCAGGCAGCGGCCACAGTCGATCGCGCGCCATCGCCTGGTCGACGCCGCGTGCGGAGACGCGACGAAGGCCGATCGATGACGCCACGATCACCAGCGCGGAGACGACGGCCACGGCGACCGCGGTGAGGAGCGGCGCGGACTCGGCTCCCGATGTCACCGACCCCGCTCGCCACCCTGCCGTCGGTCGTCCGCTCGGCAGCTGATCAGTGGAAAACCCGGCTGATCAGTGGAACACCGACCGCGCGGTGACCGTCACCTCGACCGGCACCGAGAGCGGCACGAGCTCGGTGTGGAGTGGCGCCTCCCAAGTGGATCGCAGGGTGACCGTCGCCGTGCGTCCATCCACGGATGCCGCCCGCACGAGGTCGACGTCGTCGAGATCGGTCGCCGCAGCAGCGAGGTACGCGGCCGCTGCGTCGCGCACGTCGACGGAGTCGAGCTCGATCGCCAGGCGATCACCGTCGAGGCGAACGGTCTCGAGGCTCCACGCCTCGGCGGCCGCCAGTGCTGCGCCGTCTGCGACGGTGAACAGCCGCTTGCGCTCGAGGTACAGCGTCGTCGCCGAGACGACCACGAGGACGATCGAGAGCCCGAGGAAGCAGTAGAAGATCGTGAGCAGGAGCGTCGATCCGGTCTCCCGGCCATCGGAGTGCGAGTCGATCGCCGCACTCACGGCGCACCCGTCGCGAAGCGCGACACCGTCTGCGTGGCCGTCGCCGTGATCGGTACGCTGCCAACTGCGTCGAGGGCGAGGAAGTCGGGAACGAGTGGCAGCTCGACCCGGGCGAGCACCGAGACGCTCACCCGCGCACCGGGTTCGAGGCAGTCGCGGCGATCGCAGGTGATCGAGACCGAGGCCGCCGCTGGGTCGACCCCGTAGTCGCCGAGGGTCACGCGAACCGCGCGGTCGACCGCGACATCCGATGCCTCGTGATCGGCGGCGAGCACGGCGACCCGCGCCGCCTGGCGCGCGGCGCCCTCGACACCGAGCGCACCGGCCTGGATCACCGAGACAGCGACGACGAGGTACACGAGCGGCACGAGCAGGATGACGCCGACGGTGAGGAACTCGAGGGAGGCCGATCCTCGATCGTCTGCAAACCCTGCACAGTCCCGCTGCAAAGGCGGCCGGTGAACGCGGCGCTCACTCCACGATCTCGAGGGCCGCATGCCCGGACACCTCCAATCCACGCTCGAGCCCGAGCAGGCCCACCACCGGGAGCGTCGCCCGTACCGTGACCTCGATGGCCGGAACCCCGGCGATGGACGTCGTCAACGCGGAGACATCGCGCGCGTAGTCGGCCGATACCGCCGCGGAGATCAGGTCCTTCGTGCGGTTGACGCCCGTGATGTCCGACGAACCGGCGAGCGCGGCATACCTGGCTCCCTCGGCTGCAGCATCGAGCAGGGTGTTGCGCACGTGCAGGGCCAACGCGAGTTGGACGACCGCGAGCGCCAGGACGGTGAGCAGCACGCCGACCATCGTGAACTCCGCCACCGCCGAGCCGCGTTCGTCGCCGAGCCGTGCGCGGAGTCCGCCGAGGCTGCGGTTGAGGGCGGCTGTGCTCAGAACCCGAGCACGCGCCCGATCGCCTGGTCGAAGACGCCGCTCAGTGCCGGCCCCGCGAGCCCCCAGATGACGATCACCAATCCCGCCGTCATGAGGGTGATGAGCACCCAGCCCGGCACGTCGCCGCGTTCCTCCCGCAGCCGCTCCATCATCGGCTCTCGCATCTTGGTTCCCTTCGTCGTTGCATCCGTCGGTTCCTCGACCTCTCCTCGTCGCGCGATCGACCATCAGAACCCCGCCTGCAGCACCAGGTAGCCGGGAAACAGGGCGAATGCGATGGTGACGGGAAGAATCAAGAAGATCAGTGGCACGAGCATCGCGATCTCCTTGCGGCCAGCGAGCTCGATGATCGTGCGCTTCGCCTGTTCGCGTGCGTCGCCCGCTTGGGACCGGAGCACCGCGGCGAGCGGGGCACCCCGTTCGAGGGCACCCAGCACCTGGTCGAGCGCACGCGAGAGCGCCGGATGGTCGAGACCGTCGCGCAGGTCGACGAGCGCAGCGGTGAGCGGAACCCCGGTGCCCACGGCAGTCACGACGCGAGACAGCTCTGCGGGAAGCTCCCCCGAACCCGCTCGCGCGACGCGTCTGATCGCGTCGAGCATGCCCTCGCCGGCCGTGAGGCTGAGCGTGAGGAACTCCAGCACCGTGGGCAGCTCGTCGGAGATCCGGGCGAGTCGTCGTCGAGCGGCCTGCTGCAGCAGCCAGTCGCGCACCACCGCGCCGAGTGCCGCAGCGACCAGCGGGAGGGCCAGCCGGAGCACCGACGGCATGGCGGTGAAGGCAGGAGCGGCGAGCGCGAGCGCAGCACCCAGCACGAACCCGGCAGCCGACCAGGCGAGCTGTTCGCCGCGAAACCGTTCGACGGTCGCCCCGGACCCGGCTTGGCGCAGTCGTCTCACGATCACCTCATTGCCCCCGAACCAGCGGGCCGCACCGGACCGGAGCCGACCCACCACCGGCGTCATGACCATGCCGAGCACCGGAGCCGGATCCGATGGGCGGCGCGCCAGCATCGTCCGGGCCTCGGCCGAGAGGTCGGCGACGTACGGCGCGACGCGTTCGGCCAGCCTCGGTCGTCCGACGCGCGGCACGGCCGACACGATCAGCCACAGGCCGAGGCCGAGCACCACGCCGAGCACGATGCCGATCGGCGCGACGGCATTCAGCGAAGCCATCGACGCTCCTCGGGGAGTCGACCGAGCGCGATCATGGCGCGATAGGCGACGACGGTCACCACGACGCCGACGACGATGAGCACCGAACCCGCCGTCGAGTCGTAGGCGACGAGCGTCTCAGGTCGAGACGAAAGGACGAGCAGGAGCAGCCACGGGGCCGCGACCCCCAGCCGGGCGGCATTGCGGATCCACGATTGTCGGGCGACGACCTCCGCCCGCAGTGCCGCGTCCTCCCTGAGGTAGCCCGCGAGTCCGCGCAGGACGGCGGTGACGTCGCTCCCGCCGACCTCGCGCGCCATCCGCAGGGTCTCCAGGATGCGATCGGCGACCGGATCGGCCAACGTTCCCTTCAGTCGATCGAGGCAGGCCGAGAAGTTGCCGGTGCGACCGTAGTCGCCCGCGAACGACGCGAAGGCGCTGCGCGTCGACGCGGGCCCGAGCTCCGCCAGCGCCGCGACGCTGTCAGGCAGTGACATCCCCGCGCGAACCGAGGCTACGAGGTGGTCGACGACGTCGGGCCAGACCGCACGATTCGACAGGCGACGGCGAGTCGCGCGGGCGTGGACGACGAGCGGCACGACGGCGCCTCCGAGCACAGCGCCCACCACGGTGATCACCGGGATCTGGAGAATGGCCTGGGCGGTGGCGCCGGCGACGATGGCGAGGACGGCGCAGACGGCTGCGATCACCGGCAGCGGCACCCCGCTGAGGCCGGCGAGGGCGAGCGCGTCGCGTGCGCTCCGGACTGGTGCCGGCGCGGCGCTCATGCCGTCGGTGCGTGCCGGCCACATGAGCGGAGACACCGTCAGGAGCAGCCCGAGTCCGAGGAGACTCCCGAGGATCAGGCTCACGCCGCCTCCCCGGCGAGCACGATCTCGGGGTCGAGTCCGGCAGCGAGGAACTTGGCGGTGCGCGGCGGAGGCGTGCCGGTCGCGACCAGGTTGCCGCCCAGACGCGTGAAGATCGTCGCGGCCTCGACCGCGGCATCCGTGGTCGAGCCGGTCGGCGCAGCGATCTCCACCACGCGGCGCTTGCCGTCGCGATCGATGCCCAGGTGCACGACGAGGTCGATGCAGCTCGCGACGGTCGGCACGACGAAGGCCGAGTCGATGTTGCGACCCGCGAGCAGGGGAAGGGTGCAGAGCTTCACCAGCGCGTCCTGCGCGGAGTTCGCGTGGATCGTGCACATGCCGGGTAGCCCCGAGTTCAGCGCGATGAGCAGGTCGAGGCTCTCAGCCTCGCGCACCTCGCCCACGACGAGGCGGTCGGGCCGCATGCGGAGCGCCTCCTTGATGAGGCGCCGCAGGGTGATCTCGCCGGTGCCCTCGAGGCTCGGCTGGCGGCACTGCATCGAGACGAGGTCGCGCACGTCGAGGTCGAGCTCGAACGTCTCCTCGACCGTCACCACGCGGTCGTCGACGCGGGCCCCCGACATGAGGGCGTTGAGCATCGTCGTCTTGCCCGTATGCGTGGCACCGGACACGAGGATGTTGGCACCGGCGAGCACGCCCATGCGAAGGAACTCGGCCGCTTGGCGGCTGATCGAGCCGAGCTCGACGAGCTGACCGAGCGTGCGGATGCTGCGGTGGAACTTGCGGATGTTCACCGCCCAGTGCGCCCGGGTCACGTCGGGGATGGCCACGTGAAGTCGCGAGCCGTCGGTCAGGGACGCGTCGACGAAGGGCGAGGACAGGTCGACGCGACGACCCGAGTGCTGCAGCATCCGCTCGACGAGCTCGCGCACCTCACGGTCGGACAGCACGACGGTCGTGAGCTCGGCGACGCCGTCGCGCGCCACGAACACGCGCATGGGCGCGTTGATCCAGATCTCCTCGACCGTGGGGTCGTCGAAGAACGGCTGCAGCGGCCCGTAGCCGGTGATGGCGGCGAGCACGTCGCGGGCGGCCGACGCCTCATCACCGAGCTGGGCGTGGGCGCCGGCCAGCGCTCGCTCGCTGTAGCGCCGGATCTCCTCGTGCGCATACCGCGCCGCCACCGTGCCGTCGGCCGCGAGATCGACCCCGTCACGCAGCACCCGGGTGCGCACGCGGTCGGCGATCGTGCGCACGGGGTCGGTCATGGGGTCCATCTTGGAGGGCTGCGGATGCCGCAACTCCGACTTATCCACAGCGGCGGAGGTAGGCCGAGCTCGCTGGCACCCCGATGGGCGGGTGGGGGCTGCGCTCGTGCCCCTGGGCTCGAGTCGATGACCTGCATGCCCCTGAGCTCACGGCACCGCTCGGCCGCATCTGACAGCGCGCCGCGATCCGGCAAGCCCTGTGAGGGCCAAGTGGCCGGGGTCAAACCTCGGGTGGTGCCTCGACCTCTGCGACGGGAATCGGGACGCCATCGACCGCGAGGGAGACGATGCGTGCCGCGCTGGACCGCTGTGCCCAGACCCCGGCCGATGCATTGCTGCTCTCGAGCAGGCATGCACGCTCGACCTCACCGTCGCGCAGGCGGAACTTCGCCGTCCTGCCAACCGGGAACGGCAGTCCGCCATCGACCTCGAGGGTCTTCAAGCCGACGCCGAAAACCAGGACGAGCTGGTGCTCATCGGCGAGTCTCAGCCGGAGCGTGGCACGCGTGTGCCGCTCGGGGAGGCGCTCGTACGTCGCCGTGCCCCTCCAGTCGGCGGTGTCGCCGGCGTCGATGGGTCCGGCCGCGGTCGGCTCGGCTGGCTCGCCGGCGTCCTCCTCCGCCCCGGGCAGGTCGTCGTCGGACGGATCCTCGTCGATTGTCCCGTCGTCGGATGTCTCACCACCGTCGACCTTGACGCCATCGACGAGGACCTGCCGGGTCTCTGCCCTCCCCGCTCCGACCTGGATGCCGCGGCTGTCGTGACCATCCCGCTGCGCCTTCACCTCGCGAGCCAGCAACCACGCGGAGATGGCGTAGCTGACCGCCATCCCGAGGACGCCGATCGTCCAGAACCAGTTGGCCGTCTCAAGCCAGTCCCACGCGCTGGTGAGCAGGATCAGCTGGGTGAAGGCTTCGAACGCCCCCGCGGCGATCACGAACGGTCCGGGTGTCCGCAGGCTTGGTAGGAAGGGCGAGTCGCCCTTCCTGCCGACGTAGACGAGCCGAGCACCCACCAAGATCAAGACGACGCCGAAGGTGAGGTAGGCCCAGGTGATCCGTGCGGAGTCGACGTTGATGCTCGACAGGGCGAACACGGCGAGGCCCGCCGTCACCGCGTACCCGCTGGAGGCCACCCCGTCGCGGTTCGGACGCGTGAGGTAGTGAACCGACAGCGCCGTCATCGCAAGGAGCTGTGCGATGATCGCGACGAACCCGAACTCGAACCTCTGGCCGGCGTTGATGATGAAGACCACCCCGACGGTGGCCGCGATCAGTGCGGCCGCGATCCAGGCCAACGCGACGGGGACGGCGTAGCGAGCCGGCCCGGGCGCGGCAGGGGCTGTGGCCTCGTGGTCGGGCGCGACCCCGACCATCGGGTCGACGTCGGGCTCGATCACATCCTCGCGTGCTCGGGAAATCGGACCAACAACCTCGGCCTCGGGCTCCTCGACGGCGACGTCCGAAGCCGCCTCCGCGACGTCGGTTCGACCAGCCTCCTCGACGCCGCCCGGGTCGGACGCCACGGGCTCCGCCACCGCGACCGGGTCGGATTCCCCGGGCTCCGGCGCGCCCGATTCGAAGGCGGTCTCGTCGGTGGTCGAGACGGCCGGGGGTCCGAGCGGAACATCCGCGGGGGCCTCGGCGATGTCGAAGAGGTGCGCGTCGCCGTCACGCAGGAACAGTACAGGCGTTCCGAATTCGGTCGCGAGCATCGCCCCGATGATCGCGCGGCGGGCAGGAGCGAGCGCGGCGTCGATCGGCAGGCCGCGCGCGAGGCCCGTGTACAGGCTCTCGCTGAACGCGATCGCCGCGTCGTCGGTGATCTCGAACTGCATGCCGATGACCGCGGGGATGTCGAAGTTCACGAGACTCGCCGCCACCCCGGAGAACGGGTCGACATGCGAGCTGCGCGCGCCCTCGCAGGCGTTCAGGACCACGAGCCGCAGGCTCGTCTCGTCCTGCAGCATTGCCCCGACCTCCTCGCCCGAGACGTCGTGCGCGCGACCCTGGGGCGTCTCGAGCACGAGGACGCCGGACTCGGTGGCCTCGTTGTACGCGCCATGGCCGATGTAATGCAAGACGTGGATCTCGTCGGGCTCGGCGATCCTGCGACCGAGTTCGCCGAGCGTCGCGCGGTCGAGCCAGGTCACCTCGACCAGCCCGGCCTGTCGCGGTCCTGCGAGCGCCCGTTCGAGGTTGCGCCGCTCGACACCCGCGTCGAGCTCCGGATACCCCGCGGGACTGCTCACCATCGCGAGGATCCGCAACGGCAGGCGGACCTCTTGGGGACGCAGCGCCGAGTCGATGTCGAGCGCCCGGACGACGGGCGTGTTCGTCGACTGGGCGATGAATCGCGGTCGCTTGTAGAGGAACTCCCACGGGAGTCGCATCAATTCGGGCGAGCCCGACAGGCGGAGCGTGATCCGAAGACCCCGATCCCGCTCCGACGCCGCACTTCGTGCGGAGTAGAACACCGTGCCCACGTCGTCCTTGATGAGCGCGTCGAACAGGGTCGAGCCGAGCGACCTGATCGCCTCCATCCGAGTGTCAGCCGACCCGCTCCGCCGTCGCGCGAGCCCGACTCGCTGAACGAAATCGTCGAGCTCCGTATCGCTCATGGGCGGGGTGAACGACCCGCGGGCGGTTCGGCCGTCGGGCGCCATCGCGAGCACCCGGTAGGTTCCGTCGGCATCACGATCGATGCGCAACTGGAGATCGTCGTACCCGCTGGCTGCCATCATCGGCTCCTCGACTCAGCCCACCGAAGCGCGATCCGGAAGTTCGCCTCGCCGCCGGCGCGTCGGCCTCTCGCCGTGAGCGGACGGTCGGGGACGTCGGTCGTCTCGACGAGCACGACCTCGCCGTCGTCCGACGTGAACTTGAGCGCATCCGCCACCGTGAGATCACCTCCGGCCCGGCTTCGGTGCCTTCACCGCAATAGTGCCCCCAATGGTGCCCGCGCGCCATCAGGGACAGCCAGGATTCGCCCCGGCGGGGCATCCTCGGTGGCCTCGAAATCAGGGCCGGGGTCGCGATCGCTCGCTCACGAGCGTGTTGTTCACATCCGGTAGTTGATCTGATACAGTACTGGTCATGATCCAAGACACTGCAGACGAGGCGTTCACCGCCGACCTGCTCCGCGGCCACACCGACACGATCGTGCTCGGCGTGCTCCGACGCCACGACAGCTACGGCTTCGAGATCTACAAGTCGATCCGCGAGGCCACCGGCGGCGCCTACGAGATCAAGGAGGCGACGCTCTACGCGAGCTATCGCCGTCTCGTGCGCGACGGGCTCGCCGAGGCGTACTGGGGCGACGAGTCGCAGGGCGGCCGCCGCAAGTACTACCGCATCACCGACGCGGGCCGCGCCGCGTTCCGATCCAACGTCGCGACCTGGGTCGCGACCCGCGGCATCATCGACGACCTGCTGGGCACCACGGTGCCGGCACACACGAAAGGCACCCGGGCATGAACGCCACCGATCCCATCCGACGCAGCACCGACATCCACCGGCTCCTCGACGAGGCGTTCGCGGGCGTCGCGCTCACTCCTGAGACGCAAGACCTCAAGGAGGAGATCCGCGACAACCTCCTCTTCCGCGTCGCCGAGCTCGAGGCATCCGGAGTCGAGCCGTCGGATGCCGCGCGCCGCGCGATCGCCGAGCTCGGCGACATCCGCAGCCTCGTCGACGGCGAGGCCGCGGTCGCCACCGCGGCCCGGTCCGAGTCCGCCTCGGCCGCCGCGCTGCGCAACCAGGTGCGGCCGAAGCCCGGATTCGTCGTGCGCACGGTGCTGATCTCGATCGTCGCCGCGGCGGCCCTCGTGCTGCTCGTGCTCGGCCTCGTCGGCGTGCTGTCGTTCGGCACCGGCATCCTGATCGGGCTCAGCGCCGTGTTCGGCGCCGGCCTCGGGGTCGTCACGGCGGATGCGCTGCGCCAGGAGACCACGACGAATCATCCGCTGCCCACCGGCCGCGCCGTCGCGTTCGGCGCCTCGACCGGAGTGCTGCTCGCCGGGCTCGCCTTCACGGCGGTCGTCATCGTGCGGCTCGACCTGGCGTGGATCATCCTCAGCGCCCTGCTCGTGGTCGCCGCGATCGGCGTGCTGAGCTACCTCGGCGCGACGCAGACGAACCGGCACAAGCCGTGGATGGTCGAGCAGCAGCGCGCGATGCGCACCGGCAACCGCTTCGAGGAGGACCCCGCCTCCGCCGCCCGCTTCGGCATCTACACCGCCGCCATCTGGACGATCGCGTTCGTCGTCGCCATCGTGCTCGGCTTCACGGTCGGCTGGCTCTGGGCGCCCGTCGCGCTCGTCGGCGGCTTCGTGGTGATGCTGATCACGCTCGCGCGCATGCTGTTCGGCGCCGACGCGCGCAGCAAGGGCTGAGCCGCACCCGTCGCCTCGCGGATGCCCCGGGCGCGCCGTCCCCCACCGGACGGCGCGCCCGTCGGGCGTTTCGGCCAGCGCCTAGACTGATCGGGCACTCGCGGGAGTGGTGGAATCGGCAGACACGCAGGATTTAGGTTCCTGTGCCTTCGGGCGTGAGGGTTCAAGTCCCTCCTTCCGCACTCAGGCCGATCACGCACCTCCGCGGGATCACGCGGAGCGTGACCACATCCCCACGCGAATGCACTCCGGTGCGCGCGCCGCCCGAGCGAGGTAGACCGCAGCGGTGTAACCGGAGGGGCCGGATCCGATGACGACGACGTTCTCGATACTCATGCCGGGTTCTCCACGTGCGCGATCTCGGTGATCAGTGTTTCGACATGGGACTTGATGTCGTCGCGGATGTCACGAATCCCGTCAAGGTCGGTCAGGGCGGGGTCTGCGAGCTCCCAGTCGAGGTACCGCTTGCCCGGGTAGACCGGGCACGCATCGCCGCATCCCATGGTGATGACGACATCCGCGGCACGGACGACGTCGTCCGTAAGTGGCTTCGGGAACTCCTGGTGCAGGTCGACGCCGAGTTCGGCCATCGCCAGCGCGACGGCCGGTTCGATGCCAGGCGCCGGCTCGGACCCGGCTGACCGCACGTGCACGCGGGTTCCGGCGAGTTGCCTGAGCAGGCCGGCGGCCATCTGCGAGCGACCGGAGTTCTGCACGCAGACGAACAGCACTTCGGGCACTGACTTCGGGATCGTGCCCTTGGCCTGCGCGAGGGCGGTGAGGCGGTCACGGGCGAAGCGGGTCGCGAGACTCGGGAGGTGGTTCTTCACCCTGGCAGTGCGCGCCAACGCCGTGTACGACTCGAAGACGACCCGCTCCACGGTCTCCTCGTTGAACGTGCCGTGGAATTGGATGGCCAGGTGCTCAGCGGCCCGGTGCAGGACCGCGTCGGGAGACTGCAGTTCCGGCTGTTCTGTTGATTGAGTCATCACGATGCTCGAATCTGCAGCCAGAGCTCAGGCGGCCGTGGGAAGGAGCTCGCCGACGAGCGCTTCGACTCGGCGCTTGATCTCGTCGCGAATCGGTCGGACCGCCTCGATGCCCTGACCGGCCGGGTCATCGAGCTCCCAGTCCTCATACCGCTTACCGGGGAAGATCGGGCAGGCATCGCCGCAACCCATCGTGATGACGACGTCGGACTCCTTCACCGCGTCCACGGTGAGGATCTTGGGCGTGTTCCCGTTGATGTCGATGCCGTCCTCCGCCATGGCGTCGACGGCGACGGGGTTGATCTGGTCCTTCGGCTCCGAACCGGCCGAGCGCACCTCGATGCGGCCAGCGCCGAGCTCGCGGAGGTAACCGGCGGCCATTTGGGAACGGCCGGCGTTGTGGACGCAGACGAACAGGACGGAGGGCTTCTCGATGCTCATGCACCTAATCATAGATGGATATCTATGATTTAGCGACGGCTTGGATGAGGCGAGGTCGTTCAGAGGGTGGCGAGAAGGTCTCGCACCCGACGTTCGATGTCGTCGCGGATGTCGCGAACGTCCGCGATCGGCCGACCGACGGGATCGTCGAGGTCCCAGTCCAGGTAGCGTCGACCGGGATAGATCGGGCAGGCGTCGCCACAGCCCATGGTGATGACCACGTCGGCCGCGCGGACGACCTCGTCGGTGAGCGGCTTCGGGTACTCCCCTGCGATCGGCACGCCGATCTCGTCCAGGGCAGTCAGGATCGACCCCCGGACTTCGCCAGCGGGCTCGGAACCGGCGGTGCGCACATGAACGCGGTCGCCCGCGAGGTGACGGAGGATCGCCGACGCCATCTGCGAGCGGCCGGCATTCTGCACGCAGACGAACAGCACCTCGGGTACGCCGTCCGGCCGCGCATCGTCGGCCTCATGAGCAAGGGCGTCGAGGCGGTCCGCAGCGAACTGGGCGGCGAGCGACGGCAGATGACGTCCGGCGGCCGGACGCGAGGCGAGCAATGCGTAGCTCTCCCGCACATAACGCTCGATCGTCTCGGTGCTGAAGACGCCTCGGTAGCGATCGCCGAGGTCACGGACGACCCGGTCGAGAATCGGGTCGACTGGCGCCGAAGCATCCGTGCTGCCGAGCATCTCCGCGATCCGGTCGGCGTGTGCCGGCGCAAGGGAGTACCACGTGCGGCGGCCATCCGGTTCGCGCGTGACCAAGCCCTCGTCGAGAAGCGCCCTCATGTGATGACTCACGGTCGGCTGCCGCAACCCGAGCTCCTCCGCGAGCCGGCCCACCAGCACGCGCCCATCGGGCGAGTCGAGGATGCTTCGCAGGATCTGAGCACGCGTCGGGTCGGCAACGAGCCGAAGCTCGCGTGCGGCCTCCGCGGTGGCATCCATAGATGGGAGTCTATGCCACGGAGGCCGCAGGGCGGGTCAGCTGCAGCAGCCGGACTGCGCCGTGCCCGGCTCCGCGTCGTCGGTGGCGCAGGATGCCCCGTCAGCGGGCAGGCTCGTCGAGCACACGCCCGTCGCCGGCAAGACGAGATCCACTTGACTCGCCGCGGCGAGATCGCCCGCGATCCACGCGGTGATCGAGCGGACCTGCTCGTATCCCGTGGCGAGGAGGAAGGTCGGCGCCCGGCCGTAGCTCTTCATGCCGGCGAGGAAGAAGTTCGGCTCGGGGTGCTGCAGCTCGGCGAAGCCGTGCGGCTCGACGGTGCCGCACGTGTGCACGTTGGGGTCGATGAGCGGCGCGAGCCGCTTCGGTGCCTCGACGATGTCGTCGAGCTCGAGTCGGATCTCACGGAGCATGTCGAGGTTCGGGCGGAACCCGGTGGCGTTCACCACGAGGTCGGTCTCGTGCTCGACGAGGTCGTCGCCGCGAAGCCCGTAGAGGCGCACGCCAGCGTCGGTGCGGCCGAGCCGGATGGTCTCGAACCGGTCGACGACCTCGATCCGGCCGGCGTGAACCAGCGCGTCCACCCGGCGCCCGATATTCGCGCGAGCGACGAGGCCATCGTCGTCCGAGGTGGTGACGCGCACCGCGCTGGCGTTCCGAATCAGCCACGTGACTGTGGTGCCGGGTTCCTGGTCGGCCAGCTCCGCCAGCGCCAAGAGCGTATTGGCGGCGGAGTGACCGGCCCCCACCACGGTGGTGTGGCGTCCGGCGAACCGGTCGCGTTCGCGGCCGAGCACGTCGGGAAGGGCGTGACTGACCCGGTCGGCCACCTCCGGCAGCCCGAGCGGCTCAAGACCCGACGAGGCGAGGGGGTTCGCGTGGTCGTAGGTGCCCGACGCGTCGACCACGGCGCGCGCCGTGGACTCCTGCACGCCGTCGGCCGAGCGGGTCCGCAAGAGGAACGGCGTCGCGGCGCGGCGGGCGGTGCGTGTGCGGTCCATGCCCTGCCTGGTGATCGCGTCGACGGTGACACCGAGTCGGATCCGGGAGGCGATCGGCTCGAGCGCGGCGAGCGGCTCCAGGTACTGCTCGACGAGCTCCGCGCCGGTCGGCAGCGACTCGGGAGACGGGAGCTCCCATCCGGTCGCCTCCAGAAGGCGCCGGGATGCGGGGTCGACCACGTGCTTCCACGGCGAGAACAGCCGCGTGTGGCCCCACTGTCGGATACTGGCGGCGATCTCGTCGCCCGATTCGTACACCACGAAGTCGATGCCACGTTCGACGAGGTTCGCCGCTGCGGCCAGGCCGATGGGACCGGCTCCGATGATCGCGACGGGAAGGGTGTCCAGGTCGCGGTTGCGCTGGCTGGGAACGGTGAGCTCGATCAGGGTCATGATCGGGTGGCCTCCTATGGCATCGATGAACTTCGATATTCAGTGTGTGCACTACATCGACGTTTGTCAATATTCAGGTTACGATCGATGCATGTCGACGACGTTGCTTCCGGTGATCGAGCCCGAGAGCGCAGCATGCTGCACTCCGCTGACCCGCGAGGCGATCGACGCGGAGCGAGCGGGGGACCTGGCACACAAGCTCAAGGCACTCGCCGATCCGACACGCCTGCGCCTCGTGTCGATCGTCGCGGCATCCGAGGGCGAAGAGGCATGCGTCTGCGACCTCATCGAGCCGGTCGGCCTCAGCCAGCCGACCGTGTCGCACCACCTCAAGATCCTCATGGAGGCGGGCTTCCTCACGCGCAGCAAGCGCGGCACCTGGGCGTACTACAAGCTCGTCCCCGGCGCACTCGGCCAGCTCTCGCAACTGCTCGACGTCACCGCGTCACGGTGACCGCCACCCCGACCACGCAACACCGGCTCGGGGTCCGGCTCGGTGCGCTCTCGGTCGGACAGGTCGTCAGCTGGGGCATTCTCTACTACGCCCTCATCGTCGCCGCGCCTGCGATCGCCGACGAGACCGGGTGGACCGTTCCCGCGATCACCCTGGCCTTCTCGGGCGGGCTCATCGTCTCGGCCCTGTCCGGCATCGTCGTGGGTCGGAGGCTGGACCAGCGCGGCCCCAGGCTCGTGATGACCGCCGGCGCCCTCGTCGGGACCATCGGACTGCTCGTTGTGAGCGCCGCGCCGAACCTGCTCGTGTTCGCAGCCGGCTGGCTCATCTGCGGGCTTGCGCAGTCCGCCGTGCTCTACCAGGCCGCGTTCACCGTGATCACCCGCCGTCACGGCGACGGGCGCAGGGGCGCGATGACGATCCTCACCCTCGCCGGCGGCCTCGCGTCCACGGTCTTCGCGCCGATCGTCGCCGGACTCCTGACCGTGCTCGACTGGCGCGCCACCTTCCTCGTGCTCGCGATCATGCTCGCCGTCCTCACCTTGCCCTTGCACTGGCTGTTCCTCGAGCACCGTTGGACGCCACTGCCGGCGCCGCATCCCGACGAGCAGGTGCACCACGTCTCATCAGTGGTTCGAACCAGGCGGTTCTGGGCGCTGGAGTTCTCGATGGTCTCGCTCGCCATCGCGATGCTGAGCGTGACCCTCGCCATCATCCCGCTGTACATGGAGAAGGGCCTCACGTACGAGCTCGCGGCATGGGCACTCGGGCTGCTCGGCGCCGGCCAGGTCATCGGTCGACTCGTGTACGTGGCGCTCCCGCATCGGAGTGCGCCGTGGGTGCCGCTCATCGCGACGTCCGGGCTCGCGGTCGTGTTGCTGGGGCTGATGGCGCTCGTGCCCGGTCCGCCGTGGCTGCTCATCGTGATCGGGATGGCGGCGGGAGCCGTCCGTGGTGCCCAGACACTCGTGCAAGGGTCGGCTGTCGCCGATCGATGGGGAACGCGGAACTATGGCTCGATCAACGGCGTGTTCGCGGCACCGATCACCGCGGTCTCCGCACTCGGCCCAGCGCTTGGGCCCGTTGTCGCGGTTGGCCTCGGAGGTTATGCAGCAATGGCGCTCGTCATGGCCGGCGTCGCCGTTGTCGCAGTCATCTCGGCGCGATTCTCGTAGCGGCGAGCCAGTGCGCCGCCCGCGGCGGGCCTGGTGCATGCGCCGCGTCCAGCAGTCGGGTTCGAGTCCCTCGTTCCGCACTCAGGCTGACGGCACAACTTCTCCGGAATGACCGGGGTAGCGCGGCGACTTCCCACCACAGGATTCGATCCGAGTTTGCCCTCTCGACACCCGAGGCTTGGCGGGATTATCATGTCGGCGAGTGCTTGGCCCGGACCCCGCCGAGTGACCCGTTGTGTTAGTCGCCTGCGCGCGCGTCCGGTTGGTTTCTTCGGTTGCGTGTGTGTTCGTAGGCGAGGTGCAGCATGGGTCAATTCCTCTATGACCAGGGTCGTGCGATCGAGGTCGACGACCGGACGTTGGCACATCTCCAGGTCGTGATGATCAACAAGCTCAGACGCAGGGAGCACTTCGCGATCACCATCCGTGACGAAGGTCGGATGCACTGCATGTGGGTCAGCCCTCAGACGCCCCTCCAGTTCGTGTACTCCGGCAACCGGCGACCGGTGCTCAACCGGCTCTGGCTCGAGCTTCTCGCGGAGGCCGCGAACTCCGTGAGTGGGTTGGTACTGCTGCCGGAACCGGCCTTCGAGCCAGAGCCCAAGCCGATACCGGCGCGGGTGGAGTTCGTCGACGCTTGATGGCCATCGCGCCGAACGAATCGGGCGCGTCGCGCGGGGTAAGCGGGCGCAACAGTGCTTCCCACGGCGACGCCGGTTGACACGACTACCGCCAGCGCTACCGGGTGCTGAACGCCGCGTCGAACGCCGCCTCGGGCGCCGCGAACGCGTTTCGCTTCACGAACTCGATCGCCTCGGGCGCGCCGACCAGGCGGTCCATGCCGGCGTCCTCCCACTCGACCGAGATGGGGCCGTCGTAGCCGATCGCGTTGAGCGCGCGGAAGCTCTTCTCCCACGGCACGTCACCGCGGCCCGTCGACACGAAGTCCCATCCGCGGCGCAGGTCGGCCCAGGCGAGGTGCGAGCCGAGCCGGCCGTTCCGGCCGTTGCCGACGTTGAGCCTCACGTCCTTGCAGTCGACGTGGTAGATCCGGTCCGCGAACTCGAGGATGAAGCCGACCGGGTCGAGGTCCTGCCACATGAAGTGCGACGGGTCCCAGTTGAGCCCGAACGCCTCGCGGTGGCCGATCGCCTCGAGCGTGCGCACGGTGGTCCAGTAGTCGTAGGCGATCTCACTCGGATGCACCTCGTGAGCGAAACGCACGCCCACCTCATCGAACACGTCGAGGATCGGGTTCCAGCGCGCGGCGAAGTCCTCGTACCCCGCGTCGACGAGCGCCTGCGAGGCAGGCGGGAACATCGCGACGTACTTCCAGATGCTCGACCCGGTGAATCCCACGACGGTCTTCACCCCGAGCTTCGCAGCGAGGCGCGCCGTGTGCTGCATCTCCTCGGCCGCGCGACGGCGGACGCCCTCGGGCTCGCCGTCGCCCCACACACGATCCGACAGGATGTCGCGGTGCCGCTCGTCGATCGGATCGTCGCACACCGCCTGGCCCTTCAGGTGGTTCGAGATCGCCCACACCTTCAGGCCGTAGCGGTCGAGCAGGTCGAGGCGCCCCTGCACGTATGCGTCGTCGTCCCAGCGCCACGGGTCGAGGTGGTCGCCCCAGCAGGCCACCTCGAGGCCGTCGTAGCCCCACTCCGAGGCGAGGCGCGCGACCTCCTCGAGCGGCAGGTCGGCCCACTGGCCGGTGAACAGGGTGATCGGTCGCGTCATCGTGGTCTCCTAGGAGGTCCGTGCGAGGGAATCCGACGCGACCCGCACCCACGCGGAGTCATCGGCAGAGCTCTGCTCGACCGCCGCGAGCACGCGCTGCACCTGCAGCCCCTCGGCGAATGTGGGATGCGGGTCGGTGCCGGCGTCGATGGCCTCGACGAGGTCCTTCACCTGGTGGCTGAAGCCGTGCTCGTAGCCGAGCATGTGGCCGGCGGGCCACCAGGCCGCGACGTACGGATGCTCCGACTCGGTCACGAGGATCTTCGTGAAGCCCTGCAGCTGGTTCGGCGCCGTGCGGTCGTAGAACCACAGGGAGTTCAGGTCCTCGAGGTCGAACGCGAGCGCGCCCTTGTCGCCCGAGACCTCGATCGAGAGCGCGTTCTTGCGCCCGGTCGCGAAGCGCGTCGCCTCGAACGACCCGAGCACGCCGCCCTCGAAGCGACCGGTGAAGATCGCGACGTCGTCGACGGTGACCTCGCCGTAGCCCTCGGCGGCCGTGCCCGAGAGCCCCGAGCCGGCGCCCTGCAGCGGGCGCTGCTTCACGATCGTGTCGACGACGCCCGAGACCTTCTCGAGCTTCATCCCCGTGACGAACTGCGCCAGGTCGATGGCGTGCGCGCCGATGTCGCCGAGGGCACCCGAGCCGGCGTGCTCCTTCTGCAGGCGCCACGCGAGCGGCATGTCGCGGTCGACCAGCCAGTCCTGCCGGTAGCTGGCACGCACCTGAGCGATGCGGCCCACCGCACCCTGCGCGATCAGGTCGCGCAGGAAGGTCACGGCCGGAACGCGCCGGTACGTGAAGCCGACCATGGCACGGATGCCGCGTGCCGCAGCGCGAGCAGCGGCATCCGCCATCGCCTCGGCCTCGGCGACCGTGTTCGCGAGCGGCTTCTCGCACAGCACGTGCTTGCCCGCCTCGAGCGCGGCGATGGCGATCTCGGCGTGCGAGTCCCCCGGCGTGACGATGTCGACGATGTCGATGTCGTCGCGGGCGATCACCTCGCGCCAGTCGGTGGCGGACTCGGCCCAGCCCCACTTGGCTGCGGCATCCGCCACTGCGTCGGCGTTGCGACCGACGATGACGGCCATCTCGGGCTCGGCGGGCAGGTCGAACACGCGCGGTGCCGTGCGCCACCCCTGCGAGTGGGCGGCGCCCATGAAGCCGTGGCCGATCATCGCGACCCGGAGCGTCCGCTCATGCCAGCACGACCTCTCGCTCCACCGGGACGCGGTTGGTGACGTACCGACCGGGCCCTCCATCGACGCCCGGCATGATCTGCATGTACAGCAGACGCATCGTGAGGACGACCTCGACGGTGATCTTCTCGCCCGCCACTGGTGCATCGTCGAGGGAGATCACGACATCGGGCCGGTCGGCGACGAACCAGAGCGTCTCCCACTGGTCGGGCAGCTCGGCGATCGCGTAGCTGCGGCCCTGGAGTTCGAAGCGCAGGCGGTCCTTGGGCACCTCCACGCCGTTGACGGATGCCGCGACGTCGTCGACGGCCGACAGCCAGAGGCTGCGGTACCAGGGAAGCTGAACCGAGACGGCGATGCCGTCGGCGGTGCGACGGACGTCCTTCTCGGAGAAGAGGGAATTGTGCGTGGCCATGATCGGTCCCTACTTGAAGGTGTCTTCGAAGGTGTCGTGCGCGACCGGCGGCGCCGGCTCGAGCTTCTGCACCGTCGTGGGGCTGTACGGGTGGTTCGTGCTGGGCACCGGCTCATCGGCGGGCGGCATGAACACGGGCTTGCCGTCGTCGCCGAAGTACATGAGGTCGAGGTCGAACGCGCCCTGGTTCTTCAGGCCGAAGCTGACCCAGTTCTCTTCGAACGGGGCGCGGGCGAGCTCGTAGCAGCGGAACTTCCAGAACTTCCACTCGCCGTCCTGCTTGAGGAAGTCGATGGCGTACTTGCACCACACCCAGTGCGCCCACACCTTCTTGCCGAGGACCTCGTTCGGCGAGTACATGTCGGGAAACGCTTCGGCCACCTTCGGGTCGGTGAGTCCCGACTCGGTGCCGGCCATGAGCCACACGCCCTTCGCGGTCTCGCCGTCAGCGGCGACCTCGATGACCGGGGTCGTGGTCGCGTGGAGGATGAGCTTGCCTTCGGGGCTCGGCCGATCGCGGTGATAGCGGGTCACGCTCTCCCACGTGGTGTACTGACCGGCGTTGGTGTAGCGGGCCCGGATGCCGGGCGTGCCTTCGGCGACCCAGAGCGGGATGATCTGCTCGTCCTGGAACGCGTTGTGCAGGTACATGTAGCGGTTGAAGAGGTTCTCCACCGCCCCACGGTCTTCGGCGCGCTGGGCGAGCGCGCGCACGACGCCGACCTCTTCGCGCAGCGTTGCCAGTTCGGCCTGGAGTTCGGTGAGGGATGCCTCGACCACGGTGTCCGACATGGTGCTCCTTCCGTTCTGCCGGCCTCAGACCGGGGTCGCCGTCTGCGCGACGCTCTCTTCGATCGCACGACGCATCAGCGCGTGCTGCTTCTTGACGAGGTCGATGGGGTCGGATTCGCCCAGGTCGGAGAACGCATGGCCCTCCCACTCGCTGGAGAGGTACCCCTGGTACCCGCCCTCGACGAACTGGCGGACGATGCGCGGGATGTCCATGGCGGGCTCATCGCCGTTCTCGTCGATGTCGTAGAACTTGGCATGCACGTGGAAGATCTGCGGCATGATGTCGAGCCACTCCTCCGGCGGCACGAGACCGTGCATGTTGAACGCCAGGCGCGTGAACGGGCCGAGGCGCGCGAAGTCGAAGTTCTCCGAGGTCAGGAAGTCCTCGAACTTCTGATTGCGGACGTGCATCGGCGTCGGCTCGTGCCAGATCTCGTCCATGACGGCGAAGTACTCCTCGGGCATCCCCATCTGGCCGAGCGTGCGCAGGAGTGTCGGAGACAGGCTGTGCATCGTCGACGAGAAATCGGCGGTGAACCCGAGTCGGTCGCTGTCGAGCTCCTCGTACAGCTCGCGGATCTGCAGCACCTGCGGGTTGTTCGGACCCGAGGGGGCGTGGATCTCGTAGCCGAGCTTCTGGTCGTACTTCTCCGCGAGCGGCAGGAGGCTGCGCAGGAGCTCCTTGCCTGCGGAACGGATGACGATCTTCTTGAAGCCGAGCGTGTTCGCGGTCTTCAGCTGCCGAGCGAGGAAGTCGTGCTCCTCGTCGGGCGTCATGTCGCGGTCCTTGCGGCGCCCCATGTCGAGGTTCGTGCCGACCGCGCTCGGCTCGAGGCCGAACCGGTCCATGCTGTCGAACCAGAGCTTCACGAACTCGTCGTCCACGTCCGGGTAGGTCCGCAGCATCTGCGCGATATTGAACTCGATGCCCGGGCCGAGCCCGTGATCGGCCGCGGCCTTGATGAGGGTCTCGGGCGTGTAGAGCCCCGCGGCGAACTCGGAGGTGAGCGAGTAGAGGGTGATCCCGAGCTTGATCCCGGTGCCGGCGATGCCGTTGTCTTCAGTCATTTCTGTGTCCCTGAGCTTGTCGAAGGGGGGGGTCAGCCGCGGACCGGCTGCGCGAGGTGGGCGTCGAGGATGCGGCGCGCTTCCGCGGCATCCGTGATCATGCGGGAGCCCGCGGCCTCGGCGGCCGAGCGCTGCACGGCCTGCTCGCCGCGGATGATGTCGAACGGGCTCTGCCAGTGGTTCCAGTGCCAGCCCTCGTACTCGCTCGAGATCGCGCCCGAGTAGCCCTGCTCGACGAGCAGGCGCACGAGGTCGCGCACCGGCACCGAGGGCTCCTCGCCGGTCTCGTCGATGCCGAAGAACTTGCCGTGCACGTGCCGGATCCACGGCATGATCTCGAGCCAGTCGTCGACGCGTGCCGGGCCGAAGAGGCCGGTGCCGTTGATCGCGAAGTCGATGCCGAGGTCGGGGCGGCCGTTCTGCGCGGCGAGGCCGATGAACGATCCGAAGCGGCGGCCGTGGTCGGCCTGGTCGGCGGGCGGGCCCTGCTCGTAGTACTCGTTCCACAGGTCGACGATCTTCGCGAGCAGCTCGTCGGACGCGCCGCGGCGGCG
This sequence comes from uncultured Actinomycetota bacterium, assembly GCA_963802485.1. Lineage (GTDB taxonomy): Bacteria > Actinomycetota > Actinomycetes > Actinomycetales > Microbacteriaceae > Agromyces. The sequence continues at coordinate 34,379 of CAWDJA010000013.1, forward strand.
GTAGGCCTCGAGCAGCGACGGGGCGAAGCCCGGCACGGTGGCGCCCCAGTCCATGGTGAACCCGAGGAACGGGGAGCCGACCTGCTCGTAGCGGTCGCGCAGCGCGAGGATGCGCGGGTGCGAGGCGTACTGGTCGGCGTGCACCTCGAGCGCGAGGGTCACGCCGTACTCCTCGGCGACCGGTGCGAGCTGCTCCATCGAGTCGGGCGTGAGCGAGATCTGCACGCGGGCGATGGGGAAGCCGAGCTTCGCGGCCGCCGCGATCTGGCGGCGCATGTACTCGATGAGCTCGTCCTGCGTGAGGAGGCGATCGCGATGGATGCCGATGTCGGCGTTCACCGCGAGCGACGTGGTGACCAGGCCGACCTCGTCGACGAGGTCGCGGAACCAGCCCGGCGAAGCGGTCGTCGATGTCGGGGAAGCCGCGGAAGCTCGAGAAGCCGATGACCTCGAGGCCGGGGCCGTAGCCGTCGGCGGCGACCTTGCGGATCAGGCCCTCGAGGTCGTACTCGCGCCCGTGGAACGCGCGCGTGAAGCTGTAGAGGGTGACGCCCTGGATGGGCGTCCCGAGCGTCGGGCTCATGCCGCCACCGCCTTCATGGTCTTGGTGTCGTGCTCCTCGATGTGGAGCACCTCGTTCTCGCCGATGACGATGTAGGGGATGTAGAGCTGCAGGTCGACGTCGACCCGGTGCTCGGCCTCGCCGGCCTCGACGGGGACTTCGCCCGACAGCACGGCGGAGTCGGTCGGGAACCACCACTCGCCGGTCTCGTCGACCAGGTCCTCGAACCGGAAGGTGCGGCCGTTCATCGTCCAGCGCAGCGAGTCCTCTGCGGCCGGCACGCCGTCGATGCGGAGGACGGCGCCGGCGATGCACGAGCCGGGCAGTGCCCGGTACCACGGGATGCGGACCTCGACCTCGGCGCGGCGGCCGTCGGTCGTGAGCGTGTTCGGCTCGATGATGCGATCGGGGATCACCGCGACCTCCTCGTCAGGGGCGGAACGATGCCGCCGGACTTCTTTGTCATGATTTCCTCATTCTAATGTCTGTTTTGGACATAAGCAAGACTTGGCACTCACTCCGTCGCGAGATCTCGAGCGATTCGGCGCGCCCCGCGGACCGCGAGCGCGACGCTCGTGAGGGTCGGATTGCAGGCCGTGGCGGTCGGGATGACGCCGTTGCCGGCGACGTACACGCCGTCGACCTGCCAGAGCTCGCTGTCGGGACCGCACACGCTCTCGCCGTCGTCGACCTCGCCCATGCGCGTCGTGCCCTGGTAGTGCAGGGAGGCGCCGAGCGGCATGGTGAACGGCCGCGGGTCGAGCGGGTCGCCCACGGCGGCGCCGAGGCGCACGATCTCCTGCCGGGCGCGCTCGAGCACCTCGTGGTCGCGATCGGTGAGGCGGTAGTGGATCCGCATCGCGGGCATGCCGTAGGCGTCGGTCGCGTCGTCCGCGAACTCGATGCGGTCGTCGGCCTGCAGGTCCTTCGCGCAGAACAGGCCGAGGCCCACGATGGACCCCGGTACGACGGGATCGTCGTCGGCGAGCGGCACCGGCGAGGCATCCAGCTGCATGATCTGGCCGTGGAACGGCATCTCGTCGGTGTACGGCACCCAGCTCACGCCGCTCTGCTCGCTCAGCGTGCCGGCCGCGGCCACCTGGTCGCCGGCGCCGACGGGCGCGAGGCGCTCGGCGTCGCGAATGCGCGCCGCGAACACCACCTGCGCCTGGTCGTTGAGGTAGCGACCGAGCGCGTCGGGCCGGATGCCGGACGCCCACAGCAGCTGCGGAGTGCGCAGCGCGTCGGCGGCGACCACCACGACCCGGGCGCGCACGGTGTGCGTCTCCCCCGATCGGACGTCGCGCACCTCGACGCCCGCCGCGCGACCGTCGTCCACCAGCACACGGGTCACGAGGGATTCATCGAGAAGTTGGAAGTTCGCGTTCGCCCGGGTCGCATCGCCGAGCACGATGTCGGAGCCCGACCAGACCAGGCGGCCATCGGCGCGCCGGTGCACCGCCAGCGGCATCCGCTGCACTCGCGCCGCCGGCTCACGGTCGTCGTCGACGACGGCGGCGAGGCGCTCGCGCACGACGGCGCCGAACGGCGAGCCGTCGAACGCGTCGGTCGTCACGCCGAGCAGGCGGTCGGCCTCGTCGAGCAGCTCGTCGAGGTCGGGGAGGAACGCGATGCGCTCGCTCCCGCCAGGCCGCGGGCACGCCGCCGTCCAGTGCGCGGACATGCCGCCGACGTTCGTCGACATCGCCGCGACGGGCAGGCCGTCCTCGCCGGCGAAGGCGTAGCCGTCGTCGAGGAGGAAGGTGCCCGGGCCGAGCCCGTCGCTCCCCGCTCTTCACCGCGCCGGGCGAGCTGACCGTGTCGGCGCCCGCGCCCGGTCCCTCCGAGGCGCGCTGGGCCGCCGCGCGCCGCGCGGGATCCTCGATGTTCTTGACGTGCGCTCCTGGCGGGTCGGACACCGTCGGGTCCCGCCTCGAACATGGCGATGGTCAGCCCCGGCGCCTCCTCGCTCAGGATGCGGGCGTAGGCCGCGCCGGTCGGGCCGCTGCCGACGATGGCGACGTCGACGGCGGCGGGATACCGGGAGACGGGTGACTGCGCTCATGCCGCCGCCGCGAACCGCTGGATGAGCTTGACCGACTCGGCCGACGCGGTCTGCGGGTAGTACTCGAGCCCGATCGGCCCGTCGTAGCCCGAGGCGCGCAGGTCGCCCAGCCGGGCCGCGCCAGTCGATCGACCCGGTGCCGGGCTCGCCGCGGCCGGGCGCGTCGGCGAGCTGCACGTACCGGATCAGGTCGCCCGCGTTCGCGAGCTCGGCCGCGACATCCTCGCCCTCGACGGTCGAGTGGTAGAGGTCGTAGAGCACGCCGAAGAACGGCGAGTCGACGCCGCGCGCGACGTACACGGCCTCGGACGTGCGATCGAGCAGGGCGCCCGGGTGGTCGACGCGGATGTTCACCGGCTCGAGGACCAAGGTGATGCCCGAACCGTCGATCTGCGCGATGGCCTTCTGGTAGATCTCGATGAGCTTGTCGAGCTGCACCTGGCGCTTCCAGCCGCCGAATCCGGTTCCGCTGCCGACCACCATGCGAGGGCGTTCCGAGGAAGTGCGCGATCTCCACACCCTCATCGAGCTTGCGGAAGAACTCCGAGTGGTCCCACGGCGGGATCATGAACTGCGTCCGCGGCTCGGCGAGCTGCGCGGTCAGCTGCGTGCCGGTCTCTTCGAGCGCCGCCTTCAGCGCCGGGAGGTCCTTCGGGGTGGCGGGCGCGTCGGCGCCGGTCGGTCCCCACATCTCGACGGCGGTGAAGCCGGATGCCGCGGCGGCACGCACGCGGTCGGCGTGGCTTTCGCCTGCTTCGGTGAAGAGGAGGTCGATATTCGGCGCAAGTTCGTACATGGGTGTGCCCTTCGTGGATGCGATGGAGGTCAGGCGGTGGTGGTCAGGGTGTTTCAGGCGGTGTTCTTCAGAACATGGGATGGTCGTGGACGGCGCCCGCCGGGACGGGTTGGAGCACGTCCCAGTGCTCGACGATGCGGCCGTCTTCGAAGCGGTAGATGTCGGCGACCGCGGCATCCGGTGCCCCCGGGCGCGTGGCCTTCACGTGCACCATCGCGAGGTCGCCGTCGACGAGGATGCGCTGCACCTCGAACCTGGCGTCGGGCGAACCGTCGAACTTCGGGGTGAGCATCTCGATCGCGGCCGCCGGTCCGTCGATGATCGTCGGATTGTGCTGGCGATAGTCGTCGGCGACCAGGCCGGCGAAGGCGTCCGCGACCCGCTTCTGCGTGTAGAAGAGGTCGACGAACCGCTCGAAGGCGGCGCGGTTGTCGGTGGTCACGGTGGGACCCCTCAGCCCTTCAGGCCGCCGGCGAAGCCCTGGATGAACCGCTTCTGCGCGAACATGTAGAAGAGCAGGATCGGCACCATCGAGATGATCACGACGGCGAAGATCTTGTTCCACGCCGAGACCAGGCCGCCGACGTAGGTGTACATCGCGACCGGGAGCGTCTGGGTCTCGGACCCGCCGAGGAAGATCAGCGAGTTGAAGAAGTCGTTCCAGACGATCAGCCCGGCGAGGATCGCGACGGTTCCGGTGGCCGGCGACATCAGCGGGAGCACCACGCGGAAGAACGCCTGGGTCGGCGACGCCCCGTCGATGACCGCGGCCTCCTCGTACTCCGTCGTCAGCCCACGGAAGAAGCTCGCGTAGAGGAAGACCGACAGCGGCAGCAGGATCCCGATCCAGAGCAGGATCATGCCGAGGGCGTTGCCGGTGAGGCCGACCGTGCGCGCGCCGATGTAGAGCGGCACGGTGCCCAGCTGGGCGGGCAGGATGATCGCGATCAGCACCAGGTAGTAGGTGAGGTTCGTCCAGGCCCGCGTGCGCCGGGCGATCACGTACGCCGCGACCGAACCGAGCAGGACGAGGCCGAAGATCGCCCCCGCGGTGATGATGACGCTGTTGAGGATGCTCATCGGGATGCTGTTGCGCCCGGTCGTCGTGAGCACCTCGACGAACGCGCTGAAGTCGATCGACGACGGCGGTGCGACCGCGCTGGTCGTGAGCACCTCCTGGTCGGTCTTGAACGCCGTCACCACGAGGAGGTAGAAGGGCAGCAGCCCGATCAGGGTGACGACCCAGACGAGCACTTCCCGGGCAGCGGTGGCCTTGGTGTAGCGGAACATGAGATCAGGCCTTTCCTGCGTCGCGGTCGCGGGTGAGGTACTGCTGGAGGATGGCGAACGCGAGGATGATCACGGTGAGCACGAGCGCGAGCGCCGAGCCGAAGCCGAACTGACCCAGCGAGAACGCCTGCTTGTAGACCTGGGTCGCCAGCGTCTCGGTGGCGCCGGCCGGACCGCCGCCGGTGAGGGCCAGGATCTGGTCGAAGATGCGCAGGCCCTGGATGATGCCGAGCGTGGTCGCGATGGCGATCGACGGGCGGATGGCCGGGACGATGACGTACCGGAACCGCCCCCAGATGCCGGCGCCGTCGAGCGCCGCGGCCTCCTCCACCTCGATCGGGACGCTCGCCAGTCCGGCCAGGTAGATGACCATGGTGAATCCGGTCTGCTGCCAGACGACGGTGATCAGGATGGCCCAGATCGACCACGTCGGATCGGCGAGCCAGACCTTCTGCATGCCCTCGAGTCCGATCAGGCCGAGGAAGCCGTTGAGGGGTCCGTCGAACTGGAAGATGAACTTCCAGACGTAGGCGACGGCCAGCGGGCTGAGCACCACGGGCATGAACAGGAGCGTCCGCAGGATGTACCGCGACTTGAGCATGCGGTTGATCGCGAGCGCGAAGAGCAGGCCGACGACGTTCGTGAGGATCACCGAGGCGAACGCGAGGAACAGCGTGTTCCCCACGGCGCCGAGCATCAGGGGATCCTGGAAGATCCGCTCGAAGTTGTCGAGGCCGATGAAGGACCAGTCGCCGAGGCCGGTCCAGTCGGTGAAGGCGAAGAAGCCGCCGGTCAGCGTCGCGACGTAGTGGACCGCGATGACCAGGACGACGGCCGGAAGGGCCCACCACCAGTGACCGAAGCTGATGAGCGGCTTCTTGCCGCGCTTCCGCGGCGGCGGAGTGTTCCACGCCTCGGGCGGCACGGTGAGTGTGCGAGTGCTGCTCTCGTCGATCGTCACTGTCATCTGCTCTCTGACCTCGTCGTCACGCGCTCCGCTGTGCAATGGGGCGCCCTACGGCAACTCTGGCACACTTGCGTCGGAAAGACACATTAGTCTTCCCAATATCGCGTATAAGTGGTGGCACCATCCGTTGCGACCCTCGACTGGAAGGATGGCACCCTGTGAAGGAGCACCAGTCGCCATGGCCCGAGGCCGGGTCCGAGGCCGAGGCCGACCCGGTCTGGCTCGCCTTCGTCGATCCGCCCGACGCGGCACGCCCACGCGCGTGGTGGCACTGGATGGACGGGAATGTCGATCCCGAGGGCATCGAGCGCGACCTCCGTTGGCTCCACGACGTCGGCGTACGCGGCGTGCAGGTCTTCGACGGCGGGATGGGCGGACCGCTGGTGGTCCCCGCTGCGGTTCGGCCCGGGTCCGAGGCCTGGGACGAGGCCGTGGACACGGCGGTGCGCACGGCGTCGGAGCTCGGCATGGAACTCGCCGTCGCGACCTCGTCGGGGTGGAGCGCCGCCGGCGGGCCGTGGGTCGAGCCCGCCGACGCGATGAAGAAGGTCGTCTGGTCGGAGCAGGTCGTCAGCGGCGGCGGGCGGGTCGAGGTCGCGCTGGCGCCGCTGCCCGCGGTGCCGGGCCTCTACCAGGACTGCCCGCGATGGGGTGCCCCACCCGGCGGCGTCGGCTGGGCCACGGACTGGCGCGTGCTGGCGTTCCCCGTCGACCCGTCGCTCGAGGTGCTGACGCCCGTCCGCGTCCGCGCTTCGGCGCCGATCGACGACTGGTCATGCCTCACCGACGGTTCGTTCGACCGCACGCTCGCCCTGCCGCGGGACCCCGACGGCTGGTCGACGGCCTGGATCGAGCAGGAGTTCGCACATCCCGTCACGGTGCGCTCGGTCGTGGTGGGGTTGCCGGGACCGCGCGGCTTCGGCGCCGCGCCGCCGGCATCCGCGGTGCTGCAGGCGAGCGACGACGGCGTCGAGTACCGGGATGTCGCGGAGCTGCCGCCTGACTCCATCCCGGCCCGGACCGTGAGCTTCCCCGCCGTCACCGCGCGGAGGTTCCGCCTGGTGCTGTCGGGATCGAGCGCGGCCGACGCATTGCCGCCGCTCGCCGACGGCGTGCGCCGGCCTCCCGTGCTCCGCACGGCCGACACCTTCGAGGTCTCGGAGTTCGCCCTGCGCACGGGTGGGCGCGTCCATCGCGCCGAGGCCAAGGCCGGCTTCGGCGTCGTCGCCGACTACTTCGCCGTGCCGACCGACCCGCGCGTCGACCTCGGCTCGGTCGATCCGACCACGGTCGTCGACCTGACCGACCACGTGCGCGACGGCGTGCTGCACTGGGACGCACCCCCGGGCGACTGGACCGTGCTCCGCCTCGGCGCATCGCTCACCGGGCAGACGAACGGCCCCGCACCCGCGGACGCGACGGGCCTCGAGGTCGACAAGCTCGACGGCGAGCGCGTGCGGGCGTACCTCGACACGCATCTCCGCCGGTTCGGGGTCGGCGACGGCGATGGCGGCGACGGCGACGAGCCGTCCACGGCCGCGCCCCGCTTCGCCGCACTGCTCAGCGACAGCATCGAGGCCGGCCCCCAGAACTGGACGGAGGCGATCCTCGACCACTTCGAGCGCCGTCGCGGCTACGACGCACGGCCTTGGCTCCCCGCCCTCGCCGGCTACCTGGTGGGAGCGCCGGAGGATTCCGATCGGTTCCTGTACGACTACCGACGCACGATCGCGGAACTCCTCGCCGACGAGTACTACGGCACGCTCGCCGCGGAGGCGCATCGGCGCGGCATGGGCTACTACGCCGAGGCGCTCGAGGACGGACGGCCGCAGTTGGGCGACGACCTCGCCATGCGCTCGCACGCCGACGTGCCGATGGGCGCGATGTGGACGTTCGATGCCGAGAGCGGCCCACTCCCGACGTACGTCGCCGACCTGAAGGGCGCGTCCTCGGTCGCGCACGTCCACGGCAAGCCGTGGGTCGGCGCGGAGGCGTTCACGTCGTTCGACCGGCCGTGGGCGTCCACTCCGCGCACGCTCAAGCACGTCGCCGACCTGCAGCTCGCCCTCGGCGTCACGCGATTCTGCATCCACACCTCGCCGCACCAGCCCATCGCGGCTCCCCCGCCCGGCATCGCCCTCGCGCCGTTCCTCGGGCAGGCGTTCACGGTCAACGAGACCTGGTCGGGCCTCGCCCGCCCGTGGATCGACTACCTCGCGCGCTGCTCGGCGCTGCTGAGCATGGGCACGCCGGCGGTCGACGTCGCGGTCTTCGTCGGCGAGGAGGCCCCGGTGACCGGCCTCTTCGAGCACGAGTTCGACACCACGGTTCCGGCCGGCTTCGACTTCGACTACGTGGGTCCGGATGCCGTGACCGACGTCCTTCGCGTCGAGGGCGGTGCCGTGGTCGCCGACGGCGCGACGTATCGCCTGCTCTACCTCGGCGGGTCGAGCGAGCGGATGACGCTGTCGACCCTCCTGGCGATCGAGCGGCTCCTCGACCACGGAGCGACGCTCGTCGGCATCCGGCCGGTGGGCTCGCCGTCGCTCGGCGACGATCGACGCGTCTTCGACGACGCCTGCGACCGGATCTGGACCGAGCCGCGCACGCGGGGACGCGTCCTCGCCACCGCGGATCTCGGTTCCGCCCTCGCCGAACTCGGCATGCGACCCGCGCTCCAGGTCGACGGGCCGCCTGTGCGGCAGATCTCGCGACTGATCGACGGCCGGCGGGTGACGTTCCTCGCCAACCCGACCGGCGAGCCGATCGAGCTCCGACTCCGCACCACGGATGCCTCCCGGGCGTCGGAGACGCCGGCGCCGCTCGTCGCCTGGGATCCGGTCGAGGTCCGCACCGTTCCGCTCCCACTCGCTCAGCCGTCCTCCGACGGCGGCGACCAGTACGCCCTCGCGCCTCCCATCGTTCGGCTCCGTGTTCGTGCTGCCGGCCTCCGCACCGCCGGTCGCACCGCTGCGCGGGGAGCCGCTTCCACTCGAGGGGAACTGGGAGCTCACGCTGCCGGGGAACCCGCCATTCGCCATGGCTCCCCGCCCGCGACTGTGGACCGAGTTCGAGGACGCGAGGGGTTTCTCGGGCATCGGGACCTACCGGCTCGAGATCGCCATGACCGCGGAACAGCTCGAGGCCGACCGCCTCCTGCTCGATCTCGGGACCGTTCGCGACCTCGCACGCGTCACCGTCAACGGTGCCGACTGCGGGATCGCCTGGACGCCGCCCTTCCGCGTCGACGTCACCGCCGCGCTGCGCCCCGGCGGCAACATCGTCGAGGTCGAGGTCGCCACTCCGTGGCGCAACCGGCTCATCGCCGAGGCGGGCGCGCCGAGCGGAGGCATCCTCGCGCCGATGACGGCCGTGTTCGAGCCGACCGCGGACCCGCTTCCCGCCGGGCTGTCGGGCCCCGTCGTGCTGGTCGCGGAGTCGACGCCGTAGGACGGGCGCGCGACCGGATCAGCTGGGACTATTGCCCCACATAACCGATACTAATGTCAGAATCATGCGAATGTGTGTCAGGCTGGATCTGCGGCCAGCGGCCGAGCCAGCGTCAGGGCTGGCGACAACGACGTCACGAAAGGTCCGAAATGTCACAGCACCCCGCATCCAAGCCGCTTCGGTGGTCGCTCCTCGCGGCTCCCGTCGCCGGAGTCATGGTCCTCGCCGGCTGTTCCGGCGGCGGCGACGCAGGCAGCACCGACGACGCCTCCGCCGACGGCTTCAGCATCATGGTCGCCCAGGCGAACGACGCCGACGACTTCTACGCCCAGATGGCCGCCGCCTACACCGAGGAGACCGGCACGGAGATCGAAGTGATCCCCTACCCCTCCGACGCGTACAACACGCAGGTCACGACGCAGTTCCAGGCCGGCAACGCGGCTGACGTCGCCATCCTCTCCCCGGGAACGGGCCAGCCGATCTCGGTGATCACGCTCGCCGATGCAGGCTTCCTCGAGCCGCTCGACGACACCTCAGCCGGCGTGATCCCCGAGGGCACCGAGTCGCTCTACGAGGTGGACGGCGAGATCTACGGACAGCCGACTTCGCTCTCGCCCGTCGGCTTCGTCTACAACCCCGCTGCCGCCGAAGAGGTCGGCGTCGACGAGTTCCCGGCGACGTTCGACGACCTGCTGGCGGCGTGCACGACGGCGCGGGACGGCGGCAAGAGCTTCACCGCACTCGCCGGATCCGTCGCGTTCAACACGGGGCTCCTCGCGCAGATCGTCTCGGCGACCCGCGTGTACGAGGAGACGCCCGACTGGAACGAGCAGCGCGCGGCCGGTGACGTCACCTTCGCCGACAGTGGCTGGAAGCAGGCGCTCGAGGACATCGTCGCGATGAACGACGGCGGCTGCTTCCAGGACGGTGCCGCAGGCGGCTCGTTCGACTCGATCACGAACGGCATCGGCGGGGGCACGTCCCTGAGCGCGGCCGTTCCCGGCTCGGCGGCGACCTCGATCAACGCCGGCGCCGGCCTCGAGACCGACATCCAGGCGTTCCCGCCGGCCGAGGGCCAGGGCGACTTCATGCTCGCCTCCGCCAACTACGCCTGGGCGATCAACGCCGCGGCCGAGGACGGCGCGAAGGCCTCCGCGCAGGAGTTCCTCGACTGGGTCGCCGAGCCCGAGCAGGCGCAGCAGTACGCCGACCTCTCCGGAGCCGTGCCGATCACCGGCGTGAGCGCCGACACCCTCCTTCCGGTGTACCAGCCGGTCGGCGACCTGCTCGAGTCCGGCGCCTACACCGGCCTGCCGAACGCGACCTGGCCGAACCCGGCCGTCTACGACGCCCTCGGCGTCGGCGTGCAGGGCCTCCTCACCGGACAGAAGACGGTGGACGCGATCCTCGACGAGATGGACGCGGCCTGGGACCAGTAGGACCCGGTCGTCGATCGGCTGCCGCCCGGTGCCTCGTGCCCCGGGCGGCAGCCGCGTTCCAGCCCGGCTCCCACCGGAACCCGCCGGTCACGCAGACCACGCCCGCCGCACAGGAAGGACCCCCACCGCCATGCCGCAGAGCCGACGCATCCGGATGCTCCTCGACGAGCTCACCTGGGCCGAGAAGCTCGGCCAGCTGCAGATCGTGTTCCGACCCGACCAGGGCGCTGCAGAGCAGCTCGTGCGCGACGGGATCGGCTCGGTGTTCTGGCCCCGTTCGGCGTCCGCGACCAACGCGCTCCAACGCGTGGCCGTGGAGGGGACCCGGCTCGGCATCCCGCTGCTGGTCGGGCTCGACGTCATCCACGGACACCGCACGATCGGGCCCGTCCCGCTGGCGCAGGCGGCGAGCTTCGATCCGGCGCTCGTCGAGCATCTCGCCCACCTCGCCGCCGCCGAGGCGAGATCGGCCGGTGTGAACTGGACGTTCTCGCCGATGGTCGACGTCTCCCGTGATCCGAGGTGGGGTCGCGTGGTCGAGGGCTTCGGCGAGGACGTGCACCTCACGGCCGAGATGGGGCGCGCGATGGTGCGCGGCTACCAGGGCGAGACCCTCGCGGCATCCGATGCGATCGCGGCCACCGCCAAGCACTTCGTCGGGTACGGGCAGCCCGAGGGCGGCCGCGACTACAACACGGTGGATGCCTCGGAGCACCGCCTGCGGAACGTGCACCTCGAGCCGTTCCGCGCGGTCGTGGAGGAGGGCGCGGCATCCGTCATGGCGGCCTTCAACACCGTCGGCGGCCGGCCGATGCACGCGAACCGGCGGCTGCTGACCGACGTGTTGAAGGTCGGAGTGGGGCTTCGGCGGGGTCGTCGTGGGCGACGCCGACGGCGTGCGCAACCTGATCCCCCACGGCGTCGCCGGCGACCTCGCGGACGCCGTGCGGATGGCCTATGCCGCGGGCCTCGACATCGAGATGGGCGGCGCGCCGTCCGACGCTGGCTCCCGCGGACCTCGCCCCCGAACTGGCTCGACCCCGAGCGCGTCGACGACGCCGTGGCGCGCGTGCTCGCACTCAAGGAGTCGCTCGGACTCTTCGACGACCCGTTCGTTCCCGAGGCGGACGAGCGCACCGAGCCGACCGAGGACGACCGACGAGCGGTGCGCGCCGCGGCCGCACGATCGTCGGTGCTGCTGAAGAACGACGGCACGCTGCCGCTGCGCGGATCCCCGCCGCGTGCTGGTCACGGGCCCGTACGCGGAGTCCACCGACCACCTCGGCGCGTGGACGCAGTCGTTCGCCGCCCCGGCCCGCAGCATCGCCGACGAGCTCAGGGCGCGCCTGCCCGGGGCGGACGTGCGGGTCATCCCGGGGGTCGGGTTCCTCGACGCCGACGACCGCGGCATCCCGGCCGTCGTCGCGGCCGCCCGCGAGAGCGACGTCGTGCTCGTCTTCGCGGGCGAGCCGAGCTCCCTCTCGGGTGAGGCGGCCTCGCGCAGCGACCTGCGCCTCCCCGGGCGGCAGGAGGAGCTGATCCGGCAGGTGGCGGCCACAGGAACCCCGTTCGCCGTCGTGCTCGAGAACGGCCGCCCGCTCGTCGTGGCGGACTGGATCGACGCCGCGCCCGCCGTCGTCGAGGCGTGGCACGGCGGTACCGAGGCATCCGCGGCGATCGTCGACGTGCTGCTGGGCGACGCCGAGCCGGCCGGCCGACTGCCCATGTCGTTCCCGCGGTCGGTCGGGCAGGTCCCGATCCACTACGCGCACGAGAACACCGGCAGGCCGGCGAGCGCGCGAGGCACGCTCACCGAGGCATCCGTCGACATCGGGCTGCACGGCCCCGACAACGTGCACGAGAAGTACACGTCGAAGTACCTCGACCTCGACCTCGGCCCGCAGTTCGCGTTCGGGCACGGCTCGGGCTACGCCGCGTTCGCGCACTCGGCGCCACGAGTGTCGCATCACGAGGTCGCCCTCGACGCGCTGGAGCAGGGCGAAATCGTCACGATCGAGCTCGACGTCACGAACACGTCGGACCGCCGCGGCGACGAGGTGATCCAGGCGTACCTCGAGGACGTGGTGGCGAGCGTCGCTCCGCCGGTGCGTCGGCTCGTCGCCTTCGAGCGGCGCACCATCGAGCCCGGCGGCACTGTGACCGTGTCGTTCGAGCTCGGCACCGGCGAACTCGGCTTCTGGGCGACGGATGCCGCGGACGCGCGCTTCATCGTCGAGCCCGGGCTCTTCCGCGTGCACGTCGGCAGCACGCTCGAGCGCACGCAGGCCGTCGAGTTCCTCGTGCGCTGAGGGCGCGGCCTGTATTCTCGTGTCAACGGCGGGTTCTCCGCGCCGGACCTCCTGATCGGCCGTCCACGCCGGCCGACGATGCGGGGGCAAAGGGGATGCGTGTCCCCGGGAACCGCGAGCAGTGCACCGTTCCCGTATCCGGCGGGCCCTCGGTCGCGTGGAGTCCGGGCCGAACGCCGGTTGGAGGACACGATCATGACCGCTCGCAAGCACCTCAAGCAGCTCGTCCGCGAACGCATGCGCAAGACCGGTGAGCCCTACACCGTCGCGCGCCGCCACATCGCCGACGCCGAGACGTCGTGGGAGTTCCGCGGCGGCCTCGACGGCGACACGGCGGCGTTCGCGAACGTACTGGCCAACCTCGGCGTGGTCGCGCCGCATACCGGCGAGCCACTCACCGAGGCGATGGTGCTCGGCGTCGGCGGGGGGCTCGGCGCGGGCTACATCCTGTGGGAGTTCGACACGCTCCCGTTCCGCGCGCGCGTGCTGACGCTCGGCTTCCGGCGGCTGTGGCAGTACCCCGACCGGTGGGCGCGGGAGACCGCCGAGCGGCTCGGCCTGCACGCCGAGGTGCACGAGACCGGCGGGGCGAAGGTCGCCGCGGCGGCGCTCGACGCCCAGCTCGACAAGGGGCTGCCGGCGATCGTCTGGACCGACACGTACACGCTCGGGCACCGGGAGAGCCGCAGTGGCGTGACGGCTATGGCGGCCCGCCGCTGATCGTCTACGAGCGCAGCGGCGATTCCTACGCCATCGACGACCGCTCGACACACCGGATCACGGTGCCTGCCGAGCGCCTCGCCGCCGCGCGGGCGCGGGTGGGCTCCTACAAGCACCGGCTGATCACGATCGACCCGGAGCAGGTCGACCTGGATCTGCGTCCGGCCATCGATGAGGGCCTGCGGCTGCAGGTCGAGCACCTGAGCGAGCGGTCGGACTCGTTCTCGCTGCCGGCGTGGCGCAAGTGGGCCCGGATGACGACGGATGCGCGCAACACGAAGGGCTGGCCGACGGTCTTCGCGGACGGCCTCGGCGTCGGCAGCCTGCGGGCGTCGATCTACGCCGAGGCGGCTCACGGCGCGCACCTGCGCGGGCTCTACGCCGACTTCCTCGACGAGGCGGCAGTGCTGCTGGAGCGCGACGCACTCCACGACGCCGCTGCCGCATGGCGGGAGGCGGCGGCGCGCTGGGAGCCGATCGTCGACACGGCGCTCCCGCCCGGCGACGAGCTGCGCGAGCTGATCGATGCCGGCGCGGCGGCGCGCTGGGACCTTCAGCGCCGGCGTGATGAGGCCGTCGGGGATCCGCCCGCCGTCGGCGAGCTGGTGATGGCGATGTACGAGACCGAGACCGAGGCGCTCGCGCTGCTCAGGTCGGCCGTCGGGTCACCGAGTCGCACGTGAACGTCCCCGGCCCGCGTCATCCGAGCGGCGTGTACCGGAAGTCCCGGAACCGCACCTCGCCGTCACCCGCCGCGTAGATCGCCGGGCGCAGGCTCAGGAGGTCGCCGGTCGTGTTCGCGTGGTAGCCGGATGTCTCGTACCGCACGCCGTGCCGCACCCACTCGGTGCCGGGCGCGCGATACCAGCCGGTCACGATGTGCTCATCGTTGCGGATGCGGAGGCGCATCCGACGGGCGGGCGCGGCCGGCTCGCGCCAGTGCGTGCGGATGCCGCCCGAGTAGCTCAGCATCCGCTCGCCGTCGATCCCCATGCCGCAGAACAGCCGGTTGTTGAAGAAGAGGAGGAGCCCGGCCTCGGTCGAACCCGGCCCGAGCTCGATGTCGACCTCGACCTCGTAGGAGTGGTCACCGGTCAGGACGCAGAGCGGCGAGGTGTCGGCCGGGCCGGTTCCCTTCGCGCTCAGCACGAGGCCGTCGTCCGAGGCGGAGCCGATCCGCCTCGCCCGGCGGTCGGCGCGTGGAACGTCCACCGCTCCCCGAGGCGGACGGACGAGAAGTCGTCGTCGAACCCCAGCGGCGCGCGCTGCGGCGCGGCATCCGCGGGTGACGGCTGCGGCGACCCGATGTCGACGGCGGCGGCGACGGGCCAGCCGTCGTCCGTCCACGCGATCGGCTCGAGCAGGACCTGCCTGCCCGAGGGTGCGGTACCCGTTCTCGTATCCGTGCGAGAGCATCCACCAGGCATCCGCGGGGCCTTGGAGGATGGTGGCGTGCCCGCGCGACCACCATCGCTCGGCCGCGTCCTGTGTTCGTGCGATGGGGTTGTGCGGGCTGTTCTCCCATGGGCCGTGCACCGAGCGGGAGCGGGCGACGATGACCATGTGCCCGGTCGGCGGGCCGGCGGTGCCGCCGACGGCGCTGACCAGGTAGAACCACCCGTCCCAGCGGAAGAGCTTGGGCCCTTCGAGCGCATAGGCCTCGGTGATCCAGTCGTCGGGGTATCGCCAGCCGCCGTACACCTGCTCCAGTTCGCCCACGGTCGAGAGACCGTCGTCGGCCAGCCCGATGCGCCGGATGCCGCTGACGAAGAGGTAGCGTCGCCCGTCTTCACCGACCACGTGTCCGGGATCGATCGCCCCGCGGATGCCGAGGTCGATGGGCTCCGACCACGGCCCGCTGCATCGAGGGTGCGTGGATGACGAAGATCGACGCGTCGGTCAGCTCCGACCACGGTGTCGGGATGAACGGGATGTAGATGAAGAACCGGCCGTCGTGCTCGGCGATGTCGACCGCGAACGTGTTGCCGAGCGGCTCGGCAGGGCCGAGCCCTCGAAGGTCCAGTTCACGAGGTCGGTCGACCGGTACAGCGGCAGCCCCGGCGCCGACTCGAACGACGAGTAGGTCAGCCAGTACTCGTCGCCGACCCTGATGACGGCGGGGTCGGGGCGGTCGCCCGCGAGCACCGGGTTCATGAAGCGAAGGACGCGGTCAGTCATCGGCGATGGATGCCGCGCGCGAGCCACTCGGCGACGGCCTCGATCGTGCGCATGCGCGGCCGCGTCGCCGGGCTCGTTGATGTGGCCGTGACCGGCGCCGACCTCGAGGTGGAGCACCGCATCGACCCCCGCCTCCGTGAGCGTCTCGGCGAAGCGCTCCCCCGACGGACGCAGTTCATCGCGTTCGCAGACCACGATGAGCGTCGGCGGGTACTCGTGGCCGTCACCGAGTCCGGCGAACGCCTGCGGATCCGTGAACGACCTCTCGCGTGCCGGCGAAGTTCAGCGCGAGCTGCCCGTGCGTCGACGTGGGGTCGACCACGTCGGAGCCCGCAGGGCCGTTCGGGTGCACCAGCGGGTAGACCAGGAGGAGACCGGCAGGCAGCGGCTCGCCCGCGTCGCGGAGCCGTGCCACTGCGCCCGCCGTCAGCGCGCCGCCGGCACTCGCTCCGCCGAGGACGAGATGCTCGGGCCGGACGCCCAGCACGTCCTCGGAGGCGCGGCGCACGTGGCGCCACGCGGCCAGCACGTCATCGGAGGGGACGGGATAGTGCACCTCCCCCAGGCACTTCGCGTAGTCGACAGCGACGACCGGGATGCCGCGGGCAGCGAGCTCGCGGGCGACCCAATCGGACTCCGGCATGTCGAGGCTGCCTCCGATGAACCCGCCGCCGTGCACCCAGACGAGCGCGCGAGCGGTCGGCGCGGCCGTCTCATGCCGGTAGACGCGGATCGGCACCGGGCCGTGCGGGCCCGTCACCACGTCATCGAACGTCGTGACCCCCACGAGGTGCGGGAAGCGGCGTTCGAGCGACGCCGGGTCGATGTCGGGGCGGGGATCGGCGGGCTCGCCGTGCTCGGCCAGCCAGCGGATGGCCTCGGGGACGGTCATGCGGCGGAAGTCGAAGCCGTCCGCGGTGTCGGCGCTCGATTCGGAGGCCTGGGTCTCGCTCATGGAAACTCCTTCGGTGGTCCGGCTACTGCATCGGGCTGCGGCCCTTGGCGCGTGCGGCGCGCTCGGCCTCGGCGAGGATCTCGCTGTTGAAGTACTCCTGCTGCAGGATGACCCGGCCGTCGCGCACGCGGATCACGTGGATGAACGACTGCGGATAGGGCTCGCCGAGGAACGTCGCCTCGGGCACCATCCGGCTCGTGACGAAGAACAGCTCGGGGTCCTCGGCCGCCTGGATCTCGAGGTCGCGATGCACGCAGTCGGCGAACATGCCGGCGTTGTTCACGGTGTTCGCCACGATCTCGTCGCGACCCTCCCACCGCGTCTTCGGCAGGCCGGCGGGCGCGAACGGCAGCTCCTTCACTCCGTCGGGATGCCACAGCGCGAGGCGCTCCTCGGGGTGGTCGAGGTTCGAGGCGAAGAACGCCTCGACCACCGCCCGGTTCGCGGCGCGGAGCTCGTCCACGGATACGTCAGCGTGCATTCGTTCATCTCACTTCTCGAAGCGGACGATCATGCCGGCAGCGAGAGTACTCGCACTCGCGCGGCGCCGACACGATCGAGGGGAAGGATGCGCAGGCGCTCGTCGCCGTTCAGGGTCCGGCTCGGCTGCCAGTGTCCGGCCGCATGCGACCCCGCCTCGACGTGATCCCACTCCACGATTCGCCCCGGCCGGGCGAAGTCGAGCGAGGCGTTCTGGCCGACGATGTGGAACTCATCGTCTTCCAGCGCGATGATCAGGACGAAGGCGCGCACGTCTGCGGGATTGGGGAACGCGTCCTCGCCCTCGGTCTCGCTCGGTGGTGGGGGCGGCGCAGGCGGACCCTCGAGGCCCATGTCCAGGAGCATGTGAGCGAACAACTCCTGCGTGTTGCGCACGGTGAGTGTGTACTCTCCGAGTTCGACCTCCGCCGGGCCTCTCCCGGCTCGAGCACCACGCACGCGATCCGCGACTCCCGCTGGGCCTCGGTGATCAGTTCGGTCATTCCGACGAGCTCCGTGAACAGCTGCGACACCCGATTTCCCGGACGGGCGTCCTCCACTCCGAAGACCGACCACCCGATGGCCCCATGCTGGCCGAACGCCCTCGCCGCCTCGGCGGCCCGCGAGCGGCTCTCCGGAACGATGAGCGGGTTCCCGCCTCTGGTGTACCGCTCCATCGCTCCGGCCGAGTCATCCAGGTAGATGTCCGGACCGATCATGTCGATCGACGGCGCCGCCGCCTGCCACACGTCGATCACGCGCCAGCCAGGGCCGCCGCTCGGATACGCGCCGGCCTCCTCTTGACCTGGCTGCGGCCCGATCCATGAGTTGACGAAGAGCGGGATCGGGTGAGCCGCGGTCCCTCGGGCGGCGACGGCTTGAACGTACGACCCGAACGCCCAGGCCATGAACACCTCGTCGGCTTCCCACTCCGTGCCGAACAGCTCCTGCCACGTGCCGCGCTCCGGTCGGCCCTGCGCCGCCCACAGCGAAGACGCCGCGAACCCCGATGCCCGGTCCGACGCCAGGTGGCGTCGTAGCGTCTCGGGTACCTCGCGCTGCCATTCGGCCTCGGCGAGCGGGGAGCGATCACGACTGTCCGCGAGGAGCCCCACCTCGTTCTCGACTTGGACCAGGGGCACCGTGCCGGTGGTATCCGTTTCGGCGAGGTGCCGCATGAATGCAGCGAAGGCGCGGGCATCGGCCTCGCGGAGTTCCTCGCCGAACACCGAGAGCGTCGGACGTCGCATCGCGCCCGCGTAGGTGAACGCGGGCCGCGTGGTCTCGCTCACCACGGCTCGGGGGAACCGGTCCGTGTCCGCACGTACCCACGTCGGCGCATAGGTGGAGTGCGCGTTCTTGAACGCACCGAACCAGAGCGGGACCCACATGCAGACCTCGTCGTCGCGCCTCGGAGAGCATGGCATCGACGAGGCCGAAGTCGAATCGACCCTCTTCCGGCTCGAGACCGGCCCAGTCCACGGGGGCGAAGACGGTGTTCGAACCGATGTCCGCGGCGCGTGCGAACGCTCGCGCGATGCTGTCGGGGTGCGAGGAGGTGGAATTGTGAACCTGCCCTCCGATCAGCAACGTGGTTCGGCCGTGGACGACGAGCTGGGTGACGTCACCCGAGCGCTCGAGGCGGGCCGCGACGTTCGTTTCTGCGGTCACGTGCGGCATGTGGCCACCTCCTCCGGGCTCGTCCCTCATGCCGGCTGCAGCGCCCGCATGCTGCGGCGGATGAGGTCGTGCTGGCGACGCACGAGCAGCAGCGGGTCCACCTCGCCGAGCTCGGCGAACGCGTGGCCCTCCCACTCGCTCGACCAGTAGCCGCGGTAGCCGCCCTCGACGAACACGCGCACGAGCTCGGGGTAGTCGATCGCCGGCTCCTCGCCGTGCTCGTCGATGTCGTAGAACTTGGCGTGCACGTGCAGGATCTGCGGCATGATGTCCGCCCACTCGCGCGGGTCGACGTGGCCGTGCATGTTGAACGCGAGGTGGGCGAACGAGCCGAGCCGGCCCGGGTCGAAGTCGCGACCGCGGAGATAGGCGATGAACTCCTCCTGGCGCTGGCGCATCGGGGCATCCGTGGCCCAGATGTCCTGCATGGTCTGCACGGCGTCGTCGTCGAGGCCCGCACGGCGCACCGCGCGCAGCAGCGTCGGCGACATGCTGTGCATGGTGGCGGAGAAATCGGCGACGAACCCGAGCAGCGGCGAGTCGAGCTCGGCGTACACGTCCCGCACCTTCATGATCTCGGGCGCGTTCGGCCCCATCGGCGCATGGATCTCGTAGGCGAGCTTCAGCTCGAGCTCCTCGGCGATCGGCAGGAGCCGGCGCAGCAGCTCGGGCTTCGCGCTCTGGATGCGCACGAGCGGGAAGCCGAGCTTCGCCGCCCCGCGGAACAGCGTCTCGCTGAACTCGAACTCCTCGTCGGGCGTCATGTCGCGGTCGCGGCGGCGGCCCATGTCGAGGTTCGCGCCGAACGAGCTCGCGTCGAACCCGTGCCGGTCGAACGCCTCGCGCCACGTGCGCACGAACTCGTCGGACACGACCGGGTACGTCGGCAGCACCTGCGAGGCGACGATCTCGATGCCCGGCCCGATGCCCAGCTCGGCGACCCGATCGAGGAGCCCCGAGAAGTCGAACCAGCCCGCGCGGAACTCGGCGCTCGCCGAGTAGAGCGTGAGTCCGAGCTTGAACGGGTCCTCCTCGGTGGCCGGCGGCGCCGCGGGCACGTCGCCGACGAGCGCCGGCGGCGCGGCATCCCGATCGGTGACCGTCAACGTCAGGGACTGCTTCACGATGTTCGGCACGTAGACGCCCGGCCCGCCGTCGGCGCCGGGGGCGATCTGCATGTACGGCAGGCGCAGCTCGCCGAAGAGCTCGATCTCGTGGGTCTCGCCGAGGGCCGCGGGCTGCGGCCGGGTGACGATGAGCAGCGGGTGCGCCTGCAGGTACCAGAGCACATCGCTCTGCTCGGGCAGTTCGTCGAGCGCGTAGCGTGCGCCGTCGAGCTCGAACGCGAGGTCCGCGGCATCCACCGGCTCGCCGTCGACCGTGAGGCGCAGCGTGCTCACGGACGACAGCCAGAGGCTGCGATACCAGGGCAGGGTGAGGGAGAGCGCGAGCCCGTCGGGGTGGGCGCGAAGGCTGGAGTCGTCGATGAGTCCGTTCGGCATGGTTCGTGTCCTGTCTGTGCTGGGTGGGTCTGGGGCGGATGCCGCGGCTCAGTCGAGTCCGTCGGCGATCCGTCGGATCAGGGAGTGCTGTCGTCGCACCTGCTCGATCGAGCGCCAGGGGATCCGCTCCCCCTCGTACTCGCTGGAGAGGTAGCCCGTGTAGCCGGCGTCCTTCAGCGCCTGGAGCACGGGCTCCCACGGGATCTGCTGGTCCTCGAGTCGCTCGTCGATGTCGTGGAACTTCGCCTGGATGAACACGACGTACTTCGCGATGTCGGCGATGTCGGCCGGGTCGACGCCGATGCCGTCGAGGAACGCCGGGCGCTGGCCGGGCAGCTCGCCGGGGCGCAGCGGGATGGGGCGGTCCTGGAAGATCCCGGTGTCGAGCAGCAGGCCGAAGTGCTTCGTGCCGGTGCGCTCGATGAGCTCGATGTACCCGTCGACCACCTCGTGCTTGATCGGGGTCGGCGAGTGGATCTCGGGGCAGATCACGACGTCGAGCTCCGCGGCGAGGTCGAGCGACCGCTCGACCGACTCCGTCCAGATCGGGTCGGGCACCAGGTCGCCCGACACCACGCCGATCTTGGGGCGCACGAACCGGAAGCCGAGCCGCTTCGCCAGCCGCAGGTCGCGCTGCAGCATCCCCGCGCCCTCGGCGGCCGAGAGCGCGCGGGCGTTCGGCCCGCTCGAGTGCAGGCGGGTGTCGATCCACGATCCGTAGTTGGTCGGCTCGAGCGCGTACCGGTCGAGCAGCGCGAACCACCGGTCGATCCACTCCGTGCTGGGCTCGGGATAGCCGGCGATGTGCCCCTCGCCCAGGATCTCGACGCCGGTGGCGCCGACGTCGGCGACGGCGGCGAGCGAGGTCTCGAGGTCGAGCACGGTGCCGTAGTCGGTCATGAAGCTGTAGAGCGAGACGCCGTACTTGAACGGCCCGCCGGCCGCCTCGGGTGACAGCGTGATGTGGCGCGTCTCACGGTAGGTGCTGGGCTGGTGCTCCTCGGGGATGTACGACATGCGCAGCCGCAACTCGATCGAGACCTCGTGCACGCCCTCGGGAAGGCCGCCGTCGAGCGGCACCGTGACGATCGCGGCCTCCTCGAGCGGCCAGCGCACGCCGTCGCCGTCCCAGAGCTCGGCCAGCGTGTAGGTGCGACCGCCGAAGGTCCACCGCGGCACGTCGGCGCCGACGTCGACGAGGTCGTCGACGCGCACGGCGATGCCGTCGATGAGGGAGGCCGCCATCCCCCGGTACGACGGCATGCGCACGCGGAACTGGAACCCGGTCACGCGGTCGCCCTCGCGGACGTTGCGGAACCCGACGGACTGGATCAGGTCTCTCTCGAGAAGCATCGGTGCTTCCTCTCTGCTGGTTCGGATGTTCTGCGGGTCGCGCGACTCAGCCGGCGACGGATGCCTCGGCGCCGGCGGTGAGGCGCTCGACGGCCTTGCGCGCGCCCCGCACCGCGATCGCGACGCTCATGAGCGTGGGGTTCATCGCCGTGGCGGTCGGGATCAGGGCGTTGCCGCCGACGACGAGGTTCTCGTAGCCCCACACGCGCGACCACGGATCGGCGACCGAGGTGCCGTCGTCGGCGTCGCCCATGCGGAGCGTGCCCTGGTAGTGCAGGCTCGAGCCGTTCGGCATGAGCCGCGGCTCGGCGACGAACGTGCCGAGCGCGTTCCCGGCTCGGCGCAGCCGCTCCGTGGCGGCCTCGATCTCGGCGAGCTCCGTCGCCGTGAGCTCGTAGGTGATCGTCATGTTCGGGAAGCCGCGGTAGTCGAGCTCGTCGTCGTCGAACGTCACGGCATCCTCGAAGCGCGGGTGCTTGCGCATCCCGTAGCCCATGTTCACGTAGCCCCACCGGTTCTGCGCGTGGGGGGCGTCGGGCTGCCATCGGGAAGGGCGTCGTCTCGGAGTACATCACCTGCAGCGAGAACGGGTGATCGGGCTCCGAGAACGGGATGCGGTTCACGGCCGCCACCGGGTCCGCCGCGTTCGTCGCCCGGCGCGCGAGCTCCTCGTCGAGCTGCTCCTCGGTCGCGAAGCGGCCGATCCGGTCCGCGTCCAGCGCGACCGTGGAGATCACGACCGGATGCTCCGTGAGGTAGTGCCCGAGCGCCCTCGGGCGGATGCCCGACGCCCACAGCAGCTGCGGGGAGCGGAACGCGTCGGCGGCGACCACGACGAGGTCGGCCGGCACGAACGACGTCTCCTGCGTGCGCAGGTCCTCGATGGTGACGCCGGTGACGACGTCGCCGTCGTGCTCGACCCGGCGAACCAGCGTCAGGTCGCGCAGCTCGAAGCGCTCCGCGAGCGGATTCCCGGGCTCGATGAGCGGACCCAGCACGAAATCGGCGCCCGCCCAGCGCATCGTGCCGTCGGGCTGCGGGTCGCCGGCGACCGGGAGGGTGCTCGGGCCGTAGCCCTCGGGCAGCTCGCCCGCGAACTCCTCCTCGAGCAGCGAGCGGATGCCGCCGCCGACGGCGGAGTCCGCGAACGCCGCGCTCTGCGCGTGCAGCAGTCCCTCCGCGGTCTCGACGAGCTCCTCCCACTCGTCGTCGGCGATGAACGCCACCTTCTCGCTGAACGCCGGTCGCGGGATCGCGCACGTCCAGTGCGCGCCCTGCCCGCCGACGTTGGTCGCGCCGGCCGCGGCGGGGAACGTCGGCGCGTGCGCCGAGCCCTCGCCGCCGAAGTCGAGGAGGTGCGTGCCCTGGCGAGCGGTGAACATGCCCTCCACGACGGTGCCGGACGGGATGCCGAGCGACTCGCGGAACTCCCCCGCCTGCGGCCCCTGCGACCGCTCGCGCGCCCTCGCCTTCTCGACGGGGTCGGCGATGTTGCGCACGCTCTCGCCGGGCCGCTCGGTCAGCTGCGGTCCGGCCTCGAACATGACGACCCGGGCATCCGGGATGCCCTCGAGCAGGAGCCGGGCGTATGCGGAGCCGATGGGTCCGCTGCCGACGACGGCGATGGTGGGATGGTGCGACATGGAGGTCTCCTGTTCGAGTCTCACGCGGTGAGGGGTTCGGATGCGGGCTCGGGCGATGGTTCGTGCTCGTCGGACAGCTGTCCCTTCGGGAGCAGCACGGCCGCGACGATGCCGAGGGCGTAGGTCAGGGCGAGGGCGGCGAACACCGGAGCGAGCACGTCGCCGTAGAGCTGCGCGACCTCCGCCTGCACGGCGGGTCGGACGATTCCCGCACGAGCTGCGGGGTGAGCGTCGACGCGTCGAGGATCGACGGAAGGTTCGCGGCGACGCCGACGCCGATGACGCCGCCGATGACGGCCGTCGCGACGGTGGAGCCCATCTGGCGCACCAGGTTGACGGTCGCGGTGATGGTGCCCGTCTCGTTGCGCGGCACGGCGCCCTGCACGACGGCGACGACGAGGCTCATGAACGACCCGGTGCCGATGCCCACGACGCTCATCACGACCATCGGCACCCACAGCGGCGTGCCGATCGGCAGCAGCGCCATCGCGAGCAGCCCCGCCGCGCCCAGCGCGGTGCCGAGGATCGGGTAGACGCGGTAGTGGCCGGTGCGGCTGACGAGCCATCCGCTCGCGAGGTTGGAGACGAGCATCCCGAACACCGTCGCGATCGGGACGAGTCCCGACACCGTGGCGGTCGTGCGATACGCCATCTGGAAGTACGTGGGCAGGTACGCCGTGACGGAGAAGAGCCCGATGCCGATGATCGCCGACAGGGCGACGCCCGCCGCGATCGTGCGGTCGGCGAAGAACCGCAGCGGGACGATCGGCTCGGACACGCGGAGCTCGATGGCGAAGAAGGCGGCGAAGCCGATCGCCGAGACGACGAAGGCCACCACGGCGGCGGATGCCGCGGCGGGATCGCCGATCCACGTGACGGCCAGCACGAGTGCGACGAACGCGACCGTGAAGGCGACCGCGCCGCCGAGGTCGAAGCGCCGCCTGGCGCCGGGCTCGATGTGCGGGATCGCGAACAGGGCGAGGCCGAGCGCCGCGAGGCCGAACGGGATGTTGATCCAGAACACCCACGGCCAGCCCCAGTAGTCGGTGATGGCGCCGCCGAGCACCGGACCGACGAGGATCGCGATCGGGAAGGCGGCTCCGACGATGCTCATGTACTTCGGCCGGTCGCGGGGCGTCGTCACGTGGGCGACGATCGTCTGCGACATCAGGTGGAGGCCGGCCGAGCTCATGCCCTGGGCGACCCGGGCGATGACGAGCTGCGTCATGTCCTGCGCGAACCCGCAGGCGAGGGAGGCCACGAGGAACACGGCGAGCGAGGTCAGGAACACGAGGCGCGGGCCGACGAGGTCGCCGACCTTGCCGAGCACGGGCAGCAGCACCGTGCTGGCGAGGGTGTAGCCGACGACGACCCAGCTCATGTGCTGGAGCGCGCCGAGCTCGCCGGCGATGGTGGCGAGCGACGTCGCGACGATCGTGTGATCGAGGGCGCCGAGGATGGAGACGGTCAGCAGCGACGCGATGAGGAGGCGGAGCCTGAGCGGAGAGAGCGACATTCGTGGATGGCCCGAACGATCGGACCGTCGACGCGACCGGATGTGCCCTCGCCGCAACGTCACGGTGAGGATCGGATCCAGTGGGATCCCGACGTCATGTCGATTCTAGACGTTCTTTAGTCAGAAATCAACTAAAGGTCGTCGGATACCGCCGCGTGCAGCGAGCACGGCGGACGCCGCTTCGGCGTCATCCAGCAGCCGCCCGAGATCCGTCGTCGACGAACGGCCATCGATCACCGCCTCGACGGCACGCCGCAGCGCCGCGCGTTCGCCGGCCTCGAAGCGGGCGGGTGCCACGAGGCGCCCCGCGCTGCGTGCTCGTGGCGAGCTCGGATCCGGCCGAGCGAGATCGTCGATCTCGACCTCGGTGGTCGTCTCGCCGAGCGCCTGCACGCGGAGCACCGTCGCGTCGGGGTTGGTCGCGGCCACGATCATCGAGCCGAGCGACACGCCCGTCGGCCATGGCGCGCAGGAGCGCGGTGCCGGAGGCCGGCCCGAACGACGCCGGCGGCGACGACGAGACGTTCCGCCGCGAGCGCGCGCGTCCACCCGACCGCGTCGCGCACCATCGCGGGCAGGTCGTCCGCGGACGGCCCGGCACTCCGCGACGACGACGCGTGGCGCGACGCCGGCGCGTTGCTCGATGGCCTTCGGCGACGAGATCGTCGCGAAGCCGCGCCCGGTGGACGAGGATCGGCACCCCGGACTGCGCGGCGAGCTCGGCGAGCTCGGGCGACGGGCTCGAGCGGCACCTCCCGCGGTTCCGCCACGAGCACCGCGGCGGCACCCGCCTCCACGGCGAGCGCCGCGGCATCCCACCACCGGTCGCACCGTCGACGACGACGATCGCCCCGGCCGCGCGGTCGACGCGCACCGTGCTCTGCGGAAGGCCGGCAACGGCGACGACGTAGTCGGGGAGCTCGACGACGACCGGAACGCGAGCGCTCACGACGGTGCTCCCGCGTGGATCGCGGCGGCCGCCGCGTCGGCGAGGTCGATCGCGAAGATCGCGTCGTCGAGGACCTCGTGGTACTCCATGGTGGCCGTGCCGTCGAGGAGCGCGGCCAGCGCCCGCCACTCGCGCACGTAGCCGTCCTCGTTCTCGCGTCGGTAGGTCGTCGTGCGCGGGTCGCCGGTGCGCACGCGCACCGTCGCGCTGCCCGCGTGCACGAACGAGGGCGGGAACTCCACGTCGACGCGGTCCGTCGACGTGCCGATCGTGAGCCGCCAGACCGGGTCGGCCCCGTCGGGCAGCATGACGGCCGTCAGCAGCACGCGTACACCGCCGGCACGGAAGCCGACCGTGTAGCCGATCGGCGCGACGGCCGCGGCGAAGTCGACGCCCTCGAAGTCGGGCGCCAGGTCGCGCACGGCCGGGAGGTCGTGCACCGCGAGCCCGAGCACGAGCTGTCGCACGACCTGCGCCGCGATGCCCGGATCGGCGACGTCGGGTGCGCCGCGCCCCTGCGCACCCGCTGGGGCGAGCTCGGTGACCGCGGCGTGGTAGCGGCCGTTCGGCGGCAGGGCCACCGTCGCCGAGATCGTGCGCACGTCGGACTGCAGGGCCACGAGATGGTGCTTCGCGCGATCCCAGGCCTCGTCGTAGAAGTGGTTGGTCGCCACGAGGAGGACGACACCGGCCTCGCGGCACGCCTCGACGACGTCGCGCGCCTCGTCCGTCGAGGTGGCGAGCGGCTTCTCGCAGAGGATCGCCCGCACGCCCGCGGCGATCCCCTCTCGGATCTGTCGCGCGTGCTCGCTCGGCGGGCTGCAGATCGCGAGCACCTCGACGGCGGGATCCGCGAGGAGCTCGGCGGTGCCCTGCGATGCCGTGGCGCCGAGGCGCGCCGGCGAGCTCCACGGCGCGGCCGCTGCCATGGTCGGTCACGTGGACGACGCGGAACAGGTCGCTCATCATGGCCAGCGTCGGCAGGTGCAGTGCCGCGACTCCGGGGCCGGCCCCGATCACCCCCACGCCCCAGGGCATCCGACCACCTCCATTGGCTCGCGCGGTCGAACTTTTGCCTCGACTATACAAAAGCTAGACCCGAATTGCCCATAGTAACCGTCGAAATCGACGCTGACGGCACCATGTTGTGTCAGAATCAGTGCATGGCACGGGATTCAACATTGCGATTCGGGGCACAGACCGACGAGGTGACGAGCCTCCTGCGCATCGTCAACCTCGTGCGGACCGGCGAGGCGACGACCAGGCCCGAGATCGGGCGCGTCACGGGACTCGGCCGAGGCGTCGTGACCCAGCGCGTGGACCAGGCCATCGAGATGGGCTTCCTCGCGGACGGCGAGTACGGTCCGTCGTCGGGCGGCCGCGCGCCGCGCACGCTCCGGTTCCGCTCCGAGCAGGGACGCATCGTCGTCTGCGCGCTCGGCGCGCTGCACATCCGCGTCGGGATCGCGTCGCTCGACGGCGACATCATCGATCACAGCCACCAGGAGTGGGACATCGCCCGCGGACCGGCCGAGACGATCGAGAAGGCGCTCGAGATGCTCGATGAGATCGTCGCGCGCCACCCCGACGTGCCGGTCTGGGGCGTCGCGGTGGGCATTCCGGGCCCGGTCGACTTCGAGAGCGGCCGCCCGGTCGCCCCGCCGATCATGCCCGGGTGGAACGGCTTCGACGTGCGCCGTCGCTTCGAGCAGCGGTTCGACGCGCCGACCTGGGTCGACAACGACGTGAACCTGCTCGTCTTCAGCGAGCGCGCGCGCCGCCACGAGGAATCACTCGACCTGATCTTCTGCAAGGTCGGCTCCGGGATCGGCGCCGGCCTGCTCTCCCGGGGGCGGATCCATC
Organism: uncultured Actinomycetota bacterium; assembly: GCA_963802485.1. Lineage (GTDB taxonomy): Bacteria > Actinomycetota > Actinomycetes > Actinomycetales > Microbacteriaceae > Agromyces. The sequence goes on from CAWDJA010000013.1 coordinate 62,096, forward strand.
GCGGCGCGAACGGCGCGGCGGGCGACATCGGGCACGTCCGCGTGCGGGACTCGGACGCGCAGTGCCGCTGCGGCAAGGTCGGATGCCTCGAGGCGGAGGCCGGCGGATGGGCGCTCATCCGCGATGCCGAGCGTGCGGTCGAGGAGGGCGCGGGGGGTGCGCTCGCGCGCCACGTCGAAGCCGGCCAGGATGTCACGCCCGAGGCGATCGCGGTGGCGGCGATGGACGGGGACGCACTGGCGATCTCGCTCATCCAGCGATCGGCGCGGCTCGTGGGCGAGTCGATCGCAGCCCTCGTCAACATGTTCAATCCGGCCGTGATCGTGGTCGGAGGCGCCGTGTCCTCTGCGGGCGAGGTCTTCCTGGCCGAGATCCGGCAGCGCGTGTACGAGCTCTCGCTCCCGCTCGCCACCCGCGACCTCAGCATCGTGCGATCGCTCGGCGACGAGAAGGAGCCGCTCCGCGGCGGGGCCGAGATGGTGCGCGAGCAGCTCTTCGACGCGACCTTCCCGCGCTGGTTCGCCGACGGACGGCCGACGATCACCGAGGTGATGGCCGCATCCTGACTAGTTCTTCCGCTTTCTGACATAAGCGTGTATCTTTCTGTCTCAAGTGAGACAGAAAGAGTGGCCGCATGACCCTCGCAGCGCTGCGCGACGACGCGCTCTCCTCCACGCCGAACGGGTTCGAGCTCCGCCTCGGCCTCCCCTGGATCCGCTCGCTGCCGCTCGCCGGCCTCGATGCCATCGAGATGGTCGTCGACGGCGAGCGCGTGGAACAGGTCGACGTCGCGATCGGCGACCGCCTCGTGGCTCCCGCCGACCTCGGGCACGAGCGCGGGTGGTGGTTCCTGCAGGATCGCGTCGTGCTTCACGGGCGACGGATGCTGCGTGCCGGCGCCCACGACGTCGCCGTCTCGTTCCGCCTCCTGATCCCCTACCTGCAGGCGGGGCCGGACGGTCCGCTCACCCTGCCGTTCCGCATCGAGCGCTCCATCCTGCTCGATGCGCCCGCCTCGCTGCCGTCCGTCGCCCGCGATGTCGCCTGACCCGGACGGAGCTGTCGTGCCCGCTGAACTCCCCACCGCTTGGACCCTCGCTGCGAGCGCCTTCAACTGGACGCCCGACGTGATCCGCGCCGAGCGCCCGGCGCCCGACCTCGCCGTCGGGATCGTGACCGACGGCATCGCGGACGTCATCGAGCTCGAACCGGGCCAACTGTGGCGGTCGTTCCCCGTCTCCGCCGACGACGAGGTGGACGCGCTGCGGCGCGATCTCGATGCGGCCGGGGGCAGCGTGAGCATCGTCGGGGCGAGCCTCGACGACTGGCTCGGTCCGGCGCAGCGGCGCGACGAGGCCGAGCGCCTGGCCTTCCTGCTCCCCCAGCTCCATGCCGCGCGCCGCGTGGGCGCGGCCGGCATCCGGCTCCCGATCGGCCAGGCCGGCGAGCCCCTCCTGCGGCGGCTCCTGCCGACGCTGCACGCGCTGGACCTGGTGCTCTACGAGGAGATCCAAGGGCAGCAGACGCCCGATTCGCCGACGACTGCGGCGGCGATCGAGGTGATCGCCGGGCTCGACGACCCCCGTGTCCGCCTGCTCGTGGACATCAGCATGCTGATGCCCGCGCTGCCGACGACCTACCTCGCACAACTCGAGGAGTCCGGCATCCCCGAGGATCTCCTGACCCGCCTCGCCGACGAGTGGCGCGATCCCGCGACGAACGATGCCGTCGTCGAGCTGCTGCGATCGGGCGGAGTGCCTCCGACGATCCACACGCTCTACATGAACCTGCTCGTGCGCTTCGGGCGGTCGAACGCGACCGACCTGCGGGGTGTCCTGCCGCTCATCGGCGCCTTCCACCTGAAGTTCTGGGACCTCGACGACGCCGATGGCCGCGTGTCGACGCCGATCCGCGACCTCGGCGCACTGCTCACCGGCTCGGCCTTCGAGGGCACGCTCTGCAGCGAGTGGGGCGGCCACGAATGGCTCGTCGAAGCGGATGCCGCGGACATGACCCGCCGGCACCTCGCCCTCGCACGCTCCGCGCTCGCGGACGGCGCCACGGCGGCCTGACCCCGAACCCGGAGGACGCTCGGCAGGGCATCAATCGACGCGATGAAACTAGGGGCTGGATCGACCGCGCTGATAGACTGAGGGTCCCCACCTCAGCGAAGGAACACAACGACGTGTCCGACCAGGCCCCGCTCTCCCGACTCGATCTCAACCTGCTCGTGTCGCTCGACGCGCTGCTCACCGAGCGCAGCGTCACCCGCGCCGCCGAGCGCCTGCACCTCAGCCAGCCGGCACTCAGCGCGTCGCTCGCCCGCTTGCGGACGCACTTCAACGACCCGATCCTCGCGAGGACGGGCAACAGCTACGAGCTCACGCCGCTCGCGTCGCGTCTCTCCGAGCACACCGCGGCGGCGCTGGATGCCGCACGGCGGGTCTTCGAGAGCCAGGCGGAGTGGGACCCCAGCCAGTCGACCCGCGAGTTCGCGATCTACGGCTCGGACTACAGCCTCGCCACCACCGGCCGACGCCTGGCCTCACTCGCGGCCGGTCGCGCGCCCGGGGTGCGCTTCCGGTTCATGGTGCACAACCAGCAGATCGTCGAGGACGCCGTGAACCGGCTGCGCGGCGCCGACGGCCTGCTCATGCCGCACGGGTTCCTCACCGACCTGCCCTACACCGACCTGTTCACCGACACGTGGGTCATCATCGCCGCCGACGACAACCCCGCCATCGGCGACGCCGTCACCCTCGACGACATCGCCCGCCAGCCGTGGGTGTTCACCTACCAATCGCGGTCGGCGTTCACGTCGGCGACCCGGCAGATCCAGCAGCTCGGCATCGAGCCCCGGGTCGAGGCGGTCGTCGAGAGCTTCCTCGCACTGCCGATGTTCATCGCCGGCACCGACCGGCTGGCGCTCGTGCAGGCGGGTCTGGCCGAGTACGCGCGCAGCACGGGCGGGATCCGCGTGTACGAGCCGCCGTTCGACGCGACGCCGATCCACAACGCGATGTGGTGGCATCCGGTGCACCGACGCGACCCCGAGCACGAGTGGCTGCGCACGCTCGCCGTCGAGGCCGCGAGCGACCTGAACGTCGAAGCGGCCTGAGCCCGGGGCATCCGCCATTCGCTTGGAGAGGCTGCCGACCTCAGGCGCGCTCGCGCGCTCGCGACCGCGGCCGCGCCGGCAGGATGTCGGGCACGTGCCGGGCCGCGCCCACGACGTTGCGGATCTCGCCGATGCCCTCGACGCGCATGACGACCTCGTCGCCCTCGGCGAGCGGCGGCGGGGTGAGCTCGCCCGCACGGCCCCACAGCTCGGCGAGGCATCCGCCGTTGCCCGCGGTGCCCGACCCGAGCACGTCACCGGGCACGACCCGGGAGTCGCGCGACGCGTAGGCGACCAGGTCGCCGAACGGCCAGCCCATGTTCGAGAGCAGGTCGTGGCCGATGCGCTCGCCGTTGACGAGCACCTCCATCACGATCGGCAGGAACCCCTCGTCGTCGATCAGGCCCGCGAACTCGTCGGCCGTGACGATCCAGGGTCCGAGGGTCGTGGCGAAGTCCTTGCCCTTCGCCGGGCCGAGGCGCACCTTCATCTCGCGGCCCTGGATGTCGCGGGCCGACCAGTCGTTGAAGATCGTGTACCCGAAGACGTGGCCGGCGGCGTCCGCGGGATCGAGGTCGCGTCCGTCGGAGCCGGCGACCCCGCCGATCACGGCGCCCACCTCGAGCTCGAAGTCGAGCCGCTCGGTCTTCGGCGGGCGCACCTCGGCGCCGGTCGCGATGATCGAGTGCGGGTTGGTGAAGTAGAAGGTCGGGAACTCGTACCACTCGTCGACCACGTGGCTCGCGCCGTCGATCGACGCGGTGACGCCCTCGACGTGCTCCTCGAACGCCACGAAGTCGCGCACGCTCGCCGGCACGAGGGGGGCGAGCAGCTCGACCTCGGCGAGTGGCACGGATGCCGCGGCATCGGCCTCGGCCGCGAGCACGGGCACGTCCGCGAGCCCGGCGGCGAGCACGTCGGCGACCGACAGGCCCCTCGGGAAGCGCACCACGGCGTCGCCGACGACGAAGCCCTCGCCGACGCGGCCGTCATGTCGCCACCGTGCGATCCTCATGAGGCGCGCTCCGCCACGTGCCGCAGCGCCGGCAGCAGCCCGGCCGCGTTCCCCGAGAGGATCGCACGCTCGTCGGCCTCCGCGAGCCCGGCCTCACGCACGCGCTCGATCGGGTCGTCGACGCCCATGTCGAACGGGTAGTCCGTGCCGAGCAGCACCCGATCGGCGCCGGCGGCATCCACCAGCGCGCGGAGCGCGCCCGGGGTGTGCACGAGCGAGTCGAACCGCAGGCGTCGCAGGTACGACGACGGCAGCTCGCGGCATCCGTGCGCCTCGGGCCGCACCTGCCACGCGTGGTCGGAGCGACCGAGGAACGTGGGCAGGTACCCGCCGCCGTGCGCCGCGACGAGTCGCAGGTTCGGATGCCGGTCGAGCACGCCCGAGAAGATGAGGTGCGACAGCGCGACCGCGTTCTCGACCGGCTGGCCGACCGTGTTCGAGAGGTAGAAGCGGTCGAGCCGCTCGTCGAGGCTGCAGCCGAAGGGGTGCAGGAACACGATCGCGTCGAGCTCCTCGGCGCGCGTCCAGAACGGCTCGAGCCGCTCGTCCGAGAGCTCGACGTCGCCCGCGAACGACGAGAGCTCGACGCCCGCGAGCCCGCGCTCGACCACGGCGTCCTCGAGCGCCTCGACGATGAGCTGCGGATGCTGCAGCGGCACGAGCCCGAGGCCGAGCAGCCGGTCGGGCGCGCCCGCGACGTGCTCGGCGATGGCGCGGTTCGCCTCGCGCGCGGCCCAGGCGGCGAGCTCCTCGCCCGCCCACGGGTAGTAGTGCGACGGCGACGGCGACACGACCTGCACGTCGACGCCCTGCCGGTCCATCTCGGCGAGGCGCGCGTCGAGCGAGGTGAGCAGCGGCATCCGCTCGCCGATCATGCGGCCGGAGGCCGCGAGGCTCTCGGGTCCGTTGCGGCGGGCCTCGAGCGCCTGCGCCGCGGCGAATCCCTCGGGGTCGCGCGCGCCGATCGCCTGCTGCAGGGCGGGGAGCAGCAGGTGCGCGTGCACGTCGACGACCGGCTCGGTCGTCGTGCGGCTCTGCGGCGCTCATGCCGGCTCGCTCACGAGCATCGCGATGCGGCGCATCAGCCCCGGCACGTCGGCGTCCTGCACGTGGTCGATCTGCCACTGGCCGAGCTGCACGGATGCCTCGACGACCTCGGTCGCGCGCGGCAGCCGGCGCGCGTGGAACTCGTCCCACAGCGACTGGTCGACGGCGTCGCGCGCGAGCAGCAGCTCGGAGAGCACGAGCGGCGTCCTCGGCGGCCTGCGCGGCGCCCTGGGCGATCGTGGGCGGGCAGCTGTGCGCGGCCTCGCCGATGATGACGACCCGCCCGCGGTTCCACGCGTCGGGCACGACGTGCTGGGTGAACCACGTGTAGTTCACGCGCGAGGCGTCGTCGAGCGAGCTCGCGGATCTCGTTCCACGGGCCGCCGTACGCGCGCGACAGCTCCTTCATGACCTCGACGCCCTCCTCCGGGCGAGAGCAGGTGCCGGTCCTGGGCGGGCTCGACGAGGTACGCGTACATCATCTCCTCGCTCGTCGGGCAGTACCCGGCGATGTAGACCGGGCCGCCGTAGTAGAGGTCGGTCTGCGTGACGTCCTTCGGGCGCGGCACGAAGGCGCGCCAGATGCCCATGCCCGTGCGCTCGGGTTCGACCTCGATGCCGAGCTGCTTCCGGATGTCGGAGTGCAGGCCGTCGGCGCCGATGAGCAGGTCGTAACGGCCGGTCGACCCGTCGGAGAGCGTCACGTCGACGCCGTCGGCGTCCTGCGTGAAGCTCGCCACGGTGGTGCCGTAGTGGATGCGTGCGCCGAGCTCGGTGGCGCGGTCGGCGAGGATTCGGGCGAGGTCGGGGCGGTACATGCCCTCGACCGCCGGGTACTCGGGGCCGCCCGTCTGCGCATCCGGGATCTGCGCGATGACCGGTGCGTCGGGGCCGGGGGCGCGCAGGCCGGTCTGGTCGAAGGAGTAGCCGGCCTCCTTCACCTGCTCCCAGACGCCGAGCCGGTCGAACACGCGCAGGGCGTTGCCCTGCAGGGTGATGCCCGAGCCGAGGGCGGAGAGGTCGGGCTTCACCTCGAAGACGTCGACCTCGACGCCGCCCTCGGCGAGCAGGATGGCGGCGGCGGTGCCGGCGACGCCGGAGCCGACGATCGCGACACGGGAGACAGCGGACATCAGGGGGTCCCTTCGTTGGGTTCGGGTCTACTTCAGGGCGATGGGGTTCACGGGCGAGCCGACGGCCCCGGTGATCGGCAGCGGGGACGCCACGAGCAGGAACTCGTAGCATCCGTCGGCGGCGCAGTCGGCGGCGAGCGCCTCGAGGTCCCACATCTCGCCGATCGTCAGGCCCATGTTCGGGAATGACGACCTGGTGCAGCGGCTGGAACGCCTCGTCGAACTCGTTCGGGCGCACCTCGAAGCCCCACGTGTCGGTCGCGATCGCGGCGATCTCGGTGCGGTGCAGCCAGCCGGCGGTCGTGAACGACAGGCCGGCGCTCGGCCCGCCCGCGTAGCCGTTCCAGCCCTCGCGCAGGGCGCGTGCGTAGCGCCCGGTGCGCACGAGCACGAGGTCGCCGCGGCCGACGGCGCTCGATGCGCCCTGCGCCGCGATGCACGCCTCGAGTTCGGCGGTCGTGATGGCGTAGCCGTCGGGCAGCTCGCCGGCCGGGCCGTCGTCGGATGCCTCGGGCCGCAGGAACCGGCCCAGGTCGAGCAGCACGCCACGGCCGACGATGGCGGATGCCGCGTGCTCGATGCCGGTGACGAGGTCGCCGTCGCTCGTGACCACGGATCCGGCGGGCCGGCCGTTCCACGCCATGCCGCGGTCGAAGATGTGGCCGAGGCCGTCCCACTGCGTGGAGCACTGCAGCGGCATGGCGATGACGTCGTCGGCGCCGCCGAGGCCGTGCGGGAAGCCCTGCGTGCCGGCCGCGGCATCCGTGCCCGTGTCGAGCATCGTGTGCACCGGGTTGGTGCGGCGCCGCCAGCCCTGCTGGGGGCCGTTCATGTCGAACGGCTGCGAGAGCGAGAAGCTCGTGCCCCGGCGCACGAGGCTCGCCGCCCGGGCACGGGCCGCGTCGTCGATGAAGTTGAGCGTGCCGAGCCGGTCGTCGTCGCCCCAGCGGCCCCAGTTGCGGAACGCCTCGGCCGCCTCGGCGACGTGACGGTCGGGGTCGGTGCGGTCGAGCTCCTCGGGTCGCTCGGTCGGCGTGCCCCGGGTTCCGGATGCCGCGGCGGGCGTGCTCATCGCGCACCCGCCTCGGCCACGGCGCGAACGGCCTGCGCGCCGAGCCCCTCGATCGCGCCGACCATCACGTCGCCGTCGCGCAGCATCCGTCCGTGCACGATGCCGTTGCCCGCCGGGCTGCCCGTGAGGAGCAGGTCGCCCGGGAGCAGCGGCATGTTCTGCGAGGCGCCGGCGACGAGCGCGGGCAGGTCGAACAGCAGGTCGGAGGTCGTGGCATCCTGCATGGTCTCGCCGTTGAGGGTGAGCTCGAGGTGCAGGTCGCCGGGCGTCGAGACGAACGGCGCGGGCACGAGGAACGGCCCGGTCGGCAGGAAGCCCGGGGCGTTCTTGCCGCGGTACCAGTCGGTGCCGATCTCCTTCATGTCCTCGCGGAAGACGAGGTCGCGCGTCGTGATGTCGTTCACGATCGTGTAGCCGGCGACGTGCTCCATCGCATGTTCGCGGTCGACGCGGAACGCCTCCCTGCCGATCACGACGGCGAGCTCGAGCTCCCAGTCGTGCTGGTCGCTGTACGACGGGAGCACCAGGTCGACATCGTCGCCGACGACCGCGGCGGGCAGGCCGATGAAGAAGTACGGCGTGCCCTCGCGCGCGCGGCGGTCCATCATGTCGGCGGCCCACGCGCGCAGCTCCTCGATCGGACGCGGGTCGTTCTTCGCCCGTCCCGCGGCCACGAGGTCGATCACGTGCGTGCGGTAGTTCGCGCCGGTCTGGAGCACCTGGCGGGGCGTGACGGGTGCCGTGAGCGTGACCTCGGCGAGCGGCTGCCACGAGGCATCCTGCCTGCTCGGCGACGGAGCGCAGGCGATCCCAGGACGCCGGGGCCTTCGCCAGGAACGCGTTCAGGTCGGGCGCGCCCAGCTCATCGGGTCCGATCTCGCGCACCCGCTCGCCCGCGACGAGGCCGAGCACCGGTTCGGCGTCGCCCGCACGGAAGCGGACGAGGGCGAAGGGGGCGGTCAGGCCGTCGGACGACGATGTCACGGTGGATCTCCATTCGGGCGCGCGTCGTTGGGTGCGCACCACCAGTCAAGCGCCCGCCGAGGTATCAGTGAAGGCTCGATCGATGATGGACGCCATCACTCCTGTGGATGCCCTCGTCGATCCGTCGCCGCGCGATCGACCGCAGGTGGGCGTGCTCACCCCCGCCGGGCGCCTGCGGGCTCCGAGGACCCGGCGCCCGCCGCGGCCGCATCCGGCGGCGTCAGCGTGTGCGACGTCGCCGCCGCGGCGGCCGCGTACTCGAACTCGCCCGGCTTGCGGGTCACGCGGCGTGCGACGAGCAGGGCGAGCGCGATGCCGAGCACGCACCAGATCCCCATCGCGATCGACGACCACGAGAACGCATCGGCGAGCGCGGCGCCCTCGGAGGCGCCATCGGCGACGCGGTTCGCGGCGACTCCCCCGTAGACCGACGCGACGATCGCGGTCATCACGGCCGCGCCGACATAGCGGGCCATGTTCGAGACGCCCGACGCGGCGCCGACCTCGCGCGGCTCGACGCAGGCCGTCGAGATCGACGAGCACGGGCCGTTCTGCAGGCTCATGCCGACCGCGACACCGACGAGCGGCAGCACGAAGAGGGCGTACGCCCACGTCTCCTGCACGAAGGCGAGTGCGGCGAACGACACGGCCATGATGATGAAGCCGACGGCGATCGTGGTCCGCGCGCCGATCCTCCCGACGATCGGCGTGATGAGCGGCGCGAGCACGACGGCCGCGGCGGCGACCGGCAAGGTCGCGAGACCGGCCTGGAAGGCGTCCATGCCGAGTGTCGCCGGGTCCTGGAAGTACAGGCTGACGACGTACATGATCGCGTTGATCGTGCCGGAGCCGAGCAGGATCGACAGGGTCGCGCCGACGAGCACCGCGTTGCGCAGCAGGCCGAGGTCGAGCAGCGGCGCCTTGACGCGCCGCTCGACGAGGACGAACCCGATGGTCGCGAGGATCGTGACGGCGAGGCATCCGATCGTGGGCAACGACACCCAGCCCCACGCGCTGCCGTTCGTGAGCGCGAAGATGAGCGGCGCGAGGATGAGGGCGATGAGCACCGTCCCGGCGAAGTCGATCGACCGCGACCGGGTCGGATCGCTCGACTCCTTGACCGCGAGGAGCGTCACGGGGACGCACAGCACCGCGATGACCGCGTCGATCCAGAACAGGCCCTGCCAGCCGAGCGTCGAGGCGAGCAGGCCGCCGACCAGCGGACCGGCCGCGGCACCCACGGCGGACGCCGCACCCCAGAGCGTCACCGCGCGAAGCTGGGCCTTGCCGGTGTTCGACGCGGAGAGCAGGCTCATGCCGCACGCGAGGATCGTCGCGCCGGCCGCGCCCTGGATGCACCGGCCCGCGATGACCCCGACGCCCTCCTGTGCGAGCGCGATGAGCACGCACGACGCGATGAAGAGGAACAGGCCGCCGAGGAAGATCCGTCGCCGTCCGAACACGTCCCCGAGCGACCCGGACGTGACGATCACGGCCGCCCCCACGAGCGAATAGCCGGTGACCGCCCACTGCAGCGTGTCGGTCGACATCCCCGTGTCCTCGGAGATCGCCGGGATCAGGATCGACACCGCCGAGGTGTTCGCATTCACCACCAGTGCCGAGACGCTGGTCGCGATGAGCGCTCCGAGCGCGTACCGCTGCGATGTTGCCGTTGTCGTCGTCGAGTCCCCCATGATGACGTTCATATCACCGTGCCGGATGCCACGACCAGAGGCATCAGCCGCCTTCGAGGGCGCGGGCGATGATGAGCCCGCCGCCGTGGCCGGTGAGCCCGCCGTCGACCGCGATCTCGGCGCCCGTCACGAACGAGGCATCCGGCGACAGCAACTGCAGGATCACGGCAGCAACCTCGCCGACCTGCCCGGTGCGGCCGAGCGGCGTCGCGTCGACGTTCACGTCCCGGAACGCGCCGGGCGCACTCCTGGTCATCGGCGTCTCGATGAACCCGGGGCTCACGAGGTTGACGCGGATGCCGCGGGGCCCGAGTTCCATCGCCGCGGTCTTCGTGATGCCCCGCAGCGCCCACTTGCTCGCGCCGTACGCGATGCCGTAGTGCGCCATGACCCCCGCCGCAGAGCCGACGTTCACGATCGAGCCGCCGTCGGACATGAGCGGAGCCAGCGCCTGGATGCCGAGCGCGGGCCCGACGGCGTTGACCGCGAACGCCTGCTGGAAATCGGCGGCGGACACGTCGTGCAACCGCGCTCGCCTCGTGATCCCGGCGGCGTTGACGAGGCCGTCGACGCGGCGGGCGGCATCGGGTGCTCCGAGGCGAGCGACGAGGGCGGCCCACTGGTGGGCGTCGCTCACGTCGAGGGTGACGCGTTCGACGCGGTCCGGGGGCGGCTGGGCGTCGTCCCACGCGAGGTCGGCGGCGAGCACCCGCGCGCCGGCGACGGCGAGCGCGGCGACGGTCGCGGCGCCGATCCCCGACGCTGCCCCCGTGACGACGATCGTCCGTTCATCCATCGAGGTCATGGCGGCTCCCTCCGTTGCGGACGCGACACACTCCATCGTGCGACCGAATGCGGTTCGGCGTACGACGGGACTGGTGATGCCCGGCATCAGGAACGGCGATGCCCCACCGGACCGCGAGGTCCGTAGGCTCGTCGACATCGCACTCGAGGAGGAGCGCATGACGAACACGCTCGACGGCTCGGGTTCGTCCCTGCGTCCATCGCAGCTGTTCTCCTGCGCCGGGCAGGTGGCGATCGTGACCGGCGCCACGTCGGGGATCGGCCGCGCCTCGGCCGAGGCCCTCGCCGCAGCGGGCGCCCGGGTCCTCGTCGTCGGACTCCCCGCCGGCGACCCGGTCGGCGTGGCCCACCGCATGCGGGAGCAGGGCCTCGACGTCGCCGGTGTCGCGTGCGATGTGACGGCCGAGGCGGCATCCGGATCGCTCGTGGCTGCCGCACTCGATCGCTGGGGGCGCCTCGACACGGTCGTCGCCAATGCCGGGGTCGCCCTCGACGAACCGGGCTCGTCGAGCGTCGACGCCCTCGATCGGATGTTCGCCCTGCACGTCAGGTCGGTGTGGGAGCTCGCGAGCGCCGCCATGCCGGTCATCGCGCGGTCCGGGGGCGGCGCCTTCATCGTCATGTCGAGCATCGCCGGGCTGCGCGGCAACCGCATCCTCTCGGGATACGGCGTGACGAAGGCGGCGAACGCCCAGCTCGCCCGGAACCTCGCCGTGCAGTGGGGCCCGTCGGGCGTACGCGCGAACGCCATCTCGCCCGGCGTGATCGAGACGGAGTTCGCCCGCCCGATCACCGACGACCCCTCCGTCGCGACGGCCAGGCGCGAACGCACGCCGTTGCAGCGGTTCGGCCGCGTCGAGGAGGTCGCCGGGGCGGTCGTGTGGCTGGCGTCGCCCGCCGGCGGGTTCGTCACCGGCCAGAACATCGTGATCGACGGCGGGACGCTGATCTCCGACTGAGCGTCGGCGATGGCGGCTGCATGCGCAGCCCCGCGGCGCAGCGCGGCGTCGACGACGCATCACCCCGATCAATGCGCGGCATCATCAGGTTCAGCTTCCCTGATGCGCGCTCCTCGCCGAGAGTGGATGCAGTGCCGAAGCGGCACGCACCATCACGCGGCTCGGCGCCGCCCCCGGAACGAAGGATCGACGATGATCACCCTCCTGTCACATCTCTCGCACGTCGAGATCGCGACGCCCGACGTCGAGGCCTCGGTCGTCTTCTACGAGGAGCGCCTCGGCCTCCGCGAGGTCGGCCGCGACGGCGGCAAGGCCTACCTGCGCTCGTGGGGCGACTACACGCACCACAGCGTGGTGATCTCCGAGGGCCCCGAGCCGGCCCTCGTCGAGATCGGCTGGCGCACCACCAGCCCCGAGGCGCTCGAGGAGGCCGCCCGTCGCGTCGAGGACGCCGGCGTGACCGGCGAGTGGTCGGACTCCGGCCCCGGCCGCGGTCGCTCGTACGTGTTCACGGGTCCGTGGGGCCACACGATCCGACTCGCCTGGGACATCGAGCAGTACTCGGCCGACGACGAGCACGCGTCGATCTACCCCGACCGGCCCGAGAAGCGCTCGAGCGTCGCCGGCGCACCGCGCTTCCTCGACCACGTGACGATCGCGGCATCCGACGTCAAGGCATTCGCGCAGTGGCACCACGACGTGCTCGGCTTCCGCATCATGGCGTACACGGAGCTCGACGAGGCGCCCATCACGGTCTTCGCGGTCATCACGACGAACGAGAAGTCGCACGACCTCGGCGTCGTGCTCGACAGCTCGTCGCGCCCGGGCCGCATCAACCACTACGCGTTCTGGGTCGACACACGCGAGGAGCTCCTCATCGCCGCCGACGTGCTCATGGAGAACGGCACCCACATCGAGTACGGCCCGTCGATCCACGGCATCGGCGAGCAGAGCTTCCTCTACTTCCGCGACCCGAGCGGCCTGCGCATCGAGGTGAACACGGGCGGCTACCGCAACTACGTGCCCGACTGGCAGGCCAACACCTGGAAGCCGTCGACCGGATCGAACAACATGTACCGCAACGGCGCCATGCCGATGTCGATGACCGAGTCCTTCCCGCCCGACGAGGGCCACCCCACCGCCACCGAGGAGGGCATCGTGCCCGGCACCGAGGAGGCGCTGCTCAACCCGTACGGCAAGCACGGGCAGGGCTGATCCGGGCGACCGTTCCCGCCGGCTGGGGCGGACGAGGCAGATGCCTCGTCCGCCCCGCTCGCGGTGCTAGCGCCGATCGCGCCACCCCGAGGACTCGCGCTTCCGGCCGAACAGGAAGTACGAGATCGGTCCGATGAAGTTCACCGCGATCAGGACCGCCCACAGGGCCTTCGGACCGTTGACCTGCTCGGCTGGGCGCCGGGCCAGGTCGGTCCACGCCGTGGCGGCGAGCGCGAGGTGAATGGATGCCGCGATCAGCATCCCCGTCTTCCGGCGAGTGCTGAGGTCGCTCCATTGTTGAGTGGCCATGCGGGCCTCCTTCATCGACGACGTCGCAGGATCGTGCCTCTCGGTGTCACCCTAGTGCGATGACGTCCGGCCCGCGATCCTCGCGGGCAGGGTCTCGCAGGTCGCCCCTCGATGGTCCATGTTCGCACCGTACGTCGAGCCGTGATCAGATCCACGGCTCCCGCCAGCCGCCGTGATCGGCGACGAGCGCGTCGGCCTCGGCCGGGCCCCACGTTCCCGGCGCATACGGGTGGATCGGCGACGGGTGGTCGACCAGCGGCTGCATGACCCGCCACGCCGCCTCGATGGTGTCCTGCCGGCCGAAGCGGGCACGGCCGCCCTTGAGGGCGGCAAGCAGGAGGACCTCGTACGGGGTCGGCCCCTCACCGCCCTCCGCCGCGAACTCCATGTCGAGGTCGACGAGGCCGGGCTTCGGGGCATCCGCTCGGTGCGCATTCAGCATGATCCGGACGCCGGTCGACGGATCGAGGCGCATCACGAGCTGGTCGGGCTCGCTGGTGTCGTCGAGCTGCCCGAAGCCGAGCTTCGGCGACCGCTTGAAGACCAGCCGCACCTCCGTCTGCGTCTCGGGCAGGAGCTTGCCGGTGCGGATGAAGAACGGAACCCCCGACCAGCGCCAGTTCTCGACCTCGAGCCGCAGTGCGCAGAAGGTCTCGGTGGTGGAGTCGGCCGCGACCCCGTCGATGTCGCGATAGCCGTCGAACTGGCCGCGCACGTAGTGGCGGGGGTCGGCGTCGACGGTCGAACGGAAGAGCGCGGTCTCCATGTCCTTGAGCGTCTCGGTGTCCCCGTGCGACGGCGCCTCCATCGCGACGGCGGCGAACACCTGCATGAGGTGGTTGACGACGACGTCGCGCAGCGCCCCGACCGGGTCGTAGAAGTGGCCGCGGTCCGAGACGCCGAAGCTCTCGGCCATCGTGATCTGCACGCAGTCGACGTAGTTGCGGTTCCACACGGGCTCGAGCATCGTGTTGGCGAAGCGCAGGTAGAGGATCTCCTCGAGGCCCATCTTGCCGAGGTAGTGGTCGATCCTGAAGAGCTGCGACTCGTCGACGTACTGGTGCAGCTCCGCGGCGAGCGCCCGCGCCGACGCAAGGTCGTGGCCGAACGGCTTCTCGATGACGAGCCGGCCGTGCGCGGTGAGGCCGGCACCGGCCAGCCCCTTCACGACCGTCGCGAACAGGCTGGGCGGGATCTCGAGGTAGAACACCGGCGTCTTCGCGCCGCCGATCGCCGCGCCGACCCGGGCGTACGCGGCGTCGTCGGCGAAGTCGCGCCTGCACGTAGCTGAACCGCGCGACGAGGCGCGCGAAGACCGCCTCGTCGAGCTGCTCGCCGGTGGCGACGATCGACGTCCGAGCGCGGTCGACGAGCTGGTCCATCGTCCAGTCGTCGAACGCGACGCCCACGATCGGGCAGTCGAGCACTCCACGACGCTCCAGCCGATAGAGCGAGCGGAACGTCATCACCCGGGCCAGGTCGCCCGTGATCCCGAAGATCACCAGCACATCCGCGTTCGAGTCGCCGGCGGGGCTTCCGTTCTCCACCACGGTCGTGCTCCTTCGTTCTCGTGCTGTTCGGCGACCTCGTGTGCCGCGGTGCGGCGCGCCCGGTCAGGTCGCGGCCGGTCAGGTTGCGCGGCGCCCCTTCTTCAGCACCGGGTCGACGACGCCCGACCCGTGGTCGAGCTGGTAGTCGAGGTTCATGGCGGCGTTGATGAGCGAGAGGTGGCTGAACGCCTGCGGGAAGTTGCCGAGCTGTTCGCCCGTGAGCCCGATCTCCTCGGCGTAGAGCCCGAGGTGGTTCGCGTAGGTCAGCATCTTCTCGAAGGTGAGCTGGGCCTCCTCGAGATAGCCCGATCGGGCGAGCGCATCGACGTACCAGAACGTGCAGAGGGTGAACGTGCCCTCCGAGCCGCGGAGCCCGTCGGGCGAGGCGCTCGGGTTGTAGCGGTAGACGAGGCTGTCCGAGACGAGCTCGGTGTCCATCGCCGCGAGCGTCGAGAGCCACATCGGGTCGCGCGGGGCGACGAAGCCCATCAGCGGCATCACGAGCAGCGACGCGTCGAGCACGTCGGTGCCCTGGTGCTGCACGAACGCGCCGCGCTCCGCATCCCACCCGTCGCGCATGATCTCCTCGTAGATCGCGTCGCGCTGCTCCCGCCAGCGCAGGATCGGAGCCGGCCGGCCGTGCAATTGGGCGAGGCGGATGCCGCGGTCGAGCGCCACCCAGCACATGAAGCGGCCGTACGTGAAGTTCTGCTTGCCGCCGCGGGTCTCCCAGATGCCCTCGTCGGGCTGGTCCCAGTTGTCGCAGACCCAGTCGAGCATCTCGCTGATCTGGGTCCAGCCCACGTGCGGGAGCTGCAGGCCGTGGGTGTCGGCGAGGTGGATGGAGTCCATCGCCTCGCCGTAGATGTCGAGCTGGAGCTGGTCGGCGGCGCCGTTGCCGATGCGCACCGGCTTCGAGCCGCGGTATCCGGCGAAGTCCTCGAGGCTCTCCTCGACGAGGTCGGAGGAGCCGTCGACGCGGTACATGATCTTCAGCGGGCCGGAATCCGTGCCGACGCTCTCGTGCACGCGGTCCATCAGCCACGCGACGAACGCCTCCGCCTCCTCGGTGTAGCCGAGCCCGAGCAGGGCGTAGACCGAGAACGATGCGTCGCGGATCCACGTGTAGCGGTAGTCCCAGTTGCGCTCGCCGCCCACCTGCTCGGGCAGGCCCGCCGTGGGTGCCGCGACGAGCGCGCCCGTCGGCGCGTAGGTCATCAGCTTGAGGGTGATCGCGGAGCGGGCGACCATCTCGCGCCACCGCCCGCGGTACGTCGAGCGGTTGTTCCAGTCCCGCCAGAAGCGCGTGGTCTCGAGCTGCATCGCGTTCATCTCGTCCAGCGGGATCCGCGTCGGTTCGGCGCCGCCGGTCTCGAGCATCACGCCCGCCATCTCGCCGGCGTTGAGGCTGCCCGTCACGCGGATGCCGTCGCCGACGAGCTCGATGTGGCCCGCGCGCTCGCCGCCGTGGAGCACCGGGTCGCCGACGCGATGGAGGGTGAGCGTCAGGTCGTCGGAGACGAACTGCGCGCCCATGCCGTCGGAGGGCACGATCCGGTGCGACGCCCGCCCGTAGTCGAACTTCGGCATGACCTCCGCCACGAACGACATCGTGCCGCGCACCACCCGCAGCATCCGCACGAGCCGGTGGCGGTCGGTCGCCTCGCCCTCCTCGACGGGCATGAAGTCGATCAGCTCGCCCACGCCCTCCTCCGTCATGAAGCGGGTGACGAGGATGGCGGTGTTCGGCAGGTAGAGCTGGCGGGACACGTAGTCGTCGGTCTCGGGCCGCACGCTGCAGTACCCGCCGCGCTCGGCGTCGAGCAACGACCCGAACACGCTGGGCGAATCGAAGCGCGGCGCGCAGAACCAGTCGAGCGTGCCGTTCGTATCGATGAGCGCGGCGGTCTGCAGGTCGCCGATCAGTCCGTGATCCGCGATGTTCGGGTAGTCGTCAGCCATGAGCGTCCCCAATCCCCCGACCCATCGTGGCACGGGAGGGGTGCCCGCGTCATGACCCGTTCGGGGCGACCGCGTCGACGCCGGGCGGAGCTCCGCCGGTGCCACGACCGAAAGGAGTCGGCGCGGCGCGATCAGCTGGCGTAATCGGAGACGTGCACCGCCTGCGGCATCCGTGTCGAGGCCGAACGCCGCGGCGGCGTCGAGCAGCGCCTGGGCGCGGGCGATGCGCGGCAGGTCGCTGCCGTCGCGGATGCCGCAGCGATCGAGCGTGTCGAGCACTTCCGCAGCCCATGCGAGCTCCGAGGCCGACGGGCTCAGGGCGTCGTTCACCACCGCGACCTGCTCCTCGCGCAGGCAGAGCCGGCCGGTCATGCCGACGGATGCCGCGTGCCGCGACGCCTCCGCGAGCACGGCTCCGTCGCGCGACACGGTCGGCCCGTCGATCGGTCCCGGAAGCCCCGCCGCCCGGCTCGCGGTGACGAGGCGCGAGCGTGCGAACAGCAGCGCGAGCGGGTCGTCCGCCGCCCCGGTGTCACGGCGGAAGTCGCCGCTGCCGAACGCGAGTCGCACGACGCCGGGCGTCTCGGCGAGGTCGAGCGCGGCCTCCACGCCTCGGGCGCTCTCGACGAGCGCGACGATCGGGAGCACGCCGTCGAGCGCGTCGGCGGTGCGTCGCACGTGCTCGGGCGCCTCGACCTTCGCGAGCACGACGCCGGCGACGAGGTCGGCGCCGCGCAGCAGCGCGACATCCGTGCGCCACTCGTCGGAGGCCGCGTCGCCGATGCGCACCCACGGTCGCTCCCCCGCCTCGGCGAGCGCGACGAGCGCGCGACGTGCGACGCCCTTGTCGTCGGGCGCGACCCCGTCCTCGAGGTCGACCACGACGACGTCGGCGACGGATGCCGCGACCCGCGCCGCGAGGTCGTCGACCGATCCCGGCACGAGCAGCCACGACCGGGCGAGCCCGGCGGGCACCGCGGCTGCGGCACCCACCGGGCTCGACGGAATGACGGTCGAGGTCGTCGGCCGACTCAGCGGCCACGGCCCTGGCTCGCCTTCTCGTCGTCGAGGTCGCCCACGATCGCGGCGATGGCGGCGGTCGACGGGCGCTCCTCGCGCTCGACCTCGGCCTGCTCGTCGGGCGAGAGGTGGTCGTCGACGCTCATGGTGGCCTCGTCGAACGGCCGGTCGCCGGCGAGCACGCTCCGCAGCTGCTCGCGGTCGAGCTGCTTCGTCCAGGTGCCCACGAGCAGCGTGGCCACGGCGTTGCCGGTGAAGTTCGTGAGCGCGCGGGCCTCGGACATGAACCGGTCGATGCCGACGATCACGCCGACGCCGTCGACGAGGTCGGGGCGGTGCGCCTGCAGGCCGCCCGCGAGGGTCGCGAGGCCCGCACCGGTGACGCCGGCCGCGCCCTTCGAGGCGACCATCATGAACAGCAGCAGCGAGATCTGCTCGCCGAGCGAGAGCGGCGTGCCCATCGCACCCGCGATGAACAGCGACGCCATGGTGAGGTAGATCGCGGTGCCGTCGAGGTTGAACGAGTATCCGGTCGGGATGGTGATGCCCGCGACGGGCTTGGAGACGCCGGCGTGCTCCATCTTCGCGATGAGCCGCGGCAGCACGACCTCGCTCGACGACGTCGAGACGATGAGCAGGTACTCGCGGCCGAGGTACTTCATCATGCGGAAGATGTTCACCCGGCTGACGGCCCAGAGCAGCGACCCGAGCACGACCACGATGAACAGCGCGCAGGTGATGTAGAACGCGATCATGAGCGTGCCGAGGCCGATGATGGCCGCGACGCCCGTGTTGCCGACGACGGCGGCGATCGCGCCGAACGCGCCGATCGGCGCGACCCACATGATCATCGCGAGGATGCGGAACACGAGCGCCTGGATCTGCCGGATCGCGCCGAGGATCGGCGTGCCCTTCGCGCCCATCTTCTGCAGCGCGAAGCCCACGAGCAGGGCGACGAACAGCACCTGCAGGATGTTGCCGTCGACGAGCGACGACAGCAGCGACGTCGGGATGATGCCGAGGATGAACTCGCTCGTCGTCTTCGCCTCGGTCGTGCCCGCGTCGTACGAGGTACCCGCGATGTTCAGGCCCTCGCCCGGGTGGATGAGGTTGCCCACCACGAGGCCGATGCCGAGCGCGAACGTCGACATGATCATGAAGTACAGCAGCGCGAGGCCGCCGACCTTGCCGACGGTCGCCGCCTTCGCGATCGACCCGACACCGAGCACGATCGTGCAGAAGATGATCGGGGCGATCATCATCTTGATGAGCAGCACGAACGCGTCGCCGATGGGCTTCAGGCCCACGGCGAAGTCGGGGGCCACGAGGCCGACCGTGATGCCCGCGAGCACCGCGACGATCACCGCGATGTAGAGGTAGTGCGAGGAGTCGATCCTCCGCCGGGTGGTTCCCCCGGTGCGAGACTGGAGCGCCATTGCCGTCCCTGCCTTCCTTCGTCGGTCATCGCCGGTCGGCGACGAATCGGTGGGTTCGGGCAAGCATGCGACGGCGGATGCCGCGGCATCCGGTTGTGTTCATACTGTTCGCGGCACGCGGCGAAACGCCCGCCTAGGCTGAAGCCGAGCAGCGTTGCGAGGTGGGCATGAAGGCGTGGATCGGCGGCTGGAGCATCGCCACGAAGCTCTTCGTGCTGCAGCTCGTGATGATCGTCGTGCTCGCCGCCCTGGCCGTCGTCTGGATCTGGGCCGACGCCCGCGCCGACGTCGAGCGGGATGCCGCGGCCAAGAGCCTCGCCGTCGCCGAGACGCTCGCCGCCGACCCGTACGTCGCCACCGCGCTCGGCACCCCCGACCCCACGGCGCGGCTGCAGCCCTACGCGGTCGCGGTGATGGACGAGGCCGGGATCGACTTCATCACGATCATGGCGCCCGACCGGACCCGCTACACCCACCCCGACCCGACGCAGATCGGCCAGGAGTTCCTCGGCAACATCGACCGCGCTCTCGCGGGCGACTCGTTCACCGAGACGTACACGGGCACGCTCGGTCCATCGGTGCGCGCCGTCGTGCCGGTGTTCGGCGACGACGGCGAGGTGGTCGCGCTCGTCGCCGCCGGCGTGACCGTCTCGAACACCCAGGTGGCGCTCGGCGGCCGCATCGCGACGGTCATCCTCGCGGCACTCGCGATGATCGCCATCGGCGCGGTCATCGCGTGGCTGCTCAGCCGCTACCTGCGCCGGGTCACCTGGGGCCGCGGCGCCGAGGAGATGAGCCGGATGTTCTCGTACTACGAGGGCGTGCTGCACTCCATCGGCGAGGGGCTCGTGCTGCAGGACCGCTCGAACGCCGTGGTGCTCTACAACGACCGGGCCGCCGAGCTGCTCGGCCTGCCCCGGCGGCCCGCGACCGCCACCTCGGCCGTGCCGCTCGCGCAGCTCGACCTTCCGCGCGCGGTCGCCGACGTGCTCGCGCGCACCGACGCGGCCGTCGACGAGATCGCGATCACGCCGACGCACGTGCTCGTCATCGACCGCGACGTGATCGTGTCGCGCGAGCGCAGCCGCGGCGGAGGGCGCATCGGCACCGTGACGACCCTGCGCGACCACACCGAGCTGCAGGAGCTCACCGGTGAGCTCGAGACGATGACGACGCTCTCCGACGCGCTCCGCTCGCAGGCGCACGAGTTCGCGAACCGGCTGCACACGATCATCGCGCTCATCGAGCTCGACCGGCCGGCGGATGCCGCGGCACTCGCGAGCTCGGAGCTCGCGCTCAGCCAGGCCCTCGCCGACCGGCTCCTCTCCGCCGTCGAGGAACCCGTGCTGCTCGCGCTGCTGCTCGGCAAGGCGGCGCAGGCGAGCGAGCGCGGCATCGCCTTCGAGATCGACCTGCCCGATCGGCTCGAGCCGACCTCGGTGCCCGCCCGCGACCTCATCACGATCGTCGGCAACCTCATCGACAACGCGCTCGATGCGGCCGCACGCACGTCGGCGCCCGCGGTCCACGTCGCGGTCGAGGCGACGGATGCCGCGCTGCGCATCGCCGTGGGCGACAGCGGCGCGGGCCCGCGCGAGGGCGACCGCGTCTTCGACCTCGGCGTCACCACGAAGGAGGCGACCGGCCACGGCATCGGGCTCGCCCTCGTGCGGCAGACGGTGACCCGCCTCGGCGGCAGCGTCCGGGTGCTGGGCTCGACGTTCGAGGTGACCCTGCCGCTCGTCGCCGCGACGACTCCCGCCGCGGCGATCCGGCCACCGCTGCGACCGCCACCGTCGACGCCGACACGGGAGAAGGCGCTGCGGATGCCTGAGGCGCTCCGCGTGCTCGTGGTCGAGGACGAGCCGGTCACGGCCGAGGCGCACGCCGCCTACGTCGGCCGGGTCGACGGCTTCGACGTCGCGGGCATCGCCCACACGGGGCACGAGGCGATCCGGATGCTGCGCGACGCCCGCGAGGGCCGCATCGCGCCGATCGACCTGATCCTGCTCGACGTGAACCTGCCCGACACCACCGGGATCGAGCTCTGCCGATCGCTGCGTGCGGCGGGCATCGAGATCGACGTGATCGCCGTGACCGCGGTGCGCGACGCGGCGGTGGTGCGCTCGGCGGTGTCGCTCGGCATCGTGCAGTACCTCATCAAGCCGTTCGGCTTCGCCGCCTTCGCCGAGAAGCTCAACGCCTACCGCGACTACCACGCCCGCGTCGGCACGGCGGCGATCACCGACCAGCAGGAGGTCGACGCCTCCTTCGCCGCGCTCCGCACCTCGTCGGGCGGCGACCTGCCGAAGGGCCTCACCAGCGAGACCCTCGATCGCGTTCGGGCCGCCGTGCGCGAGGCGCCGTCGGGCGCCGTGTCGGCGACCGAACTCGCCGCCGCGCTCGACCTCTCGCGCGTCACCGCCCGCCGCTACCTCGAGCACCTCGCCGACACCGGCGTCGTCGAGCGGGCGAGCCGCTACGGCACGCCGGGTCGGCCCGAGGTCGAGTACCGCCGGCGCTGACTCGACCGCCCAGCCTCGGCATCGAGCCGGGCGTGCGACCGGATGTCGCTACGGCCGCGGCGGCCCCGCCTGGATCCTCGCGCGCGAGTACTCCTCGACCCGCTCGGCCGGCACATTCCAATCGGACTCGAGCCACCAGGTGACGCCGGCCTCGGCCCACGGCCGCACGACCGCGGCATCCGCTTCGGCATCGGTACCGCCCGTCGTGCCCTCCTGCGTGATGTCGAACGGCTGGTCGGCGAGGCCGAGCCGCTCGCGCTCCGATGCGATCCACGCGATCGCCTCGGCGGCGATCTCGGGCGTGTACGTGCGCTGCTGCTCGAGCGGATCGACGGCGGCGGCGTTCGGCGGCGCGTAGTTCGGGATCCAGCCGTCGTAGCGCGCGACGCGGCGCATCGACTTCATGCGCGGCCAGACGCCGACGACCCAGGTGGGGATGCGCGGCTGCTGCACGATGGCGGGCGGCAGCATCGTGTCGGTGGGCTCGGCGTGGAAGTGCTCGCCGTCGTAGGAGAACGGCTGCCCCTGCCAGAGGTGCTGCAGCATCTCGAGGCCCTCGTCGAGCATGCTCGGCGCGGACCTTGCGGCCGGGGTCGTCCTCGAAGATCCAGAATCGCTGCTCGAACTCGGCGGGGACGCCGAGCCCGGCCGAGAGGATCACCCGCCCGTTCGAGAGCCGGTCGACGGTCATGGTCTGCCCGGCCAGCTCCCACGGGCGCCGCCGTGGCACCGGGGTGAGCATCGTGCCGAGCCGGATGCGCTCGGTGACCATGGCGGCCGCGGCGAGCGTCGCCCACGGGTCGGTGGCCCAGATGCCCTCCCAGACGAAGAACGCGTCCCACCCGGATGCCTCGGCGAGCGGCGCGAGCTCGACGGCCAGGTTCGGATCGGTGCCGGTGAAGATGAACCCGTGCTTCATGCGGCCGACGCTATCGCCTGCCGCCGACACCGGCCTCCCACGGGATCTCGTGGTTGTAGAGCCAGTCGTTGCGCGTGTCGTCGGCCGCCTTCCGCAGGAACATCGGCAGCATCGCGTCGCGGATCGCGATGCCGAGACGGGACTTGGTGACCCGCTTCTGCCGGTTGATCGCCCGCGCATAGCCGACCACCGCCTCGGCGCGAGGCTGCCGGAGCCGCTGGTACTCGGCGAACGCGGACGCGTGGTCGGGAGCATCGCGCAGGCACCGTGCCAGCGTGATCGCGTCCTCGAGGGCGAGGGATGCCCCCTGGCCCGCGCTCGGCGACGTGGCGTGCACCGCATCGCCCACGGCCACGACACGGCCGCGGCTCCAGTTCGGCACGTGCGCGAGGTCGTCGATCGGGTAGCCGCCGACCTCTCCCGTGGCGTGCGCCAGGATCTGCGGCACCGGGTACGGGTCGTCGGCGTGCAGCTCGCGGAGCGTCGCGAGCCACTGCTCCGGGGTCACGGCGCGCAGCGCCGCGCGATCGGAACCCGGGTGCGTGAGGTTCGCGAACCAGTACACCTCGCCGTCGGCGCGCACGAGGTAGCCGAAGAACGAGCGTCGTCCGAAGACCATGTGCTGCGCCTCGGGGGTCGGTGCGAGACCGGGCACCCGGGCGAAGCCGCCGAGGCCGACGAGCCCCGAGTAGGCGGGCGCCGGCGCATCCGGGTCGATGTGGCGACGGGTCGGCGAGCTCACCCCGTCGGCGCCGACGAGCAGGTCGCCGGTGGCGGTGCGGCCGTCGGCGAAGGTCGCGTGCACCGCGGCATCCGACTGCTCGATGCGCTCGAGCCGTGCGCCGAAGGTGATCGGGATGCCGGCCTGCTGCGCGGCCTCGCGCAGCACCCGGTGCAGGATGCCGCGACGCACCACGACGCTGCCCCGCTCGGGCTCACGAGCCGGGCCGTTCGGCACCGTGCCGAGCCGCCTGCCGGTGCTCGACCACATCACCATGTTCGGCGATCGGTGCCCCTCGGCCACGACGCGCTCGCGCAGTCCGAGCTGCTCGAGCACGGCGAGGCCGTTGGTGGCGACGTTGAGGAAGAGCCCGTCGTAGGCGTCGGGCTCCTCGGCGGCCTCGAACACCTCGACGTCCCATCCGGCGCGCTGCAGGAACAGCGCCACGGCGGGACCGGCGACGCCGCATCCGATGATCAGGGCGCGTGACATGCGATGCTCCTTGCGTAGACTGTGATAGCGAGACTCTCGATTTCAGAGTCTCTCGATAGTAGAGAGAGTACGCGACGATGGCCGAGACGTCAACCCGCGCCCGCGAGTTGGAGCGCGCGGGCGAGGTGATGCGCGAGTTCATGGCGCGCGCGGTGCTCTTCCAGGACGCGGTGGCCAAGTGGGGCGGCGTGAACGGCACCGACCTGCAGGTCGCGAGCCTGCTCATGGGCGAGGGGCCGGCCACGCCCGGCGAGCTCGCCGAACGCACGGGACTCACGGCCGGCGGGGCGATCACCACCGCGATCGACCGGCTCGAGCGCGCGGGGTTCGTCTCGCGCGACCGGGACCCGGGCGACCGGCGCCGCGTGATCGTGACCGCGAACGCCGAGGCGATCCTCGAGCGCTTCGGCGAGGTCTACGGGCGTGTCGGCGAGCGATGGAACGCCTACCTCGACACCCTGAGCGACGAGCAGCTCGCCTTCGCGAACGACCTGTTCGCACGGGCCGCGGAGGTGAACCGCGAGGAGATCGATCGCCTGCGCGGGCGCTGAGCCTTCCATCGGCGAGCGCGGGGCCCTAGGGTGAGTGAGGTAACCCTTACCTAAGTTCGCTCCCTGCACGAAGGCTCGACATGACGATCGCTCCCCCGCCCGCAGCCACCGAGCCCCTCGACGTCGCCGCACTCGTGCGCGCGGCATCCGCCGACGACCACCGTGCCGCCGAGACCCGCGTGTTCATCACGGCGCTCATGGGCGGCGAGCTCTCGCTCGACGAGTACACGCGCTACCTCGCGCAGCTCGCGTGGGTGTACGACGCGCTCGAGGAGCGCGGCAGCCGACCCGGCGACCCTGCCGTGTTCGACCCCGCGCTCGCGCGCATGGCCGCGATCGACGCCGACCTCGCCGCGCTCGGGCGCATCCGATTGGCGCGAGGCGCATCCGCCGCTCCCCGCGACGGCCGACTACGCGGCGCACCTGCGGGCGATCGCCGACGACGACGTGCGCTACCTCGCCCACCACTACACGCGCTACCTCGGCGACCTCTCAGGCGGCCAGGCCATCGCCGCGCTCGTCGCACGCCATTACGGCGCGACGCCCGAGCAACTCGGCTTCTACCGGTTCGAGGTCGCCGACGACGGCGTGGTCCGCTACAAGAAGGGCTACCGCGAGGCCATGAACGCCCTCGCGCTCTCGCCTGACGAGGTCGACGTGCTCGTCGCCGAGGTGCGCACGTCGTTCCGCATGAACAGCGCGGTCTTCGAGGCCCTCGCCGACTGAGCGGGCGGATGCCGCGGGGCGCGCGTCGCGTCGTCATCGGTACCGGGGTCGGGGGTCGGCGTCATACCCGGGAATGATTCCCTGCGGGATCCCAGTCGGCCGCGGCATCCGCTGGGTAGACTGCAACGACACCACGCCGCCCTGCGACCCGGTGATCCGCCGTGTCCGACGACTGGAGCCCTGCATGATCCACACCGCGCTCATCCCGTTCCTCGACCCGGAGTCGATCATCGCCGCGGCCGGGCCGTGGGCGCTGCTGGTGGTGTGCTTCATCGTGTTCGCCGAGACCGGCCTGCTCGTGGGCTTCCTCCTCCCGGGCGACACGCTGCTCGTCATCTCGGGCCTGCTCTCGAACCCCGAACTGGTGCCGCCGAACGGCGTCTTCGGGGTGTCCGTCTGGATCGTGGCGCTCCTCATCGCCGTCTCCGCGTTCCTCGGCGGCGAGGTCGGCTACGAGATCGGACATCGCGGCGGCCCGAGGGTGTTCGAACGCAAGGAGAGCGGCCTCTTCAGCGTCAAGAACGTCGAGCGCACGAACGCCTTCTTCGAGCGGTTCGGCGGGCTCACGATCATCCTCGCCCGGTTCGTCCCGATCGTGCGCACGTTCGCCCCCGTGGCCGCCGGCGTCGGCCACATGCACCGGGCCAAGTACTCGCTCTACAACTTCATCGGCGCGGTCCTCTGGGGCTTCGGGCTCACCATGTTCGGGTACCTCGTGAGCTTCATCCCGCCGGTCGCCACCCTGGTGCGCGACTACATCGACGTCATCCTGCTCATCGCCGTGGGCGGCACCGCCCTCATCACCGCCTGGCACTACTTCAGCGAGCGGCGCAAGGCGAAGAAGGCCGAGGCCGCCGGCGAGGACGTGGTCACCGACCACGAAGAGGCCGAGCACCTGGTGCTCGACCCCGAGGTGTTCGAGCGCGGCCCCGAGGAGCGCTGACGATCGCACCCCGCTCCGACGGGCGTCGGACGTGGGCGGTACACTCGGCGGCATGAGCTTCCTCTACGAGGAGAAAGCCTCTACCTCCCCCTTCGTCGACGTGATCTGGCACACCGTCGACACGAGCGACGGCACCTACCTGGCGGCGGCCGACGCCTGCTGGGACATGATCTTCACGCGCATGCCACGCGGGTCGCGCGTGCTGCTGAGCGGCCCCTCGTCGCAGCCCACGGCGGTGCCGTACCGCACGGGAAACCGCAACGTGGGCGTGCGCTTCACGCAGGGCACGTACTTCACGCACGTCGAGCCGCACTCGATGTGCGATCGCACCATCCCGCTGCCGATGCCCGACCCCGAGCACTTCGAGCTCGCCGCCCACACGTGGCCGATGCCCGACTACGCGACCGTCGACGACCTCCTCGCCGAGTTCGCCGCGCACGGCCTCCTCGCCCACGACGAGGTCATCGAGGCGGCGCTCCACGGCGAGGATCCTCCCGTGTCGTCGCGCACGGTCGAGCGCCACTTCACGCGCATCACCGGACGGAGCCAGCGCCAGGTGCGGCAGATCGCCCGCGCCCGCGACGCCGTCGCCCGACTGCGCACCGGCGAGGCGATCGCGGATGTCGCCTACGAGCTCGGGTACGCCGACCAGTCGCACCTCACCCGCGACGTGAAGCGGCTCACCGGGTACACGCCGGCCGAGTCGCAGCGCCGCGACGAACCGGTCTGACGTCCGGATCGCTCACGCGCGCCGACCGCGTCGCCGCCGACGCCGTGTCGTTCCGGTTCAAGACGGCGCCCGCGGCATCCGCTTCACTCGTGCGCGTCGCACAACGAGAGAAGGAACCGCCATGGACATCCGGCCCTACGCGATCGCGATCTCCGACGCCGAGCTCGCCGACCTGCAGTCCCGCCTCGAACGCACGCGCTGGCCCGCCGCGCTCGGCGACGACTGGGAGCGCGGCACGCCCGTGCCCTATGCCCAGCGCCTGGCGGAGTACTGGCGCACCCGGTACGACTGGCGAGCGGAGGAGGCTCGGCTCAACCGCCTGCCGCAGTTCCTCGCCGAGGTCGACGGGCAGCCGATCCACGGACTGCACGTGCAGTCCGAGGAGGAGGCGGCGGTGCCGCTGCTGCTCATCCACGGGTACCCGTCGTCGTTCGTGGAGTTCGCGGGCATCGCGCCGAAGCTCGCCGAGCGTCCGGGCGTGACGTCCGGCGTCGGACCCGCGCCGGCGTTCCACGTCGTCGCGCCGTCGATCCCGGGGTTCGGCTTCTCGACGCCGCTCACGAGCCACGGCTGGGACATCGCCCGCACCGCCCGCGCCTTCGACGAGCTCATGCAGGCGCTCGGCTACGAGCGGTACGCCGTGTTCGGCGAGGACGTCGGCGCGGGCGTCAGCGAGCAGCTGTGCCTCGACGCGGGCGACCGCGTGCTCGGGTCGATCGCCGCGACCGATCCCGGCTCGATCGCGACCCAGTACACGCCGCCCACCGACCACCTCACCGACGACGAGCGCGAGCACCACGAGCGACTCAAGGACGCGCGCACCGAGGACTTCGGCTACCTCGCGCTGCAGACCACCCGCCCGCTGAGCGTCGCCTACGGCCTCACCGACTCCCCCATCGCCCAGGCGACGTGGATCGCGGAGAAGTTCCAGGAGTGGACCGACCCCGACCGCGCACTGCCCGAGGATGCCGTCGACCTCGACGCGCTGCTCACCCTGATCACGGTGTCGTGGTTCGGCCGAGCCGGCGACGGCGCCGCGAACATGCTCTACGAGGCGGCGCACGCGCAGGTCGCATGGGGCCGCAGCCACGACCGGCCGCAGGGCATCACCGCGTTCGGCCACGAGCCGCTCATGCGCCGCATCCTCGACCCCGATGGGCACCTCGCGTTCTGGAGCGAGCACCGGCACGGCGGCCACTTCCCGGCGATGGAGGCGCCCGACGAGCTGGTCGGCGACCTCCGCGCCTACTTCTCCCGCCTGCTGGCGGTGTGATCCGGGCGCCGCGGACGGACGGAGGCTGCCGAGAGAACGGCGCACGCGGCGCAGAGGCCGGGGGCGCGGTCGCGTCGAGACGGTCGGCGGCGGCATCCGGGTCACGGATGCTGCGGCTGCTCCCGCTCGGCGCGGCCTGCGGGCTCCAGCTGGAACGTCGAGTGGGCCACGTCGAAGTGCTCGGAGAGGCATCCGCCGAGTTCGTCGAGCAGTTCGCCCGTG
The DNA here is from genome assembly GCA_963802485.1 of uncultured Actinomycetota bacterium. Taxonomy (GTDB): domain Bacteria; phylum Actinomycetota; class Actinomycetes; order Actinomycetales; family Microbacteriaceae; genus Agromyces. Next base: position 90,516 of record CAWDJA010000013.1, read on the forward strand.
CGACCCGATTCGAACACCTCGGGCTCGACCTCGACGTGGGCGCTGAACACCGGGGAGCCCGACGTGATCTGCCACACGTGCACGTCGTGCACCGCGACGACGCCGGCGCGTGCCGAGCAGGTGCTCGCGGATCTCGGCGACGTCGGTGTCGGCGGGCGCCGACTCGAAGAGCACGTGCATCACGTCGCGCAGCAGCGACACCGCTCGCGGCACGATGAGCACCGCGATGGCGATCGACGCGATCGGGTCGGCGGCGTCGAAGCCGGTGGTGACGATCACGATGGCCGCGATGATCACGAGCGCCGAGCCGATCAGGTCGCCGAGCACCTCGAGGTACGCGCCGCGCAGGTTGATCGAGTCCTTCGCGCCGCCGCGCAGCACGAGCATGGCCGCGAGGTTGGCGAGGAGTCCGAGCACCGCGACGACGAGCATCGGCACGCCCTGCACCTCGTGCGCCTCGCCCTCGGCGCCCGAGACGAGCCGGCCGATCGCCGACACGGCGACCGACACCGCGACGACGATGAGGATCACGCCGTTCACGAGGGCGCCGAGCACCTCCGCGCGCCGGTACCCGTAGGTCTGCCGGTCGGTCGCGGGTCGCGCCGCGACCATCGCCGCGACGAGCGCGACGACGAGGCCGATGAGGTCGCTCGCCATGTGCCCGGCGTCGGCGAGCAGCGCGAGCGATCCGCTGAGGATGCCGCCGACCACCTGCACCACGAGGAACGCGCCGATGATCGCGATCGCCACCCAGAGCCGGGTGCGGTTCGCGGTCGCCGCGTGGTCGTGATCGTGTGCCATGTCCCTTCCAGCGTAGGCGCGGATGCCGCGACCCGGCCGTGATGGGAATGAGACCCGTTCTCAGCCGAGGCCGGTGCGGAACCCCTCCCGCCAGCTCGGGTACTGCAGGCTCCCAGCCGAGCTCGCGCTTCGCCTTCGCGTTCGACGACCCGCGGATCTTGGTCATGAGCGACACGCCGTGCTCGCCGATCAGCGGCCGCGCGACGAGGGCCGGAACGTGCATGGGCGGCTTCGCACCGATGATGCGTGCGAGCTCGGGCAGCCATTCGGAAACCGGCGCCGGGTCGTCGTCGACGATGTTGTAGACGCCGGGCGCGCCGCGCGTGACGGCGATGGCGGTGGCGGATGCCGCGTCGTCGACGTGGACGAACGACCACACCCCCGTGCCACCGCCGACGAGGGGCAGCTTGCCGTCCTGCACCATCGTCGAGCAGCTCCGCCGCCCTTGCCGATGACGTTGCCGGGTCCGTAGAGGCCGCCGTAGCGCAGCGCGAGGCCGCCGGCGTCCGTCGTCGCCTGCTCGACGTGCCGGATCGCGGCGACGGTCTCGCGGGACGCGGCCGTCGGGTTGGGGTCGATCGGGTCCTCCTCGGTCTTCACCGGTCCGCCCGTGCGCTCGTTCGGCCAGCCCGGTGAAGCTCTGCGCCACGAAGCGCCCGACGCCGGCCTCGCCCGCGGCGGCGAGCAGGTGGTCGGTGCCCCGCGTGCGCAGGGCGTTCGTGCCGGCGAACTGCTCGTCGAAGTGCTTGAGGTCGGGTGCCACGCCCGCCGAGCGCGCTGAGCTCGTGCACGATCGCGTCGGGCCGGGCGTCGAGCACGGCCGTGCGCACGGATGCCGCGTCGAGGCCGTCCATGACCACGCCCCTCGCCCCCGCCGCCTCGATCTCGCCGAGTCGCTCGGCGCTCCGCGACGTGCCGACGACCTCGTGGCCCGCGGCCACGAGCAACGGCACCAACCTGGATCCCACGGCGCCCGTGGCGCCGGCGATGAACACTCGCATGAGTTCTCGTCCTTTCCCTGTCACCCCCTCCGACGGATGGAGTTCGAGTTCTGTGACACCCCGGCGGGAATCGCGCTGTGCCATGCTCGGATCATGCCCACCTCCACCGCGGAGCTCGGCGAACTCCGACCGCTCATGTTCTCCATCGCCTACCGCATGCTCGGCAGCGTGACGGAGGCCGAGGACGTCGTGCAGGAGGCGTACCTGCGCCTGCACGAACGGTCACTGGCGGGCGAGCACATCGAACGGCCCGAGGCGTTCGCGTCGACCGTCGTGACCCGCCTCGCGATCGACGCGCTGCGCTCGGCGCGGCGCACCCGCGAGGTCTACACGGGCACCTGGCTGCCCGAGCCCCTGCCCGACGACGACGCGGATCCCGCCCATCGGGTCGAACGCGACGAGACGCTGTCGTTCGCGTTCCTCGCCGTGCTCGAGCGGCTCGGTCCCGTCGAGCGCGCGGTGTTCATCCTCCGCGAGGTGTTCGTCATGGACTACGCCGACATCGCGGCCATCGTCGAACGCGACGAGGCCGCCTGCCGGCAGGTCATGCACCGCGCTCGCGCCCGCATCGCCGACGGCCGTCCGCGGTTCGATGCGGATGCCGCGCGCGACGCCGCCCTGCTCGACACGTTCTTCGCGGCCCTCGACGCCGGCGACGTCGACGCGCTCGCGAGCGTGCTCGCCGACGACGTGGTGTTCTACGCCGACGGCGGAGGGAAGGCGCCCGCGGTGCGGCATCCGCTCTACGGCGCCGTGGCGGTCGCACGATTCCTCGCCGGGCTCGTGCGCCGCGGGGAGGGCCTGCACGTGCACCTGGATCGCACCTCGGCGAACGGCGAGGCGGCGCTGCGGGTCAGCTCCCCCGACGGCGCGACGCTGAGCCTGCTCATGGTGCACGTCGGCGACGGCCGCGTGTCGGTCGTCGGCAACCAGCTGAACCCGGAGAAGCTCCGCCACCTCGGGCCGGTCGGCGACCTGAACGCGCTGGTGTCGGGCGACGGATAGGGGGCGCGGCTCGGCGTCGATGGGTGACTCGCGTGGAGTCTGCGGAGCACCTTCCGGCGTGGAGGAACCCGCCGTGGCGCCGTGAAGACGCCGTCCTGTCGGCGAGCTGTGAAGCGGAGTAGGCTCCTGCCGACAAGCGGTCGGGAGATGTTGGTGGGGACCTACTCCGGAGCAGCGCTGCAGCAGCCGGCAACGCCGAGCGATCTGCTGCGTGCCGGTCTGGAGACGGATCCACAGGGACGTGCACTCGTCTCGGCACGGACGCGCCTGACGTGGGAGGAGCTCGACGAGCTGAGCGGCCTGCTCGCGGCCGGCTACCTCGGTTCGGGACTGGAACCCGGTGACCGGGTCGCCTCCCTCATGCCCAACCGGTACGAGCTCATCCTCCACTACCTCGCCTGCTTCAAGGCAGGCCTGGTCGCGACGCCGCTCAACTACCGGTACACGGCGGCCGAGATCGACCACGCCCTCGGCATCAGCGAAGCACGGATGCTCCTGGCTCACGTCGAGCGCGAGGAAGACCTGGCGGCGAGCGAGCGAGTGGCGCGGCTTCCTCTGGGCACGATCGGCTATCGGGAGGCGGAGCTCGGCGGCGCTGCGTTCCAGGAATTGCTGAAACGCGATCGACCGGACGCGGCGCCAGAAGCTCCCGCGCCCACCGCCCCGGCGGTGATCTTCTTCACGTCAGGCAGCACGGGCCCGCCGAAGGGCGTGACGCACACGCACCGGACGCTCGGCTGGATGTTCGCGACAGCGGCGGCGGGGCTCGAGTTCGGCCCCGGTGACCTCGTGCTGGCCGGGTCGTCGCTCTCCCACGTCGGGGCCTTCTACGTGTCGTTCGGGGCACTGAGTGCGGGCGCGGGCATCGCGGTCGCTCGGACGTTCGACGGAGACGAGCTGCTGGCGCTGCTGCGCGACGATCGCCCGACCGTGCTCTCGATGCTGCCCTCGGCACTCTTCGCGCTGACCCGTGATCACGGCGCCACCCAGAACGACTTCTCGTCACTCCGCCTCTGCCGGGCGGCGGGTGACAAGGTGTCTGCCGAGCTCGAACGCGAGTTCACCGCGCTCAGCGGGTTCGCGATCGACGAGGCGTACGGGCTGTCGGAGACCGGGCTCGTGAGCGTGAGCCCTCCCGCCGATATCAGGATCGGATCGGTCGGCCGGGCCGCGCCCGGCCTCTCGCTCTCGATTCGGAACGATGCCGGCGATGTCGTCGAGGTCGGCGGCGAGGGTCGCGCATGGATCAGGACCGACGCCGCCTGCGTCGGCTACTGGGGAGACTCCGAGGCGACGGATGCCGCGTTCGCCGACGGCTGGCTCGATACGGGCGACCTCCTGCGCGCGGACCCGGACGGCTACTTCTACTTTCAGGGTCGCCGGAAGCAGATCATCGTGCACGACGGCTCGAACATCAGCCCGCAGGAGATCGAGGACGTCCTGCTGGAGCATCCGAGCGTCGACAGCGTGGGGGTCATCGGAATCCGTGACGAGATCCACGGGGAGAACGTCCGCGCGTACATCACGTTGCGTGAGGGCAGCGAGCGGCCGCCCGACGTCGAGCTGATCCGCTTCGCGCGGGCGAAGGTCGGCTACAAGGCACCCGACGAGATCGTCGTTCTCGACGAGATGCCCTGCACCGCCACCGGGAAGGTGGACCGCACCGCCCTCAAGCGGATGGCCGAGCGCTCGCTGCACACGGGCCCGGGCCGCTGAGGCGTCGCGGCCGTGCCCGATGAAGGGGATCCTCGCTACGCGAGGACAAGATGTGCGGGACCAGCTCTCCTCGGCTTCCGGTTCACGCTGGGAAGCCCTTGCGCAATGGCTGGGCTGGGTCAGTGGGCGTCGTCCATGCCGGTGACGTGCACGGCGTAGCCGTGACAGCCGGCATCCTCCCACCTGTACTCCGGTGCGACTTCAGGATCGTCAGGACCGAACTCGGCGACGCCGTAGAGTGCTTCGAACTCTGCCGTTCCCACCTGGGCTTGATCGAGCGCAGCCTGGTGTTGCTCCCAGGTGACGTCGGGAGGTACGAGCCAGTAGCCCGTGTAGCGGTATTCCAGGCCCTTCTCCTGCATGCAGTCGGCGATGATGCTCTGCTGTGTGAGCCAGATCTCGGTGTTCCTCGGGTCGGGGTCATCGACCGGTCGGGGGATGGTCGCGATGTCGGTCGAGGCGTCGTAGACGGGGAAGCCGAACTCGTTCTGTGTCGGCTGAGCAATCCCTGGCGGCTCAGTGGCCGAGGGCTCGTTCGTGCTCGGGCTTGGTTCGGCCGTGGGCGTCCTCTGCTCGAGCACGGGCGCCACGAAGTCGTCGACGGCGGAGGACTCCTCTTCGTGCTTGATGAGTGACGTCGCTGCCGTCGCCGCCAGCGTCGCCCCCGTACCGAGTGCGACCACGGTCGCGGCGCTCGCAACGATCAGCGCGACTCGCGCGCGGCGGGCGGCGGGTCGTCGCCGATTGCGTTCGGCGTCGAGCAGGTCGTTGATCTCAGGCACGTGGCTCTCCTTCGCGGTGGACGGCGGCTGGACGCGCAGCACGTTCTCTCATGGGCAGGCGGAGCCAATGGATCGCGGCGGTGACGCAGACGAGCGCGAGCGCAACGCCGATGGCGTACGTGGCCGGTTCCCACCACGGGAGCCGGTTCACCAGGACGACGGCGCTCGCGCTGAGGAAGTAGAGCGCTCGGCCGGTTTCGGCGATGATGAGACCGGTCGGAACGGCGAGTGCAAGCGCTGCCCAAGCCCGCTGCCGTTCACCGACCATCGCCATCACCGCCAGCATCGCGATGAGTCCCAGAACGACCGCGCCGAGCGCGGGACCCGGGATGCCCTGTACGTCGCCGATCACCAGCGCGCGCACGAGCCGGAACAGCACGAACCCGCCCAGCCCGACATCCAGGACGCCGATCATCACGACCACCGCGAGCAGTGCCGCGTCGGCCCGGAGTGCCACGCGGACGCCCGGATCGGCCTGGCGGAGCACGGTGGACCGCCAGATCAGGTCCGCCGGCGCACCGCGAAGGGCCCGCAGTCGGATCGACCACGCAAGGCGCCGAGGACTGACCCCGGTCTCCCCCGCCCAGACTGCGTGCTCATGCAGGTCGGAGGCGATCTCGTCCTGCCGTCCGGCGGCGATTCGGGCTTCCAGCCCTCGGGTGTACGTCATCGTCCAACGCAGGACGCCGCGCGCGGCCCGGTGGAAGTGGGCGCTGGACTCGACGTTCACGCGATCACCGGCCTGGTCACCGAGCTCGGTGTGGTGGCAGCACGCTCGGATGCCCGCAGCGCCGCTTCGCCTGCCCCGGTCACCCGATACAGTCGGCGGCGCGGACGCCCGGCGGCTTCAGCCGGCTCGGCTGCTTCCCATTCGGCTTCGAGCAGCCCCGCCTCGGACATGCGGTTGAGCGCCTTGTACAAGGTGCCATGAGCAAGGAGCGCCGATCCATCCTGATCCGCCAGCGCACGTGCCAGACCGAACCCGAAGAACGACCCCTCCCCCGCCTGCATGGTCGAGCCCGCATCGAGGATCGCCAGCTCGAGTGGGAGAAGGACCCCGGGTCGTCGTCGCGGCATACCGACACTATAGGAAGATATGTGCCCATAATGCAACGGAGCCCGTACGATTCCGAATATGAGAAGTGCAGCATCCACATTCCTGGTCGGCCTCGCGGCGGTTTCGACGGCCGCGACCCTCGTCGCATGCACAGCACCGGACACCCAGGCGTCGCAGTCCGCACCAGCACCGACCGCCGCTGCCGCGCCGACGCCCTCGGAGGACGTTCGATGCCAAGACCAGTTCACTGCGGAGATCGAGTGGGGAACCGATCCCGCTGCTCCGAACACCGCGTACATCGCCGTCACCAATACGGGCGACGCGGCCTGCTCCCTGTCCGGATTCCCGAGTGAGTCGGCGTTCCTGAGCGCGTCCGGCCCGGTCGAGACGGTGGGCTACGGTCTCGAGGGCGCGCCGACAGCCGACGCGTACGGCCGGGCAGGCGAAGTCGTGACGGTTCAGCCGGGAGAGCGCGCCTTCATCTGGGCCAGAATCGCACGCACCGCAGACCGGGCCGGCGATGACCCGTGCGAGCTCCCGGTCGCAATAACCGGCGTCACCTTGATCTTGCCCGACGCATCCGCGCCGGTCGTCGCGCCCGCCGACGCGGAAGTATGTCTCGATACCGACGCTGACGACCTCCAACTCGGCCCGATCGACTCACAACCCCGACCCGCTTCAACCGGAGGATGACGAAGGTCCGTGCACGGCACGTGAAGCCGCATCGGTCGTCGACGGACGCTTGCAGTGAATGGCTTGCGGGGCTGCGGGTGGCGTCGAGCTGTGCGTGGAGGGATCGCCTACTGGACACCATTCTTCGGTGAGGTACCACGCAGGGCGGCTTGGATGTCCCGAATGATCGACCCGAGGATGCCCGACGCGAGAAGTCCAGAGCCGAGCGGACCCGCGGAGTCCTCACCGACCAGAGGCAACTGCCGAAGCGCGGACCTCGTTTCGTCGGTCATGCGCTCGAGCTGCCAGGAGATTTCGTCGCGGACGGCCTCGCGCTGATCCGGAGCGGCCATCCCGGCCGCGTTCGCGGCGTAGGCGGCTGCGCCGAGAGCGTGCGCGCCCATGTGAGCGACGCCGGCGGCTTGTGCAGCAGCCCGGGCAGCAGCCACGGCCGCAGGGGAGCTCACAGCTTGCGCGGCCCGACCAGCAACGAACCGTCGTCGTATCTCACCGGCAGTATCGAGTTCACCGCGAGCAAACGCCCGAGTTCGAGCGATGGCATCACGTGGTCGACCATCTGCCGGAGCCTCCGTTTCGAACAAGACCAGGACTCGCTCAGCACAGTCTGCTGCCCACGCTGCGACCTTGCGGCGATCGGATTCACTCAGCGACTGCGCGGAAGGCATGCCAGCAGCCTCCCACACCGCCGAGGTCGGTTCCCATGCGGAGGCGGACGCGGTAGTGTCCGGGCATGGCCGAGCCGACGTATGCCGTTCACGTCGCCCGAGAATTCGACGCGCCGATCGAGCGAGTGTGGGCCGCGTGGACGCAGCCCGACGACCTGCGAGCGTGGTGGGGTCCTGCGGGATTCACCTGCCCCCGCGCTGAAGCGGACGTCCGAGTGGGCGGGCGGATCTTCGTCACCATGCGCGCCCCCGACGAGTGGGGCGGTGTCGAGCAGCACACCACGTGGAACATCACCGAGGTGGATGCACCGCGGCGCCTGCGCTACGTCTTCCGCTTCGCAGACGCGGAGGGGAACACCATCACCCGGGCCGAGGCCGGGATACCGGTCGACGGCGTGCCCGACAGCGGGGAGCACGAAGTCGTGCTGACCGGGATCGCCGACGGACGCACGCGCCTCGAGATGACCGAGCACGGGTACACGACCGCCGAGGCGCGGGACATGTCGCAGGCGGGCCTGGAGCAATGCCTCGACAAGATGGCGGCGCTCGTGGCCGGATGATGGTCGTTCTGCGGGGCGACAGCTTGTCGCTAGACGCCTGTTTCGACCCAACTCACCGGAAGGAACGGGCTGTACACGTAGACGACCTTGTCTCCCTTGCGGTCGATCTCGATCGTTCCCTTGCCGATGTTCATCGCATCGATGATCTGCGACCGAACACCCTCCCACACGCGGGCATCCGTGAAGCGGAACTTCGCGTAGTTCGGTGCGGTGCCGATGTACAGCGTGACGTCCGTTGCCATGTGACGCACTCTATCGAGGCCGCTGGGAGACCGGCAGAATTCGTCGATGAGGGATCCCGAAGGGAAACCACTACGAGCCGACGTCGTCGAGCTCACGCCGCAGATACTTCGGAGCCTGTACACGCCACGCCTCCGTCACGAGCTCGGCCAGATGGTCCTCGTCGATGCCGGCCATGCGGAATGCGACCTTCGGCTCGCCCCAGGTGGTCGTGGTGCGAAGGAACACGTCGGGCGCCATTTCGACAAGAGCGAGCGCGTCCAGACGGTCGGCGACCTTCACCCCGACAACGAGCTCGGCCGCGATCGTCTCGCGTATGTCTGCGGGAATGCTCGGCCAAGGATGGCACTCCCACGCGTACAGCTTGCCGCGAACGAACCAAGCGGCACCGCCCGTCGTCGCGCGCTCCTCGCTACCGGGCAGCCCGACGGTGGTGCGGCGCAGGTCATCGAGAGTGGCCACGGTGTGAGCCTATGCCGCACGACCGACAGTGAGGCAGTGAGACGACGTGATGTTCGCGCCGGTCGGATCCCGCAAGGACGAGACCGGTGAGGATCCTCGAGTGGGCCGCTCTCGCTGTGGGACCGCCAACCGCGAAATGCAGCGCGATTGCATCGAACCGCAATAGTCGGGTGCGGGACGAGGTTGATGAGCAGGCTTGATGCTGAAAGGGGAAACCGTGATCGCAGTTCTCAACCGACTCGTCGAATTCATCGAGGACCACCTCACCGAGGAGATCGACGTCACCGGCTTGACGAGCAGTCTCGGCACGACGGAGTACCACCTCCGCCGGATGTTCTCGTCGCTGGCTGGTATGCCGTTGTCCGAGTACGTCCGGCGGCGCCGCATGGCAGTCGCCGCGGCCGACGTCCTCGGAGACGGCGACCTGTTGGGAATCGCGGTGCGGTACGGCTACGGCTCCACCGAGGCATTCAGCCGAGCCTTCCGATCGGTGCATGGCGTCAGCCCTGGTGAAGTACGCCGAAACGGTGGCCCCCTTCGTACGCAACCGCAGCTCAGGTTCCGCCTGACCGTAGAAGGGAACACCACGATGGACACCCGCATCGCAGATCGACCGGCGTTCCGACTCGTCGGCCATTCGGCTCGCGTGCCGCTCATCCACCACGGCGCCAATCCACACATCCAAGCGCACATCGCCTCACTGCCCGAAGCCGAGCACATTCGCCTCAAGGGATTGGGCAACACCGAGCCGGCGGGGCTCCTCCAGGTGAGTGCCGACGTCGACCCCGACTACACGGAAGGCAGCGAGCTGACCTACCTCCACGGCGTCGCCGTCACCGAAACGACGCCGGTGCCCGAGGACCTCGACGCGATCGAGGTTCCGGCCGGCACCTGGGCGGTGTTCCACACCGCGGGCCCGTACCCGGCGGCCCTGCAGTCCACGTGGGCCGCCACCGCCACCGACTGGTTCCCCTCCAACCCTTGGCGGTTGAGGCCCGGACCCTCGATCGTGGCGGTACTCGACCGCGCCGCCGACTTCAGCACGGCAACCTGCGAGTTGTGGCTGCCGGTGGAACGCGCCTAGCCACGGCCGCGACGCAGCGAACGGCAGTCCGCGCTCCGGACCGGGCTCGTCGTCGATGCGAACCGTCAGCCGACGGCCTTGCGTACGAGCTCGGTCAGCCTCTGCTCGACCGCCGGGGTCCAGCTGTGGACCGCGTAGCCGATCGGCCACATGTCGCCGTCGTCGAGGGCGGCCCGGTCTTCGAAGCCGATCGTCGCATAGCGCGTCTTGAACTTGCCGGCCGCCTGGATGAACACGACGATCTTGCCCTCGGCGTTCGCGTAGGCGGGCATGCCGTAGTAGGTCTTGGGGACGAGGTCGGGCGCGACCTCGGTGACGACCCCGTGGAGTCCTTCGGCGAGCACCCTGTCGTCAGGCTCCATCTGGGCGATGGCCTCCAGGACCGCCTGCTCACCGGCCGCACGGTTCTTTCCGGCCTTCTCCTGCTCGCGGAGCTCCTTGGCGCGCTGCTTGACCGCGTCGCGCTCCTCGGCGCTCAGCCCTCCGGACGTGTCGGTCTTGGCCATCGTCGTTCTCCTTCTCGGATTCTCGTCGGCGACGCCGCGCTGGATGCGGCCTCGATCTCAGGGTATGCGGAGGCGTTCGTCGCGTGCTTCTTCGATCCTGCTCGATCCGGACATCTCTCGCCGTCCTACGCGTCCGGCGCGCCGGGGGTGACGACCCCCGTCTCGTAGCCGAGCACCACGGCATGGATCCGGTCGCGCAGGCCCAGCTTCATCAGGATGCGGCCGACGTGCGTCTTCACCGTCGACTCCGACAGGTAGAGCGCGGAGGAGATCTCGGCGTTGCTCATCCCGCGCGCGATCGCGGTGAACACCTCGGCCTCGCGCTCGGTGAGCGACGCGAGGCTGGGAATGCTGCGCGGGTCGCGGGGCACGTCGGTTCGGGCGGTCGTCGCGGCCGCGGCATCCGTCGACATCCGTCGCCGCGAGCTCGACGTGCCCGTCGTCGGCAGCGGGCAGTCGATCGCCGAACAGGTCCAGCAGGCGGCGCGTGATGCGCGGCTCGACGATGGCATCGCCGGCAGCCACGGTGCGGATCGCGCGTACGAGCTCCGCCGGGGGCGCGTTCTTGAGGAGGAAGCCGCTCGCGCCCGCGCGCAGCCCGGCGAAGGCGTACTCGTCGAGGTCGAAGGTCGTCACGATGAGCACCCGCACGCCCGGCGCCCGTTCGGCGATGCGCGCGGTGGCGGCGATGCCGTCGGTCCCCGGCATGCGCACGTCCATGATCACGACGTCGGGCGCGAGCTCGGACGCGAGCGCGACGGCTGCGTCGCCGTCATCGGCCTCGCCGACGACCTCGAGGTCGGGCTCGCCGTCGAGCACCATGCGGAATCCGAGCCGGATGAGCGGCTGGTCGTCGACGAGGAGCACCCGGATGCCGCGGCCGCCGGCCGCCTCGTCGGGGCTCTCGGGTCCGGCGCGCGTCGTCGCATCAGGCATCGTCCGGTCCGTCCTGCCGCCCGTCGTCATTCGCACGCGGCAGGACGGCGCGCACGCGCCACCCGCCCGTCGGCAGCGGTCCCGCCTCGACGGCGCCCCCGAACACCGCGGCGCGCTCGCCCATGCCGATGATGCCGCGGCCGGCTCCGACCGAGGGGGCCGAGGGGTCGGCGTGGCCGTCGTCGACGACGGTGACGGTCGTCTCGCCCGGTCCGTAGTCGACCGCCACGGTCACGTGCTGCGGATCGCGCGCGTACCGGAGCGTGTTGGTGAGCGCCTCCTGCGACGACGCGGTACACCACCAGCTCGAGCGCGGCATCGGCGACGGGAACCCCGTGCACCGAGAACCGGACAGGGAGGCCCGCCGTGCGGAACTGCTCGACGAGGTCGGCGAGGTCGGAGTGGCCGGGGGCGGGTTCACGTGCCGGCGCGGCATCCGTCGAGTCACCGAGCACCGAGAGGAGCTGGCGCATGTCGCGGAGGGCGGTGCGCCCGGTCTCCGAGAGCCGGTCGAGCGCGAGGCGCGCCCGCTCGGGATCCCGTTGCAGCGAGGCGCCCGCCCCGTCGGCGAGCGTGATCATCACCGACAGGCTGTGCGCGACGATGTCGTGCATCTCGCGCGCGATGCGGCTGCGCTCCGCGAGCGTCGCGATCCGCGCCTCGTTGTCGCGCTCCCTCGCGAGCTGCTCGGCCCGCTCGGTGAGTGCGCGCACCCGATCGGCGCGCTGCCAGGTGTTCGTGCCGAGGAGCACGCCCACGGCGTCCGCCATCGCGAGGGTGAGCAGCACGACCGGGATGTCGAACGCCGACGGGGCGCCGAGTCGATCCTCCAGCACGGGGAGCCAGGCGAAGAGGCTCACGACCGTCACGAGGTATGCGGCCGCCGCGGCCACCCAGCCGATGACCGGCGAGCGGAAGGCGGCGACCGCGTACAGGGCGATCGGCACCGCCAGCACGAGGTTCGACTCGGCCGAGAACGTCACCACCGAGGTGAGCAGCGTGACGACGACCAGCACCGTGAGGGGGGCCCGGCGGCGGAACAGCAGCGCGATCGCGGTGCCGGCGATGGTGGCCACCTGCCACGGCGTGACCTCGGCGTCGCCCGTCGCGACCTCCGACGCCAGCGTGGCCACCACGATCAGCGTGAACACCACCGAGACCGCCACGTCGACGAGCCACGGGCGCGACCGGAGGAACCGGCGTACCCGCGGCGTCGCCGCCGTGGCGGCAGCCGGAGACCCCCCGGCAGCCGGGCTGGCCGCCCGGCCGGTGGAGGGTCCCCGCTCGTCCATCACACGTCTCGTCTCTTGAAGAGCACTCCGGCCAGGGCGACTGCCCCGATGGTCCACCCGAGGAGGACGAGTCCCCCGGTGACGATCGGCTGCCAGCCGACCTGGTTCGCGGATTGGAACAGCATCATACCGGCGGAGCTGGGCAGGATTCCGGCGATTTCGCCGCCGATCCCGGGGATGATCGGGATCAGGGTCGGGGCGAGGATGAGCAGGCCGAGCACCGCGCCCAGCGCGGCGGCGGTGCCGCGGAACAGGGACGCGATCGCCGTCGACATCACCGCGATGAGCCCGACGAACAGCGTCCCGCCCGCGAGCACCTGCAGCACCTCCGGATCGACGAGCGACGATCCGAGGCCGAGCCCGCCGAGCTGCGGCTGCACGAGCAGGAACGAGGCGACGGCGCCGACCAGCCCGATCGTCATGCCGACGACCGCTGAGACGAGCAGCTTGGCGGCGAGCACCGGCGTGCGACGCGGCACGGCCGCGAGCGTCGCCGCGAGCAGTCCCGTCGAGCGCTCGGTGCTCACGACGAGCACGCCGAACACCGCCACGAGCGCGTACGCGAACAGGAAGGCGAATCCGACGACGCCGACGCCCGGCGCCGCCCCGTAGTTGTCGACGATGACGGCGGCCGGATCCGGAACGTCGGCGGCGGGAGCGATCGAGACGAGGAGCAGGACGCCCGCGGCGAAGAGCACGGTGAAGGCGACCGTGACGGCGGCGGTCCAGTACGAGGACCGCACGGACCGGGTCTTGATCCATTCGGCGCGGGCGATCCGCGAGAAGGTGAGGCGGGGCACGGAACCCCGGGCGATCGAGTCGGCGGCGGCGAGGGCCGTCGTGGTCGATGCGGACATGATGGTGATCTCCTGGTTGTCGATGTGGAACGGGACTCAGCGGGCGAGCGCAGGCTCGGCCGTGTACTCGACCGCGGAGTCGGTGAGTGAGAGGTAGGCCTCCTCGAGGGAGGCGGTGTGCGTGGCGAGCTCGTGCAGGAGCACGCCGAGGTCGCGGGCGACGGCGGCGATCGCCGCGGCATCCAGCCCGGTGACCTCCAGCTCGTCGTGGGCGACCGCGGTGACGGTCACGTCGGGCGCCGCGAGGGCGGCGGCCAGCCGCTGCGCCTCCGGCGTCTTCACGGCGACCCGCGTCGCGCCGACGCCGGCGAGCAACTGCTCGATCGGCGCATCCGCGATCAGGCGACCGCGTCCGATCACGATGAGATGGTCGGCGGTCTGCGCCATCTCGCTCATCAGGTGCGACGAGAGGAAGACGGTGCGTCCCTCGGCGGCGAGGCCGCGCAGGAAGTGCCGCACCCACACGATGCCGTCGGGGTCGAGTCCGTTGATCGGCTCGTCGAGCATGATCGTCCGGGGGTCCCCGAGCAGCGCCGCCGCGAGGCCGAGGCGCTGCCCCATGCCCATGGAGAACGAGCCCACGCGCCGGTCTGCGACCGCCTCCATCCCGGTGAGGTGCAGCACCTCGTCGACCCGGGTTCGACCGAGGCCGTGCGTCGTCGCGAGCGCGAGCAGGTGGGAACGCGCGGTACGGCCGGGATGCGTCGCGCCCGCAGCGAGGAGGGTGCCGATCTCGGCCAGCGGAGCGGCGTGCTCGGCGACCGGCCGGCCGTTGACGCGGGTCGTGCCGGACGTGGGCCTGGCGAGACCGGCGATGACGCGCATCGCCGTCGACTTGCCGGCGCCGTTGGGTCCGAGGAAGCCGGTGACGGTCCCCGGATGCACGGTGAACGACAGGTCGTCCACCGCGGTGGTCGCGCCGAAGCGCTTGGTGAGGTGCTCTACTTCGATCATGATGATCGACGGTCCCTTCGATTCGGATGCTCCGCCCGGATGTCCCGATCGGAGTGCATGAGTCGAAGGTAGGAAGTCGCGCCGCGGTCGTCGTCAGACCGCGGTACCGACCTCGCGGCGTGGCGTGGTACCGCGGGACGAGCCCTCAGAGGCCGATTCCTTGACAGGCGGAATGGTCGAGAGGAGGGTGTGCGAAGGGGGCGTGATGGCTCACATGACCCAGTCGTTGCTCGCTCGCACTGCCGGCCCACTGGCCATCGTCGCGGGCGCCCTGGTCGTCGTCACCCGCGTGGTGATCATGCTGACGACCCCCGTCGACATCGATTCGCTCAAGGTCTTCGTGCTCTCGACCACCCATGCGATCAACGGCGTCGCGTCGATCGTGGCCTTCGCGATGCTCGTGTTCGCCCTGGTCGCCTCGTATGACCTCCAGGCCCGCGCGGCCGGCGTGCTCGGCGTGATCGGACTCGGCGCGGCCATCCTCGGCACCGTGTTCATGGCCGGCGACTGGTGGTACGAGGCGTTCGCCGTACCGAGGCTCGCGGAGGTCGCCCCGGAGGTGATGGAGACGTTCGCGTCCAGCCGACTGCTCCTCGGTGGCCTGACGAGCTTCGCGCTGTTCGGGATCGGCTGGGTCCTGTACGGGATCGCGAGCGTTCGTGCTCGGGTCTTCCCGGCCGCCATCTCGTGGGCGATCGTCGCGGGCGGACTGCTGTCCGGGGTTCCCATCGGCCTCGTCTACCTTCCCGGGAGCGTCATCCTCGGGCTGGCCTTCGTCGCGCTCGGGACATGGTGGCTGCGTTCAGGCCGCTCAGCCGCCGACGCGCGCGGCGACCCGCCCGAGCTCGGGTAGCAACTCCTCGAACGCGCGGGCGCGATGGCTCTGCGCGTCCTTCTCCTCGGGTCGCAGCTCCGCGGCCGTGACCTCGAGGCCGTCGGGCTCGAAGATCGGGTCGTAGCCGAACCCGTGCGAACCGCGCGGCTCGTAGGCGAGCGTGCCCCGCCAGCGACCCTCGGCCACGAACTCGTGACCACCGGGGAGCACCGCGTCGGGCACCACGAGCGCGATCGTGCAGTGGAACTCCGCACCGCGATGGGGTCGGCGGATGTCGCTGAGCTGGTCGAGCAGCAGGCGCACGTTCGCCTCGTCGCCCGCCGCCGACCCCGCCCACCGGGCGGAGAAGATGCCGGGAGCGCCGCCGAGCACGTCGACGATGATGCCCGAGTCGTCGGCGAGCGCGATGCGTCCCGAGTGCTGCGCCGCCGTGCGCGCCTTGATGAACGCGTTCTCGGCGAAGGTCACGCCCTCCTCGACGGGCTCGGGGCCGTCGTACGGCAGCACGACCGCCTGCGGCATCCGCTCGCCGATGATGCGCTGGAACTCGCGCACCTTGTGCGCGTTGTGGCTCGCGAGCACGAACTCCAGGCTCACGCGCCGGCCGCCTCGGCGCCCGCGGCGAGCGCGGCCACCTGCAGTCGCGTGAGCTCGTTCGTGCCGGCGAGCGCGAGGTCGAGCAGCGCGTCGAGCTCGCGGCGGTCGAACGGGGCGCCCTCCGCCGTGCCCTGCACCTCGACGAACAGCCCGCGGCCCGTGGCGACGACGTTCATGTCGGTCTCGGCGCGCACGTCCTCGACGTAGGCGAGGTCGAGCATCGGCGTGCCGTCGATGATGCCGACCGACACCGCCGACACCGTGTCGATCAACGGCTTCGCCTTCTGCCCGATGAACTTCTGCTCGCGCGCCCACTCGACCGCGTCGGCGAGCGCGAGGTACGCCCCCGTGATCGCCGCGGTGCGGGTGCCGCCGTCGGCCTGCAGCACGTCGCAGTCGATCTGGATGGTGTTCTCGCCGAGGCCCTTGGTGTCGACGACGGCACGCAGGCTGCGGCCGATGAGCCGGCTGATCTCGTGCGTGCGGCCGCCGATGCGGCCCTTCACCGACTCGCGGTCGTTGCGGGTGTTCGTCGAGCGCGGCAGCATCGCGTACTCGGCGGTGACCCAGCCGCGACCCTTGCCGGTCATCCATCGGGGCACGCCGTTCGTGAACGACGCCGTGCACAGCACCCTGGTGTTGCCGAACGAGACGAGCGCGCTGCCCTCGGCGTGGGCGCTCCAGCCGCGTTCGAAGGTGACCGTGCGCAGCTCGTCGGGCGCGCGGCCGTCGGCGCGAACGAGGTTCGCCTGGGGGTCGGATGCCTCGGTCATGCGTTCTCCTGTCGAAGCCGTGCGTGGTGGGGGATGGTGAGCGCGCCCGTCTCGACGAGCTCGACGCTCGGGATCTCGGGGGCGATGAGCCGGTGCGCGAGGTCGAGGAACGCGCTCGTGGAGCCGCCCGTCGCCTCGTAGCGGTAGGTGGGGGGCAGCGGCGACCGGCGCTCCATGCCGTTCGAGACGAGCACGCGATAGACGTCGTTGGCGGTCTCGACGTCGCTCGAGACGAGCGACACCTGCTCCCCCATGACGTACGAGATGGCGCCCTTCAGGAAGGGGTAGTGCGTGCAGCCGAGCACGAGCGTGTCGACGTCGGCCTCGCGCAACGGCGCGAGATACGCCTCGGCGACCGACAGCAGCTCGTCGCCGCTCGTCACGCCGGCCTCGACGAACTCGACGAAGCGCGGGCACGCCGCGGAGAACAGCTCGAGGTGCGGGGCCGCGGCGAACGCGTCGTCGTAGGCGCGGGACTGCACGGTGCCGACCGTGCCGATCACGCCGACCCGGCCGTTGCGGGTGGTGGCGACCGCCCGGCGCACCGCCGGCTGGATCACCTCGACGACGGGCACGTCGTAGCGCTCGCGCGCGTCGCGCAGCATCGCCGAGGAGGCCGTGTTGCAGGCGATCACGAGCATCTTCACGCCCTGCGCCACGAGGTCGTCGAGCACGGCGAGCGCGTAGCCGCGCACGTCGGCGATCTTCTTCGGGCCGTACGGCGAGTGCTCGAGGTCGCCGATGTACAGGATCGACTCGTGCGGCAGCTGGTCCTTCACCGCTCGGGCGACCGTGAGACCGCCGACGCCGGAGTCGAAGATCCCGATCGGTGCATCCGTCACGACATCCAAGCTTAGGCGAGCGCGTCGACGTCGTAGGCGGCGCGGATGGCGCGGGCGACCCGAGCAGCGAACGGATGCCGGTACCGGCGGTGCCACGCGAGGCGCACGTCGATCGGCGGCGCGTCGTCGATCGGCACGAAGACGACCCCCGGCCGGGGATAGTGGTGCGCGGTGCCCTCCGCCGTGACGCCGATGGCGTCGCCCGCGGCGATGAGGTCGAGCCACTCCTCGACGTCGCCGGTCTCGGTCATCGGCGGCACGGCGAGTCCCGCCGAGGTCCAGAGCTCGGCGGAGGTCGTGCCGGTGTGCGGGTCGTGGGCGACCGTGAACGGGACGAGGTCGGCGAGGCCGACGGTCACCCGCTCGGCGAGCGGATGATCGATCGGGACCGCGAGGACCCGCGGCTCGGCGCCGACGAGTTCGGAGTCGAGCTCGGGATCGACGTGATGCCGGAGCACGGCGAGGTCGACGAGCCCCTCTCCCAGTCCGCCGTCGCGGCGATTCAGCCTCACCATTCGCATCGGCGCGTCGGCGTGCGCTCGATTCCAGGTGCGCAGCACCGGCGTCGTGTGCGCGCCGAGCGCGGCCCACTGGTACCCGACGCGGATCACCGATCGCTCGCCGCGCGCCTCCGCGACCGCACGATCGAGCTCGGCGAGCACGCGGCGGGCGGTCGCGGTGAACGAGCCGCCCGCGTCGGTGGGCTCGACTCGCCGCGTCGTGCGGTGCATGAGCCGGGTGCCGAGCTCGTGCTCGAGGGCGGCCAGCGCGCGGGACACCGCCGCCTGCGACATCCCGAGTCGATCGGCCGCCGCCGTGAACGATCGCTCCTCATCGACGGCGACGAGCACTCGGAGCTGCCGGACTTCGAGATCCATGTGTCTAGCGTATCAATGCGCACCGATTGCATTTCTCAACGCACGAATCGCGGCGTAGCGTGGCGGACATGTCACGGGAACCCATCGCAGCGGCCGCCGTCGTCGGCGGTGCGGCATCCGTGCAGGTCGGGGCGGCGATCGGTGCGACGATCTTCCCGCTCGTGGGGCCGGGCGGCGTGGTGGCGCTCCGCCAGGCCTTCGCCGCCGTCGCGTTGCTCGCCGTCGCCCGACCACGACTCCGCGACCTGACCTGGCGGTCCGTCCGGCCTGCCCTGCTGCTCGGCCTCGTCCTGGTCAGCATGAACCTCGGGGTCTACGGCGCCATCGACCGGATCGGGCTCGGCCTCGCGGTCACCCTCGAGTTCCTCGGCCCCCTCGCGCTCGCACTCGCCGGCTCGCGTCGCCGGCTCGACCTGGTCTGCGCGGCCATGGCGGGCCTCGGGGTCGTGCTGCTCACCGGCACCGTGCCGGGGATCGACCCCGTCGGCGTGCTCCTCGCGCTCGTCGCCGCCGCGTCGTGGGCGGCCTACATCGTGCTCAGCCGTCGCGCCGGACGCACGCTCCCCGGCGTGCAGGGCACGGCGCTGGCGAGCCTGCTCGCCGCCGTCCTCACCTCTCCGCTCCTCGTCATGGCGCTCGTGGGACTCGCCCCCGAGCAGCTGCTGCACGTCGTGGTCGTCGGCCTCGCCACCGGCATCCTCTCGTCGGCGATCCCCTACTCGATCGACCTGCTCGTGCTGCGCCGGATGTCGCAGCAGCTGTTCAGCGTGCTGCAGAGCGTGCAGCCGGCCGCCGCCGCGCTGGCGGGCTTCATCGTGCTGGGCCAGGCGCTCGCGACCTGGCAGCTCGTCGGCCTGGGCCTCATCTCCCTGGGCAACGTCATCGCGGTGAGCCGCCCGACCCGCACGGCCCCGACCCGCGGCCCGGCGCCGCGCGCCGCCGCCCTCGCCCTCGCCGTCGCCCCGGCCGATCGCCGACACCTGACCACTAGGCTGACCGTGTGACCGGGTCAGCTGCGCTCTTCACCGACCGATACGAGCTCACGATGGTGGATGCCGCGCTGCGAGACGGCACCGCCCACCGCGAGAGCCTCTTCGAGGCGTTCGCCCGCCGCCTGCCCGACGGACGCCGCTACGGCATCGTCGCGGGCACCGGGCGCCTGCTCGAGCTCATCGACCGGTTCCGGTTCGAGGACGCCGAGCTCGAATGGCTCCGCACGAACGAGATCGTGCGGCCCGCCACGCTGGACTGGCTGGCCGACTACCGCTTCCACGGCGACATCTGGGGCTACCGCGAGGGCGAGGCGTACTTCCCCGGCTCGCCGCTGATCACGATCCAGGCCACGCTTCGCCGAGGCGGTGATGCTCGAGACCCTCGTGCTCTCGACGCTCAACTACGACTCGTCGGTCGCCAGCGCCGCCGCGCGGATGGTCTCGGTCGCCCTCGGCCGTCCCATCGCCGAGATGGGCTCGCGCCGCACGAGCGAACTGCGCGGCGGTCGCCGCGGCGCGCGCGGCCTACATCGCCGGCTTCGACGCCACATCCAACCTCGAGGCCGGACGCACCTGGGGCATCCCCACGATGGGCACGGCGGCGCACGCGTTCACCCTGCTGCACGATTCGGAGGAGGCGGCGTTCCGAGCGCAGATCGACGCGTTCGGGCCCAAGACCACGCTGCTCATCGACACGTACGACATCGCGCAGGGCGTCGAGACGGCCGTGCGGGTGGCCGGCACCGCCCTCGGCGCGGTCCGCATCGACTCGGGCGACCTGCCCACCGTGGTCATGTCGGTCCGCGACCAGCTCGACGGCCTCGGCGCCGTCGACACGAGGATCACGGTCACGAGCGACCTCGACGAGTTCACCATCGCCGGTCTCTCGGCCGCACCCGTGGACTCCTACGGCGTCGGCACCGCCGTCGTGACGGGATCCGGATTCCCGGCTGCCGGGATGGTCTACAAGCTCGTCGCCCGCCGAGACGACGCCGGCGAGTGGGTGGCCGTCGCCAAGGCCTCCACGCAGAAGGCGAGCGTCGGCGGGCGCAAGAACGCCGCGCGCCGGCTCGACTCCACGCACACCGCGCGCGAGGAGCTCGTCTTCGTGGGCGATGGGCCCGACGGGGAGGCCGAGTTCGAGGCGGGCAGCCGGTTGCGACCGCTCATGGTGCAGCTCATGGCCGACGGCGTCGCCGACCCCGCGTTCCTGGGCGCCGAGGGCACCAGGGCGGCACGCGCGCACCGCGCCGAGGCCATGCAGGAGCTGCCGATCGAGGCGTTCCGCCTCGGCCGCGGCGAACCGGTGATCCCGACGACCTACCGGTGAGGCGTTACTCCGCCTTCATCCGCTCGTAGATCTCACGGCACGTGGGGCAGACCGGGAACTTCTCGGGGTCGCGACCCGGCGTCCACTTCTTGCCGCACAGGGCCTTCACCGGCTTGCCGGTGATCGCGGACTCGAGGATCTGCTCCTTCTTCACGTAGTGCGAGAAGCGCTCGTGGTCGCCCGGCTCGATGGCCTCCTCTTCGAGGAGCTTCTCGAGTTCGCGGTCGAGCACGGAGGTGCCTCCGCCGGGGGCGTCGGGGTCGGCGATGCTCGCGCGCGCAGGTTCGATCATGGGCTCGATTCTACGCGCGGATGCCGCGATGCCGGCCGGTCGGCGGATGCACTCGCGAAGCTCGTCCGAGGTCAGGCGCGCAGTGCCGCGCCCACGATCTCGGGCCCGCGGCGATCGAACACGCGACCGCCCAGCGTGATACCGGCGGCGAGCACCAGGACCCCGAGCCCGACGCCCGCGGCGAAGGAGGCCGCGTGCCACGCCGGGTCGTCGAAGAGCCCGAGCGCCGCGAACCAGATGGCCGGGGCGGCGACGAGGAGCGAGCCGAACATCGTGATCGACTGCACGAGCGCCGTGACCGCTCCGGTCGACTGCGGCTGCTGGAACGGGCTGTCTCCGGGCTTCACCGCCGGGTACGGGAACCTCGCCGACGTGATCGAGCCCACGCCGAGCCCGCCGAGGAGCAGGGCGGTGCTCACGCCGGCGATCGACGGCAGCAGCCGCCAGTCGTCGAGCACGAACACCGTGACCGCGCTGCCGAGCCCGATGACGAGCACGCCCGCGATGAGCACCGGCACGAGTCGGCCCGCCCGGTCGGCCGTGCCGCGGACGCTGGAGACGACGTGCAGCCAGACGGCGGTGCTGTCGTACGCGGTGTCGTTGTGCAGCGACCAGCCGAGGAGCAGGCACATGAGCGGCACCGGGATCAGGGCGGTGTACGACAACGGGATGCCCGCGATGCCGAGCGGCACGATCACGAGCATCGGCACGATCGGCACCATGATGATGGACACCCAGTACCGTGCGTCGCGGAACCAGTAGGTGAGGCTGCGCGCTGCGACCGCACCCGTGGCCGTGTGCGGCATCCGGTCGAACCAGCCGAGCCCGCGGTAGCTCTTGGCCGACGCCTCGCGACCCGGGGTCACCAGCATCCGGGCGACGAGCGACTGCCAGGCGAACCAGACGGCGCCGAGCGTGAGCACGGCCACGCCGAACTTCAGGATCGCCGGTCCCCAATCGCCCGCGGCGGCATCACCCGGGGCCGCGAACGCGGCGCCGAAGGGCGTCCAGCCGAGCACGCCGGCGATCGTCTCGAGCACCCGGAGTCCGGAGTTCGCCCAGTCGAGGGTGGCGAGCACCACGATCACGGGCGACAGCAGCACGATCAGCAGCACGCCGAGCACGCTGCTGACCTCCCGGGCACGGCGAGTGGCGAGCAGCACGGAGGCGAGCCCCGTGGCGACGCGCGCGAGCAGCAGGCACGTCCCGAACGCGACCGCCGCGGCCAGGATCGCGAGGATCGTCTCGCCGGCGCCGCGCGACCACGTGACCACCGTGCCGGTGAGCACGATGGCGAGCGCCAGCGCCGGGATGCCGATCATCGCGGCGACGCCGAGCCCGAGGGCCAGCGTGCGGTCGGGCAGCCCGAAGAGCGCGAAGCGGCGGGGATCCATCGTGTCGTCGACGCCGAACAGGAGCGGCAGCACGATGAACCCGACCACGGTCACCGACCCGGCGACGATGAAGACGTCGCGGATCAGCTCGACGTCGCCCACGAACCGCAGGCCGACGAGCGTCATGAACAGGAGCGCGGCGAGCCCCACCCCGTAGACGAGTCCGAGCGAGATGCCGACGACCTGCCAAGGGCTCCGTCGGAAGATGTTCCCGAGCAGGCGCAGTTTCAATCGGAGAAACTGTGCAACCATTCCATGCCTTCCGCTGCCTTGCGTCCGCCGGCGAGCTCGACGAAGCGGTCTTCGAGGGTATGGCCGGCGCGCACCTCGTCGAGGGTTCCGGCTGCGAGCACCCGGCCGCCGACGATGATCGCCGCGGAATCGCAGACGCGCTCGATGAGGTCCATGCCGTGGCTGGACAGCACGACCGTGCCGCCGCCCGCGACGTAGCGCTCGAGGATCTCGGTGAGATTCGCCGCCGAGACCGGATCGACCGACTCGAACGGCTCGTCGAGCACGAGCAGGCGCGGGGCGTGGATCATGGCGCAGGCCAGCGCGATCTTCTTCGTCATGCCGGCGGAGTAGTCGGCGACGAGGCGGTCGACCGCGTCCTCGAGCCCGAACGCGGCGATGAGGTCGGTGCTGCGCTCGCGCACGGTGCGGGAGTCGAGGCCGCGGAGCGCGCCGGAGTAGTAGAGCAGCTGTGCGCCCGTGAGCCGGTCGAAGAGGCGCAGCCGGTCGGGCAGCACGCCGGTCGCCTGCTTGGCCGCGCGCGGGTCGGCCCACGCGTCGATGTCGTTGATGCGCACGGTGCCCGCGTCGGGGCGCAGCAGGCCGGTGACCATCGAGAGCGTCGTGGTCTTGCCCGCGCCGTTCGGCCCGACGATGCCGAAGAACGACCCGGCGCGCACCTCGAGCGAGATGCCGTCGACGGCGGTGTTGTCGCCGAAGCGCTTCACCAGCCCTTCGATGGCCAGCACCCGGCGGGCATCGGCGAGCCGGGGCCGGGCGCGCCACGCGCAGCGTGCGCTTCTTGCGCGGCGTCGGCTGGCGTGGCGCGGGGATCACGGCGACCGCCTGCTCGCCCACGGGTGCCTCGGTCGTGGAGTCGAGTGCCTGGGTGGCGGATGTCGCGGCGTCGGTCGTCTCGGTGCCGGCTGTCTCGGGCTCGACCACCGGCAGGACGAGCGTCGCCTCGGCGTCGGCCGTCTCGGCCGTCTCGGGCTCGACCAGGGGCAGGACGAGCGTCGCCTCGGCGTCGGCCGTGTCGGGCGGAGCGGTCGTGGCCGCGGCCGCGGCGACCGCCGGCTCGTCGGCTACCGGTGCTGCGACGTACTCCTCGGCCATCTCGGCGCCGGCGACCTCGACCCCTGCCGCGTCGGCCAGGGCCTCGTCGAGCGTGATCGTCTCCACCGGCGGTTCGACGGGTGCACCGACTCCGGGCTCCGGCACGACGGCGCCGGCCACCGTCGGCTCGACGGCCGGCGCGGGCTCGGGGGCGGCCGAGCGCGACGCCGTCGACGCGGGCTCTGCGATCGCGTCGTCGGCGATGGCGGCCGCGGCGACGGCAGCCGCCGCGCGCGCGACGTTGGAGGCCGTGTTGCGCTCGGGCCGCTCGCGGGTGGTCTCGTCGACCTCGGATGCGGGTGCGGGCGCGATGGCGGCAGCGGTCGCCGCCGGGGCGGCAGACGCGTTCGGGGCCTCGGGAGCGGCGGTCGGCTCGGGCTTGGGCTCGGGGGCGGGCTTGCGGGACGCCCGCTCGGCCGCGGTCGTCTCGGTCGTGAGCGACGCCGCGACGCGCTGGGTCTGCTTCTTCGTGGTCGCGGCGGAGGCCGCGCGACTCCGCGCTGCGGGCGTGCTCGCCGCCGAGGAGGTGCGCGCGGCGCGCGCGGTCCTGGCCGCCTCACCGCGGGCGCTGGCCGCCTTCGACGACGCGGCGCGGGAGGCGGCGGTGCGCTTCGACGCCGGCTTCTCGGCGTCGTCGACGGGCGTCGGCTTCGCCTCGGCGGCGCTGGACGCGGCCTTCGTCGCACTGGAGGCGGCCTTCGCGGCGGTGCTGCGCGCCGGCCGCGGCTTGCGCGCCGGCTTCGGCGGGGCCTGGTCGTCGGCCTTGGTCGCCCGAAGCTCCGGTCGCTGCGCCGGCGGCGGTCGCGGGCTTCGCCGCCGGAGTCGAGGCGCCGCTCTTCGCCGCCGACGGCTTGGACGCCCCCGACCTCGGCGCACGAGGCTTCGATGCCGGCTTCGGCGTCGCCTCCGCTTCCGTCGACGTGCTCGACGAGCCTGCGGCGCCGGTGCTCCCGGAGCGCTTCGCGGTGGTCCGCGGTGCGCGCGGCGCGACGGAGGACCCCCGATCGGCGGACACCCCCGTGCCGGTGCCTTCGGGAGCTTCGTCGTTCTGTTCTGAGCGCGAAACGGAAGTCACCCAGACAACCTACCAATCAGGACCCTCCGAACCCAGTTGCGACGTCCCCCGAAGACGCGCAAGCTGTGCATTCCCTGAGCGTGGCATCACGATCCCACTACGACCCCATACCCTGCGAGGCGCGCGACGGTGGGGTCCGATATCCTGTAATCCGGCATAACGGCGTGTCCATATGTGAACTTCCGGATGAACGTGGGGGGAACGCTCGGCAACGGGCGCCCGTGGCATCCGACCCACCGAAGGAGATGCAGTGACCACCCAGATCGTGATTCTCGCTGCCGGCATGGGGAGCCGGCTCGGGCGATCCCTCCCCAAACCCCTGACCGAGCTGAGCGACGGCCGCACCATCATGGGCCAGCAGTTCGACAACATCGAGCACGCGTTCGGCGCCAACGCCAACGTGACGATCGTGGTCGGCTACAAGCTCGAGCACATCATCGAGGCGTTCCCGCAGGCGTCCTTCGTCTACAACGAGGAGTACGACCAGACGAACACGTCGAAGAGCCTCATGCGCGCCCTCGCGGCGTCGCAGTCGGGCGGCGTGCTCTGGATGAACGGCGACGTCGTGTTCGACCCGCGCATCCTCGACCGGGCGCTGCCGTTCATCGCGCGCGACCAGTCGTTCGTCACCGTCAACACCGCGAAGGTGTCCGACGAAGAGGTGAAGTACACGACCACCGCCGAGGGCTACATCAAGGAGCTCTCGAAGACGGTCAAGGGCGGCCTCGGCGAGGCGGTCGGCATCAACTACGTGTCGAGCCGCGACAAGGCCGCACTGCTCGCGCACCTCGCGCGCGTCGGCGACCAGGACTACTTCGAGCGCGGCATCGAGCTCGCGATCGAGAAGAACGGCATGCTCGTCGAGCCGATGGACATCTCCGACCTCTACGCGGTCGAGATCGACTTCGCCGAAGACCTGGAGCGTGCGAACCACTTCGTGTGATCACCGCGCCACAGCAGTGAAGAGCGGATGCCTCGGGGCATCCGCTCTTCGCGTCTCAACCGATTCGCCGGCTCGAGGTTCAGCCCGGCCGTGTCTCCTGCGACGGCAGTTGTGCGACACCCGCCCTCGCGAGCCGCGCCGCGATGATCCGGCCGATCCAGGTGAAGAACACGGGGCTGGCGACCCAGAGGGGCAGGGCGATGGCCCAGGCCCACCACGCGTAGTGCTCGGCGCCGAGGCCGATGAACACGGCGATGGCCAGCACGAGCCCCGAGAACGCCGCCGAAGACGTAGAACAGCCACGGGTCCCATCGCCGGTATCTCGTGATGAGGAACGGCAGCTCGAGCAGGACGCCGACGAGCAGGCCCGTGCCGACGAAGCGCCCGATCCACCACGGTGCGAAGGCGGCGCCGACGAGCCCGGCGATCACGCCCGCGAGCACCGCGGTGCCCGGGCGCTTCAGCAGGGCGAGCGCGACGACGCTCGGCAGGAAGTGCGTGCCCGCGGTGATGCCGTACAGGAGCGGCCCGAACGCCGCGAAGGCGGCCGCGAGGTACCCGGACGCACCCGCCACGAGGCCGCCGCCCACGCCGATCGCGGCGCAACTCAGGAGTACGCGGGTACTGGTGCGGTGCACGACGCTCCTTCCGACCGGGCGCGGCACGCGCCGACCGCCTCCTCCAAACCTACCGCCGCGCGGCATCTACGATGAGATCGTGATGAGCTACGCCGACACGCATCCGCTGCAGCGGACGCCGTGGGCACGATACCGGCACTCGCTCTGGCTCCTCACCACCCGCGACCTGAAGGTGCGGTACTCCACCTCGGCGCTCGGCTACGTCTGGTCGGTGCTCGACCCGCTCGTCATGGCGGGCATCTACTGGTTCGTGTTCACGCAGGTCTTCCAGCGGCCCGTCGGCACCGAGCCGTACATCGTGTTCCTGCTCTCGGCGCTGCTGCCGTGGATGTGGTTCAACGGCGCGATCTCCGACTCGACGCGCGCGTTCCTGAAGGACGCCAAGCTCGTGCGGTCGACGATGATCCCCCGCACCATCTGGGTCAACCGCATCGTGCTCTCGAAGGGCATCGAGTTCCTGCTGGCGCTTCCCGTGCTCGCGCTCTTCGCGATCGTGTTCGGCGCGACGGTGGGCTGGGAGCTCGCTGCTCTTCCCGCTCGCGATCCTGCTGCAGGCGATCCTCACCGTGGGGGTCGCGCTCATCGTCGCCCCGCTCGTGGTGTTCTTCCGCGACCTCGAGCGCGCCGTCAAGCTCGTCGCTCCGGTTCCTGTTCTACGCGTCGCCCGATCATCTACGGCGTGATCGAACCTGCCGCCCGAACTGCACTTCTGGGCGGCGTTCAACCCGCTGTCGGGCATCTTCGGCCTCTACCGCGCGGGATTCTTCCCCGACGAGCTCGACTGGTTCAACGTCGTCGTCGCCGCGCTCATGTCGCTCGCGCTGCTCGCCGTCGGCCTCCTCGTGTTCCGCGGCAGCGTGCGCCAGGTGCTGAAGGAGATCTGATGACGGATGCCGCTGCCGCCGAACTCGCCGCGACCGAGACCCACGCGATCCGCGCCCACGGGCTCGGCATCCGCTTCCGGCGCAACCGGCGCGGCCGCCGCTCGTTCAAGGACCTGCTCGCCGGACGCCGTCGGCGCACGCGTCCCGGCGAGTTCTGGGCGCTGCGCGACGTGTCGATCGAGGTGCGACCCGGCGAGGCGATCGGCGTGGTCGGCCGCAACGGCCAGGGCAAGTCGACGCTGCTGAAGCTCGTCGCGGGCGTGATGATCGCCGACGAGGGCACGGTCGAGGTCACGGGCGGCGTCGCGCCGCTCATCGAGATCACCGGCGGGTTCGTCGACGACCTCACGGTGCGCGACAACGTGTACCTCACCGCCGGGCTGCACGGCATGACCCGGTCGCAGATCGACGCCAAGTTCGACGAGATCATCGAGTTCGCCGACATCGGCGACTTCCTCGACACGCCCTACAAGCACCTGTCGAGCGGCATGAAGGTGCGCATCGCCTTCGCCGTCATCTCCCAGCTCGAGGAGCCGATCCTGCTCGTCGACGAGGTGCTCGCGGTCGGCGACAAGGCGTTCCGCGAGAAGTGCTACCGGCGCATCGACGAGCTCCTGGCCGGCGGTCGCACGCTCTTCTTCGTCTCGCACAACGAGCGCGACCTGCGCCGGTTCTGCACGCGCGGCCTCTACCTCGACAAGGGCGCGCTCGTGCTCGACGCGCCCATCGACGAGGTGCTCGACCGCTACAACGCCGACCACGGCACGGTGAAGTAGGCCGTTCCGGCGGCGGTATAGCGCATCCGGGTCGCGCGACGCGAGCCTCCTCGCGGTTCGGGCGTCTTCACGGCCACGGAGCTTAGGATCGTCCCACCATGAGCGAACGCGTGCACAAGATCACGTCGATGGGCGGGGACGCCCCTCGCGAGGGGCAGCCGTCGGCGTCGACGGCCGCCGGGCAGGACGCGGGGGCATCCGATGGCGCGGGCGCCGCCGGCGCCTCGCAGGATGAGGGACGCGCCCACGGCGTGGAGCGCGGCATCGACGCGGTGCTCTCCATCCAGCGGCCCGTCGTCGTGGCGCACCTGCGCGGCATCCGCCGGCGGTCCCCGAACGCGACGCCCGAGCAGATCGTGCGGATCCTCGAGCGCCGCTACCTCGCCGCCGTCACGACCGGCGGCGCCGCGGTCGGCGCCACGGCGGTGATCCCGGGCATCAGCACGGGCATCACCCTCGTGCTCTCCGGCGTCGAGACGGCCGGATTCCTCGAGGCCACCGCGCTCTTCGCGCAGTCCGTCGCCGAGGTGCACGGCATCGCCATCGACAACCCCGACCGCGCCCGTGCCCTGGTGATGACGCTCATGCTCGGCAACGAGGGCATCGACCTCGTGCGCCAGTTCGCCGGGCAGGCCTCCGGCGGCGGCATCGCACGCAACGCCTACTGGGGCGAGCTCATCACCAACACGATGCCGAAGGCGGTCATGGGCACCGTCGTCGACCGGCTGCGACACGTGTTCGTCAGGCAGTTCGCGGTGCGCGGCGGCGCCGGCATCATCGGCAAGGCCATCCCGTTCGGGATCGGCGCGGCGATCGGCGGCGCGGGCAACCACATCCTCGGCCGCAGGGTGCTGCGGCAGTCCCGCCTCGCGTTCGGTGCGCCGCCGCCGGTGCTGCCGCACGAGCTCGAACCACGAGAGCGCGATTCGGTCCTCCAGTCGGCCACGTCGCGGATGACGAGGGCCGGCGCAGCCGTCGGCGATCTCGCCGTGACGACGAGCCGCGGCCTCAGGGCGGCCGCGTCGCGGGCGACGCGTGGGATCGGGCGGTCGAAGAAGTCCGCCGACGACGGCGCCTCGACGTCGGGATCCGATGACGCGTCAGGTGCCGTCGACGATCCCTCGACGCGAGCCGGCTAGGTACACCTAGGCGCCGAGCGTCTCGGCCTCGTCCTCGTCGTCCTCCTCGAACTCGTCGACCTCGCCGTCGCCGGCGTGCAGCGCGGCGAACCGCTCCCACTCGGCCATGAGGTGGTCGACCGCCGCATGGAAGCGCGCCGTCGTGACGCCCGGCGTCGTGTCGCCGAAGTATCGCTCGACCCAGACGCCGAGGCGCGCGAGCGCGGCCGCGTCGTGGGCGACCTCGTCGACGCGAGCGACCATGGTCGCGGCATCCGACGCGTCGAGCCACTCGCACGCCTGCAGGTAGCCGCCGGTGTCGATCTCGGCCTCGGGGTTCGCGGGACGGGTGATGAGCAGCGGCTTGCCGGCGGCGAGGCGGTCGTAGACCATCGCCGAGATGTCGACGATCGCGACCTCCGCCGCCGCGAGCTGCCAGCCGAGCGAGGGGCCGTCGTCGTAGACGTGCTGCGCCGACGGGTCCGCCGCGTTCGCGGCGGCGATGGCCGCGATGATCTCGCGATTCGCGGCACCGTAGAGGTGATCGACCACGCCCGACCGCGGGTGCGGCCGGTAGATGACGCGGTGGCGGCCCGTGGCGAGCAGTCCGCGCACGAGCGCGACGCCGTGCGACGCGATCGAGCCGTAGGCGGCGGCACCGCGGTCGCCCTCCCAGGTCGGCGCGTACAGCACCACCTCACGGTCGTCGGGCGTGTACGGCAGCGGCGACCCGTCGAGGTAGTGATCGGCCTGCGGACGCCCGATGGGGATGGCGCGCTTGTCGAAGTCGTAGTCCCAGAGCACCTTCTCGAGCCGGGCCCGCGCCGCGTCGCCCGCGATGAGCGCGTAGTCGTAGGCCTTGAACTGGTTGGTGGTCATGTACATCTTGTCGGACTCGCCGTGGTTGATGAACACGTGCCAACGGCGCCCGTAGCGCATCATCTGGAAGTTCTTGGCGTTCTGGTTCACGTAGAACACGACGTGCAGGTCCTGCTCCTGGATCACCTGCTCGAGGTCGGCGACGCGCCGCACGTACGCGACGGGCAGGGGCGACTCGTCGAGGAGCTCGAGCGCCGAGCCCGACGCGCGACTGAGGATGAGCACCGGATGCCGCGTCGCGAGCTCCACCAGCGGCCGGTACCACTGGCGCAGCTGGTAGAGGTTGACGCGCCCGTCGGCGAAGTACACGCCGACCCGGAAGCGGTGCGGCTCGAGCGGAGGGCGATCGGCGAGCTTCTTCAGGAGCTCCCGCTGGGCGCGCCGCGACCACATGATGTCCTTCGCCAGCTTGACGGCGCGCTGCGCATCTCTCCGCACTCCCACCGTCCAAGGGTAGCGAAGGCGGGCTGGGAGTCAGACGACCGGCGGCCGGCCCGCGAGCGTCATGCGCCACACCGTGCGCCAGCGCATCGGGCGCCGCTCCCCCGGGTGCTCGCGCCAGCCCGCACGCCAGCCGCCGAACCACGCCCGGAGCGCCGACGGATTGCGCGCCCAGCGCAGCACCTGGATGGCGGTCCACGAACCCACGTAGAGCGGGACGAGCACGATCGGCAGGTTGCGCCGCGCGAGCCAGACGCGGTTGCGGGCGTTCAGGCGGTAGTAGTAGGCGTGCCGGGCCGGGTCGATCACCGGATGCCCCGCCTCGAGGTCGCCCGCGTACCAGGCGACGCGACCGGTGTCCCACACGCGCCAGGCGAGCTCGATGCCCTCGTGGGCGTAGAAGAACGGGTCGGCCCAGCCGCCGGTGGCGTCGAACGCCGCGCGCGGCATGAGCACCGCGCCCTCCCAGCACGAGAACACGTTGCTCGAGTGCGACGGGTCGCCCTTGCGGATGCGCGGGATCCACCGGCGGGGCGAGACCCTGCCCGTGGGGTCGACGACGCGCGGCTGGATGAGCCCGAGCTCGGGCCGATCGGCCAGCATGCGGCATCCGTCGGCCAGGAAGCGCGCATCGGGCAGGAAGGCGTCGTCGTCGAGGAAGAACAGCGCGTCGCCGTGCACCTCGGGGACGCCGCGGTTGCGGCCCGCCGGGATGCCGAGGTTCTCGGGCAGGTGCAGGGTCTTCACGCCCGCCGGCAGCGCCGGGTCGGCGGTCGCCGGGTCCCAGCCGTTGCCGACGCACACCACGTCGACGTCGACGTCCTGCTGGTCGAGCACGCTCCGGATGCCCCGTGCGAGGTCGTCGGGCCGGGTGCCCATGGTGAGCACGACCACGCCGACCCGCGGGCGCCGCGACGTCGGGTCGGGCGACTCGGCGGCGCGGTCAGGAGCGGACACGACGTGAGGCCATGATCGCCACGAAGTGCCCGAACACGGAGAGGATCGCGAGCGGGAGGAGCAGCGCGACCACGAACCGGTCGACGAGCGGCTGGCCGAGGAAGAGGCCCACGATGGCCGCCGCGAACGCGATGAGCGTGAGCTCGACCGAGTGGTAGAGCCGGTGGAACGGCAGGAAGCGCGCCGCCTTGCGGAGCTTCGCGATCAGCCCGCCACGCGGCGCGGTCTCGCCGTGCGTGTCGGCGAGCTTCGGCAGGCCCGCGTTCGCGCGCGCGACGTGCACCATGTCGTTGAGCGCCTTGTTCAGCACGATGACGAGGGCCAGGAGGGCGCCGATCGTCGTCCACAGGAAGTCGGCCGGGAACTCCAGCGGGTAGGCGGCCGCGCGGATGCCCAGGGCGAGCGGGATGAGCGCCTCGGTCGTGTAATGGCCGACCTTGTCGAGGAACACGCCCGCGGGCGACGAGGTGCGACGCCAGCGGGCGACCTCGCCGTCGCAGCAGTCGACCAGCATCTGCAGCTGGCCGAGCACCACCGCGAGGAGCGCGCCCCAGATGCCCGGGATGAGCAGCGCGGCCGCGGTCGACCAGCCCACGAGGATCATGAGCGCCGTGACGCCGTTCGCCGAGATCGGCGTCTTCAGCAGCAGCCACGTGAGGTAGGGCGAGAAGCGGCGCAGGTAGAGCGACGCCGTCCAGTGCTCCGCGTTGCGTCGACCCCGCACCTCGGGAGGCTGGGCGACCGCGCGGAGCTCGGCGATGCTCGTGGGCCTGGCGTGAGCCTGACCGGCTTGTGACATCCGCGTCACCTTCCCGTGTGCTTGGCGATG
Organism: uncultured Actinomycetota bacterium; assembly: GCA_963802485.1. Classification (GTDB taxonomy): domain Bacteria; phylum Actinomycetota; class Actinomycetes; order Actinomycetales; family Microbacteriaceae; genus Agromyces. The sequence goes on from CAWDJA010000013.1 coordinate 122,947, forward strand.
TTGCTCGTCAGCGAGAGGTATCCGAGCACGAAGCCCACTCCCCACGAGACGTGTATGCACGGCAAGACTACGAGAAACCACCCGACCACGGCGGCGCTGTGCCCACGGACGTGGGCGATGGTCGCCGCGACGACGAAGAGCAGGTAGGCCGCGGGCACGAGGAAGCCCAGCAGCAGCCAGGGCGTCGCACCCATCGCCGCCTGCACGATGCCCGCGATGCCGAGCAGGAGGCCGAGGGCGACGCCGACGACCATCGCCGGCGGGACGAAGTAGCGGATGCCGTTCGCCGCCGGGAATCGGCGTGCCAGCTCGCCTCGCCACAGGCCCGTGGAGAACATCTGCCGGGCGAGCCGCTCGACCGACGAACGCGGCCGGTACGTCACCGCGAGCTCTGGCGTGAACCACACCGTGCCGCCGGTCTCGCGCAGGCGACGGTTCAGCTCCCAGTCCTGGCCGCGCTTGATGGTCTCGTCGAAGAGGCCGACCCGTTCGAGCGCGGCCCTGCGGAAGACGCCGAGGTACACGGTCTCGGCGGGCCCCTCGGCGCCGCCGACGTGGAACGCCGATCCGCCGAGGCCCACCTTCGTCGTGTACGCGAGTGCGACCGCCCGCTCGAACGACGTCTCGCCCCGGGCGTCCATGATCCCGCCCACGTTGTCGGCTCCGGTGCGGTCGAGCACGCCGACCGCGACCCTCGCGTAGTCGGTCGGCAGCATCGAGTGGGAGTCGACCCGCACGACCACCGGGTACCGTGCCGCCCGGACGCCGATGTTCAGGCCGGCGGGCGTCGAGCCCACCTCGTTCTCGAGCACGCGCACCCGCGCATCCCGCGCGGCGAGGTCGGCGACGAGCTCGGCCGTGCCGTCGATCGACGGACCCAGCGCGATGAGCACCTCGACGGGGCCCGTGTAGTCCTGCGCGAGGATCGACTCGACCGCCGCCCGAACGTGCGTCGCGTCGTTCAGCACCGGCATGACGTACGAGACGCCGACGAGCGGCGGCGCCGCCGGGTGGTGCTGATCGGGCATGTTCCTCACTCGCTCGGAAGTCGATCGAGCCTAGCAGCCACGCCCTGAGCGACGTGTGCGCACACGGATGCGGCGGGGCCGGATCGCGTGCGATCCGGCCCCGCCGTGGTGGCCCGCCTCGAGGGGATCAGCCCTCGAAGGTGCCGAGCGTGACGCTCACGGTCTGCGACTCGCCGTCGCGCGTGAAGGTGATGTCGGCCTCCTCGCCGCCCGGGAGCGCGCGCACCTGCGCGGTCAGGTCGGTCTGGTCGGTGATCGGCACCCCGTTGAACTCGGTGACGACGTCGCCGGCCGCGAGGCCCGCCTGCTCGGCGGCGCCGCCGGCGCTGACCTCGGAGATGAGCGCGCCGACCGTGTCGCTCTGGCCGTCGGCCTCGGCCGACGTGACGGTCGCACCGAGCAGGCCGTGGGTGGCCGACCCGTTCTCGATGATCTCGTTCGCGATGCGCTCGGCGAGGTTCGACGGGACCGCGAAGCCGACGCCGATGTTGCCGGCCTCGGTGCTCGAGCCGCCCGCGGAGAGGATCGCGACGTTCACGCCGATGAGCTTGCCCTCGGAGTCGAGCAGCGCGCCGCCCGAGTTGCCCGGGTTGATGGCGGCATCCGTCTGGATGACCGGGAGCGACACCTGGCCGGACGAGGCCTGCGGCTGCTGCGACTCGCCGCCGTCGGGGTTCGGCAGGTCGAAGAAGAAGTCGAACGGGCTCTCCTCGGAGCCGTCGCCCTGGTCGCCCTGCGCCGTCATCGCCCTCGGTGGAGTCGTCGGGCGTCGTCGGCGCCGCCGAGGAGGCGACGTCGATCGAGCGGTTCAGCGCGCTGATGATGCCGTTGGTGACGGTGCCGGCGAGGCCGAGCGGCGCGCCGATCGCGATCGCGGTGTCGCCGACGTTGAGCTTGTCGGAGTCCGCGAACTCGAGCGGCGTGAGGCCGGAGGCATCCGTGAGCTTGATGACCGCGAGGTCGCTCAGCGGGTCGGTGCCGACGAGCTCGGCCTCGTAGAGGTGGCCGTCGTTCGTCTTGACCTGGATGGCGGGATCACCGGTCGCGCCGTCGAGCGTGACCACGTGGGTGTTCGTGAGCACGTAGCCGTCCTCGGAGAGGATGATGCCCGAGCCGGTGCCGCCCGCCTGGCCGCCGGTGACGGAGATGGTCACGACGCTGGGGCTGGCCTTGGCCGCGACGGCGGTGATCTGGTTCACGGAGTCGGCGTCGTTCACGACGATGTTCTGCGCGCTGTCGGCGCTGTCGCTCGACGCGGGCGCCTCGTTGGCGGCGATGAGTGCCGTGATGCCGGCGCCCGAGGCGCCGCCGATGAGCGCGGCCGCGACGATCGCCGCGGCGACGCCCAGGCCCACGCGACGCGGCTTCGGCGCCGGCTGGCCGGCGACGGCCGGCTGACCCGGCTGTGCGCCGTACGGCGGCACGCCGGCGACGGGAACGGTGGGCTGGGTCTCACCAGGGCGGGGGCCGCCGAAGGCGGGCGGGACCTGTCCGGTCACGGGCTCGGTCGGCGCGGTGGCCTGTGCGGCCGCGACGGGCGCCGCGGATGCCACGGCGGGGGCGACGTAGGGCTGCGGGGCCTGGCCGGGCTCGTAGACGGTGCCCGTGGCCTGGGATGCCGCCGGCGCTGCGGGGGTCGCGGGAGCCGCGGGGGCTTCCGGTGCGGCCGCCGCGTGCTCGGCGACCGGCGCGGTCGGCGCCGTCTCGGCGGCGGTGGTGGTGGCCGGCGTCTCCGACGACGCGGCGGGGGTCGCGGGGGTCGCCGCAGTGGTCTCGGAGGTCGGGTTCACAGGCGCCGCGTTCGTGGCAGCGGTCGCGGCGACATCGCCCTCCCGGGCCTCCCCCGTGGGGCCGTCAGTGGTGTCGGTCATGGTGTGCTCCTTCCAAAGCCATGCCAGCATCCCGCGCGAGTCTGTGTGCGGCATCGGCGAAGTCTGTGATCCGGCTATCACCGGGCGGTGAGTCATCCGAGTACGGATGACGCCGACCGTCGAGTCCGTGCGCCAGCGTAGCGGCCCCACCCTGACGTACGGTGAGAGCGTGAGCGACTTCTCCCCCGCGCCCGGCCTGCAGCCGTGGCAGCGCACCGCCGCAGGCGCCGGCCTGCTCGCGCCCGACGGCACGATCGCCGCCACGATCTTCGCCGAGATGAGCGCCCTGGCCGCCCGCACGGGAGCCATCAACCTGGGCCAGGGCTTCCCCGACGAGGACGGTCCCGCCGAGGTGCTCGAGGCGGCCCGCCAGGCGATCGCCGACGGCGTGAACCAGTACCCGCCCGGCATCGGCATGCCCGTGCTGCGCGAGGCGATCGCCGCGCACCAGCGGCGGTTCTACGGCATCGACGTCGATGCGGCATCCGAGGTGCTCGTCACCGCGGGCGCCACCGAGGCGCTCGCGGCGACGATCCTCGCGCTCGTCGACGTGGGCGACGAGGTCGTGACGTTCGAGCCCTACTACGACGCCTACGCGGCGCTCATCGCCCGCGCCGGAGGCGTCGCACCGCACGGTGCCGCTGCGGTTCCCCGACTGGCGGCCCGACCTCGACGAGCTCGAGGCGGCGGTGACCGACCGCACGCGGATCATCCTCGTGAACTCGCCGCACAACCCCACCGGGACGGTGCTCGACGCCGACGTGCTCGAGTCGATCGTGCGACTCGCCGAGCGGCACGATGCGATCATCGTGACCGACGAGGTGTACGAGCACCTCACGTTCGGCGTCCCGCACACGCCGATCGCGTCGCTTCCGGGCGCGCGCGAGCGCACGATCTCCATCTCCTCGGGCGGCAAGACGTTCAGCACCACGGGGTGGAAGATCGGCTGGATCACCGCCCCGGCGACGCTCGTCACGAGCGTGCTCGCGGTGAAGCAGTACCTCACCTTCGTGAACGGCGCGCCGTTCCAGCCCGCGATCGCCACCGGCCTCGGCCTCCCCGACGCGGTGTTCGCGGATGCCGCGGCGACCCTCCGCGACAAGCGCGACCTGCTCGCCGCCGGGCTCGAGGCCGCCGGGTTCACCGTCTCGCTGCCCGACGCCGGCTACTTCGTGGTGGCGGATGCCGCTCCGCTCGGATACGACGACGGCGCCGTGCTCTGCCGGGAGCTGCCGGAGCGCGCGGGCGTGGTCGGCGTGCCGGTGTCGGCGTTCGTGCATCCCGACCGGCAGGACGCCTACCGCAGCCTCGTGCGGTTCGCCTTCTGCAAGCGCCACGACGTGCTCGAGGAGGCGTCGGCGCGGCTGTCGCGGCTCAGCGCGGGCTGACGCGCTCGGTCACGTCGAACCGGCGCAGCGCGAGCGCCGGATTGATGCGGCGCACGGCGTCGATGCGTTCGCGGGAGACCCACGCGACCGCGACATCCGTCGCCTCGCCGATCGTGGCGACCTCGACGCCCATGGGGTCGACGATCATGCTGTTGCCCGCGCCCACCGGCGGCGCGTGGTCGGCGGCGGCGACGTACATCGTGTTCTCGAGCGCGCGCGCGGTCGTGAGGACCCGCCAGTGCGCCTCCTTGAGCGGCCCCCGCACCCACTCGGCCGGCATGCACACCACGTCGGCGCCCGCGTCGACGATGCGACGGGTCACCTCGGGGAAGCGCGCGTCGTAGCAGGTCTGCAGGCCGAAGCGGATGCCGCCGGCCTCGAAGACCTGCGGCGCGTCGATGTCTCCCGGCGCGACCCACTCGGACTCGCGCTGCCCGAACGCGTCGTAGAGGTGCAGCTTGCGGTAGCGGGCGACCACCCCGGCGCCCGGGGCGATGGCGACGACCGTGTTGCCCACTCGGCGCTCATCACCCCCGAGCCGCTCGATCATGCCGGCGACGACGTGCACGCCCAGCCGGGTCGAGAGCGCGGCGAGGTGCTCCGGTGAACGGGCCGCCCACCTCCTCGGCCGCCGCCTGCCAGTCCCAGCCGGGCTCGGGCGTGAAGTAGCTCGAGTACTCGGGGAACACGACGAGCCCGGCGCCGCGCGCGACGGCGAGCTCCGTGAGGCGGGTGATCTCGGACCGGTTGGCCTCGGTGTCCGCGCCAGGCGCGAACTGGGCGACGGCGATCCCGAATCCGGCGGTGTCGCGTGGCATGCCCACAGCCTATGCGCCCGGGTCGACCGAGGTGGCGGGTCGGGCCGAACCGCAGTCTGGGGCATCCGGATGCCGCGCGCAAGCCCTTTCCCGGCCGAAACACCCGTGTTTGACTGACCCGGTTCAGCGGGGGGCTGCGACGAGGCGACCCTCCGACAACGACGGCTCCCGCATGGGCAGGGCTGACCTCCGCGAGTGCGAGCGCCACGACGACAGAGAAGGACCCTACCGTGCTCCACGTTCCACGCAGGGCGATCGGCGCCGCCATGACCGGCGCCGTCGCCATCGCGCTGGTCGCGACATCCGTCGCACCGGCACAGGCCGACGATCACCTCAACCTCCCCGGCGAGCCGACGCTCACGCTGCCGATCAACGACAGCGAGGCAGGCGGCACCTACGAGCAGGACTTCACGCAGGCGTATGCGGGAGGTCACCCCCGACGGGACGCCCGTGTACATCTACGTGCCCGAGGGCACCCCGCTCGACGGCAGCGCGCCCACGGGCGTCGCGAGCCTCGACCCCGCCTTCGACCCGACGCCCGGCGACGAGTTCGTGCCGTGCGCCGACTCCAGCGTCGAGGACTACACGATCACGCAGGCGCAGATCGACTACATGGGCGACCAGCTCGCCAACCAGATCGTCGCGGTCGACGAGGAGCACTTCGGCCCCATGGATGCGGCCGACCCCGACGAGCCGGCGAGCGACTCGCTCGTCATGGTGGTCTACAACGTGCAGGACGAGCAGTACTACGACTGCTCCCAGACGAGCTACACCGCGGGGTACTTCGCACCCGAGTTCATCGACTCGTCCGGCATGAACACGATCGTCATCGACGCGTACGACTGGGCGAACCGGGTGGGACCGGCCGACTCCGAGTGGAACGACGACGACCCCGACAACGACCAGCCGACCCTGTACGAGGGCGTGATCGCCCATGAGCTCGAGCACCTGCTGCACAACTACAGCGACCCGGGCGAGCTGTCGTGGGTCGACGAGGGCCTGGCCGACTTCGCCGTGTTCCTCAACGGCTACGACGTCGGCGGATCGCACCTGACGTACCACCAGGTGTTCTACGCCGAGACCTCCCTCACGAGGTGGGCCGGCGGACTCGAGAACTACGGCGCCGCCTACACGTTCTTCCAGTACCTCTGGGAGCAGGCCGGCGGCAACGGCGACGGCACGTACGAGCCCGACCTGCAGTACGACGCCGCCGGCGGCGACCTGCTGATCAAGCTCATCTTCGAGAACCAGGCCGACGGCATGGACGGCGTGCAGGCGGCGATCGACGCGTTCAACGCGCAGACGGGGGCGGCCTGCGCAGCGCCGAGGAGCTGTTCCAGGACTGGGCCGTCGCCGTCTACCTCGACGACGAGGCATCCGACCGCTTCGACATCAAGGCGGTCGACTTCGGCGACCCGGCCTCCACGAGCTGGACGATCGACATCGCCGACGACCAGTTCTGGGGCGGCCGCGGATCGAACCAGGGCGCGCAGCCCGACGCGAAGTGGGAGCGCCGCGCCAACGGCGCAGACGCCGGTCGCGCTGCCGTACGGGCTGCAGGTCGAGCGGTTCCGCAACCCCGGGCCGACGGTGACCGTCGCCCTCGACGGCGAGGACAGCACGCAGGTGGCGCCGCACTCCGGCGACACGCACTGGTACGCGGGCTACGAGAGCCAGTCCGACAACGTGCTCGACGTCGATGTCACGGGTGAGGCGACCACGCTCGACTTCTGGACCTGGCACTTCATCGAGGAGGGCTGGGACTACGGCTTCGTCGAGGCGTTCGTCGGCGACGAGTGGGTCACCGTGCCGCTCGTCGACGACGCCGGCACCGTGGTCACCAGCGACGACGACCCGCACGGCAACAACCCCGACCGGCAACGGTCTGACGGGCACCTCGGGCGGCGAGTACTTCGTCGACGAGCCCGAGTACGTGCACTACACGGCGGAGCTGCCCGCCGGGGCGACCGACGTGCGGTTCCGCTACTCGACCGACGCCGCCTACCTCGACACCGGATGGTTCGTGGACGACGTGATGGTGAACGGTGCCGCCGCCACCCTCTCGTCGGCCGAGGGCGAGTGGTTCGAGACGAACGGGCTCCAGGACAACAACTGGACGCTCCAGGTCGTCGCGAGCTGCGACCTGACCCCCGGGGTCGACTCCGCCTTCGAGATCACCGACGACGCGGGCAACTACGTCTACCGGCTCGAGGGCGACGCCATCGTGCAGGCGGGCTTCGACACCAACTGCGCGAACGGCAACGGCCGCGACTTCGCCACGCTCGTCTCGAACCTCCCGACGGGCGACCTGACGTACCTCGACGCGGAGTACACCCTCTCGGTCACGAACACCGGCAAGGGCGGGAAGGGGTAGCCTTCCCACCGCCGCAGCGGCGGCTCGCGCTTCTGCGCGGGCCGCCGCTGCGCGTCGGCGCGTCGGCGCGTCGGCGTGGAGCGGTCTGCGGGCGGGGCTGATCCGGCGAGCCTCAGCTCTCACGCCGCACGTCGGCCTCGACATGGCGATAGCCCGCCGTCTCGTAGCCGACCGCGACGACGAAGGGCGACAGCATCACCACGAGGAGGCACCATCCCAAGGGGACGCCGGCCGTGGCGAGCACCACGCCGACGACCAGGAAGGCGGCCATGCCGGCCGCGAGCATGACGTGGAACGCGTCGACGGCGCGGAAGAGGATCGACCAGAGGACGAAATAGGCCAGCGTGAAGGCGAGCACGGGGATCGCGACGGACAGCACGACGCCCACTGTGCCGATGGTCGTCTCGCCTTCCGCGGCGTAGGCCGCGACGTGGAGTCCGGCTCCGACCGCGGCGAGCGCGCCGAACACGACGATGTGGCCGTAGCCCCACGCCCACTTGCGCTCGCGGTGTCGGGCCAGCACCGGCGCTGACGGAAGGATGAAGTAGGTCCACCACAGGCCGAAGGTGAGGCCAGTACCCGCGATGACGATGAGGATCGCCTCGCTGCTCCAGCCGACGTGCGCGACCACCGCGGCGACCGCGGTGATCGTGCCCAGGATCCCCTCGCCCAAGGTGATGATCACGAGCAGCCCGTACCGCTCGGCGATGTGGCCGGCATTCCACGGAGTGCCCTGCCAGGCGCCGTCCATGCCCTTCGCGTTCCACGTCGCGAACGGATGGCCCGCGAACTCGGCGACCCAGAGCAGGACGAGCAACGCGACCAGGATCGGACCATCCTCGATCCTGAGCAGCGCGACCGTCAGCCACCCGGCCTGGATCAGCACGTTGAATCCCGCGTATCGCAGGGCGACGCGCCGGTTGGCGGGATCCTGCCTGGCCACGCGCAACCACATCAGCACGAGCGAGACTCGCATGATGACGTAGCCCACCGCCACGAGCACGAAGTCGAACGACCCACCGCTGTCGATCGACTCGAAGACCGCGGGAATGCCGAGCGCCAGGACGATGACGCCGACCATCTGCACCATCGTGAGCACCCGTTGCAGCCAGTCGTCGGTGTCGAACGCCGACGCGAACCACGTGAAGTTGATCCACGCCCAGCAGACCGACAGCAGGACGAAGGCGAAACCCCACACGGCCGTGGCGATGTGCGCCTCGGCGACGTAGTGCGCCAGCTGGTCGCCCGCCTGCGCGAACGCCACCACGAACGTCAGGTCGAACAGCAGCTCCAGCGGGGTGACCGAGCGATGCGCCTCCCTCGGATCCCGACCGAGCATCCGTCGGAGGCCGTGCGGCCGCACGTACTCGACGACGGGGTCGGAAGCTGACACGCGAACAGGATAGGGAACCCGGGCTCGGATCGTCCACCGGGCGCCGATCACCGTCGAGGCCGGCCCTCTCCGCCGGGGGGTCGTGGGGCGTCCGTGCCGGTGCGCGCCAGATGATCCCGGTGCGCACGCAGCAGGGCGCGGAAAAGCAGAAGATCCCGGCCTCTGAACGAGACCGGGATCTTCTTTTCGGTTGCGGGGGCAGGATTTGAACCTACGACCTCTGGGTTATGAGCCCAGCGAGCTACCGAACTGCTCCACCCCGCGGCACAAGAGATAACTTATCACGCGCCCCGAACGTCGGCCAAATCGAGCGAGGCTCACACCACCATCGCCACGAGCACGAGCACGGGCAGCGCGACGAGCACGATCACGTTCTTCCAGTACCTCAGCTCGGTGAACAGGATCACGAACGCCAGCACGACCATCGCGATGCTCGTGAACGCGACGAGCGTGCGCCCGACGTCGGCGAATCCGAGGTTCACGGCGAGGACGCCGGCGAGGACGCCGATCCCCCAGACCATGTTCGCGAAACCCGTGTACACGGCCCACGGGCGCACGGCCTCCTCCGCCTGCGGCTCGATGAGGAAGAAGCCGTACAGGCGGCGGCTCCGGAAGAAGAACGCCCCGAGGATCCCGACGACGACGAGGGCGAGCCCCTCGACGACAGCGAGGACCTGGGCGACCACGCTCATGTGGCTCAGTGTCCTCGGCGGGGGTGGGTGCGACAAGTCCCCAATGCGGATGTCACGCCGCCGCGTCGATCGGCCGTGCTGTGCCTCAGGCGGTCGGTGCGCTCGCGACCAGTTCGTACGACAGCGGCAGCCACCGCTCGACCGGCCAGGAGAACATCCCCTGCCCGACGGGCACCGTCACCGGGAAGATCTGCCACGGCAACTGGAAGTGCTCGGTGAACGCGTCGATCGACAGCCCGGCGTCGCGCAGGGCGCCCATCACCTCGTCGAGCGGATGCATCCACTCCCACGTCTTGGCATGCTCGATCCGCGCATCCGGGTCGGCGTAGTCGCTGGGGTCGTCGAACTCGATGGCATCGGGCTTGGCGTACGGGAACGCGAATCCCGGCAGGCCTCCGGGCCCGCCGTCGCCGTCGAACACGAAGGCGGCGGGATGACCGTCGGCGAAGAACAGGCGGCCGCCCGGCTTCAGGAACCAGGCGACGATGCGCGCCCACTCCGCGACATCCGGGAGCCAGCCGATGGTGCCCCACGTCGTGAACACGAGGTCGAACGACTCGGGCTCGGGCAGGATGTGCCGAGCGTCGTACACGTTGGCCTCGACGAAGCGGGCGCGATCGGCGACATCGAGCTCGCCGGCCATGCGTCGCGCCTCCTCGACCGCCGGACGGGAGAAGTCGAGGCCGACCACGGTCGCCCCGCGGTTCACGAGCGAGAGCGTGTCCGATCCGAAGTGGCACTGCAGGTGCAGCACGCGCACGCCGTCGAGCCCGTCGGGATACAGCCGGTCGATGCCCGCCCGCGCGATGGGATCGAGCACCCCCTCGCCGCGGCGGAGTGGCTCCTGGTCGTAGAAGTCCGAGGCGAGGTGCACCGGGACGCGTTCGTCCCAGTTCGACCGGTTGTCGTCGAGCCACGCGCCCCCGCGGAGGTCGATCGACACGATCACTGACCCGTCGGAGCCGACTCGGGCGCGGTGAGCTGGATGAGCTGGGCGATGATCTCGGCGAGCTGTGCATCGGCTGCGCCGTACGCCGCCCAGTCGCCCTCCGCCAGTGCGGCCTGCTTGTTCTGGATGAGGACCTTCGCCTCGTTCAGCAGGGCCTGCACCTCGTCACTCGGAGCCGTGGGCGTCGTCGGCTCGCCACCCTCCTCGGGCTGCGTCGTGGGCTCGGCACCCGGATCCACCTCGTTGTCACCGGCCTCGGCGCCCGAGTCGCCGCCGAAGAGCACGTCGAGCGCGAGGTCGAGCGTGTCCTGGAACGCGATCTGGTCGCCGAACGCCACGAGCACCTTCTGCAGCACCGGATAGCTCGTGTTGCCCGTGGACTTCACGTAGACGGGCTGCACGTAGAGCAGGCCGCCGCCGACCGGCACCGTGAGCAGGTTGCCGTTGATCACGTCGGACTGGCCCTGCTTCAGCAGGTTCAGCGACTGCGAGACGGTCGGATCGCTGTTGAACTTCGCCTGCACCTGGCCCGGCCCCGGCACGTTGTCGTCCTCGGGCAGGGTCAGCAGCCTGAGCTTGCCGTAGCCCTCGGCCTTCTCGCCGTCGGTCGCACCGGCATCCGCGTCGACGGCGAGGTAGCCGCGCAGCACGTTGCGGCTCTGGTCGCCACGCGCCTCGGGGATGAAGGTCGAGTAGAGCGAGTACGACGGGGCATCCTGACCCGGCATCTGCATCGTCAGGTAGTACGGCGGCTGCAGCAGGGTCGTGTTGGCGCCGGCCGTCGGGTCCTTCGGCGTCGTCCACGCGTCCTCGCGCGAGTAGAACGAGCCGGGATCGGTCACGTGGTAGCGGCCGAGCACCGCGCGCTGCATCTTGAACAGGTCGGCCGGGTAGCGCACGTGGCTGAGCAGGTCGCCCGACATCTCGCTCATGGGCTCGAGCGTGGTCGGGAAGATCTTGTCCCACGTCTGGAGGATCGGGTCCTCGTCGTCCCAGGCGTAGAGCTTCACGGAGCCGTCGTAGGCGTCGACCGTGGCCTTCACCGAGTTGCGGATGTAGTTCACCTCGTCGAACGGCAGCGACTGCGGCAGGGTCTCGCTGTCGGCGATCGCCTCGCTCATGCTCACCTTGTTCGAGTACGGGTACTGGTCGGTGAGGGTGTAGCCGTCGACGATCCAGACGATCCGGCCGTCGACCACCGACGGGTAGGGGTCGGTGTCGAGGGTGAGGTACGGCGCGACCTTCTTCACCCGCTCGATGGGGTCGCGGTCGTAGAGGATCTGCGAGTCGTCGTTCACCGCGTCGGAGAGGAAGATCTGCTCGGACTGGAACTTCAGGGCGTACACGAGCTTCGTGAACACGTTGTCGAGCGTGGGCCCGCCGTCGCCCTCGAACGTGGTCTGCGTCTGCTCCTCGCTGTCGCCGCCGGCCGGGTAGTCGAGCTCGACCGGGTCGGCGCCCTCGGGGGCGCCCACGATGGAGTAGGCGGGCGAGTCCTCGCCGAAGTACACGCGCGGCTCGAACTCGCCGAGCGAACCCGTCGACGGGATGCCGGACTGGAGGAACACCGGCTGGCCGTCGACCGAGCGCTGGTTGCCGGCCGCCGCCACGAGTCCGTAGCCGTGCGTGTAGACGATGTGCGAGTTGAACCACGTCTCGGCGTCGCCGAGGCCGGCGAGCTGCAGGTCGCGGACGGCGACCACGGTGTCCTGCGTGGCTCCGTCGATCTCGTAGCGGTCGACGTCGAGCGCGGCGGGGAACTGGTAGTACTGGCGGAACTGCTCGAGCTGCTGGAACGCGGGGCTGATGACGAGCGGGTCCATCAGGCGGATGTTCGCGGTGGTCTCCGCGTCCGCGCGCAACGCGCCCGGCTCGGCGTCCGTCTTGGCCTCGAAGGGGATGGTCTCGATGTCGTCGACGCCGTACGCCGCTCGCGTGGCGTCGATGCTGCGCTCGATGTACGGCGCCTCGAGCGACCGGGCGCTCGGGTCGACCTGGAAGCGCTGGATGATCCACGGGTAGAGCGAGCCGATGATCAGGCTCGACACGATGAGCAGGGCGGTGCCGACGAGGGGCAGGCGCCAGCGCCCGACGAGGGCCGTGACGAGGAAGAGGATGGCGACGCCCACGGCGATCGCCGCGAGGATCTGGCGGCCCGGGGATGACGGCGTTGACGTCGGTGTACCCGGCACCCGTCATGAGCGTGCTGTTCTCGGTGACCGTGGCGTACTGGTCGAACCAGATGCTGATGCCCTGCAGCAGCAGGTAGAGCCCGGCCGTCACCGCGATCTGGATGCGCGCGGACTTCGAGATGACGACCTCGCGCCCGCTGACGCGGATCGACCCGTAGAGGTAGTTCGTCGCGATCACGAGGAGCAGCGAGAGCAGCACGACCGCGGAGGCGAAGCCCACGATCGAGCGGTAGAACGGCAGCTCGAACACGAAGAAGCCGACGTCGAACCCGAACTGCGCGTCGTTCGTGCCGAACGGCGTGCGGTTGAGCCAGGTGAGCGTGAGCTCCCAACGGCTCGACGCCGAGACGCCCGCGAAGATGCCGAGCACGACCGGGATGCCGTACATCGCGAGGCGGCGCAGCGGCTCGAAGACCTCCTGGTAGCGGTCGAGCTGCGAGTTGAGCTTCGCGTAGACGGGCCGCGTGCGGTACGCGATCTGGATCGAGGCCCAGACGGGCACCGCCATCGCGAGGAAGCCGACCAGGAAGAGCACGAGGCGCGAGATCCACTCGGTGGTCAGCACGTTGAGGAATCCGAGCTGGTCGAACCAGAGCACGTCGGCGTAGAGTCCCACGAACACGAAGAATGCGATGATCAGCAGGGCGACCACCCCGATCGTGATCGCGATCGGCGCGCGGCGGCGCGGAATCCTCGGTTCTTGCGTCTGTGCTGACACTCTCGGCCTCATGTTCGGTCGCTGTGGGATCGAGACTCCATCCTAGGGTCGCGATCCTTGGAATCGGCTGTTCAGGCCGCGGGGCAGGAAGCGAAGCCGGAGGTGTCCGCTCCCTCGCCGATCGCCTCGACGATCGTGCGCGCCTCGTCGAGCGTCGACACGGCGAACACGGAGAGGCCGTCGGGCACGTGACCGGTGACCTCGTCGCAGTTCGAGGCGGGGGCGAGGAACCAGTCTGCGCCCGCATCCTCGGCGCCCCAGAGCTTCTGACGGACACCGCCGATGGGCCCGACCTCGCCGGCCGAGTCGATGGTGCCCGTGCCCGCCACGATCTCGCCGCCGGTCATGGCGACCGGGGGTCAGCTTGTCGATGATGCCGAGAGCGAACATCATGCCCGCGCTCGGTCCGCCGACGTTGTCGAGCTGCAGTTCGACGTCGATCGGGAAGTCGTAGACCATGCGGACGCCGACGCCGAGCGCGACGGTGCCGTCGCGTTCGACGGGGGTGACGGCGATGGTCTGCTCGACGCCGTCGCGCACGACCAGGAGCTCGGCCGGCTCGTCCGCGCCGTTCTCGCGCACCGCGGCGCGCAGTTCGTCGATCGAGTTGACGGCGGTGCCGTTGACGGCCGCGATGATGTCACCCTCCTCGAGCACGCCCGCCGCCGGGGATTCGTCGAGGACGCCCGCGACCGTGACGTCGCGGGGGAAGTCGTAGTCGAGTTCGACGAGGGCTGCCGCGATCGCGTCCTGCTGCGAGTCGACCATGGCGGCCGAGTTCTGGGCGTCGCGATCGGCGTCGCTGACGCCCGGCGGGAAGATCGCCTCGACCGGCACCGCCGAACGGGTCGGATCGAACCACGTGCCGAGCACCTCGAGCCAGCTCGGCGTCTGCCCGGGGCGTCCGAGCACCGTGACGGTGAGCAGGTTGAGCTCGCCGTCGGTGGGGAACGTCTGCTCGTCGGGGATCTCGATGAGGGGGACCTCTTCGCCCTCGTGTTCGGCGACGCCGAGCGTGTCGTAGACGGGACCCGGCTGCTCGATCACGTACGGCGACGGCAGCAGCGCGAAGCCCACGCCGATCACGACGGCGACGCCGAGGGCGGCCCAGCCGATGCGCTCGCGCCGGGAACGGCCCTGCGGGCGCGGCGACGGGTCGTCGTCGAAGAGGGCCATCCGTTGGTTCCTTCCGGGCGACCGAGTCGCCGAGTGCGAGCGCCGGGGCCGGCGTTGTTCGCGAAGGGCGGACACCCGGAAGCCCCAGCCTAGGCCATTTCCCAGACACGTGCCGGTGCGCCGGGGCTACGGTTGAAGTGACGCGACTGGAGGTGGCTCACGTGGCCGATCGGGACGACGAGCCTGGCGACAAGAACCCGGAGGACGAGTTCCGCGACATGCTCCGCGAGCTCCTCTCGGGGGCCGGCGGAATCGATCCGTCGCGGCTCGCGGGCGCCGCAGGCCTGCCCAACGACCCGGCGAGCCTCGCGGCCCTCTTCGGCCAGTTGCAGCAGGCGATGGACCGCGGCGGCGACGGCATCGACTGGAGCGTGGCGCTGCGCCAGGGCGAGGAGCGCGCGGCATCCGGCCAGCGGCAGCTCACGCCCGAGGAGCGCACCCGGCTCGACCAGGCCCTCCAGGTCGCCTCGCTCTGGCTCGACGAGGCGGTCGACTTCTCGGCACTCCCCGAGACCCCCGAGCTGCTCACCCGCCGCGCCTGGGTCGCGGCGACGATGCCCGTGTGGTCGCAGCTCGCCGAGCCGGTGGCACTCAGCATCTCCGACTCCCTCACGCGGGTCATGAGCGAGCAGGCCCCCGAAGAGCTGAAGTCGATGATCCAGGGCGCGAGCCGCATGATGCGCGGCATCGGCGGCGCGCTGTTCGCGATGCAGCTCGGGCAGGTGGTCGGCCAGCTCGCGACCGAGGTGGTCTCCGGCGGCGACATCGGCATCCCGCTGCAGACCGACGGGCGGGCGGCCCTGCTGCCGCAGAACGTCGCCGAGTTCGGCGACGGACTCGACATCCCGACCGACCAGGTCGAGCTCTACCTCGCCGTGCGCGAGCTCGCCCACGCGCGCCTGTTCCGGCACGCCCGGTGGCTGCGGCTGCACCTCATCACGGCGATCACCGCGTTCGCCAAGGGCATCGACATCGACACCGACCGGCTCGAGCAGCTCGCCGAGGGGTTCGATCCGTCGAACACCGACGAGCTCCGCGACGCCGTCGTGAACGGCGCGCTGATCCGGCCGAAGAGCGACGCGCAGGAGGCCGCGCTCGGCCGGCTCGAGACCATGCTCGCCCTCGTCGAGGGCTGGGTGGACGCGGTCACGGCCGACGCCACCGGCACGGCTCCCCAAGTCCGACGCGATCGCGGAGTCGATCCGCCGGCGCCGGGCCTCGGGCGGACCGGCCGAGTCGGCGTTCGCGACGCTCGTCGGGCTCGAGCTGCGACCGCGCCGCCTGCGCGAGGCCGCGGCCATGTGGCGCGCCGTCACCGATGCCGTGGGCATCGAGGCGCGCGACGCGCTCTGGGCGCACCCCGACCTGCTGCCGACGTCGGCCGACCTCGACGACCCGAGCCGGCTCATCGCACGACTCACCGGCGCCGACACCGCCGAGTCCGAGGCCGACGACGAGTTCGACCAGGCGCTCGAGCAGCTGCTGCGCGGCGAGACGCCCGCCGCACCCGGCGAGGACGGCGAGGAGCCCAAGGCCTGACGCCTGTGGAGGGATGCCGCGCACGCGCGCGGCGGTCCGGCATGCTCTGGGCATGGTCCCGCGCATCGACCCCGCACTCCCCCTCGTGTGGCGCAGCCCCACCGACCTGCAGCTCGGCGCGACCACGGCGCGCGTCGTGCTGCGCGACGCCGGAGCCCTCGAGACGGGACTGATCGCCGCGCTCCGCCACGGCGCGTCGATCGAGACGCTCCGCACGATCGGCGCGGGCCTCGGCGGCCGCCCCGACGAGGTGGAACGCGTGCTCGCGGCGCTGCGACCGTCGTTCGAGCCCGAGCCGATCCGAGCCTCGGCCCGAGTCCGAGCGAGGGCGCGCGGCATCCGTCGCCGGCTCCGGCGCACCGCCCGTCGTGGCGGTCGACGCCGACGGCGCGGTCGGCGCGCGGCTCACGGCCGACCTCGCCGTGCTCGGCTACGACGTGGTCGACGTCGCCCGGGCCGACGGCCACCCCCGAGCCGCCGACGCGGCTCCCGCCGACCGTGCCGCGCTGGCCGTCATCGCCGCCACGTGGGCCGTGCGCCCGGCACGCCACCTGCCCTGGCTCCGCCGCGACGTGCCGCACCTCGCCATCGTGTTCGACGACACGGGCGCGAGGGTCGGTCCGCTCGTCGAACCCGGTCGCGGTCCGTGCCTGCGCTGCCTCGACCTCGCCCGCCGCGACGACGACCCCGCGTGGCCCGCGATCGCCGCGCAGCTCGCCGGGCGGCAGGCGGCGACCCGCACCGAGCGCGCCGCGATCGAGGTCGCCGCGCTCGCGGTCGCCGTCATCGACGACCGGCTCGCGCACGACTCGGTCGAGCGTGGTCGGATGCCTCGCTGACGCTCAGCCGCGAACGGCCGGGCGCCCCGCCGCGGCGACGCCGGCACGCGCCGCACCCCGAGTGCGGCTGCCGAGCTCCTGGAGGAACCGCGACGGCTCCCGTTCGCCTCGATGCGCGCCGCCCGAGCGCGGCCAGCTCAGCGTCAGCCGGCGCCGTGCCCGCGTGATGCCGACATAGAGGAGTCGTCGCTCCTCGTCGATCGCGTCGAAGCCCTTCGCGTAGGCGATGGGGAGCATGCCCTCGGTCAGGCCGACGATGTGCACCTCGTCCCACTCCAGGCCCTTGGCCGAATGGAGCGTCGCGAGGGTCACGGCCGACACCGTCGGCTCGTGCTGCGCCTCCGCCCGGGCACGCAGGTCGTCGGCGAACGCACGGAACGTGGTGCCGTCGGGCGCATCGTCGACGAGGCGTGCGATCGCGTTGAGCGACTCCCACCGCGCCCGCACCGCACCGGGCCCCTCGGGCGGCTGCACGGTCCACCCGAGCGAGCGCAGCACGTCGCTCACCGACTTGAAGAGCGGTTCGCCCGCGATCGTCAGCGCCGCGGCCCGCAGGGCGTGCACCGCCTCGCGCACCTCGGGCCGGTCGAAGAACCGGGCCGCACCGCGCACGCGCGAGCCCACGCCGACCTCGTCGAGGGCGCGTTCGAGGATGGCCGACTGCGAGTTCACCCGCATCAGCACGGCGATGGTCTCGGGCGGGACGCCGGCGTCGACCCGGTCCCGGATGCGGGTGGCCACGCCCCTGGCCTCCGCGAGCTCGTCGGCGTAGTCGAGCACGACGGGGTCGCCGAGCTGCTCGCGGGCGGGCGCCGACGGCGCGGGCGACGTCGCGGGCGACGTCGACGCGGCCGGCGCCGGCCCCGCGGCATCCGTCGCCTGAGCCGGTTCGGTCGCCTCGTCATCCTCGGTGACCGCCTCGAGCTGCAGCGCACCGGCGCGGCCCCGCATGAGCCGGTTGGCGACCCCGATGATCTCGGGCGTCGATCGGTAGTTGCGCTCGAGCCGCACGAGGGTCGCCTCCTCGTAGCGGCGTTCGAAGCCGAGGAGGTACTCGGGCGTCGCACCGGCGAACGAGTAGATGGTCTGGCTCGCGTCGCCGACCACGCACACGTCGCGGCGGCCACCGAGCCAGAGGTCGAGCAGCTGCTGCTGCGCCGGCGAGACGTCCTGGTACTCGTCGACGACGAAGTGGCGGTAGCTCTCGCGCACGTGCATCGCGACCGAGGGCTCGGACTCGATCATGCCCGCGGTGGCGAGCAGCACGTCCTCGAAGTCGAGCATGCGACGTTCGTCCTTGAGCTGCTCGTACCCGGCGACGAGCGCCAGGAGCTGGTCGGGCGTGAGCGTGCCCGGCGCGCCCCGCGAGGCGACCCGCTCCTCGTAGTCGTCCATGCCGAGCACGCTCACCTTGCGCCACTCGATCTCGGCCGCGACGTCGCGCAGGGTCGGCACGTCGACCCGCAGGCGCAGGCGCTCCGCGGCCTCGCCGAGCAGTCGGCCCTTGTACTCGAGCAGGCGCGGCGCCGATCCGCCGACGACGAGCGGCCAGAAGTGGTTGAGCTGCGCGAGCGCCGCAGCGTGGAAGGTGCGCGCCTGCACGCCGCCGGCGCCGAGGACCCGCAGCCGCGCACGCAGCTCGGCGGCGGAGCGCGACGTGAACGTGAGCGCCATCACCCGCGCCGGGTCGTACGCCCCCGACGCGACGCCGAAGGCGATGCGGTGGGTGATGGCGCGCGTCTTGCCGGTGCCCGCACCGGCGAGCACGCACACCGGGCCGATCAGCGCCTCGGCCACCACGCGCTGGTCGTCGTCGAGCGCGGCGAGCAGCGGGTCGGATGCCACGCGTCACGTCGCCGTCCACGGACGCGACTCGGGGATCGGGCCGCCGTACCAGCGCTCGAGCAGCCAGCTGGCGATCGACGTGCCACCGGGCAGGGAGATCTCCTCGGCCGCCTCGGCGAGCTCCGCCCGCGTGAACCAGCGCAGCTCGAGGATCTCGACGCCGTCGGGCGAGGCGGACGACGGCGCGGCGCCGTCGGCGACGCGGGCGGTGAATCCGAGCATCAGGCTCGCGGGCAGCGGCCACGGTTGCGAGCCGCCGTACTCGACGCGGTCGACGTGCACGCCGGCCTCCTCGCCGACCTCGCGCACGACCGCGGCCTCGAGCGATTCACCCGGCTCGACGAATCCGGCGAGCAGGGAGAAGCGGTGCTGCTCCCAGAGCGCGTTGGAGCCGAGGAGCACCCGGTCGTCGTCATCGGTCACGAGCACGATCACGGCGGGATCGGTGCGCGGGAAGAGCAGGTTGTCCTCCCGGTCGCAGCGGCGCGCCCATCCCGCCTGCACCACGGTCGTCGTCGACCCGCAACGCGGGCAGAACGGGGCGGCCTCGTGCCAGTTGGCGAGGGCGAGCGCCTCGGTGAAGAGCCCGGCATCACGATCGCCGAGCACGGGCGCGGCGGCACGGAGGCCCGCCCAGCGTGCCTCCTCGGGCTCGATGAGCGCCGCGGCATCCGCATCGAACACGCGCACCTCGACGGGAGTCCCGGCGGGCAGGTCGTCGGCGGCGTCCTCCGCGTCCCCCGCGTCGCCCTCGACGGCGACCGTGCGTCCGAGGTACAGCCGCAGGCGATCGCCGGGCACCGCCGATCGGGACGCAGGAACTCGAGGGCCGGCATCGGAGCCCTCGACGCGCTCGGCGAGGAGCACCCGACCGCGGTGGAGGGCGATGACCCGCGCGGCCGGATCGGCGTCGAAGTGCGCCGCGAAGTGGTCGTCGGCACGGGCCGCTCCGTCGCGGTCGAGTGCGGCTCGCGCGAGCGGCGGGGATGTCGATTCGCGCACTGGCCACCTCTCTGCGCTTCAGGGCGGAGTCGGCGGGAAGGCGTGGCGGTCGCCCGCGCGGCGGATTCGCCTGCTTAAGCTGTGTGCCATGGCCAGACCCCCTCTCACTCTAGCCGCGTTGGCCACGGCGGCGGTGCCCGGACTCGAGGTGCGTGCGGCCCGGTCGCACACGCGCCGCAGCCACGGGGGCTACGACGCCGTGGAGCTCCGCTCGGTCGACGGACGCCACCTCGTGATCCGCGCCCCGCGCTCGCAGAGCGCCGAGACGGAGCAGTCCGCCGACCTCGTCGCGATCCGCGCGATGACCCCTGGCATCCGGTCCCGCCTGCCCTTCGCCGTGCCGGGCTTCGTCGGCCAGGCACCCATCGACGGCACGCGCGCCATCGTCACGGAGTTCCTGCCGGGGGCGGTGCGCACGGCCGACGAGCTCACGGAGCACGCGGGACTGGCGACGGCGGTCGGCGTGGCCATCGCCGCCGTGCATGCGCTGCCGAGCGGGTTCGTGGGCGACGCGGGTCTCCCCCGCGAGTCGGCCGACGAGGCACGCGACGGAGTCGTCGAGCTGATCGGCCGCACCGCGGACACCGGTCGCCTCCCGGCCGCGATCCTGCGCCGATGGGAGCAGGCGACCGATGACGAAGCGCTCTGGCGATTCCGGCCGACCGTGGTCAACGGCGCCCTCACGGCCGACTCGATCCTCGTCGAGGGCGACGCCGTGACGGCGATCGTCGGGTGGTCGGCGCTGGCCGTCGGCGACCCCGCCCGCGACCTGCACTGGCTCCTCACCTCGCGCGGGGCATCCGCCGAGGCCGCGCTCGACGCCTACGTGGCCGGGCGCGGCGGCGGTGCCGACGCCCACCTCCCGCAGCGGGCCCTGCTGTACGGCGAGCTCGAGCTGGCGCGGTGGCTGCTCCACGGCGTGGAGCAGCGCGACGCCGCGATCATCGACGACGCCGTCTCGATGCTCGACGGGCTCGCGGCCAGCGTGCACGACCGGTCGAGCGAGCCGCTCTCGCCCGAGACCGGTCCGATCCTCACCGTCGGCGACGTCGAGCGGATGCTCGACGACACCCCGCGCGACCGCCTCCCGAGGGAGGGCGGCGCGACGCTGCTGACCGACAGCTACGACTTCTCCGAGCTCGAGCGCCGCGAGGCCGGCGAGCGCGCTCCCCTGCCGATGGACGCCACCGCGCCGATCCCGCTCGACCTCAGCGACTGGGGCGACGCGACGCCGCCCGCGACCGGTGCGGCTCAGCCGACGACGGCGGGCGACGCCGACTCGGACGCCGCGACCGAGGCCCACGAACGGCGCAACGCCGCCTCGTCGTAGAGCCGTTCGGGCCGGATGACCCGGTCGTCCTCCACGAAGTAGAACACGGCGTCGACCGTCTCGGGGTCGACGCCGGCCCACATCGCGTACGCGAGGCGGTAGAGGGCCAGCTGGGTCTGCTTCAGTTCGAGGTCGCGCTCGTCACGCGGCGCCTTTCCGGTCTTCCAGTCGACGACCTGGTGCCGGATGCCGCGGGCCGCCAGCTCGCCGTCGGGCGGCACGTCGTAGACGGCGTCGAGCTTGCACACGAACACGTGCTCGTCGATGGGCAGGTGCAGCTCGAGTTCGACCGCGACGGGCTTGCGCCCGCCCCACTCGGACGCCTCGAACGTGGCCTGCAGGGCGCGCAGGCGTTCGACCGTGGCATCCTCGATCGACTCGTCGGGCCGTTCGACGTCGAGCGCAGCGGCGCCCGCCCAGACGTCGTCGATCGCCGGTGCGTCGCCTTCACCCGTGGCGCGATGCTCGACCCACGCGTGGAACAGCGTGCCGATGCGGGTCGCCCGATAGGGGCGCTGCGGCATCGGTCGCCGAAGCTGTTCGGCGACCGCCGCGGGGTCGTCGACGTAGTCCTTGAAGCGCGACGCGGGGACGCGGGTCGGGATCGCCGCGGCGTCGGGCCCCTCCGACCGTCGACGGCGGTCCTCCAGCAGCAGGCGGAGCTCGTCGGCGAGCCGGGGGCCGATTCCTGCGCCGCTCGGGCGCTCCGCGGCGGCGCGCACGGCGTCGGCGGCCGCGTGCACCGTGCCACGCCGCGCGCCGAGCGGGTCGAGCGGCCAGCGCCGGCGTGCACCCGCGCCCTCGCGCGGGTTCTCGGGCGCCTCGGGTGCGGTGGGCAGTGCCGTGGGATCGAGGATGCCCGCCCGTCGCGAGTTCGCGCAGGAACGCGCTCGGCTTGCGGGGCGACTTCTGCGACGCCCACCACGAGCCGGTGAGCAGGAGCTCCGAGCGCGTGCGGGTGAGCGCGACGTACGCGAGCCGTCGCTCCTCATCGGCGTGCCGCTCGCGGTTCTCGTCGGCGAACGCCCGAACCGCCTCGTCGAACGCGGCCTGGCTCTGCACGCCCCGCCACTGCAGCTCGGGCAGCTCGGCCCGGTCGCCCTTGAAGTCGTTCGGCAGCTCGCCGAACGCGAGCCAGCCCTTCGTGGTGCGCGGCTTCGACGGCAGCTCCTCGTCGACGAGGCGCGGGATCGCGACGACATCCCACTCGAGGCCCTTCGACCCGTGGATCGAGAGGACCTGCACGGCCCCGGGCTCGGGCTCGTCCTGACGGGGCGCGAGGCGGTCGCGCTGCTCCGCCTCGGTGAGCCATCCGAGGAAGGCGCCGAGCGTCGGGTGCTCGGCGACGTCGGCGAACCCGGCGAGCAGCTCGTCGAACGCCTCGAGGCTCGGCGCGCCGAGCGGCTGCGCCGCGTTCGCGGCCACCTCGATGTCGAGCAGCAGTTCCTGCTGGACGAGGTGCACGAAGTCGACCAGCCCGAGGCCGGCACGGCGGCGGAGGGACTGCAGCTGGGCGCCCGCGCGACGCATCCGGCCGAGGCCGACCTCGGTGAACTCGCGGAGCGCGGAATGCCCGTCGGGCGCGGTGAGCAGGAAGTCGAGGGCGTCGACGATCGACGGGGACTCGTCGGGCGCGATCGAGGCGCGCAGCCCCTGCCGCACGTCGTCGTCGAGCCGCCGGCTGCCGAGGTCGCGGTCGGCCAGCCACCGTGCCAGCCCGTTGAGCGCGGCCAGGTCGGCGGGGCCGATGCGCCATCGTGCCCCGCCGAGCACCCGCACGAGCTCGGAGCCGGCGGTGGGGTCGTGCAGCACCCGCAGCACGCAGACGAGGTCGGCGATCACCGGCTGGTCGAGCAGGCCGGCGATGCCGAGCACGTGCACCGGCACGCCGTGCGCGCGCAGTGCCTCGGTGAAGACGCCGACGTTCGCGAAGGTGCGGCAGAGCAGCGC
This sequence comes from uncultured Actinomycetota bacterium, assembly GCA_963802485.1. Classification (GTDB taxonomy): domain Bacteria; phylum Actinomycetota; class Actinomycetes; order Actinomycetales; family Microbacteriaceae; genus Agromyces. Next base: position 146,051 of record CAWDJA010000013.1, read on the forward strand.
GCCGCTGCGAGCGGAGCGATCGCCCGCGGCGCGGAGCCGCGCCGCGAACCAGCGGGCGACGAGCTCGGCCTCCTCCTCGATCGTCTCGGCCCAGGCGGTCTCGACGCGTCCGGCGCCGGCGAACGGCGCGGGGGCCAGCGGCGCCTTCGGGATCCCCGCGTCGAGGGGCTCGATGATCGCGTTGGCGGCATCGAGGACGACGCCGGGATTGCGCCAGCTCGTCGACAGGTCGTACACGCCCGCCGCGGCGCCCGACGTCGGCGAAGTCGTTCGAGAACCGCGCGAGGTTGGCGGCGCTGGCGCCGCGCCATCCGTAGATCGACTGGTCGGGGTCGCCGACCGCCATGACCGAGTGACCGCGGAACAGGGTCGCCAGCAGCCGGGTCTGCACGACGCTGGTGTCCTGGTACTCGTCGAGCAGCACCGTGCGGGCGCGCTCGCGATGCGCCGCGACGACCTCGGGATGCCGCTCGCAGATCGCGAGGGCCAACGCGACCTGGTCGGAGAACTCGACGTAGCCGCGCTCGCGCTTGGCCGCCGCGTAGGCGTCGGCGAGGTCGAGCAGCGGCGGGAGCGCGCCGACCACGCCGAGCGCACTCGTGAACGACTCGAAGTCGGTGCGCTTGCGCGGCGCCTCGATCGGCAGCCCCTCCATCGCGAGGAAGTCGCGGGCGAACGCCTGCACGTCGCGGCTGTCGGCGACGTTCTCGGCGAGCGCGCGGCTGAGCGCGAGCACCGCCCCGGTGACCCGGTCGAGCGAGGCGTCGAGCTCGACCAGGCGCGGGTCGGCCGACGCGCTCGCCACCGACCGCGCGAGCATCCACGCGGATGCCTCGCCGAGCACGGCCGCGTCGGGTTCGCGCCCGATGAGCATCGCGTGCTCGCGGTAGATGCTGCTCGCGAACGCGTTGTAGGTGCCGACCGCTGCGGACTCGAGCGGATCGAGCTCGACCTCGGCGATGCCCTCGGCGACGAGCTGGCCGACGCGCTCGCGCACGCGCTCCGCCAGCTCGCCGGCGGCCTTGCGCGTGAACGTGAGGCCCGAGCACCTCGGGCACGCCGACGTGCCCGTTGGCGAGCATCCAGACGACGCGGTTGGCCATCGTCTCGGTCTTGCCGCTGCCCGCGCCGGCCACGACGATGCTCGCGCCGTGCGGATCCGCCTCGATCACCGCCTGCTGCTCGGCCGTGGGCGGATGCAGGCCGAGGCGCGACGCGATCTGCAGTGCGGTGAGGCTCATGCGGACACCGCCGGCACGAGGTGCACGCGGTACTGCCAGGCGCCGAAGCGCGAGCGGAAGCCGAGCTCGCCCGGGCCCTCGAACTCGCTGCCCGACATCGTGCGGGCCACCGCCCCGAGTCGCTCCCGGAACGCCGCCTCGGCCTCGTCGTCGAACGGCTGCTGCGCGCGCTCGGTGAACGCGAGCGCACGCACGGGCTTGGCGAGGTACACGAGCTTGGCACCGCCGAGCGTTCCGGCGTTCGGCACCTCGCCGGCCCGGGCGGCGAGCTGGTACGCGGCGAGCTGCGGATGCTGCGCCGTCTGGTCGGCGGTGGGCGGCGTGCGACCGGTCTTGAGGTCGACGATCACGGTGGTGCCGTCGGGCGAGGCCTCGACCCGGTCGATCGTGCCGGTGATGCGCACCCGATCGACGACGAGCGTGAAGCGGCCCTCGGCGCCGAGCAGCACCTTGCCGTCGTCGGCGGAAGTTCGCGAGGTAGTCGGACGCCCCCTCGGTCATGCGCCGGGCGCCTCGACGCTCGCGCTCGGCGACCCACCCCGCCTCGAATCGCAGCTCGCGCCAGCGCTCCTCGACCGCCGACCAGAGCGTCTCGATGCTCGTGTCGCCGTCGTCGCGCGCACCCGCCTCCTCGACGACGGCGTGCACGAGCGTGCCGATCGAGGCGGCGATGCCGGACGGCGGCGACGCGACCCGGTCGATGAACCAGCCGAGCGGGGACTCCTCGGCGCGATCGATCTGCGACGGCGACACCGCGACGAGCGCCTCGGGGTCGCCGTCGAGGTCGACGAGCGGGGCGGTGGTCGACGGCTCCGCCAGCCCGTACCAGTCGTCGGGGTGCGCCCCGGGCACGCCCTCCTCGGCGAGCAGCGCGAGCGCCGCCGCGGCCTCGCCGTCGCCCGTCGCCACGAGCTCGCGTCGGAGCGCGCCGACGAGGCCGCGCAGGTGGAGCGGACGACGCCGGGGCCGCACCCGCTCGGTCGCGTAGGCCATGAGCATGGACGGCTGCTCCTCGTCGTTCGCGGTGCAGCTCAGCACGAGCTGGCGACGCGCCCGCGAGGCGGCGAGCGCGAAGAGGCGGAACTCGTCGCCGCGCACGGACGCGCGGGCCTCGGCCACGGTCTCGGCCGTCGGCAGCGGCGCTCCTGCCCGGGCGGCGGCGGCGACCCGCGGCAGCAGGCCGGCGTGCAGCAGCGTGCCCCGCGGGCGCAGGTTCGGCCACACGCCGTCCTGCAGGCCGGCGACGACGACGACGTCGAACTCCCGGCCGATGAGCGCCGGCGGCGTGGTGACGACGACGGTCTCGGCGCTGCGCCGCGGGGCGAGCGAGTCTTCAGGGAGCTCGCTCGCCAGCACCTCGTCGACGAACCGGGCGGCCGGCGCGTCGGGCTCGCGCTCGACGTACCTCGTGGCGGCCGCGAACAGGGCCACCACCGCGTCGAGCGCCCGGTTCGCCTCTTCGGCGAGCACGCCGGTGCCCTTGGCCTGCGCACCCCACTCGCCCGCGAGCCCGCTCGCCTCCCAGAGCGACCAGAGGACCTCCTCGATCGTGCCGCCCGCCTCGGCGACGGCCCTCGCCGCGGCGAGCAGCTTGGCGAGCCGCGCGGCGCGTCGGCCGGGCGCCGCATCGACGGTCTCGAAGCCGCCCGGTGCGCGCGAGCGCGTCGACCAGCAGCTCGTCGCCCGACCTCGCACCCCCGGCCGCGAGCTCCTCGTGTCGCAGGGCGAGCCGGAGGCGGCGGAGGCCGACCCCGTCGAGGCGGCCGAGCGGCCCGGTGAGCACCTCGACGGCGACCTCGGGCGTGAGGCGTTCGCGGCCGAGCACGAGCGAGGCCGCCGTGAGCAGCGAAGCCGCCGCGGGCGCGTCGCGGAGCGCGGTGCGCGCGGCGTCGCCCGCGGTGGGCACGTCGGCGAGCGCGAGTCCGCGCTCGAACGCGGGCACGTCGGCGCCGGACCGCACGACGACCGCCATCGACGACCACGGCACGCCGTCGAGCAGGTGGCGTTCGCGCAGGAGTCCTGCGACGGCCTGGCACTCGGCCGCGTGCGACGCCGCCTCGATGCCGAGCAGCGGGGCGAGGGGGTCGCCGTCGGGGCCCGCCTCGCCGGCCGCATGGCCCGCCGACGCGAGCGGCGCCTGCCGATGCGCACCGCCGAGGGCGGTGCCGATGTGCGCGGTGACCGACCGCACGAGGTCGCGCACGGCCGGGCGGCCGCGGTGCACGCCGTCGAGCACGACGCGGCGCACCGCGGCGCCGTCGAGGACGCGCCGAGCGAGCCGAGCAGCTCGGGCCGGCCGCCGCGGAAGCCGTTGCTCGCGACGTCGGGGTCGCCGAACGCGACGACCGCGACGCCCCGTGCGGCGAACGCCCCCAGCATCGCCGCGGTGGCCTCGGTGGCCTCCTGGGCGTCGTCGACGACGAGCAGTCGCAGCCCCGCGAGGGTGCCGAGTGCGGCGGATGCCTCGGGGTCGACCGTGCTGCGCCGCACGATCGCCGCGGCGAACGCGCCGAGCTCGGCCGAGTCGAACTGGGTGGGGCGCAGCTGCTCCTTCACCTCGGCGTACTCGGCGAGGAATCCGGCGGCGGCGACCCACTCGGGCCGCGCCGCCCGCTCGCCGAGACGGGCGAGGGTCGCGGCGTCGACGCCGTGCTCGACCGCCCGCATCATGACGTCGCGCAGCTCGGAGCGGAACCCGCGCAGGGCACGCACCTCGGGCGTGAGCGGATCGGGCCAGGCGGGGCCGAAGCCGTCGCGGATGCCGCCCTCGAGGAGCTCGCCCACGATCTGGTCGTGCTCGGCGCCCGTGAGCAGGGTGACGGGCTCGCCGGTGAACGCCCGCACGAGCTGGAACGCCAGCGAGTTGGCCGTGCGCGCGAGCGGACCGCGCGTCGTGACCCCGAGCCGCACGGCGAGCTCGTCGCGCAGGGCGGTGGCCGACGCTCGCGTCGCCGACAGCACGAGCACCTCGTCGGTGGCGTAGCCGAGCCGCTCGACCCGGTCGGCCACGAGCTCGACCACGAGCCGCGTCTTGCCGCTGCCCGGGGCCCCGAACACCGCCGCGTGCTCGCCGTCGAGGAGGGTCGCGACGGGGTGCAGGAGGGTCGCGGTGCCGGGCATGCCTGAACGGTAACGCGTTCCGCCGACAGTGAACGCGTACGGACCGGCGCGGCCCGTGTCGTAGTGTTTCAGCAACGGCAGAAAGGCGCACAGTGGACGTTCGCATCGGCATCCAGAACTCCCCCCGTGAACTCGGATTCGAGACCTCGCAGTCGGCGGCGGAGGTGGAGCAGGCGGTCGCGGCCGCACTCGCCGGGCAGACCCCGCTCCTGAAGCTCACCGACGCCAAGGGCACCGTCTACGTGGTGCCGTCCGCGGCCCTCGCGTACGTCGAGATCGGCTCGGAGGAGTCCCGCCGCGTCGGATTCGTCGGCTGACGATGGAGCTCCTCTTCGTCGTCCTGGGCGGCGCGATCCTCGGCCTCGCGGCCCGTTACTCGCTGCCCCGGCGGCACACGTACGGCAGCGCCCTCGTGCCGGCCATCGGTGCGGGCGTCGCCGCCGTCGTCTGGGTCGCGCTGACCTGGCTCGGCTGGGCGTGGGACGGCGGCTGGATCTGGGTCGTCTCGTTCGTCGCCGCGGGGCTCGCCTCCGTGGCCACCGCGTGGTTCATCGGCCCGCGGCGTGAGCGCGGCGATGCCGCGCTGTTCGAGCGGCTCGCGCGGCCGGGCGCCAACGAGCGCAGCGCCTGAGCCGGCGCACCCGAGCGTCCGGATGCCGCGAGGCGGCCGGTCGCGATTCCGAGCCGCCGTGCGCCCGCGCCCGACGAGGCTCGGGCCGTCGGGCCGTCAGGCCGTCAGGCCCAGGGCGTCCATGCGGCGCGTGTGATCGGCGATGAGCTCGGTGAACACCGGCTCGACCTGCTGCCCCGCCCGATCGGGCGCCTCGGACGCGCGCAGCGCCGACCGTGCGATGAGGAGCGTGTCGCCCACCCGGCTGCGGCCCCAGAGCGCGAGGCGGTCGGCGAGCGACGGGTCGGCGGCGATCGCGTCGCGGAGCTCCGACTCGAGCACGACCGCGGCGCCCTCCTCGTCGAGGATGGCCCGCACACGGGCCCCGAGTTCGACGGGCAGGCCCTCGGCGAGGCGGGAGAAGTAGCCGTCGAGCATTCCCGCGGTGACATGGATGCCGAGCAGGAGCTCGTACCAGTCGGCGCCGGCACTCGCCTGGCGGAAGCGATCGGTGGCCGGCGCGAACGGCGCCATCACGTCGTCGGGCTCGACGCCGAGGCGACGGAGCTCGGCGATGAGGGCGTGGTGCTTGCGCAGCGCGACGCCGGCCGCGGCGCTCAGGCCCTCCTTGGAGGGCAGCGTGGGTGCGGTCGCGACGGCCTTGGCGAGGCTCTCGAAGAACTCGAGCTGGATGTACGCCGCCTGCCCGAGGAAGGGCACCGGCTCGGGCACCAGCTCGGTGAAGTCGACCTTCGCAAGCTGGGTGGGCATGACGCGGGGGCGCAGTCGCGGCGTCTCGGGGCGAGGACCTCGCCGATTCGTCCAGAACACCACGGACACAGCCTATCCGAGGCTCTCAGGCAGTCTCGGTTAGGCTGAGGGGGCACGTGGGCGTTGGACCCGCGGCCGTGCGCCTGAGGTAGAAGCAGGGCGCACCACGTTTCCCGCACTACCGACAGGCAGAATATTGACCACTTTCAGTGACCTCGGCGTCGCGTCCGACATCGTCGACGCCCTCGCCGGGAAGGGCATCATCGATGCCTTCCCCATCCAGGAGCAGACCATCCCCCTCGCCCTCTCGGGCCAGGACATCATCGGCCAGGCGAAGACCGGCACCGGCAAGACCTTCGGGTTCGGCCTGCCGATCATCCAGCGCCTCGGCGACGACCCCGAGCACGGCGTGAAGGCGCTCGTCGTCGTGCCGACCCGCGAGCTCTGCGTGCAGGTGACCGAAGACCTCGAGCTCGCCACCTCCAACCGGCCCACGAAGATCGTCTCGATCTACGGCGGCAAGGCGTACGAGGGCCAGATCGAGCAGCTCAAGGCCGGCGCGCAGATCGTCGTCGGCACGCCCGGGCGACTGCTCGACCTCGCCTCGCAGCGCCTGCTCTCGCTGAAGAACGTGAGCGAGATGGTGCTCGACGAGGCCGACAAGATGCTCGACCTCGGCTTCCTCCCCGACATCGAGAAGATCATGGCCCAGACGCCGGCCGTGCGCCACACCATGCTCTTCTCGGCCACGATGCCCGGGCCGATCGTCGCGCTCGCGCGCCGCTTCATGACGCGCCCCATCCACATCCGGGCCACCGACCCCGACGAGGGCCTCACGCAGGCGAACATCAAGCACCTCGTCTACCGCGCCCACTCGCTCGACAAGGACGAGGTGATCGCCCGCATCCTGCAGTCCGAGGGTCGCGGCAAGACGATCATCTTCACGCGCACGAAGCGTGCGGCCGCCAAGCTCGTCGAGGAGCTCAACGACCGCGGCTTCAACGCGGCGGCCGTGCACGGCGACCTGAACCAGGACCAGCGCGAGCGGGCGATGGCCGCGTTCAAGGCCGGCAAGCGCGACGTGCTCATCGCCACGGATGTCGCAGCGCGCGGCATCGACGTCGACGACGTCACGCACGTGATCAACCACACGATCCCCGACGACGACAAGGCCTACCTGCACCGCGCCGGTCGCACGGGGCGCGCCGGCAAGACGGGCATCGCGGTGACGTTCGTCGACTGGGACGACCTGCACAAGTGGGCGCTCATCAACCGCGCCCTCGAGTTCGGCCAGCCCGAGCCGGTCGAGACCTACTCCTCGTCGCCGCACCTGTTCTCCGACCTCGACATCCCCGCGGGCACGAAGGGCCGGCTGAAGCCCGCCCCCACGGCCGCGCCGACGCGCTCGAGCACCGCAGGCCGCAGTGAGGGGCGCGCCGAGGGCGACGCCGACCGCGCGCCGCGTTCGCGGTCGCGTCGCCGCACCCGCGGCGGCCAGCCCGCCGGCGAGTCGGGCGCAGCCGGCGAGACCGCCGACTCGGTCGCCGACGCCCCCAAGGAGCCCGGCACCGGCACGCACGACGGCAAGGGCCACGAGCACCACGACGGCAACGCGGCGCCCGCGCGTCGCCGCCGCCGTCGCGGGCCGCGCACGACCGGAGGCGCCGCACCCGCGGCGTGAGTCCGCACGCGGCATCCGTTCGGCAGCGACGCTGCGACGACGGATGCCGCACCGCGACGCGCTCGCGCCGGGCGCGCCCTACGGGGTGACCGGCGCCGAGCCGCGGCCCTCGGCGATGATGCGCTCGACGACCTCGGACGCCGTGCGGCACTCGCCGAGCCGGTTGGGCTTGCCCGTGCCGTGGTAGTCGCTCGAGCCGGTGACGGCGAGCCCGAACCGACGCGCCAGCGCGCGCAGGCGGGGCTTCGCATCGTCGCGGTTCTCGGGGTGGTCGACCTCGAGGCCGAACAGCCCGGCGTCGGTGAGGCGCGCGAGGCGCTCGGGCGGGATCACGCGTTCCGCGCCCCTGGTGCCCGGGTGCGCGAGGACGGGCACTCCGCCGGCCGCGCGGATGAGCCGGACGCCGGTGAGCGGGTCGGGCGCGTAGTGCGGCTGCGCGTAGCCCGAGCGCGGGTGCAGGATGCCGGCGAACGCGGCGGACCGCGTCGACACGAACCCGCGCGCGACGAGCGCGTCGGCGATGTGCGGGCGGCCGATCGTCGCGCCCTCCGTCGTCTGTGCGAGCACGTCGTCCCAGCTGAGGTCGTAGTCGCGTCCGATGCGCCGGACGATCTCCTCGGCGCGCGTCATGCGCGACTCCCGGATGCGCGAGGTCTCGGCGAGCAGGCCCTCGTCGAGCGGATCGATCAGGTAGCCGAGCATGTGCACGCTCATGAACCCCTCGCGCGTCGAGAGCTCCATGCCCGGGATGAGCACGACGCCCGTCTCGGGCACGGCCGCCGCGGCCTCGGCCCAGCCGCTCGTGGAGTCGTGATCGGTGAGGGCGACGCCCCACAGGCCGGCCGCCGCCGCCTGGGCCATGACCACGGCGGGCGCCTCCGTGCCGTCCGAGACCGTCGAGTGCGCGTGCAGGTCGGCTTCGCCGACGACGGCGGGGGCTTCGGACATCCCTTCATGCTAGTCGCGGCATCCGTCGCGGCATCCTCACCGGCGACTCCCAGCGGATCGGCGGCCGCGTCCCGGATCACGGCCGCGCCCCTCGCCTAGGGTGGATGGAATGCTCCCCCGCATCCTCGGCTGGGCCGTCGTGCTCGGCACCGCCCTCGTCGCCGCAGTGCTGCTGTGGCCGCAGGGCTTCGGGCTGCAGAACCAGTGGGTGGCCGCCCATGTCGTCGCGCTCCGGGGCGCCGCGGCGGTGTGCGGGTTCGTGGCGGCCCTCGCACTCGCGCTCTTCGCCATCCCCAAGCCCACGCGCACGTTCGGCATCGGGATGGCGGTCGTGCTCGCCCTGTTCGCGGCCGGCAACGTCGCGATCGTCACGGCGCGCGGCACCGGCGGCTCGACGGTCGCCGGCGATGCGGCATCCGTCACCGTGCTGAGCTGGAACACGCTCGGCGAGGTGCCCGACGCGTCGACGATCGCCGGCCTGGCGCTCGACGAGGGCGCCGACGTCGTGGTGCTGCCCGAGACCACCACTCCGCTCGGCGAGGAGGTCGCGATCGCGATGCGCGAGGGCGGCAGCCCGATGTGGGTGCACACCGTCGCGTTCGACGACGTCGCGAAGGCCCGCTCGACCACGATCCTCATCTCACCCGACCTCGGCGACTACGCAGGTCGTCTCCGAGCTCGTGCCCGGCCCTCCCGGCAACACGAACACGCTGCCGTCGATCGTCGCCGAGCCGGTGGACGGCGACGGCCCGCGCATCGTCGCCGTCCACGCGGTCGCGCCGATCCGGTGGGAGCTGCGCAACTGGCGCAGCGACCTCGACTGGCTGGCCGAGCAGTGCGCCGGGGAGAACGTGATCATGGCGGGCGACTTCAACGCGACCGTCGACCACTTCGCCGGTCGCGGGGTCGACGGCGGCGACCTCGGCCGCTGCCGGGACGCCGGGGTCGCGGGTGACGCCGGCGGGCTGGGCACCTGGCCCACCGACCTGCCCCAGCTCGTCGGCAGCCCGATCGACCACGTGCTCGCGACCCCGGGCTGGCAGGTCGACGCGTTCCGCGTCGTGGGCGAGTTCGACGGCGCCGGCAGCGACCACCGGCCGGTCGTCGCGACGCTCTCGCCCGCCGGCTGAAGCGGTCCCGGCGCGCGACCGACGGGGATCCGGAGCGCGCCGCGACCGCTCCGCCGACGGTGCGAGAATGGACGACATGGCCAACACGAGCGACACCAGCACCACGACCGCGCCCCCCGCTTCCGAGGAATCCGGTCGAAATGCGAATCGCTCGACCACACCCGGCTCCGAGGGCTTCAAGGCCTTCATCGGCAGCGGCTGGGCCGAACGCGACGAGACGCTGCCGCCCGCTCGCGAGCAGGCCGCCTTCGCGGCGGCGCGACGTGCGACGGTGTCGGCGGCGTTCCCCGGCGTGCGGCTCATCGTGCCCGCGGGCGACATGAAGCAGCGCGCGAACGACACCGACTACCCGTTCCGCGCCCACTCGGCGTTCGCGCACCTCACCGGCTGGGGATCCGACTCCGAGCCCGGCGCCGTGCTCGTGTTCGAGCCCACCGCCGAGGGGCACACCGCCACGGTCTACTTCCGCGAGCGCGCCGGCCGCGACTCCGAGGAGTTCTACGCGAACCCGGCCATCGGCGAGTTCTGGATCGGCGCCCGCCCGTCGCTCGCGCACGTCGCCGCCGACCTGGCGATCGAGACGCGCGGCCTCGAGGACTTCGAGCACCTGGTCCGCTCGGTCGAACACGGCCACGCTCGTGCTGCGCGAGGCCGACGCCGCCATCACCGAGCAGGTCGACCACGCCCGCATCCGCTTCGCCGCCGAGGAGGCCCTCTCGACGAATGCCGCGGATGCCCCGTTCTCCCTCGAGGTGAACGCCGAGCACGAGCCCGACGCCGAGCTCGCCCGCGTCCTCTCCGAACTGCGCCTCGTGAAGGACGAGTACGAGATCGGCGAGATGCGCGGGGCGATCGACGCCACGCAGCGCGGCTTCACCGAGGTGCTCGAGGAGCTGCCCCGCATCACCGCCGAGGTGCGCGGCGAGCGGGTCATCGAGGGCGTCTTCGCGACCCGCGCGCGGCTCGACGGCAACGACGTCGGCTACGGCTCGATCGCCGCCGCCGGCCCGCACGCCACCATCCTGCACTGGACGCGCAACGACGGCCCCGTCGTGCCCGGCGACCTCGTGCTGCTCGACGCGGGCGTCGAGCGCGACAGCTACTACACCGCCGACATCACGCGCACGTTCCCCGTGAACGGCACGTTCTCCGACGTGCAGCGCCGCGTCTACGAGGCCGTGCTCGAGGCCGCGGATGCCGCGTTCGCGGTCGTGAGGCCGGGTGCGATCTTCCGCGAGGTGCACGCCGCCGCGATGCAGGTCATCGCGCGCAGGACGGCCGAGTGGGGCTTCCTCCCGGTCTCCGCCGAGGAGTCGCTGGAGCCCGAGAACCAGTTCCACCGCCGCTACATGGTGCACGGCACCAGCCACCACCTCGGCCTCGACGTGCACGACTGCGCGCAGGCGCGGAAGTCGATGTACATGGACGGCGTCCTCGAGCCGGGCATGGTGTTCACGATCGAGCCGGGCCTCTACTTCCAGCCCGACGACCTCACCGTCCCGGCGGAGTTCCGCGGCATCGGCGTGCGCATCGAGGACGACATCCTGGTCACGGCCGACGGCGCGGAGAACCTGTCCGCGGGCATCCCGCGCACGGCCGACGAGGTCGAGGCGTGGGTGCGCGGAGCGGCGAGCGCCGAGGCCTCGGTCCGCCGCGACGTCGACTCGAGCCCTAGCGCTCCGACGGCGGCGTCGCGGCGTCGCCGTCGGATGACGGCCGGCCGGATGCCGCGGCGTCGATCGGCTGCGATGCCTCCGCGTCCTCGACGGGTGCGTACTCGCCGTAGCGGGGCCGCTCGCGTGCCGCCGTGCCGGCTGCACCGGCGGCTTCGGCCGCGGCCGCCCGGCGCGCGGCATCCGTCGCCTCGCCGTAGCTCATCGGACGGGAGGGCGGGTCGGCGGCCGGCGTGGAGGCGGGAGGCCGCCATGACGCCTGAGCCGGCCCGTCGACGCCGAGCACCGAGCGCGCCCGCTCGACGTGTGCGGACTCGGCGATGATCGCGTACCGCGTGGCGAGCACCTGGTTGACCGAGGTGAAGTCGCGCCGGCGGCGGTTGATCGAGTACGAGACGACGCTGAAGATCATGCCGAATCCGGCGCCGATGAGCACCGCCGAGATCAGGATGCCGAGCGAGGCCCCCGTGGGCGCGAAGATGAAGAACAGCAGCCCGAGGAACGTGCCGAACCAGGCGCCCGAGAGCGCGCCGGCCCCCGCCGCGCGGCCCCAGCTGAGCGTGCCCGTGATGCGCTCGACGCTCGTGAGGTCGGTGCCGACGATCGCGAGCTCCTTCACCGGGAAGGCCGCCTTCGCGAGCCTGTCGACCGCCGCCTGCGCCTCGGGATAGGTCTCGAAGCTCGCCACGGTCTCGCCCTTCGGGAGGGTCGGGAACGCGCGGGCCATGCGGCCGCCGAACGGGGATGGGTTGCTCACCCGGCCATTCTCCCACGCGCGTCCGAGCGGGCGCCGAGAGGGCCGGGATCCCGCCTGCGGGGGCTAAGTTGGTAGCGTGAGCGCCACGAGAGTCTTCGTCGCCCGACTCGCCGGGTGCGCCGTCTTCGACCCCGCCGGTGATCGGGTCGGCAAGGTGCGCGACGTCCTCGTCGTGTACCGCAAGAGCGACCCTCCGCGCGTGGTCGGCCTGATCGTCGAGATCCCCGGCAAGCGCCGCGTGTTCGTGTCGATCGGGCGCGTCACGTCCATCGGCGGCGGGCAGATCATCACCACCGGGCTCATCAACCTCCGGCGCTTCGAGCAGCGCGGCGGCGAGGTGCGCGTGATCGCCGAGATGCTCGGTCGGAAGGTCGCCTTCAACGACGGCTCGGGCGAGGCGACGATCGAGGATGTCGCGATCGAGGAGAAGGAGCCCGGCGAGTGGGAGGTCGACCAGCTCTTCGTGCGACGCCCGAAGGGCGCATCGCCGTTCTCGAAGGGCCAGTCCGCCTACGTCACGTGGCGTGAGGTGCGCGAGCTGAACGCGAGCGGCGAGGCGCAGTCCGCCGAGCAGCTCATCGCCACCTACTCCGAGCTGAAGCCGGCCGACCTCGCCAACACCCTGCTCGACCTCCCTGCCCAGCGGCGGCACGAGGTCGCGGAGGAGCTCTCCGACGACCGCCTCGCCGACGTGCTCGAGGAGATGCCCGAGTCCGACCAGGTCGAGATCCTGGCGCGGCTCGGCGACGACCGCGCCGCCGACGTGCTCGACCACATGCAGCCCGACGACGCCGCCGACCTCATCGCCCAGCTGCCCGAGGAGCGCGGCGAGCACCTCCTCGAGCTCATGGAGCCCGAGGAGGCCGACGACGTGCGGTTCCTCCTCTCCTACGGCCCCGACACGGCCGGCGGCCTCATGACGACCGAGCCGATCATCGTGTCGGCCGACGCGACCGTCGCCGAGGGGCTCGCCCTCATCCGCCGCCACGACCTGCCGCCCGCACTGGGCGCCGCGGTGTGCGTCACCCTGCCGCCGTACGAGCCGCCCACCGGCCGGTTCCTCGGCATGGTGCACTTCCAGCGAATGCTGCGGTACCCGCCGCACGAGCGCCTGGGCACCCTCATCGACCAGGGCCTCGAGCCCGTGACCGCCGACACGTCCGCCGCCGAGGTCAGCCGCATCCTCGCGAGCTACGACCTCGTCTCGGTGCCGGTGGTCGACGAGAAGCATCGACTCGTCGGGGTGGTGACGATTGACGACGTACTCGACTACCTCCTGCCCGATGACTGGCGAAGTCATCCCGAAGAGACCGAAGTGGGCCGCCGCGCCGCGGCGCGCGCCCAGCTGACCACAGGAAGCATCCCGATCCCGCACGGAAGGAGGGCAGGAGATGGCACGCGTTGACGTCGAGGACCGCCGGTTCGACACCCCGAAAGGCACGCGCCGATCTGTGCCCTTCCGTGGATCGGGCGACAACGACCGGTTCGGCCGGTTCACGGAGTGGGTCGCCCGCGGCATGGGCACCCCGGGCTTCCTGCTCGGGCTGTCGGTGTTCGCGATCGCCTGGATGGCGTGGAACACGTTCGCGCCCGAGAACCTGCGATTCGACTCGATCGCGATCGGGTTCACGGCGCTGACCCTCGTGCTGTCGCTGCAGGCGTCGTACGCCGCGCCCCTCATCCTGCTCGCCCAGAACCGGCAGGACGACCGCGACCGGGTGCAGATCGAGCAGGATCGGCAGCGAGCCGAGCGCAACCTCGCCGACACCGAGTACCTCGCCAGGGAGGTCGTGGCGCTGCGGCTCGCGGTGAAGGACCTCGCCTCGAAGGACTTCATCCGCGCCGAGCTCCGCGCCATGATCGAGGAGCTCGACCGGCCCGCGGAGGAGGAGCCGGAGCATGCCGCCCGCTGACGCCGCGGCACTCGAGCAGGGGGTCCGCGTCGCGCTCGCGAGCGTGATCGACCCCGAGATCCGCAAGCCCATCACCGAGCTCGACATGGTCGAGTCGGTGTCGGCGGTCGCCGACGGGCGCGTGCACGTCGGCATCCGGCTGACGATCGTCGGATGCCCCGCCTCCGACCGCATCGAGCGCGACGTGCGCCAGGCGGCCGAGACCGTGGCCGGGCCGGGCAACGCCGACGTCACCCTCTCGGTGATGACCCCCGAGCAGCGCGCCGCCCTGACGGAGCGGCTGCGCGGCGGCCGCGCCGCCCGCGGCAACCCGTTCGGGCCCGGCAGCCTCACCCGCGTCATCGCGATCACGAGCGGCAAGGGCGGGGTCGGCAAGTCCACGATCACCGCCAACCTCGCGGTGGCGCTCGCGGCGCGCGGCCTCTCGGTCGGACTCGTCGACGCCGACGTGCACGGGTTCTCGATCCCCGGCCTGCTCGGCCTCGTCGACGAGCACGGCAACGCCGCGCGCCCGACCCGGGTCGACGAGATGATCCTGCCGCCCGTCGCGCACGGCGTGAAGGTGATCTCGATCGGCATGTTCGTCGAGCCCGCCGAGCCCGGTGGGCGCGCGTCATCCGTCGCCGTCGCGTGGCGAGGCCCGATGCTGCATCGCACGCTGAACCAGTTCCTCACCGACGTGTACTTCGGCGACCTCGACGTGCTGCTCGTCGACCTGCCGCCCGGAACGGGCGACGTCGCGATCTCGCTCGGCCAGCTGCTGCCGAACGCCGAGGTGGTGGTCGTCACGACCCCGCAGCCCGCCGCTGCCGACGTCGCCGAGCGGTCGGGCGTCGTCGCGCGCCAGACGGGCCAGCGGATCGTCGGCGTCGTCGAGAACATGTCCGGGTTCGCGGGGCCCGACGGCATGGTCGAGCTGTTCGGCGCCGGCGGCGGCGCACTCGTCGCCGAGCGCCTGTCGGAGGGTCAGCCGGCACCCGTGCCCCTGCTCGCGAGCGTGCCGCTCAGCATCGCGCTGCGCCAGGGCGGCGACGCCGGCACCCCGGTCGTCGTCTCGGCGCCCGACGACCCCGCCGCGCGCGCCATCGAGGAGGTCGCCGCGCGACTGGCCGCCCTTCCCCGCTCGCTCGGCGGTCGCCGCCTCGACGTCTCGGTGCGGTGACCCGATGAGCCGGATGCCGCGCGCCCGCCGCATCCGCTCGCTCGCGCTCACCGCCGCCCTCGCGATCGCGCCCCTGCTGCTCGTCGCGTGCGCGGCGCCCTCGGAGGAGGCCGCCCCGCTGCCCGACGGACTCGAGGTGCGCCTCCAGCAGGGGCGCCTCGACGTGGAGGCGCGCCGCCTCGTGGTGCGCGTCGAGAACACCGGCGACGAGGCGGTGACGATCGACCGCTTCGAACTCGAGGCGCCGACGCTCGCGACCGCGCTCGTGCGCGAGGAGGCGTTCGAGCTGCCGCCCGGCGATGCCCTCGCGATCCGCCTCCCGCTGCCGCCGGCGGAGTGCGGCGAGGAGGCCGGCGCGGCCGTGCTCCACGTCGACGCGACGACCCCCGAGGGGCCCGCCGCCGGCGTGCTCGCACCCGACGACCCGTTCGGCACCCTCGCCCGCGTCGCCGACGCCGACTGCCTCGCGGAATCCGTCGATGCCGTCGCGACGATCACGATGCCCGAGCACCTGCGGTCCACCGGGTCGGGAGTCGACCGGCGGGCCGTCATCGACGTCCTGGTGACGCCGGCGGCCTCCGGCTCGGGCTCGTTCGTGATCGACCGGGTCTTCGGCACGACGCTGCTGAACGCCGAGGGCGGCGTCGACTGGCCGCTCGGGGTCGAGATCGCAGCCGGCGACCCGCCGCAGACGATCTCGCTCGACGTGCGGCCGGCGCGGTGCGACGCCCACGCGATCGCCGACGACAAGCGCGGCACGATCCTGCCGTTCGAGATCCGCACCTCCGACGACCGCGCCGGTCGGCTGGATCGCTCGTCGGGCGACACGCTGAAGGCGGAGCTCTACCAGTACTACGGCGAGCGCTGCGGCCTCGCACCGCCCGTCGCATAGCGCAACCCGTCCAGTATCATGCGAGGCATGGGGTCCGATCCCGACGACCGCACACCGTCAGCCACGGCGCCGCAACGGCGAGGGTGGTTCAGCCGCGTGCCGCTGTGGGTGCGCATCGCGGTTCCCGCACTCGTGCTGGCCGGCGTCATCGCGGCCGTGGTGGTCGCACTGTGGCCGCGGCCCGAACCCGTCGACGTCGCGCGCTCGATGTGCCTGTCGGGCGTCCGCGCCGAGCTCGAGGCCCAGGACAGTGACGTGATCGACATGCCGCTGTTCTCCGAGGTGGAGCAGGTCGACGACACCGAGTACCGAACCCAGGGGTCCGTGGCCTACAGCGACGGCGGGGAGACCGAGCGGCGCACCGTCCGCTGCATCGTCCGGGTCGATGAGGACGGCGGGCTGGTCGTGGCGAGCATCCGGTTCGGCCCGAGCTGAGCGACCGTCAGTCGGATGCCGCGGCGCGCGGCTCCACGACGCGGGCCAGCAGCTCGACGAGCAGTCGCTCGGTGAGCGGCCCCGGCAGCGCCTCGACGAGGGCGAGCACCGGCGCCAGGCGGTCGGGCAGCGCGCCCTCGGCACCCGTACCGCCGAGCAGCCCGAAGGCGGCGAGCAGTCCGGCGGCCGCGTCGGAGTCGAGCCCGGCGGATGCCGCGGCGAGCGCCGCTCGGCGCCACCGGGCAGCTGCGCCGCGAGCCCGGCCACGAGCGCGCCGCCGTCCACCGGCGGCACCCCGCGCACCGCGTCGGCCGCGGAGACGAGTGACACCGACAGCTCGGCCACCACCGCCTCGGTCACCGGGGTCACCGTGAGGTGGGTCGTGTGCGGCAGGCGCGTGCCGTCGGCCTGCGTGAGGCCGGGCTGCAGCTGCAGCTGCCAGCCCGCTTCGCGCGCGGCATCCGCCCAGTGGTGCGGATCGACGCGACGCTCGGGCGCGACGTCCTCGTCGGCCGCGACCGCGAGCAGCGGACCGGTCGGGTCGCCCACGATCCGGAGCCCCTCGATGCCGTCGAGCGTGTCGCGGAGGCGCGGCGGTGGCCCGAGCGGCCCGGCCGGTGAGCTCGGCGAAGCCCGGTTCGCCGAGCGCCTCCACGATCGACCACGCCGCCGCGAGCGGCCCGGCGGGCTTGGAACCGGTCATCGTCGGGTTGACGACGGGGTACCCGGGCCACGCGGTCGTGGCGAAGTACTGGTGGCGCTGGCGATCACGGCCGCGGGTCAGCAGCACCGAGACGCCCTTGGGCGCGTAGCCGTACTTGTGCAGGTCGGCCGAGAGGCTGGTCACGCCCGGGACGGCGAGGTCCCACGCGGGCAGCTCGTCGGGCCAGAACGCGAGCGCGAACCCGCCGATGCACGCGTCGACGTGCAGCGCGATCCCGCGCGGCGCGCAGACGGCGGCGACGTCGGCGACGGGATCGAGGGTCGCGAACGGGTACGAGGGCGCGCTCACCACGACGAGCGCGACGTCGTCGCCCAGCCGCTCCTCGATCGCCGCCGGGGTCGTCGTACCGGTGGCCGGATCGACCGGCACGAGGTCGAGCACGAGTCCGAAGTACTCGGCCGCCTTGTGGAACGCGGCGTGCACGGTGACCGGCGCGACGATGCGCGGCACGCGCGGCGTC
This sequence comes from uncultured Actinomycetota bacterium, assembly GCA_963802485.1. Taxonomy (GTDB): domain Bacteria; phylum Actinomycetota; class Actinomycetes; order Actinomycetales; family Microbacteriaceae; genus Agromyces. The sequence goes on from CAWDJA010000013.1 coordinate 163,568, forward strand.
CCGACGCGGGCCGCTCGCCAGACGTCGCGCGCGGTCTTCACCGCGAGCAGGCAGCTCTCGGTGCCGCCCGACGTGATCGTGCCCACGACCACCCCGCCCTGGTCGCCATCGCCGTGGAACACCCGGCGCGCGAAGCCCACGAGCCCCGACTCCATGGCGGCCACCGAGGTGAACGTGGTCGGGTCGAGCCCGTTCACGGGCTGCACGAGCCGCGCCGCCGACGCGGCGAGCTCGTCGAGCTCGGCCTCGCCCGAGTCGTAGACGTACGAGAGCACGCGCCCGCCGTGCGTGGGCGCGTCGCCGGCGCGCAGCCGTCCCAGCTCGGCGAGGATGTCGGCCGGATCCCGGCGGAACGCGGTCACCGTGCCACCGCCTCGGCCGCGGCATCCGCCTCGATGTCGCCCCGCCGCAGCGGGTACCTCCCGAGCGGCACGAGGCTGAGCAGCACGAGCGCCGCCGGGAGCAGGCTGAAGGCGACGACGATGCCGGCGACGGCCGCGCCGGGCTGGGCCACGACCGCCGACCCGGTCGACTCCGCGTACCCGGTGAGGGCGAGGACGAGGGTGAGCAGCGTCGCGCCGAGGGCCATGCCCGCGGTCTCCCCCGCCGTCCACACGCCGCCGAAGCTGCCGGCGCGCCCCTCGCCGTGCCGTCGCGCGTCGTGCGAGATCACGTCGGGCAGCATCGCCATGGGCAGCGACTGCATGCCGGCGTACGCGGCGCCGGCGAGGGCGACCGGGCCGTAGACCCACGGACCCGGCGCCCACAGCATCCCGATGAGGCTCGCCGACGCGACCGCGAAGAGGATGCTCGCGAACACGAATCCGCGCTCCTTGCCGATGCGGGCCGCGAGCCGACCCCAGAGCGGCGCGCACAGCACCGCCGGGGCGATGAGTGCGAGGAAGAGGAAGGTCAGGGCGTCCTCCGACTCGAGCACCCACACGGCGACGTAGTTGGCGCCGGCCAGCATGACACCCGTGGCGAGGCCCTGCAGCACGAAGGCGGAGAGCAGGTCGCGGAACGGGCGGCTGCGACGCAGCGCGGCGATGCCCTCTGCGTACCCGGCGCGGATGCTGCGTCGTGCGCGCTCGCCCGCGGCGACCCCGCGCGGCGCGGTGAACGTCGCGACGAACATGCCCGCACCGATCACGAGGCCGGCCACGACCGCCATGACGAGGTAGCCGAGCGCCTCGTCGTCGCCGCCCGCCCGCCGCAGCAGCGGTCCGCCCGCGCCGAACAGCAGGATCGACACGCTGAGGACCACCACGCGCCACGTCAGGAGCCGCGTGCGCGCGTCGTAGTCGTCGGTGAGCTCGGCGGGCAGGGCGATGTACGGCACCTGGAAGAGGCTGAACGCGGTGGCCGTGGCCAGGAACGCGAGGAACACCCAGGTTCCGGATGCCGCGGGCGCGAGGCCCGTGGGCACCGCGAACGTCACGACGAAGGCCACCGGCAGCGCGAGCGCGCCGACCCGCATCCACGTGCGACGCGTGCCGGTCGCGGCGAGCGTGCGGTCGCTGCGTTCGCCGATCCACGGGTCGATCAGCACGTCCCACACCTTTGCGGCGGTCACGACGAGACCCGCGACGAGGGCGGTCACGCCGAGCGTGTCGGTGAGGTAGAACACGAGCACGAGGCCGGGCAGCGTCGCGAAGCCGCCGGTGCCGATCGAGCCGATCGCATACCGGGTCACGACGCCGCGGGACAGGGATCGCTCCGGTGCGGTCATGGAGGCAGTGTACTCACCCGACGGCGAAGTGGGTCAATTGACCTAGACTGTGCGACATGCACGCCCCCACGGCCACCCCCGCACTGTTCTCGAGCCTCACCGACGACGTCGTCGCGTCGGGGTCCGAGACCGTCGCGGTCCCCACGCCCTCGACCGGCGAGACCCTGCACGAGCTCCCCCGTTCGAGCGCCGACGACGTGCGCGATGCGGTCGCCCGCGCCCGACTCGCGCAGCTCGCGTGGGCGCGTGCCGGGTTCACCGAGCGCCGTCGGGTGCTCCTGCGGGCGCACGACCTGCTGTTGAACACGGGCGAGCTGCTGCTCGACCTCGTGCAGCTCGAGAGCGGCAAGACCCGCGGCCAAGGGCTCGAGGAGCTCTACCAGGCCGCGTCCGTGACGCGATACAACGCCCTGTCGGCGAAGCGGGTGCTGCGCGGCCGTCGCCGACGGGCCGGGGTTCCGCTGGCGTCGACGACTCGCGTGCGCTACCGCGCGAAGGGCGTCGTCGGCGTGATCACGCCGTGGAACTACGCCCTGAGCCTCGCGGCGATGGATGTCATACCCGCCCTCGCGGCCGGCTGCGCGGTCGTGCAGAAGGCCGACGACCAGGGTGCGCTCACCATCCTCGCGCTGCGCCGCGCGTTCATCGACGCGGGCGTGCCCGAGGCGGTGTGGGCCGTCGTCGCCGGACCGGCCTCCGAGGTCGGCGAGGCGCTCACCGACCAGGTCGACTACATCTGCTTCACCGGCTCGACCGCCACGGGCCGGAAGATCGGCGAGAAGGCCGGCCGGCGCCTCGTCGGCGCCTCGCTCGAGCTCGGCGGCAAGAACGCGATGATCGTGCTCGACGACGTCGACCCCGAGCAGGCCGCAGCGGATGCCGCGTACGCCTGCTTCTCGGCGATGGGCCAGCTGTGCGTCTCGGTCGAGCGCATCTACGTGCAGCGGAAGGTGGCGGGGCCCTTCACGACCGCGCTCGTCGAGCGGCTGGGGTCGGCCAGCCTCGGGTCGTCGCTCGACTATGCCAGCGACATCGGTTCGCTCGCGAGCGCCGCCCAGCTCGAGCGCATCGAGGGCCACCTCGACGATGCCGTGGCCAAGGGCGCCGAGGTGCTCGTGGGCGGCCGCGCGCGACCCGAGATCGGTCCCTGGTTCTTCGAGCCCACGGTGCTCACCGGCGTCACGCCGCAGATGCGCGCCTACGCCGAGGAGACGTTCGGAGCCGTCGCGTCGCTCTACCTCGTCGACAGCGAGGAGGAGGCCATCCTCGCCGCGAACGCGAGCGAGTACGGACTCAACGCGTCGGTGCTGACGCGCTCCCGGCGCCGTGGCCGCCGCGTCGCCGACGCGCTCGAGGCCGGCAGCGTCAACGTCAACGAGGGCTACCGCGGCACCTTCGGGTCGGTCGACGCCCCGATGGGCGGAGTGAAGGCGTCGGGCCTCGGTCGGCGCAACGGACCCGAGGGCCTGCTGCGGTTCGTCGACCCCGTCACGGTCTCGACGGCGACCGGGCTCATCCAGCTGCCGCGCACCGGCAGGGACTTCGGCGTGGTGGCCGTGCCGTTCCTGCTGCTCGCGCGGGCGCTGCGGGCGATCCGGCGCCGCTGACGCGACCGGCGCGAACGCTCAGCCGCTCAGGTCGCCTCGGAGTCGAACGGGGCCGGTTCGCCGGCGCCCAGCGCCTCCCGCTTGCGCTTGCGCTGCAGGTAGGCGGAGTTCTCGTTCACCCCTGCGCGTGCGACGACGGGCTTCGCGGGCTCGGCGAACGGGTCGACGTCGGTCAGGGCCTCGCGGATGATACGGCGCGGGTCGTACTGGCGCGGGTCGAGCTTCTTCCAGTCGACGTCGAAGTCGGGCCCCATCTCCTCGCGCACCCGGTCCTTCGCGCCGGTCGCCATGTCGCGCATCGAGCGCACCAGCCGTCCGAGCTGGGCGGCGTAATGCGGGAGGCGCTCGGGCCCGAGCAGGAAGACGGCGATCACCCCGATGATGAGGAGCTTCTCGAACGTCAGACCGAACATTCCTACAGGATAGTCGGCGGCGAGGCGTGCGAACGCCGCATGCGCGAGGCCCGTAGGCTTGGGGGTCGAGAGATTTCCCCGGGAGCGCACGTGTCCGATCGAGACCTGAACTGGAAATACGTCGACGATTCGGTCGTCGAGACCGATGCCGTCGTCAAGGCCCGCCAGCAGTCGCTCGAGCTGGGCATCGAACCGGTGTCCCCCGCCGTCGGCGCGCAGCTCGCCGTGATCGCGGCCGCCGCGCGAGCCGAATCCATCATCGAGATCGGCACGGGCGTGGGCGTCTCGGGCCTCTGGATGCTGCAGACCGTCCGCGGCGCGATGCTGACGTCGATCGACACCGAGAACGAGTACCAGCAGCACGCACGCGAGCACTTCGCCGACGCGGGCATCGCCCCCGCGCGGGTGCGCCTCATCGCCGGCCGCGCGAGCGAGGTGCTCCCGCGCATGAACGAGAGCTCCTACGACGTCGTCGTCATCGACGCGGATGCCCCGTCGGTGATCGAGTACGTCGAGCACGGACTGCGCCTGGCGAAGCCCGGCGGGTCGGTGCTCGTCGCACGCGCGCTCTGGAAGGGCCGCGTGGCCGATCCGGCTCGCCGTGACGACGCCGCCACCGCGTTCCGCGAGCTCATCACCGAGCTCGCCGCGTCGTCGGCCGTGGCAACGGCCGTCTCCCCTGCGGGAGACGGCCTGTTGCAGATCGTGAAGCTGGGCGCCTGACTCAGGCGGGGTTCACGACGCCGCCGAGGACGTCGTAGAGCTCCCTGGCCTCAGCGTCGTTCACCGAGACGACGAGGCGGCCACCGCCTTCGAGCGGAACCCGCACGATGATGAGGCGACCCTCCTTCACAGCCTCCATAGGCCCGTCTCCAGTGCGTGGCTTCATGGCCGCCATTGAGCTACCCCTTTCGTGGCTTGCATCTCCATTATCTGCCATGCCGAGCGGCACTGGGAAATCACGGCGCGTCTGTGGACAACGCTTCCATCGCCGAAAGCGTGCGCGGAGGGGCATCCACGGCGCTCGATTCCACCGCTCATCAGGGTGGAGTCCAGTCGCGGCCGTCGATGCCCCAGCAGATGAGAAGCCATCCGACCTGGAGCACGAGGAACAGCACGACGAGGCCCCACCGGTACCAACGGGCCCTCGGCAGGGCGAATGCGCCGAGCAGCGGGAACAGCGGAGCGAGGATGCGGAAGGTGCTCGACTGCGGGAAGAACACCGCCAGCAGGTACAGGGCGTAGCTGATCGACCAGATCCGGATGTCGACGCCGAGCCGACCCACCGCGGGCGACGCGACGAAGAGCGCGAAGCCCGCGATGATCGCGATCACCGAGATCGTGCCGAGCGGCTGGCCGAGCCACCAGTCGCCCGACTGGAACCAGGCGGTGAAGGGCACGAGCTCGCGGTAGCCGATGTAGGCCGAGCGCCATGCGAGCTCGGTGTCGGTGTACGTCTGCAGGTCGCCGGTGCCCGCCCAGGCGATGCCGACCCACGAGAGACCCGCGAGGCCCGAGAACACGGCCGCGGAGGCCGCGAGCACTCGTTCGCGCACCGGGAACGCCTCCCGTCCGCGATGGAACCACCGCCACGCCCAGTGCAGCGCGAGGGCCAGGGCGAAGGCGAGGGCACCGGGCCTCGTGAACGACCAGGCGACGATCACCGGGAAGAGCCACGCGTACCGGCGTTCGACGAGGAGCAGCAGCGCGAGCGCCAGCCACAGGAACCCCAGCGACTCGGCGTAGCCGAACTGCATGATCGGCGACACCGGGGCGACGCAGAAGAGCACGACCGCGAAGAGGGCACGATCCGGTTCGAGGAACCGCGACATCAGCCGGTGGAAGACCAGGGCGGCGCCGAGTCCCGCGGCGATGGCGACCGCCACCGACGCGACGTTCCACGGCACGGCCAGCCACGTGAGCACGCCGACCAGGGCCGGATACGCCGGGAGGAACGCCCAGGCGTTCTCGGCGACCTGGCCCCCATCGGTCAACGGCGGGTCGGCGGGGTACCCGCTCAGCGAGATGATCTGGTACCAGCGCGCGTCCCACATGTTGGCGTACTCGAAGTACCCGGGCCGCGCAGCCGTCCACGGGTTCGCGCCCTGCACGCTCGCGAGCCCGAGCACGAGCACGGTCGTCACGGCGCGCGCGGCGGCGTACACCAGCGTGACCTTCGCCCACCAGGGCAGGAGCCGCCAGCGCACCCTCGGCGAGGAGCGCGACGCGCGGAACGGGTCGCGCTCCCGTTCGATCGGCGCGGAGGTCATCCGACCGCCCTCAGGCCGCGCCGGTGAGCCAGGCGCGGAGCGCGCGCTCGCAGGAGAGGATCTGGTCGCACGCGACGCGCTCGTCGTCGGCGTGTGCCTTCAGCGGGTCGCCGGGGCCGAAGTTCACCGCGGGGATGCCGAGCGCGCTGAAGCGTGCGACATCCGTCCAGCCGTACTTGGGCCGCGCCTCGGCGCCGACGGCGTGCACGAACTGCTGCGCCAGCGGCGCATCGAGGCCCGGGCGTGCGCCCTCGGCCGCGTCGACGACGGTGAGCTCGTACTCGGGGAACATCGCACGCGCGAACTCGATCGCCTCGGCGACGCTGCGGTTGGGCGCGAAGCGGTAGTTGACGTGCAGCATCGCCTCGTCGGGGATGACGTTGCCGGCGACGCCGCCCGTGATGCCGACCGCGTTGAGCCCCTCGCGGTAGGCGAGCCCGTCGACCTCGATCGTCTCCGCCTCGTACGCCGCCAGCCGGTCGAGCGCGGGCGCGAGCTTGTGGATCGCGTTGTCGCCGACCCAGCTGCGGGCGGAGTGCGCGCGCAGCCCGTAGGCGCGCAGCTCGAAGCGGAGGTTCCCGTTGCATCCGCCCTCGACCTGCCCGTTCGTCGGCTCGCCGAGGATCGCGAAGTCGCCCGTGAAGAGGTCGGGGCGGTGTCGCGCGAGGCGTCCGAGGCCGTTGAGCTCCGCCGAGACCTCCTCGTGGTCGTACCACATCCACGTGAGGTCGACGATCGGGTCGGCGAGCTCCAGCGCGAGCTTGAGCTGCACCGCGACGCCGCCCTTCATGTCGACGGTCCCGCGTCCCCACAGGTAGCGCTCGCCGTCGATGGTCTCGTACCGCGTCGGCAGGTTGCCGTTGATCGGCACGGTGTCGAGGTGTCCGGCGATCACCACGCGTCGCTCGCGGCCGAGGTTCGTGCGCGCGACCACGGTGTCGCCGTCGCGGATCACCTCGAGGTGCGCGGCATCCGCGAGGGCCTCGACGACGAGGTCGGCGAGCAGGGTCTCATCGCCCGAGACGCTCGGCACGTCGCAGATCGCCTGCGTGATCGCGACCGAGTCGGCGGTGAGGTCGAGGACGGACCGTGGCGAGGCGGGAATCGGCATGACACGAGTCTACGGACGGCGTCGACGACTGCCGCGCGAGCTGTGCCGACGGGCGTCACGGATGCCTCGCGCCGGCCTCGCGCCGATACGCTGGAGTCATGCCCGCCACCACCGACACCGCCTCCTCCCCTGCCCGTCGCACCGCGTGGGGCCACGGCCTGGCGACGGTCGCCGGCGACGGCACCGTGCTCGACACGTGGTACCCGTCGCCCGCCCTCGGCGAGGTCGGCACGGCATACGCCGTCCCGGTCGACCTCAGGATGCTCGCCGGGCGCGACGAACGCCGCGGCGTGACCGTCGAGCCCGTGACGATCGAGATCGACCTGGACGCGGCGCCGGCGGGCACCTCCGACGCGTACCTCCGGCTGCACGTCCTCTCGCACCTGCTGGTGCGTCCCAACGAGGTGAACCTCGACGGCGTGTTCGCCCACCTGCCCGCCGTCGTGTGGACGAACGCGGGCCCGGTGCATCCGGCCGACTTCGACCGGCTGCGGCCCGGGCTGCAGCGCGCCGGCATCCACGCGATCGGGCTCGACAAGTTCCCGCGCCTGCTCGACTACGTCACCCCCGAGCGGGTGCGCATCGCGGATGCCTCGCGCGTGCGCCTCGGCGCCCACCTCGCCCCCGGCACCACGGTGATGCACGAGGGCTTCGTGAACTTCAACGCCGGCACCCTCGGCACCTCGATGGTCGAGGGACGGGTGTCGCAGGGCGTGGTCGTCGGCGACGGCAGCGACATCGGCGGAGGCGCCTCGATCATGGGCACGCTGTCGGGCGGCGGCACGCAGAAGGTCGCGATCGGCGAGCGGGCCCTCCTCGGCGCGAACTCGGGCATCGGCATCTCCATCGGCGACGACTCCATCGTCGAGGCGGGCCTCTACGTCACGGCCGGCACCAAGGTCGTCGTCGTGGGCGGCGCCGGCGAGGCCGGGCGCACCGTGAAGGCGGTCGAGCTGTCGGGCGTGCCCAACCTGCTGTTCCGTCGCAACTCGCTCAACGGGCAGGTCGAGGTGCTCTCGCGCACGGGCGACGGAGTGGCGCTGAACGCCGCGCTGCACGCCTGACCCCGCCGTCGGCGCCGTCGACTACAGTGGTGTGCTCAGGCCGCCGGTCGGCGGCCGTCGCCATGCGCATCACGAAGGAGTGACGTGGGTACCGACGCACCGCGCACCCGCAGGCACCGCGGCCTCATCTTCCTGACGGCCCTGCTCATCACGGTGCTCGTGCTCGGCATTGCGGCGGCCGGTTTCGGCTGGTGGACGGTGCAGCGCTCCTTTCCCACGACCAGCGGGCGCATCGACGTGCCCGGCCTCACGGCGACCGTCACGGTGTACCGCGACGATGCCGGGATCCCGCAACTGGTGGCCGAGACCGACCACGACCTCTTCTTCGCCCAGGGCTACGTGCACGCCCAGGACCGGTTCTGGGAGATGGACTTCCGCCGCCACGTCACCGCGGGCCGCGTCGCCGAGCTGTTCGGCGAGTCGCAGGTCGCCACCGACGCCTTCATCCGCACGCTCGACTGGCGCGGGATCGCCGAGCAGGAGTACGCCCTGCTCGATGAGGTCTCGCGCGCGTACTACGACGCGTACGCCGAGGGCGTGAACGCCTACCTCGGACAGCGCGACGGCGCGGACCTCTCGCTCGAGTACGCCGTGCTCGGCCTCCAGAACCCCGGCTACACCCCCGAGCCATGGACGCCGGTCGACTCGATCGCGTGGCTGAAGGCCATGGCATGGGACCTCCGGTCGAACCTGGTCGACGAGATCGACCGCGCCCTGCTCGCCGCGGCGCTGCCGCCCGAGGAGGTCGCCCGGCTGCATCCCGGGTTCGCGTTCGGATCCATGCCGACGATCATCGAGGGTGCGCCGGCCGCCGCACGCCGCCGCACCCGCCGCCGTCGACGTCGCGCCGCCGGCGGACGACGCCGCCACCGCGGCATCCGACCTCGCGATCGCCGCGGCCGTCGCGGCGCCGCTGGCCTCGCTCAGCGCCCTCCTCGACGACGTGCCCGAGATGCTCGGCCCCGCGGGCGGCGACCTGGGCTCCAACTCGTGGGTCGTGTCCGGCGCCCACACCGAGTCGGGCCTGCCGCTGCTCGCGAACGACCCGCACCTCGGCCCGGCCATGCCGTCCATCTGGGCGCAGATGGGGCTGCACTGCGCGGAGCTCCGCGACGACTGCGGCTTCGACGTCGGCGGCTACACGTTCTCGGGACTGCCGGGCGTCATCATCGGCCACAACGAGCGCATCGCGTGGGGGTTCACGAACCTCGGTCCCGACGTCGCGGACCTCTACCTCGAGCGCGTCGACGGCGACACGTACGAGCTCGACGGCGTCATGGCCCCCCTCACCGTGCGCGAGGAGACCATCGAGGTCGCGGGCGGAGATCCGGTGACCGTCACGGTGCGCTCGACCGCCCGCGGGCCGCTCGTCACCGACGTCGGTTCGGACTTCGCCTCCGTCGCCGATGAGTATCCCGAGGCGTCCGGCCAACCCGACGGCGACTACGGCGTCTCCCTCCAGTGGACCGCGCTGACGCCCGGCACGACGGCCCAGGCCGTCTTCGCCGTGAACCGCGCGCAGGACTGGAACGCCTTCCGGGCGGCTGCGTCACTGTTCGACGTGCCCGCCCAGAACCTCATCTACGCCGACGTCGACGGCAACATCGGCTATCAGGCCCCCGGATCGATCCCCGTGCGCGCCTCCGGCGACGGCACGGTGCCGCTGCCGGGCTGGACGAGCGCCAACGGGTGGACGGGCACGGTCCCGTTCGAGGAGCTGCCATCGATGCTCAACCCCGCACGCGGCTACATCGTCACGGCCAACAACGCGGTGAGCGGCGGTGGACCCATGCTGACGCAGGACTGGGACCTCGGCTACCGCGCCGAGGGCATCGAGCGACTGCTCGACGAGCACATCGCCTCGGGCGAGAAGCTCACCGGCCGACGACCTCACCGGGATCCAGCTCGACACCTCGGACGCGAACGCGAACGCGCTCCTCCCGGTGATCGCGGAGCTCGAGCTCGACGGCGACGCCGCCCGCGCCGCCGACCTGCTCGACGGGTGGGACGGGCGGGCCGACGTGGACAGCGCCCAGGCGGCGTACTTCGCCGTGTTCTGGCGCCACCTCCTCGACGACATGTTCGGCACGCTCCCCGAGCAGACGCGCCCCGAGGGCGGGGACCGGTGGTTCGGCGTGGTGTCGGCACTCCTCGGCGATCCCGACGCGCGCTGGTGGACGAATGAGGACGCAGGGGTCGCCGGCCGCGATGCCATGCTCGCCCAGGCGCTGGACGAGGCCTGGGGCGAGGCATCCGACCGCATGGGCAGCGACCCCGACGGGTGGCGCTGGGGCCGCCTGCACACCCTCACGCTCACCAACCAGAGCTTCGGCGAGTCGGGCATCGGTCCCATCGAGTGGCTCTTCAACCGCGGGCCGTACGAGCTCGGCGGAGGCTCGTCGGTCGTGAACGCCATCGGCTGGGACGCGACCATCGGCTACGGCGTCGACTGGGTGCCGTCGATGCGGATGATCGTCGACCTCGACGACTTCGACACGTCCACCTGGATCAACCTCACGGGTGCGTCGGGCCACGCGTTCCATCCGCACTACGCGGACCAGGCCCCGCTCTGGCAGCGCGGCGAGACGCGGACGTGGCCGTTCACGATGGCCGCCGTCCGCGAGGCGGCCGCCGACACGCTGCAGCTGGATCCCGCCGGCTGACGCCCGCGGGTCGCCCGGCTCAGGCCGAGGTCGGTCGCCCGGCTCAGGCCGAGGGGTACGTGCGCGTGGGCTCGCCGATGTAGAGCTGCTGCGGGCGGCCGATCTTCGTCTGCGGGTCGAGGTTCATCTCGCGCCAGTGCGCCATCCAGCCGGGCAGGCGCCCGATCGCGAACAGCACGGTGAACATACGCGTGGGGAAGCCCATCGCCTTGTAGATCACGCCGGTGTAGAAGTCCACGTTCGGGTAGAGGCGACGCTCCTTGAAGTAGTCGTCCTCGAGCGCGATCTGCTCGAGCTCCTTCGCGAGGTCGAGCAACGGGTCGTTCACGCCGAGGCCCGCGAGCACCTCGTCGGCCGACTCCTTGACGAGCCTCGCGCGCGGGTCGTAGTTCTTGTAGACCCGGTGGCCGAAGCCCATGAGCTTGACGCCGTCTTCCTTGTTCTTGACGCGCTCGACGAACTTCGTGACGCCCTCGCCGGAGTCGCGGATGCGAGCGAGCATCTGCAGCACGGCCTCGTTGGCACCGCCGTGCAGCGGCCCGGAGAGCGCCTGGATGCCCGCGGAGATGGACGCGTAGAGGTTGGCCCCGGTCGATCCGACGAGTCGCACCGTCGAGGTCGACGCGTTCTGCTCGTGGTCCTCGTGGAGGATGAGCAGCCGGTCGAGCGCCTTCGAGAGGATCGGATCGATCTCGTAGGGCTCCGCCATGTTGCCGAAGTTCAGGCGGAGGAAGTTGTCGACGAAGCTCAGCGAATTGTCGGGGTAGAGGAACGCCTGGCCGATGCTCTTCTTGTGCGCGTACGCCGCGATGACCGGCAGCTTCGCGAGGAGCCGCACCATGGTGAGCTCGACGTGGTCGAGGTCGTGCGGGTCGGACGAGTCCTCGTAGTAGGTGGACAGCGCCGAGACGGCGCTCGAGAGCACCGACATCGGGTGCGCGGTGTGCGGCAGCGCCGAGAAGAACCGCTTGAGGTCCTCGTGGAGCAGGGTGTGCCGACGGATCTTCTCGTCGAACTCGGCGAGCTCGTCGGCGCTCGGCAGCGTGCCGTAGATGAGGAGCCACGCCACCTCGAGGTAGGTGGACTGCTCGGCGAGCTGCTCGATCGGGTAGCCGCGGTAGCGCAGGATCCCCTGCTCGCCGTCGATGTACGTGATCTTCGACTGCGTCGAAGCGGTGTTGACGAACCCGTAGTCGAGGCCGGTGAGGCCCGTCTGCCGAGTGAGGGTCGACAGGTCGATGCTCGAGGCGCCGTCGACGGCCCGGCGGATGGGGAACTCCGCGGTGCCGCCCGGGAACGACAGGGTGGCGCCATCGGGGCTCTGCCCGTTCGCCTGGTTCACGACGTCGCTCACGGCGCCTCCTGTGATCGTCACTTGCGCGGTCACCTGCTTTCCGGTCCGGGGCCGATGCGGCCGAGGCCCGAATACAGCCTAGACGTGCTCCGGGCACACTGTTGCATCCACCAAGACATCGGGCCTTCCGTTGGCGGTCGCCACAGGAGGCCGCGTCAGGACCGCACGGAAGCGCTGAGACGCTCGGCGGCGGCGGCGATCCGCTCGTCGGTGGCCGTGAGCGAGAGCCGCACGTGGCCGGGGAAGTGCACGCCGTAGAAGTGGCCCGGACCGCCGAGGATGCCGAGGTCGGCGAGCCGCGCGATGGAGTCCCACGCGTCGCGCCCCTCGGTGGCCCACAGGTACAGTCCGCCCTCGCTGCGGTCGATGCGGAAGCCGGCCGCCTCGAGGGCCGGGCGGAGCAGGTCGCGGCGCGCGCGGTAGCGCGCCTTCTGCTCGTCGACGTGGCGCTCGTCGCCGAGGGCGACCACCATCGCCTCCTGGAGCGGTGCCGGCGGCATGAGCCCCGCGTGCTTGCGCACGTTCGTCAACCGGGCGATCGACTCGGGGCATCCGGCGATGAACGCGGCGCGATACCCGGCCATGTTCGACTGCTTCGAGAGCGAGTAGATGGCGAGCGTGTGGTGGTGGTCGCCATCGGTCACCCGCGGGTCGAGCAGGCTCGGCACGGGCTCGTCGGCCCATGCGCCGTCCCAGCCCAGCTCGGCGTAGCACTCGTCGCTCACGATCACGGCGCCGAGCTCGCGTGCGCGGGTGCGCGCGGCACGGAGCTCCTCGACGGAGAGCACCCGGCCGTCGGGGTTGCCCGGCGTGTTGAGCCAGACCAGCCTGGTCTCGGCCGGCCACTCCCCCGGGTCGTCGGACGCGAGTGCCCGCGCACCCGCGAAGAGCGCGCCGATCTCGTAGGTGGGGTACGCGGCGCGCGGGTGCACGACCACGTCGCCCGCGCCGAGGCCGAGCATGAAGGGCAGCAGGGCGACGAGCTCCTTCGAGCCGATCGTCGGCAGCACGGATGCCGCGTCGAGCCCCGTGACGCCGCGACGGCGCGCGAACCACTCGACGATCGCCGCACGAAGGGCGGGCGTGCCCGTGGTCTGCGGATAGGCGTGGGCGTCGGTCGCCCGCGCGAGCGCCTCGCGCACGACGTCGGGCGTCGGATCGACGGGCGACCCGATCGACAGGTCGACGAGGCCGTCGGCGTGGGCCGCCGCGCGCTCCCGATAGGGCGCCATGAGGTCCCACGGGTAGTCGGGCAGCGCTCCGAGCGCCATGGTCAGTGCGCCTGGGGCGGCAGTGCGGCGATGAGCGGGTGGTCGGTGGGGATCACGCCGACCTTCGCGGCGCCGCCGGGCGAGCCGACCTCGTCGAAGAACTCGACGTTGGCCTTGTAGTAGTCGGCCCACTCCTCGGGGAGGTCGTCCTCGTAGTAGATCGCCTCGACCGGGCAGACCGGCTCGCAGGCGCCGCAGTCGACGCATTCGTCGGGGTGGATGTAGAGCGAGCGTTCACCCTCGTAGATGCAGTCGACGGGGCATTCGTCGATGCAGGCGCGGTCCTTGACGTCGACACACGGCAGGGCGATGACATAGGTCACAGTGGCTCGCTGTCCCTTCGGGAGGCTGGAATACCAGTCTATGCGCCGACGAGAGACGCGGTGCGCCGCTCGGGCAGCTTGGGCCACGCGATCACGAGCACCGCGATGAGGGCCGGTCCGACGGCCCAGATCGTGCCGATCACGTCGCCGGCGACGAGCACCGAGCCGCCGCGTCCGGGCAGCGTCAGCAGGGCGACCGTGCCGACGACGCCGACCGCCGCGGCCGCCGCGACCCATCGGCCGCCCGCGACCAGCCGGATGCCGACGAGGAGCGACAGCACGCCGACGAGCGCGGCGACGATCCCCCAGGGGATGACGATCTCGCCGATGCGGATCTCCTGGCGGTGGCCCATCGTCGCGACCGCACCGTAGATCACGCCGATCACGGCCGCGAGCGCGTAGGTGCCGATCCGCGCCAGCGGCGACGGCGTGGATTCGTTCACTGCTGCTTCGGGCTGACGGTGTACGTCACGGTGTCTCCGCTGCCTGCGATGAGCACGGTGTACTCCGCATTCGAGTACGCGCTCGCACCCATCGCGCCGCCCGACACGGCGGTCTCCTCGGTGAAGCCCGCGCCCTCGAGTGCAGCCGCGGCGTCGGCCATCGGATCGGCGGCCGACGAGGTGATGACGACGACCCAGCCGTCGGCACCGGTCGTTCCGCCCCCGGCGCCCACCGAGACCTCGCCGTCGATCAGCGGGATCGAGGCCGGGAAGTCCTCGGGCAGGTCGCCGAGGCTGACGTCGCCGCCGGTGGCGCCCTCGATCGCGTCCTCGACGCCCTGGTTCACCAGGTCGCCGGGGTTGCCGAAGCAGCCGGTGAGGAGCGACGCGGTGATTCCGGCGATCGCCACGGCGATCGCGGCTCGGGACGTGGTCGGCATGGTGGACATGCGATCTCCTCGGTGGGGGTGCAGGCAGGGGCGGAGTGCGCGGGGCCAGCGGCATCCGCTTCGCGTCGGAGTCTACCGTCGGCGCCACGACGGCGACCATGCCGTAGCGTGGTCCGAGGCGCGGCGCGGGGCCGCCGGAGAGGATCGATGACGATGTCGGATGCTGCAACGACGGGCCCGGGCGACGACCGATCGGTGCGCGTGGAGCGCGACGGCGGCGTGGCCCTCGTCACGATCGATCGGCCGTCGGCGCTGAACGCGCTCTCGGCCTCGGTGCTCGAGGAGCTCGAGCACGTGTTCCTCGGTCTCGCGGACGAGACCCCGGCCCTGCGCGGAGTGCTCCTCGTCGGCGCGGGTGGGCGGGCGTTCGTGGCCGGTGCCGACATCCGGGCCCTCTCGGTGCTCGCGACCCGAGGAGGCGTCGCAGCTCGCGCGCCGCGGGCACCGTGCCGCCGCCGCGATCGAGGCACTGCCGGCGCCGGTGATCGCCTGCGTCGACGGGTTCGCACTCGGCGGCGGACTCGAGCTCGCGCTCGCCTGCGACCTGATCTACGCGACCGACGCCTCGAGCTTCGGCCAGCCCGAGGTGAAGCTGGGCCTCGTGCCGGGGTTCGGCGGCACCGTGCGGCTCCCCCGCGCGGTCGGGCTCGCGCGCGCCAAGGAGCTCATCTACTCGGGGCGTCGCATCGGCATCGACGAGGCGGTCTCCGCCGGCCTCGTCGCACGCCGGTTCGCCGACCGCGACGCACTGCTCGAGGGGGCGCGCGAGACGATCGCCGGGATCGCGGTCAACTCGCCGACGGCCGTCGGGCTCGCCAAGCGCGTGCTCGTGGCCGCGACCGGGCAGCCGACCGAGGTCGCGACGGCGCTCGAGGTCGCCGGCTTCGAGGACGCGTTCCGCACGGACGACATGCGCGAGGGCGTCGCCGCGTTCCTCGAGAAGCGCGAACCGGACTTCGGCGGCGCCTGACGCCGGCCTCGATCAGGTGTCGGCCGCCCGATCAGCGTCGGCCCTCGATCGGGTGATCGCCGATCCGTTCAGCCGGTCCCGGCTCAGCCGATGCGCTCGGTGAGCCAGGCGAACCCGTCGAAGCGCGCGCCGTCGGCCCCGAACATCTCGAGGTGCAGGTGCGGCCCGGTGGACTGCCCGGTCGTTCCGACGAGCCCGATCTGCTGGCCCGCGCTGACCCGCTGGCCCTCGGAGACCTGGAGCGAGCCGTACTGCATGTGCGCGTAGGAGCTGGTGACGAGCTCGCCGCCGATGTTGTGCTGCACCTCGACGTTGACGCCGAGCCCGCCGCCGTTCTCGGTGGCGAGCACGACCACGCCGTCGGCGATCGACATCACGGGGGTGCCGTTGCCGGGGTTGAAGTCGACGCCGTCGTGGAAGGTGGAGCAGCCGGAGCACGGCGCCGAGCGGGGGCCGAAGCCCGACGCGCGCTTCTCCCAGCTCACGACGGGCCACACGATCGCGTCGGACTCGACGATCGACACGCTGCCGACGTTGGCGACCTCGGAGAAGATGGGCGGCGGCGCGGCCTCGACCGCGTAGCCCTCGGTGGCCAGCGGGTCCAACTCGGCCTCGCTGGCGACCTCGATGGTCTGCGGCGCGAGCGTGATCGAGTCCTCGACGGGCGCGTACACCGAGGCCCGCGGCTCCGAGTCCGTCGCCGTGATCGCGAGCGCGGGCACGCTGGTGGCGATCATCATGCCGCCGACGAACGTCATCGCGACGACCGAGAACGCCGGACGAAGCGAGCGCTTGCGCCGCGTCGGCGCCGTGCGCACGGGTGCGGTCGCCTCGGGGGCGTTGCGCCGCGTCGAGCGGGCGGCGGCTTCACGGGTCGAGCGGGTGCGGATTCGGGCGGGGGGCTTGGGGGCGGCGCGGCGGCCGTGCTTGGGGGAGCTCATGCAGGTGCGTTACGTATCCGGGTTCTGGGGCGGTTTCGAGACAATCTCGCCTACCGTACGCACCGAATCTGGGAGAACCCTCCGTTACCCATCCGTTATCTCGGCGAACGGGCATCCGCTTTCCGTTGCATGCAGCTGCAACGAAACGAGCGGATGCCGCGGCATCACGCACGCGACATCCGCTCGTTGTAGCGGCAACCTGTGAATCAGCCCTGCTTCTTGAGGCGCGAGGTCGCGCGGGCGCGGGCCGTCTGGTCGAGTTCGACCTTGCGGATGCGCACCTTCTCGGGCGTGACCTCGACGCACTCGTCCTCGCGCGCGAACTCGAGGCACTCCTCGAGCGTGAGCTGGCGCGACGGCGTCATCGACTCGAACGTGTCGGAGGTGGACTGACGCATGTTCGTCAGCTTCTTCTCCTTCGTGATGTTCACGTCCATGTCGTCGTTGCGCGAGTTCTCGCCGATGACCATGCCCTCGTAGACCTCCTCGGTGGGGTTCACGAAGAACGTCATGCGCTCCTGGAGCGCGATGATCGCGAACGGCGTCACGACGCCGGCGCGGTCGGCGACGATCGACCCGTTGTTGCGGGTCACGATGCTGCCGGCCCACTCGTCGTAGCCGTGCGAGATCGCGTTCGCGATGCCGGTGCCGCGCGTGATCGTGAGGAACTCGGTGCGGAAGCCGATGAGGCCGCGGCTCGGCACGATGAACTCCATGCGGACCCAGCCGGTGCCGTGGTTCGCCATGTTGTCCATGCGGCCCTTGCGGGCGGCGAGGAGCTGCGTGATCGCGCCGAGGTACTCCTCGGGGGCGTCGATGGTGAGGTGCTCGTAGGGCTCGTGCACCTTGCCGTCGACCGTCTTCGTGACGACCTGCGGCTTGCCGACGGTGAGCTCGAAGCCCTCGCGGCGCATCTGCTCGACGAGGATCGCGAGCGCGAGCTCGCCGCGGCCCTGCACCTCCCACGCGTCGGGACGGCCGATGTCGAGCACCTTGAGCGAGACGTTGCCGACGAGCTCGCGGTCGAGGCGGTCCTTCACCATGCGCGCGGTGAGCTTGTGGCCCTTGACCTTGCCGACGATCGGCGAGGTGTTCGTGCCGATCGTCATCGAGATGGCGGGGTCGTCGACGTGGATCGCGGGCAGCGGGCGCACGTCGTCGGGGTCGGCGAGCGTCTCGCCGATGGTGATCTCCTCGATGCCGGCGACGGCGATGATGTCGCCGGGGCCCGCCTCCTCGGCGGGGAAGCGATCGAGCGCCTTCGTCTTCAGCAGCTCGGTGACGCGCACGTTCGAGTGCGAGCCGTCGTGGCGCACCCACGCGACGGTCTGGCCCTTCTTGATCGTGCCGTTGAAGACGCGGAGCAGCGCGAGGCGACCGAGGAACGGCGACGCGTCGAGGTTCGTGACCCACGCCTGCAGCGGCGCCTCGTCGTCGTAGGTCGGCGCGGGAACGTGCTGGAGGATCGCCTCGAAGAGCGGCTCGAGGTCGTCGCTGTCGGGCAGCTGGCCGTTCTCGGGCTTGTTGTGCGACGCGCGGCCGGCCTTGCCGGAGGCGTAGACGACGGGCACGTCGAGGATCGCGTCGAGGTCGAGGTCGCCCTCCGTCCCAGCGGACGCAGCGTCGTCGGCCATGTCCGACGCGAGGCCCAGGAGCAGGTCCTGGCTCTCGGCGACGACCTCGTCGATGCGCGCATCGGGGCGGTCGGTCTTGTTCACGAGCAGGATCACGGGCAGCCGCGCCTCGAGCGCCTTGCGCAGCACGAAGCGCGTCTGGGGCAGCGGGCCCTCGCTCGCGTCGACGAGCAGCACGACGCCGTCGACCATCGAGAGGCCGCGCTCGACCTCGCCGCCGAAGTCGGCGTGGCCGGGGGTGTCGATGACGTTGATGGTCACGGGGCCGGATGCCGCGTGCTCGCCGTCGTACTCGATGGCCGTGTTCTTCGCGAGGATCGTGATGCCCTTCTCGCGCTCGAGCTCGTTCGAGTCCATGGCGCGCTCGTCGACGTGGGCGTGCTCGGCGAACGAGTGGGTCTGCTTGAGCATGGCGTCGACGAGCGTGGTCTTGCCGTGGTCGACGTGGGCGACGATCGCGACGTTGCGCAGGTCGTTGCGGGTGGCGTTGGCCATGGTGGTTGGTCCTCAGTGATGCGTGTCGTCACGTGGCACCGACGCGGCCCTGGCGGGCGGCACGGCGGCAGCGCGGAAGCGCTGGGTGTGAAGGTCTGTGGGATCGCGCGAAGCCGACAACGCGGCGCGCGCCCGACCAGCCTATCGTGCGAGGCACGGCTTCGGCTGGGAACGCCGAACGCCCGGCATCCGGAAGGGCGGATGCCGGGCGTTCGCGTGCTGGTTCGGCTACGCGCCGAGCTCGATGCCCGCCCCGGGGATCGCCGCGAGCAGGTCGCGGGTGTACTGCTCCTTGGGGTTGTCGAACACCTCGTCGGTCGTCGCCTTCTCGACGATCCGGCCGCGCTGCATCACCGACACGTGGTCGGCGATGACCCGCACGACCGCGAGGTCGTGCGTGATGAACAGGTAGGTGAGCCCGAGCTCCGCCTGCAGGTCGGCGAGCAGGCGCAGGATCTGCGCCTGGACGAGCACGTCGAGGGCGGAGACCGCCTCGTCGAGCACGACGATCTCGGGCTTCAGCGCGAGCGCACGCGCGATCGCGATGCGCTGGCGCTGGCCGCCCGAGAGCTCGTTCGGGTAGCGGCTGACGAGCGTGCGCGGCAGCGACACCTGGTCGAGCAGTTCGAGCACGCGCGCGCGGCGCGTGGCCCTGGTGCCGACCTTGTGCGTGAACAGCGGCTCCGAGATGGTGTTGCCGATGTTGCGCAGCGGGTTCAGCGAACCGTACGGGTCCTGGAAGACCGGCTGCATGCGGCTGCGCAGGTGGAAGAGCTCCTTGCCGCTCGTCGACGCGAGGTCCTTGCCGCCGACCACGATCTTGCCGCTCGTGGCGTCCTCGAGCTTCAGCAGCATCTTCGCGACGGTCGACTTGCCGGAGCCCGACTCGCCGACCAGGGCCATCGTGGTGCCCTTGGGGATCTCGAACGACACCTGGTCGACCGCGGTGAACTCGCCCGAGCCGCGGATCTTGAAGACCTTCGTGAGGTCCTCGACGATGATCGCGGGCGGGGCGGATGCCGCTGCCTCGAGCGCCTCGGCACGAGCCTCGGCGGTGGCGATGAGGTCGATCTCCTCGCCGGCCACATGCGAGGCGTCCGCCTGCATGCCCGACTCGGCCGCCGCGATGCTCCCGGTCGCCTGGATGCGGCGCGAGGCGAGGCTCGGCGCTGCGGCGACCAGTCGCTGCGTGTACGGGTGCTGCGGGTCCTTCAGGATCTGGGCCGACGGCCCGGACTCCACGATCTTGCCCTTGTACATGACGACGAGCTGCTCCGCGCGCTCGGCGGCGAGGCCGAGGTCGTGCGTGATGAACAGCAGCGTCGTGCCGAGCTCGCGGGTGAGGGACTCGAGGTGGTCGAGGATCACGCGCTGCACGGTCACGTCGAGCGCCGAGGTGGGCTCGTCGGCGATGAGCAGCTGCGGGTCGGCCGCGAGCCCCATGCCGATGAGCACGCGCTGGCGCATGCCGCCGGAGAACTGGTGCGGGAACTGCTTCAGGCGACGGTCGGCGTCCTGCAGACCGGCCTGCTTGAGCACCTCGATCGCGCGCTTCTTGACCTCCTTGCGCCCGGTCGCGATGCCGTTCGCCTTGATGGCCTCCTCGACCTGGAAGCCGATCGACCACACGGGGTTGAGGTTCGACATCGGGTCCTGCGGCACGAATCCGATCTTGCGACCGCGGATCGCCTCCATCTCCCTCGGCGACGCCTTCGCGAGGTCCTGGCCGTCGAGGAGGATCTGGCCTCCGGTGATCTGGCCGGTGCCGGGGAGCAGGTTGATGATCGCATGCGCGGTCGTCGACTTGCCGGAGCCCGACTCGCCGACGATCGCGAGGCTCTGCCCGCGGTACAGCGTGATGTTCACGCCGTCGACGGCCTTGACCACGCCGTCCTGGGTGCTGAAGCCGACGTGGAGGTCCTTGATCTCCAGGAGCGGGCGCTCCCCGACGTCGACGGCGGTCTGCTGACTGCACGTTCGCTCCGTTCACGATCTCGGTCATCGCTGGGCCCTCGCCTTCGGGTCGAGGGCGTCGCGGATGACCTCGCCGAGCATGATGAAGCTCAGCACGGTGATCGACAGCGCGATGGACGGCAGGATCAGCGTCTGCGGCGCCGTCCGGAGGTCGGTCTGCGCCTGGCTGATGTCATTGCCCCACGACATGGTGCTCGACGGCAGGCCGACACCGAGGAACGACAGGGTCGCCTCCGCGACGATCGCCGACGCGAGCGAGATCGTCGTGATGACGATGACCGGGGCGATCGAGTTCGGCAGCACGTGACGCAGCAGGATGCGGAACTTCGAGACGCCGAGGGCGGTGGCCGCCATCACGAAGTCGGAGTTCTTCACCCTGAGTATCTCGGCTCTCAGCACGCGAGCTGTGGCTGGCCACGCGAATATGCCGATGGCGAGCGAGATCACCCACACGTTCGCGTACTGCGAGAGCACCGACATGATGACCACGGCCGCGAGGATGTAGGGGATCGAGAAGAAGATGTCGCCGATACGCGAGAGCACCGAGTCGAGCCATCCGCCGTAGAAGCCCGCGAAGGCGCCGAAGACGATGCCGAGCACGAAGACGAGCACGGTCACGATGATGCCGACCGAGAGCGACGTGGACGTGCCGTGGATGATGCGCGAGTAGATGTCGCAGCCCTGCTTGGTGAACCCGAGCGGGTGGCCGTCCGTCGGACCGCCGTTGCTGTTGGCGAGCTGGCAGTCGTTGTTCGGCGGCACCTGCGTGAACAGGCCCGGGAACAGCGCGACGATCACGACGATGACGATGAGCGCGGACGAGATCCAGAACATCGGGCGTCCGCGGACGTCTCGCCACGCGTCGGTCCACAGGTTCGTGGGCTTGCCCTCGGCCTTGACCTTGTCGATCGCGACGAGCGGGGTCTCCTCGAGCGGCGCGACGTAGTGCTGCTGATCGGGTCTGGTGATGTTACTTGGCATAGCGGATCCTCGGGTCGAGAACGGCGTACAGCAGATCCACCAGCAGGTTCACCACGAGGTAGATCAGCACCATGACGGTCACGAAGGAGACGACGGTGGGTCCCTCTCCGCGGATGATCGCCTGGTAGAGGGTGCGGCCGACGCCGGGCACGTTGAAGATGCCCTCCGTGACCGTCGCGCCGACCATCAGCACGCCGAAGTCGACGGCGAGATAGGTGACGACGGGGATGAGCGAGTTGCGCAGGATGTGCACGGGGACGATGCGGTTGCGGGACAGGCCCTTGCTCGCGGCAGTGCGAACGAAGTCCTGCGTGTCCGTATCGATGACCGACGCCCTCGTCAGTCGGCTGATCTGCGCGAAGCTGATCGTCGCCAGCACCAGCGCCGGCAATATCAGGTCCTGCGTCGGCGCGCCGGTGCTCACGGTGGTTCTGAACCAGCCGAGTTGGATGCCGAAGATGTACTGCGCGACGAACGCGATCACGAAGATCGGGAGCGAGATGAGGACGAGGCTCACGACGAGCGCGCTCGCGTCGAAGATGCCGCCCTTGCGCAGGCCCGAGATGAGGCCGACCGTGATGCCGGCGACCATCTCGAAGAAGATCGCGAGCACCGCGAGGCGCAGCGTCACGGGGAACGTCGTCAGCGAGGATCTCGGAAACGGGCTGACCCGAGAAGGAGGTGCCGAGGTCGCCACGGAAGATGTTGCCGAGGAAGATGAAGTACTGGACGATGAACGGCTGGTCGAGGTGGTACCGCTCACGCAGTTGCTCGACGACCGCCGGGGGCGGGGTCTTCTCGCCGAAGAGCGCGATGATCGGGTCACCGGGCATGGCGAAGACCATGAAGTAGATCAGGAAGGTGGTGCCGAGCAGTACAGGGATCGCCTGCAGCAGTCGGCGCACGATGTAGCCGGCCATGGATCAGGCCCCGCTCTTCGTGATTGTTGACATGTTGAAGAAACCTCACCGTTTGCGAGTTCGTCCACACGATGCTACGCCGATCGGGTTGCGCACCGGGGATACGTGGGAGTGGGGCGGCAGCCGGATCGGCTGCCGCCCCACGGGCGCCTCAGAGTCTAACCCCGAGGCGCCCCGGAACGAGAATTACTCGCTCTTGGTGACCTGGTTGAGGATCGGCCAGCTGTCCCAGCCGAACTCGACGTTGTCGACCTGCTCGCCCCAGGCGCCCATGGCGTTGGTGTACCAGAGCGGGATGGCGGGAAGGTCCTCGAAGAGGATCTCCTGGGCCTGCTGGAACTTCTCGATACCGGCCTCGACCTCGGTCGCGGAAGAGCCCTCATCGAGCAGCGCGTCGAACTCGGGGTTCGAGTAGTCGCCGTCGTTCGAGCCCGCGTCGGTGCCGAAGATCGGCCCGAGGCCGTTGAACATCGACGGGTAGTCGAACTGCCAGCCGGTGCGGAACGGCGTCTGGATGGCGCGGTCGGTGACCGAGGTGCGCAGCTCGGCGAACGTGGGAACCGGCGCGCCGGCCGCCTCGATGCCGAGGTTGTTCTTCATCTGGTTCGCCACCGCGTCGACCCAGCCCTGGTTGGGGCCGTCGGCGTTGTAGGCGATCTCGAACGTACCCGTCCACGGGGCGATCGCGTCGGCCTGCGCCCAGAGGTCCTTCGCCGCGTCGGCGTCGAAGTCGAGCACCTCGGAGCCCGGGATGTCCTCCGAGTAGCCGTCGATGACCGGGCGACGTGAAGTCCTGGGCCGGCGTGCGCGTGCCGTTGAAGATCACGTCGGTGATCTCCTCGCGGTTGATCGCGTGCGAGATGGCCGCACGGCGGAGCTTGCCCTCGTCGCCGCTGAAGTGCGCCAGGCGATCGGGGATCGTGATCGTGGCGTTCGCCGCTGCGGGCTGGTTCACCGAACGACCCTCGAACTCCGTCTCGAACGTCTGGAGCGCGCTGTCGGGGATGTCCTGGAGGACGTCGAGGTTGCCGCCCTGCAGGTCGGCGTACGCGGCGTCCAGGCTGGCGTAGAGGATCATGTCGAGGCCGCCGTTCTGCGCCTCGCGCGGACCGTCGTAGTCCTCGTTCGTCACGAGGCCGATGCGCTCGTTGTGCTGCCAGGCGCCCTCGCCGTCGAGCATGTACGGGCCGTTGCCGATCGGGTTCTCACCGAACGCCTCGATGTCCTCCCACGCCGACTCGGGCAGCGGGAAGTACGCCGTGTAGCCGAGGCGCAGCGGGAAGTCCGACTCGGGCTGCGTTGAGCGTGACGGTGAAGGTCAGGTCGTCGACGACCTCGAGGCCCGACAGCTCCTCGACGTTCTCCTCGTAGCTGAAGCCCTCGATGCGACTCGAAGAAGTAGCTGGAGAGCTGCGCGTTGTCGAGCGCGGCACCGTAGTTCCACGCCGTGACGAAGGACTCGGCGTTCACCGGGTCGCCGTTGGTGAAGGTCAGGCCGTCGCGGATCTTGATCGTGTAGGTCTGCGCGTCATCGGTCTCGATCGACTCGGCGACGTCGTTGTGCACGGCGCCCTCGGCGTCGTAGTACACGAGGCCCGCGAAGATGTTCTGCAGGACGAGTCCACCGCCGACCTCGTTGGTGTTGGTCGGGATCAGCGGGTTCTGGGGCTCGGTGTTGTTGACCGTGATGACCGCCGTCGACGCGCCGGCCTCGCCGGTCGACTCAGGCGAGCCGCTCGTGCAGCCGGCGAGCGTGATGACGCCCGCGGCCGCAAGAGCAATGGCGGCCACGCCAAATCTCTTGATCTTCAATGTTCCTCCTGTGAGATGTGCTCGGACAGCACGGCTTCTGGCCGCACTGGAGCGCCTAGTAGATCGAGACTATGAAGCAGCTTGCACGGAAGCAAACTCCAGAGGAAACCGTTACCGACGCGCAATGTAGCGAGGGACGCGATGGCGGAAACCGCTCTCTGCGCGCACGATTCTTGCGCGCCGGAGCGCGCGTGCGAGGATTACCGCATGTCGACTGCATGGCGCCTGCGAATCGAGGTCGTGATCGTCCTGGGGTTGACGCTCGGGGCCTCCGCGGTGTACTCCATCGTCTCACTCGCGGCGAAGCTCACCGAGGAGCGCGCGCTCGGCGACCAGAGCGTCGCCCTCAATCCCTCGCGGTCGAGTCGCGAGTGGCTGGACTTCACCTACCAGTTCCTCGACGTCTTCTTCGGGCTCTTCGGCGGTCGCCCTGGTGCTCTACCTGCTGTGGGTGCCCGGCCGCAGCCCGTTCCGGCGGATCGGGCTCGACTTCACCCGACCCGGTCGCGACGCGGCATCCGGCCTGCTGCTCGTCGCCGTGATCGGCGTGCCCGGACTCGTGCTGTACGCGGTCGGCCGGGCGCTCGGCCTCACCGTCGCGGTGCAGACCTCACCGGCGGACTGGTTCTGGTGGACGGTGCCGATCCTCGTGTTCCGCGCGCTGGAGGCGGCGCTGACCGAGGAGGTCATCGTCGTCGGCTACCTCTTCACGCGGTTCGCCGAGCTGGGGGTCGGGCGCTGGGCCACGATCCTCTCGAGCGCGGTGCTCCGCGGCAGCTACCACCTCTACCAGGGGTTCGGGCCGTTCTTCGGGAACGTCGCGATGGGCATCGTGTTCGGCTGGTGCTACGCGCGATGGGGTCGCACGATGCCGCTCGTCATCGCGCACTGGATCATCGACGTCGTGTCGTTCGTCGGCTACCCGCTGGTCGTCGGCTGGTGGCCCGAGCTCTTCGCCGCGCCGGCCTGAGCCCTGACGGGCGACGTGGTCGACGGATGCCGCGGGCGCGGCGCCTGCGGCACGTGCTCGCTGCGGGCCAGCGCGACGACCGTGGCCGGCATCGGCGGCAGCGACTCCTCGGGCGGCTCGACGCGGAGGTCGGAGTCGGTGGAGCGGATGCGCGCCATGTCGAGCCCACTGCGCCGGCTCGGCGTGCAGACGGTGGAGAACCCCTCGTCGCCGAACATGCCGCCGCCGGGGAAGTCGCTCATGAACTGCGCCCTGCGGAGTGCGGCGGCGGTGCCGGGGTCGCGACGCTCCAACAGCGACGCGCGCTTCTCGAGGCCGAATCCGCTGCCGGCGAGCA